>NZ_QPJE01000004.1 GCF_003337245.1 Halanaerobium sp. MA284_MarDTE_T2
AATACAAAAGGCAAGTTAGAGGATATACTGTTGGGCTAACAGGATTTTAAGCCTGTGGAGATGGTGGGTTACCACTTCTAAGAAGCAGGAATCCTCGTGGGCTTGCCCCGAGGAGGGTCAAATATATCATAGAAGCTAATAAACTATAGTAATATACTAAGGATAGGAAAGATCATATACAAATTATTAGCAATGAAAGGGATGGTAAATATGGAAATTATCAAATTAAGTGAATTAGAAGGAAATAAAAATAAAAGAGGTGTAATTGCTAAAGCAGTTTTAAAACATGATAATGCACAGGTTATGAATCTAATTCTTTCTGAAGGTGATATTGTTCCCACTCATCAGGTACCGGTAGATGTGTTTTTCTATGTGGTAGATGGTAAAGGAACTTTAAGAATTGGTGATGAATCAAGTGTTGTGGAAGCTGGAACTATAATTACATGTCCTCCAAATACAAAAATGGAATTAAAGGCAGATCAGGGAGATAAATTTGAAGTACTAAATGTAAAAACTCCATCTCTTTAATATATTTTAGAATTTGAAATAAGATATAAGTCCAGCTGTATTTTAGACAGCTGGTTTTTATATTCGCCAGGAATGAATGTTCATTCATTTTGAAGGGGATGTTGATCTATGAAAATAAATAAATTAACCAATATAATAATTATGGTGATTTTGACAGCTGTGATTGCTGTACCTGTAATATACAGTTTATTTGAAGACTTAAAACAAAAGGTGCAGACAGTAAATTGAAATATTGAAGTATATAAGTTATAATTGTCAGTGTAATTTAATATTAAAAAGAAAGGCAGGAAAAATATGAATACACTGACATCAGTCAAAAATATGATAAAAAATAGAAGAGAAGATAATACTGTTAAAAATTATGATATTGGGCGCAATGAGAGCTGCCCCTGTGGAAGTGGAAAAAAATATAAAAAATGCTGTTTAAATAATACTCCAGAGCTTTCCAAAGATGAATATTATCAGGCAGTAAAAGAGACAGACGATGAAAAAGATATGATTGTTCTTCTGCAGAATGCAGTTAAGGATTATCCAGAAGAGCCTGCTTTTTTACTGCCGTTAATAGTTTATAATTTGCAGAAAGGTATTTACAGAGATGCAGCTAAATATTTAAAACACGGCTGGCAGCTTATGAAAACTGATCTTGATGAAGCTTTTATTCCACCATTTGTAAGTATACTTTTGGATGAGGATAAGATTGATAAAGCAGAAGATATTGTCAGACATTTACTTGAGAAAAAAGGTGAGTCTGTTTCTCTTTTAATATCATATGCAGAAGTATATAAATATAAAGATGATTATATAAGAGTTTCGGAAATAATTGACCGGGCTGTGAAACTTGAACCAGAAAATATTCAGCTGTTAATTTTCAGATTAGAAACCCTAATGGATCTGGATGATATTTTAAGCGCTCTTTCTCTCTGGGAAAAACATTATGAAAAGCTGCAGAGCTTAAATAATATGAGGGTTGTTTCTTTTTTAAATGATTTTTTGGAAGATAAATTTAATTTAAAAGAAAATGCTAATCTCACTAAGAAAGAAGCACTCAACAAAGCAGTGGCTGTATTTTCCGGTTTCGGAAAAATAGATAATCTCAGGCTTGAGAAAGATAAGAAAAAAGCAGGAGATATACTTTTAAAACTGAAAAATATTATTCCAGATGATTCTCCAATTGTAATTGATATACTGGCCCGTATGCTGGCGGCAGAATTATATGTTGAATTTGAAAAATATATAAATGAAATTGAAAATGCAAATAAAGAAAACCCCAATTTTTATAGAATGCTCTACCTCTATAATTATAAGCAGGGTAAAATTAATGATGCCGGAAATAATATTAGGAAAGCATTTGAACTGGCTGCTGATCAAGAAAGCGGACATTTTCATTTGTGGCAGATAGCATCAGATTACCTTAAATATCTGATAGATTATGAAAATTCTAATGCACTGTTTGAATTTTTGAGGAAATTTAATAATTATATAGGGGAAAACGAAAGTTTTCTTGTAGCTGTTTTGATGCTTTTGGAAGACGGGGGCAAAGGTGAATATCAGGAGAAATTCTTAATAAAACTGCTTAAAAGTCAAAAAATTGAAGGAGTTGATTCTCTAAATACAAAAGATATTTATAGCAGTCTGCTTTTTTTAAAACTGTCTGTACTGGAAAGAGAAGAAATTTCTCTTGGTAAGGCTGAAAATAAAACTATAACAGAAATCAAAAATATTATCTCAAAACTAGAGAAAGATAAAATGGATACTCCCGCAAAAAATTATGCAAGATTGCGGCTGCTCAAGTATCAGGATAAACTTGAAGAAGAGGAAGAAGAGAGATTAATTAATAATCTTAAAGAAGCAGAAGTGAAGAGTTACTTTGATACAATAGCATATTATGAAGCTGTTCTGCGTTTTGGAGATCCGGGTAGTATATTAACTGATATACCTTATGGTGAATATCTTAATGATGATTATCTTAATTTTTATCGTCTTGTTGCTGCTTTTAAACTTTCTTATTACGAGATGGGGGCTTCATTATTTTATAAACAGATTTCTGCAGAAATAAAAAACCAGCAGTTAGGTAATTATCTTGCCCGTTTTTTGAGATATTTTTCTTCAGAAGAACTTTTAAAACATTTAAAAAATATTGAAGCAGACCAGAAAATAATAAACTTTTTGAAGCAGATGACAGGAAAAATGTAGTGGTGACATCTTTTGCTAAAAAAACTTGTTTTAGTTTTAAAAAAATATTATAATAATTTTACATACAGTAATGGGTGGTAACTTTAAATGAGGCCGCACCAGTATAAGCTGTAAATATCAATATGGTCCACCTGGATCAGAGGACCGGGATGGGAGGAAAATAAAATAAGAATTGAAACGAGAAAAATAGTTATTGCTGGTATGTTGGGGGCTATTTCTATTATATTGGGTGGTACAGGGCTGGGGCTGATTCCAGTTCCTACACCGGCAGGACATGTAACTATTCTGCACCTTCCTGTTATTTTAGGAGGTATTCTGGAAGGACCAGTTGTTGGGATAATGATCGGATTAATTTTTGGTATTTTTAGTTTTATTAGGGCTACAAATCCTATTTTTGCTGATCCGATTATCGCTGTTTTACCAAGACTTTTAATTGGTGTAGCTGCATATTACAGCTACAGAAGCTTTTTTAGATTCAACCAGAATTTGGCTTTAATTATTGCTGGGGTTGTTGGAACTGCAGTAAATACAGTAGGAGTTTTAGGACTTGCTGTATTTCAGGGTTATATTCCATTTTCAGCTGCAGTCACAGTGGCAGTTGTGCATGGAATACCAGAAGCGATTGTGGCTGCTGTATTTGTTGGTATTCTCGGAAGAATATTAATGAATTATCAAAACAAATAGAATATTTTAGAAAAGAAGTCCAGTTGGATTTTGTTTTTGACTTGATTTACTAGTTTAATATATAATATACTGTAATTAGAGAGGTGAATTAATCTCTCCGGTTAAGCCAGAGAGGAGGAGTAAATATTATGAGGGATAGAGAAAGAATTAAATATGTTCTGGATAATACAGAAATTCTTGCTGAACCAGAAGATTTAATTTCCACATCTAAGAAAACGACACTCCACTACTTTGTACTTGCTGAACCATATTATTTGGAAGAGTTTCCAGAAGAGGGCCCAGAAACAAAAGTGCGTGAAGGCAAGATAACATGGGAAAAGCCAAAATTATTGACTCCGGATTATATGATAAATATGGATGGATTTAGTAGTGAAGCTAAAAAAGCAATGCAGATGATTTCTAGAAATAATCCTGATCTTGCCGCTCTTATGTATAAGATGAATTACCGAAAAGAATCAATAAGAACTTTTACAGTTTCCAAAAATATTGAAAACTGCAGTAGAGCGATAGAAGAAAATATGAATAGTGGTGAAGACAGTATTTATGTAATTATACAGGGAGTTGATGAATTGTGGGATGTGTCCCTGATGAAATTTATTCAGGGTTTGATGATCAAAAGTGCCTATAAATCTCAGATGCCGTATTATGAAGAAAAAGGCTATTTAAGCACAGATGAAAAAGGCTATTCGGTAGTAACCCGCAATCTGGAAGGACTACCTATTGCTGCAAGTGAAGAAATTGAAAAAATGTTTCAGAAAGTTAAAAAAGGAGATGAAGATCCTTCTAGATTAAAACAGGAACTTGACAGATGGGGTGTTTTTAAATCTTATCAGGATAGATTTTTTGCTCTATTTAAGGAGGAGTGATAGGCAGTGAAAAGTGCATATGAAATTGCTTTAGAAAGAGCAGAAAAAATGTCTGATTCTGCGGAAGGGGTTAATTCTCTTGAAGTAAGAGAGGAAATAAAACCTATTTTAGCTGAATTTTTTAGAGGAGATATTGATGCGGATGATCTTTGGGAAAAACTAAAGACTAAAAATAAAGAAGAATTAATCGAAGCCCAGCTGATGTTAATCGAATCAATTGGACTTCGCAATACACCTGAACAGATTGAAAGAAGAAAAAAAGGTATAATTGCAGTGGAGAATTTAATCTCAGGAGAAAAAACTTCATTTTTAGAGCAGACATTTACACAGGCAGCAAATCTGCAGCAGCAGTATGAACAGCAGAAAAAACAGATAGAAAAACAGATTAAAGATCATATGGAAAATAGTCAGGGCCAGATGAAAGCTGTTCAGACTGCAGATGGAAGAACAGTCATGAAAGAAGAGCCAGGTATGGATAGTAAAACTAAAAATCAATTTGCACAGCAGATAGCTAATTTTCAGAAGATGTTCACACAGCGTTTTGATGAAATTATTGAAGATCTGAAATCTGAAGTGAAAAACAGATAAAAGTAATAATTCCTAAACCCTGATGATCTAGGGTTTAGGTTATTTTATATATTAAAAGCTGTTATAAGGCTAGGTTCTATGAATAAGGAATCCTCGTGGGCTTGCCCCGAGGAGCGTCAATTTCAAAATAGAAAAATTATATGCAGATTACAAAAACTTGCATAATTGTTTTGAATTTAACAGAGGATTGAAAGGAATAACTGTATAATTTTAAATATAAATATTTTTAGTGATAGAGTAGGCAAGAGGCGTAAATGTGTTCAGAGATGGGACGTTGCTCTGAAACGAAAGTTTTAGTAAGTTAAAAACTGCGTTCTCTTTGTCGCGTCCGCTGTCATCAAAGTATCCTCTTTCTTTGGTGCAGTCCTATCATGACCCAAAGAGGGGGAGGTGTGTGTAAAAATGAAAATTACAACAAAAAGAATTGCTTATTTATCTTTTTTGACAGCATTGAGTATCATATTAACCCGAATATTGAGTATTAGGATACCGATTGCTGGTGTTGAAGGAGTAAGGATTGGTTTTGGATCACTACCAATTATTTTTGCAGGTGTTGCTTTAGGTCCTCTTGCTGGAGGAATAGTAGGAGCATTAGCAGATTTTTTGGGATATTTTATTAATCCTATGGGAGCATATATGCCTCATTTTACACTTACATCATTTTTAACCGGTTTTATACCGGGAGTAATGGTTTTTTATGTATTAAAGAGGTGTAGAACATTACCAATACTGCTTATTTCTATAGCGGTTGGACAGATAATAACATCACTGTTTTTAGTTCCATATTTTATCAATATGCTTTTTGCAGTACCATTTAAAGTGATAATGCCGCCGCGGGTATTAAGTCAGCTGATAAATATTCCTCTTTACGCTTACTTTGTTAAAGTTCTATTTAATTATAATATAATTAAGGTCAGAAAGATCAGAGATATAGCCGCAGGAAATTCGTGTTAAAATAAATTTAGTAATTAAGTATTTAAACAAATTATTTTTAACTGAGCAGGAATATTTGTTTGAGAATATTATTTAAAATAATAAAAATCCGACTTACCTATTTCAGCTTTTAAGATTCTGAAAACAGGTGGTCGGATTTTATTTTTGTTGAAAAACTATATATCAATTTTAAATATTTTATTTGAAACTCCCACTATTACTATATGCTATCTTTTGAGTAAAATAAAGAGGTGAGTAAAAAACCCACCTCATACAATCATATATTTAATTTTTTAGAAATTACTCTGCTGCAGTTCCTTCTCCAAAACCTACTTCTTCCAGCCATTCTGTAGGATATCCAACAGATTCTATTTTATCTGGATGATTTATATAACCATCATTATATTTATAAATCATCTCATCAGCGAATTCCCACCATGCATCTACAACTTTTTTAGCATTATTGTAGCTGTATTCTGTTAGAAAATCTTCAGTGGTTTCTTTACCATGAATATTATAAATTTCTACAGCAGCTTTGTCAATTGCAGGCTGCATTTTAAAGAATTTACCTTCATATTTTTCCTGCATTGCTTTAATATTTTCAATCATATATGAGTATTTAAGATCTGCCCAGTTGGATACAAAATCAAATGCCCACCAGGCTGAAGATCTATCAAATTTGTCTCTTCTGCCAGAAGTAAATGATTCAGGCAGTTCTTTAGTACCACTATATACAGGCACATAACAGGTAGAATGAGGAGCATCTTCGCCGAACCAGAGTACTGATCTTACTGGAGATGGCATCCATCCTCTGGCCTGTCCAACAAAACTATAGGCACAGCGGAACATTGAGATAGCTCTTTCCCAGTCCATATCCTTTTTGCCTTCAGGTTTTACAAAAGAAGGTGTGGCATATCTGTTAGGTGTGCCAAATGGGCCAGCTGCGAGGCCTTCTGTAAGATCAAATCTTGTACCTTCATAATGGTCGCGCTTAAGTGCCATTAAGTCCTGTGCTGAAACCTTCTTGTCAGGTTTTACAGAGAAAGGATAGCGGTCTGCTTTAGGATCAAAGTTTTGGGATGGAGCAAGTTTAGAAAGGACTCTCCACTCGCGGCGCTTCTGATAATATTCTGCTCCATATGGATTTGGATTATATGCTTCACAGAACAGGAACTCTTCAGAAGGATCCCACCAGCCCATTTCTTCTGCAAATGATTTTACATTATCAGATGCCATTGCTTTATCAGGATCATCAAGGTCAAGAGTATCGATTCTACTTCTGTTAGCTACAACACTAATATGTCCGTCTGGAACTCTTTTAGCAGCCCATACAGCACCAGGTTTGCCGCTGCCGGGAGACCAGAGTGGTCCAGGACCTACAATTTCGAACATCCATGCTTCTTTACCATCGATTACAGTAAGTGATTCTCCTCCATCACCATAACCATACTTTTCTGCCAGCTTACCCATAACTTGTACTGCTTCTCTGGCAGTTTTAGCTCTCTGCAGAGCAAGTCTTTCTAATTCTTCAATCATTAAAATTGCATCTGTATTGCCGAGTTCACTTCTACCACTGAAAGTAGCTTCACCAATCATAACTCCATGTTCATTCATAAATGGATAAGCAATGTGGAAGTAAGTATATGTTTCTTCTACCTGAGGAATTTTACCTAATTCTGTTACATTATAACCAGGGATTCCATCATGACAGCGTGTTTTGTACACTGTTGTCATAGCTCCATCTTCAAATTTTTGGCCTTCAATAATTTGAATACGTGCATCATAGTTTCCATCACAGGTGTGTGTTGTCATAACTGATCCATCAGTAGAAGCATCCTTACCGACCATAATTGAAGTACAGGCATTAACAGCTGAAACACCTAAAAAGACTATAAGTAATACCGAAAGTGTAACTGAAAGTAATTTTTTATTAAACATTTAATTTGCCCCCTTAATTATTATTATTATTAATTTCGTAGTAAAGCTCATCTGCCAGTTTCCAGTAGCGATTTTCTGTCCAGTGCATTAGGGAATTAGTATGATTTGTTAAAAGTTCTTTTACAGCATCTTGATCTTCGGTAATATTTAGGATCATTGCTTTTTCTTCAATCTGATCCTGAAGTTCAAAGATATGATTCTGCATTGGATTGAGGACAGAGTCAACTTTTTCTCTTAACTCTCCATACCTTAAGTTAACAAAATCATCAACCTGAGCAAAAGCCCACCAGGCTGAATCTCTGTCAAATTTATCTCTGTTAAGAGTTTTCCAGGAAGTTGGAACATCTTCAATTCCTACATACATTGGAATAAATGGACTATTTTCTGGATTATCAAGTCCAAACCAGACTACACCACCAATTTCATCTGGCAGCCAGCTTCTTGCCTGAGAAACAAAGAAGTAGGAGCAGTAGTAGCGCGCAATAGGTCGATAATTATTTAAATCAAGTAATTCTATCATGTCACCTGCTACCTGAGGGGTTGCCAGATTGCTTTTAACTTTTTCTCCTTTACTATTCTCATAGAACCAGCCATCCTGTTCTGTAACATCATGTTTGGTATTTTTATTTGTATCTCTGAAGAGTGCGATAACATCATGTATAGAAACTTTTTTATCTGGCTTAACTGAGAAAGGATAGTTATGAGCATTTTCGAATTTCCAGTTTCCAGAAGGTGCTAATTCATTATAAACACGCCACAATCTGTTGCTGCACCCAGGTTCCCATGGGTGATTATCCATATCACCATAGACTTTGTTCCAGAAAAATTTACTTTCTGTTTCATCATATATGCCCAGTTCTACAGCAGTTTCTTTATAGTTATCAGAAACTAAAATATCTTCCATGTCTGCATGGTTTTCTGGTATTTCACCAATTCTACTTATATTTGGGACAACAGTTATATGACCATCTGGTACTTTTTTAGCTGCCCATACAGCACCAGGTTTGCCGCTATCTTTTGTCCACATTGGTCCTACACCAAAAACCTCAAAAACCCATGCTTCATTTGGATCAGTAACTGTCAGACATTCACCACGGTAACATGATTCCCTGAATCCATATTCTTCAGCAAGTTTTCCCATAAGTTTTACAGCTTCACGGGCAGTCTTACATCTCTGCAGGGCAAATACTTCCAGCTGTTCTATTGTCATAATTGCCTCATCACTATTGGCAGTTTCAGGTGCTCCAACGATAGTTGTTTCCCCTATTATTAGCTGATGTTCATTTGCATAAGGATAAGCGCCATGGAAGTATTTGTATGTATGTTCTACTTCTGGTATTTCACCAAGTTTTACTAGATCTTTGTGGTCAGCATAAACAATATTTTCATAGACAGGTGCCATAGTTCCGGCTTTATGGTCCTGAGCAGGAATAATTTGTATGCGCGAGTCATATCGTCCATCAACTGTGTGAGAAGTTATTACCGAACCATCGGTTGAAGCATTCTTGCCAACAACAATATCAGTACAGGCAAAAGTAGATCCACTAAGAACTAAAGTGATAATTAACAACAGAACTGTAGAAGTAGTAATTTTTCTTTTCATTCAGAGATCTCCCCTTTCAAATTGTTTATTCATAATAAATACGATCTGAATCCATATTAGCCGGATTTTTAAAGTAATGGCCAACCCCATTTTTTATAATTTCTGCATATTTAGGTACATTTTTAATTTTTATCTCCTTTCCGGGGTTCATTTGGTTCCAGATCTGAGCAACCATTAGTGCAGTAGAACAGTGTCTTCCAACTCGGACTTCAATTGGCCAGCCATCTTCATCAATAGTTTCATACAGCAGACCAAATTCTCCAGCTCGCTGAACAAAAGGATCTTTTCCTTCTAAAAGTAAATGTTCATCTGTTATTCCTCTAACTCGGTCTAAAAATGGTTCCGGAGTTTCAAAAAGAAGTGAGATGGCATCTGAATAATCTCCTACCTCTCGATGAGAGAGTCCATGTAAGGATTTAGGGGAAAATTCCATACTGATTGGTTTTTCAAATTCCATATCTGTCAGCATCATAGAAGCCATTGCTGCTATATTTCGGCCCGATTCGTGAGCAACGATAGTACTTATTACCGGATATTCCAATTCTGCCTCATGAAAGTCAATAAATAAATCCACTTTTTCCTGTTTGATAATCTGCATAAAAGCGTAATTTACCTGTTCTGTAAAAGAGCCGTCTTTTTTGCCGGGCCAGGTTCTATTGAAATTTCTAATATCCATATAAGCTAACATCTGTTTACTGGGATAGTGAACATATACTTCTGGATCAGGCCAGGAATCTAAAGGATTTGTCCATCTGTCACCCATTCGATATTTTTTTTCTCCCCAGTCAGTTTTTATAGTATAAAACTGTGGGTAGGCATCACCAGGCCTAGTTACTGTCGAAGCACTTCTGTTGGCTCTAATGGCAACAATCAGTTTTCCTTTTTCTAATGTAGCATTCTCAGCGAGAATTTCGGCACTGAGATTAGCAGCTGGTTCTTCGGGATGAGTTCCCCCAATCACAAAGAAGATAGCACCTGGTTTTCCGCTGTCTAATATATAGATGTTACAATCTGCGACAGTATTTTTAATAGGTTCAAAATAATCACCCAAAGTTTTAACTTCAGTTACAGATGGACCTGCAACTACTGTTTCTTTGTAATTTCTGTGAGCAAGAAAAGATCGAGCAGATATAACCAGAGCAGTAATTATCAGAACAGCAGTTAATAGTTTAATAATAATTAATTTTTTACTAGACATCTTAATTCACCTCATTTAATCCTCAATATTCTAAGAATAAAGGGGATTATTATTACTGAATAGAGTACAGCTTCCTGAGCATCTTTGGTCTTAACAATTTCTCTCAGGAGTATAAAGGCAATAAAAGCACTAATTAAATAGTAACTGAACTCTATAATTGAATTTATAATACCCATATGATAACCTCCTGATTTATTATCCTCCAACTAAAAATGACAGCTGATTGCTGAAAACGAGAAAAATGGTACATAAAGCTAAAATAAATGCCATTGGTATTAAACAGGTTTTGAGAAAATCTTTATAATATCTGCCGCTGTAATCAAGTTCTATTACAGTTGCGCGTCCTACAACTGCTGTAGGTGGCAATATATCTCCTATAGGCCACATAACTGCCATGGCTGAAAGTATTATAACTGGATTAAATCCTTTCATATTAAAGAGAAATATTAGAGGAACTCCAAGCAGTGGAGCTACAGCATACTGCAGCAGACCTTCTGAGACAGGCAGAATTATAAAGAGTGAAGCAAATAAAAACCAGACAGGAAGGGTTACCACAGCCAGTGAGATCAAACCTCTGGCACCACTTAAGGCCATAATTTGAATTAAAATTCCAACAACAATCATAATTCCAACAAGAGGAATAAGTGATCTAATTGTTTTTCCGGCAATATTTAGAATATTAAGTTTTTTAGGACTGAGAATAAACATTGCTAATGCTGAGATTAAAAACATAAGCGGCAGACCTAAAATCGGCATTTTAAATGGAAATAATCTTCCCGCAACAATTAAGACTATAAGTATAAGGAAAGGTGTGCCTACCCTAGTCCAGTTCATTTTTTCTGGAGGTACTGGAAGTTCTTTCAAAATTTTATCAAGCTCTGGATTTTCTCCTTTTGCTCCTAAAAAAAACATTGTAAATAAGGCTCCGATAACTGTTATTACCAGCAGGGGCTGCATAAATCCTACATAGGGCATATTTGCTCCAGCAGCAGCCATCATGGCCCAGAGATTAATAGGAGGGGCAGCAGCACTCATAGAAGCACAGAGAAAGATTATTGCTGCAGTTCTTGTTTCAGATATTCCCATATATATCAGTACTGTACCTACAAGTGTACCTACAGTTAATACTGTGGCAGCTCCGGCACCTGTAAGAGCTCCCGGTATCATAAGTACAAATGTTAGAAATAAAAGAGTTAAATAGCGGTGTTCATGAAATCGAATTATTATTTTTCTTACCATGAATGCAATACCACCGGACTCTTTAACCAGATTGATAAAAAGAGTTGCTGTAATAAATATCAGTGATACATCGTAATATGTAAATGCACCTTCTACAAGATGCCTTACCGGAACACCACCGGTATGATAAATAGCAGCAGCCAGAGCTGACAGAAGCATTGCCAGCTCAATTCCTAATTTGAAATATGTTCCGACAGCAAAAGTTACTGCTATTATGATGAGTACAATTCCAGCATGTAAAAACATTAAATACACCTCATTTCAGTAACAGTTAAACTTTTATTGAACATCGAACAGTTCTTTGACTGCTTCTCCCATTTCCATATTCTTATCAAAATATATGGCAGGAATATCTAATTCTTCGCTCTTTTCTGTAAAAAATCCATCTTCATTACTTGATTCTTTTATAATTAGAGCATCACTTTGCGGCATAACAATTTCTATTGATTTTGCATCATTTTCGTCAACACGCCTTGACATACCCTCAATATGAGCACCCAAAACCTTCAGGCCGTTTTCTTTAGCAGTTTTTATTAAAGCATTAATTCTTTCTGCTTCCTGATTCATATTTGTACCGGCAGCACCCATACCTTTACCACTGGTACCCATTGTGACAATCAGAGTTTTATAATTGCTTCCCTCAAGATCAGCTGCTGTAAGCAGATCTTTCTGCTCACATTCAACTCCAGCCTGCTGGCAGATCATTTTTACCATCAGTGCACCTGGACTTTGTCCACAGGTTGTAACTACAGCTGGCTGCTCAAATACAGGCAGGGCAGCAGAAGTAATAAAACTCAGAGTAAATATTGTAACTACTGTTAAAAGTAAAATCTTTTTAAACATTATCTTTCCTCCTTTTTAAATTATTTTATTCACATATATAGATTTCAACTATTATTTTATTTATCCTATTTTTTCTCTTATTTCTCTCAAAAAATTCAAAAAATTAAAAAACCATCAACTGTGAACCTGTTGTTAGTTCAGAATTGATGGTTTGGTTTTACAAAATCATGAGAAAAAACCTTTTTGTGGGAGAACCTATATATAATTTTTAATAAAAATTATTGCTGTTACTTCAGTTTGTATTTATGGATTGGTCTGCCAACTTTACCATAATCAAGTTTTACTATGGCGATGTTTTTTTCATTAAGAAAGTTTAAGTAGCGGTGGACAGTCTGGTATGCTAAATTTGTTTCATTAGAGATTTCCTGGATGGTTTTGGGACTTTGAATTTTATTTAGATAATTATATATAATCTTTAAAGTTTTTAGGCTCATTCCTTTAGGAATATCAAGGCTGTTTATATTATAAGGAAAATGATATTTGCTGTCATTATAATTTAAATGAAGATTGATTCTGGAAATTAGATCAGCAGTTCTTATCGGCTTGTTTGCAAAATCATCCGCACCTGCATTCAGAAATTTTTCAGCAAGATCAAGAGATTCATCGACAGTTAAAACAAGTATAGGTATTGAGTTATTAATTTTTCTTATTTCTTTAACTAATTTTAAACCATTTATATCAGGCATATGGTAATCAATCATTAATAAATCAAATTCTTCATTTTTTGCGTATTTTAAAGCTTCAGTTCCAAGTAAGGTTGTGGTAATATTAAATCCTGCTGCTTCAGCAACAGCTTCTAATGTAAAAAGAATATCTTTTTCGTCATCAACTGCCAGTATTTTTTTCACATTAATGCACCTCCGGTAATATTATCTCTGCTTCAGTTCCCTGGTGAAATTTGCTGTCAATATTGATTGTTCCACCATGACTTTCTATAACTTTTTTAACAAAATGCAGCCCCAGACCTGTATTTTCCATACCGGTTGTATAACCAATTTTCCAGATGTTATCTATTTTATCTTCAGGTATACCTTTTCCATTATCTCTAATAGAAATATGTATTTTGTTATTTTGTTTTCTGGCATTTATATCAATTTTTCCATTTTCGGGATCAATAGCTTTAAGAGAGTTATCTATCAAATTTATTAAAGCACGCGACAGTCTGACTTTATTTGCTTCAATATCTATATTTTTATCATAATTAAAAGATACATGATCACTAATTTCTTCCAGTGCAAGCTGAATTTTGAGAAAATCAAACAGCTCTTCTATAGAAATTTTTCTTTTTTTATCTTCATAAAGAATTTCAGATATCATTTGAGACATTTTTTCTGCTGAGCTGTTTATTTTTTCTGTATATTCGTGTATTTTTTGATCTTTTATTTTCATATCAATTACACCACTTAGACCCTGTATGGTTACCAGGGGTGTTTTTAAATCGTGAACCAAATGTTTTATCTCACTAAAATATCTGGATTTTACAGCTTCCAGCTCCAGTTCCCTTATTTTTTCTTCTTTTTTTCTACTTTCTTCAATAAGATATAAATTATTATAATAATCAACTACAACTCTGGTTAATATTAATGCATTGATCATAATTATTATTGAAAAAGTAAAACCAAAAAAGTTTATAATATATTCTGCATCGATAAATTCTGTTACTTCTCTAATAGATATAATAATTTCGCCTCTGCCAAATCCATAATTAGACAAAAAGGGTATAATGTCCAGCCAGTCAATACTGAAAAGAAATAGGGAAATAATTATTGTTTTGATAAAAATATGATGTATCTTCTTTGTTATGTAGTGTAGTATGAATATAATTATAATAGTTAAATAAGATGGCCCTGCAAAAACAAATGCTATATCGTAAATCCAGCTAATAAGCTGATATATTACAGGAATTATTATAAGGGTAATAAGAAAAGT
The DNA here is from genome assembly GCF_003337245.1 of Halanaerobium sp. MA284_MarDTE_T2. Lineage (GTDB taxonomy): Bacteria > Bacillota > Halanaerobiia > Halanaerobiales > Halanaerobiaceae > QPJE01. The sequence goes on from NZ_QPJE01000004.1 coordinate 14,543, forward strand.
GAAATTCCTAAATGGACCATAGTTTTCAAGACTTTCTGCAAGAATAAAAGCTCCTAAATATATAGGAAGATGTCTGAGTGTGTTGAGCATAACCAATTTTGCAGAAACAAGCAGCAGAAGTCCGCTGTCCTGGGCAGAAATACTTTTATATAGCTGTTTAATTAAATTATATTGAAGTTCTTTTGTAAATGATGGCAGTATGAGAGCTAAAATAATTATAATTATTGATGTAAAAAATTTGCTTTTATCCAATTTTTTTAGACTGAGGCTTATGGCCATTTCAGCTCAACTCCATTGATTTTTAGTAAAGTGGTTATTAAATTAAGCTGATATTCAAAGCGCTTTTTTTCTGGAAGTTTTACACAGGTTTCTAGTGTAAAAGAAGGAATTTTTAAATTTTGTCCAACAGCCCAGGTTAAACTTCCTTCAATAGGAGGGCTAATTAAAACAAACTTTTCTATTTTTTCCTTTATATCAGAATTAATAGATTCAACAGCTTCCGCTCCCTGCCAGATAGAATTTTCATCGGCATATGCTATCAGTGACTGTCCTAAATAGTTTTTATTTATAAAATTAAATTCCTGTGATTCATGTAAATCTATCAGCAGGTCAGGAGAAAACCCTTTAATTAGATTATATATTTCTGAAGCTCTTTTTTCTGCATATGTGCCATTGGGATTTCCAGGAAAAGATCGGTTTAATAATTCTCCTTTTGGGTAGTTTCTTACTCCGGCAGATATAGCTTTAGGATTTGCCCTTGGAATAATTATTATTCTTCCCCCATCAACGAAGGGTTCCAGCATTTTTACTGCAGCCAGCCGTGGAACAGTTTCATTGCCGTGAGTTCCAGCGTTTATAACTACAGTAGTTTCTGTTTGATTTCCATTGATATAATATTCTACAGTCTGAGACTGACTCTGAAAAAGATTGGCCAGGATGGGTTTTATTTGAGATAGATTTTCTGTTATTTCAAGTGGGATATTATATTTTTTTGATGCTTTAGAAAAATAATTATCAAAATTGCTGTCTTTAGAGATAATCATATAATCAGCATGTGGAGTGACAACATCTAAAAGTTTATCTGATCTATTTTCTCGGCGGCCTGTTCCACCAAGATGAGTAAGAAGAATAAATGTGCCGGTTTTTTCTGCTTTTTTAATCAGGTTTTTTGTTCTTAGAAGTTCATATTCATAATCTATTCCGGCAGCTCCAACACCCTTACAGCTGTGTCCCACTGCAATTATTAGTGTAGAATATCCCTCCATATCTTCAGCCTGAAGCAGAGGACGGTATTTGAAATTAACATTTTGATTTTCGAGCACAACTTTTATCATGATACCATCGGGATTTTGACCCGGACAGGTTATTACCACCGGCTGGGCTGGATGAATTTTTAAATCTTCTGCCTGTAAGAATGGCTTAAAAGCAAATAATAATATAATACAGAGTAAAAAAGATATAAAAAACTTGTGGTTCATTATTTAACCTCCTTTTTTAGCTTTCCAGATATTATTGAAAAAATTAGAGGTAAAGCAATCAGTAGAAGAAAAAATTTAATTAGTGTTTTATTATATTTAACAATATAATATACATCTGATTTACCAGGTTTTGGTAGAGGAACAGGGTCTACCTGTATTCCGCTTTTATGCGCCAGATTTTCAATATTGAGCAGATGTATAACAGGAATATTTTTAGATAAATAGTAAGAGATAAGACCATTTTCTGCATATTCTGTATTCAGATGTCCTGGAATAGTTAATCCATTATTAAATTTAACCGATGAAGATGTGCTGCCAAAATTTGCAGAAGCTCCTCCAATATTAATAAAACATTTAATCTTATCATTTTTGGAAAAATCAGAAAAAATATCAATTCTTTTGTGAATACTTTCTGACAGAGTATCCTCATAAATTAAAGGGATATTACTTCGATCAGCAATATCAAAAAATGTTTTTTTATCATCTATAAAAAATAAGTTATCTGCTCGATCATTATCACCACCAAAAGATAAGGCAGTTATTTCTGTACTTATAATATTGTGCTGTCTGAGGTATTTGAGCATGTCAATAAAAGTAAAGTCTGGAATATTTGCTCCATACATTGAAGCACCAATAGAATAGATGAGGGATACATCCAGCTCCATTATTTCTGCTGCTGAAAGAACGGCCAAAATAAGTCCGGGAAAAGAACCGCTGGCACCAACTGCAATTTTATCTCCTTTTTTTAAATCTAATTGATAAAAATATTTTACAATAAGGGCAGCAAAATCTGGATTTGCAGCTGTTCTTTTAGCTTTTAAATCACCTAATGTAGTTGTAATTTTAGTATATTCTTTTCCAATCAGTGCTGTTCTATTGGGATCTAGAGAACTATCAATTTGATATCCCAAAGCAGTTTTCTCTTCATAAAGAATATTTTCGGCTTTTTTCATTTTTTGGGCGGCTTTGATCTGCTTATCAAATGATGGATGTTCAGTTCTATAATTGCTGAAGGATAATATTAATAGTGCAGAAACAGCAATTAAAGAAGATATAACTATTGTTTTTATATTTATTTTACCTTTTATCCAGTTTGTGAACATATTTTAGCTCCTTTAAACAAATAACATCATTGACAACCTAACAAAAATTGAAACAACAGCTAGAGAGGATAATGTTGCAGTAATACCCTGTCTCAGCATATCATTTGCAAGCAGACCAGGTATTATGTAACCGATGACTCTTAAATCTTCGCTTACTGGAAAATATTCAATAAAAAGTGATCTATAAAACCAGCCAATCAGATAACCAATAATAACACAGGCAGTAAATCTCCTTCTGCTGTACATAATAACATAATTTGATAAAAATTTCACAAAATAATAGGTTAATAGAGATGTCAGTACAGTTGCTAAAATTCTGTATGGAGCCTGCCAGAAAAAAGCAAGATATCCGGGAACAATTATACCTCCTGTGTAAAAACCGGTTATTTCTGTAAAGATAAAACTCAGTAAAATTCCTATTCCCACTGATTCTATTATCATTTTAATTCAACTCCATATTTTTCAAAAAATTCAGAGATTATTTCTGCATCACCATGTATGTTTCCACAGCCAAATATTATTATATCTTTATCTTCTTTAACTTTACTAAAAAAAGCAGAAAGATGTCTGTATGTATAGAATGTATTAAAAAGATGCAGTTTCAAAATAGGTTTTTTTTGTTTTGTTCTTTTTTTCAATAGTCTTTTCTGGCGAAATTTTAATGCCCCACTCAAAATATACCCATCAAATCTATTTTCGACAGTTAGAAAGTCAGCAAATTCTTTAAGCCGGAATGCTCTATCACTGCGGTGGCTGATTAGAGCAAAAACCTGTGGATTATCTACAGAAAATTTCTTTATTTTTTCAGCAGTACGCTTCCATATTATTTCTGTCGAATCCCTGTCATTGGCAGCAAAAGCTTTAACAAAAACTATATTTCTCATTTTCTCTTCTAAATGATAATATTTTAAACTGCCTGGATCTTCAGATGCAGTGTACATTCCGTTTAAGGCAGTTTTCCTGTCTATTCCAAAATGCCGGGCAATTTTAAGAGCACAGGCAGCATTATCTGAAAAAACCTGTTTATCAAATTTTTTTAGTTCATCTTCAGAAAAAATAATATCTCTGGTTGAAATAAATTGATTATTGCGCATTTCAGCTTTTTCTTTAATAAAGCTGTAAAGATGATATTCTGATGATACAACATGAGCATTGTAAGGCAGACTTAAACATATGGTATCAGCAATTTCTGTTAAACTGCTGCCCATTTTGTCCAGGTGATCATTTCTAATATTAGTAATTACCATATAATCTGCATTTAAAAATAAATTTTCGCTGCTCCACTGGATTTCCGGGGAGATGGCCATACATTCTATTACAAGCACATCCACGTTTTCTTTTACCGCCAGTTGAACTATTTTTTTTTGTTCAGAAATGCTGGGTGGTCCATGTCGTATTATTTCCTGTTCACTTCCATCAGAAAAAATAATTCTGGCAGCAGAACCAGTTATTTTAGCAAGAACCTTAAATCCTGCATGTCTTAATGCGCCAGCAGTTAATCTTGTTGTAGATGATTTTCCTCGTATTCCATTAATATGTATAATATAAGGGATTTTTGAGAGATTTTTTTTATGTTTGTGTCTTTCTATTATTCCTAATACTATAAAAATTACTGCTAAAACTGATATGAATTTCATATGTTTAAACCTTTCTAAATTTTAATGTTTTTAAAATTAAAAAATAATATATTATAAATTAGAACCCACTTTCAGTTTACTATAAAGAAGAAGATATATCAATGAATTTTAAATAAATTAACTTTTATTGGAATCTATAATTTAAAAATTGAAAAAATTTATACATAAAAAATTAAAAGTATCATAAAAAGGAAAAAGCATCTGATGCTAGAAGTATATATTTAAGATAAATATATGCACAGAAGTTTTATAAAAAATACTGTGCTGGAGAGATGATATTGAGGTGGGAAATAATGGATAATATTCTTATAACAGGAGGAGCAGGTTTTATTGCTTCACATATTACGGATTTATTAATTGATAATGGATATAATGTAACAATACTTGATAATTTAAGCAGTGGAAAAAAAAGTAATATAAATTTAAAAGCTAATTTTATTAAAATCGATTTAAATGATAATCTTGAATCTGTTTTTAAAAACAGCAGTTTTGATTGTATAATTCATCATGCTGCTCAAATAGATGTACAGACTTCAATTGAAGATCCTTTTTATGATGCAAAAAATAATATTTTGGGAACTATAAATCTTCTGCAGATGGCCAAAAAATTTGCTGTAAATAAATTCATATATGCCTCTTCAGCTGCAGTATATGGAGAACCAGAATATCTTCCTATAGATGAAAAGCATCCTATAAACCCTGATTCACCATATGGGATATCCAAACATACACCAGAGCATTATATTATTAATTTCAGCAGACTTTATAATTTTCAGTATAGTATTTTAAGATATGCAAATGTTTATGGCCCAAGACAGGGAGCTGCTGGAGAGGGTGGAGTAATTGCTATTTTTGCTGACAGGATGTCACATAATAAAAAGCCTATTATCTATGGGGATGGAGAACAGACTCGTGATTTTATATATGTTAAAGATATTGCCAGAGCAAATCTATCAGCTTTAAAGTCAGACTGCAGTGGTATATTTAATATTAGTACAGAAAAGGAGATATCAATTAATAAAACTGCTGCTTTATTTAATAAAATATTAAATAAAGATTTAGAACCAGAATACAGACTGGAGCGCCCTGGAGATATTAAACAGAGTTATTTGAGCAGCAAAAAAGCATCTAAAAAATTAAACTGGTATCCAGAAACATCTTTTTCAGAAGGGATAGAAGAAACAATTAGTTTTTATCTTTAAATGTACCAGAATATAATTAGACAGCTGAAAAATTTTAGCCTTTTTATTAAAAATGTTGCAAGAAAACTCCTTTTAAATCTACACTTTAATTTAGCGGGAGAGGTTCACTTTAACTATAAATAAGATTGGATTGGATGATAATTATGTTAAATACACAACAGATCAGCAAATATTACAATCTGATTATTGACTGGATATATAATAATTTATTTGTTTTCTCTAATTTAATCGAACTGGCAGTTTTATTATTACTCAGTTCTGCTGCCTATTTTTTGAGTAAGATTTTGCGCAGGTATTTAGAATCTTTAGTAAATAAAATTAAGCCCCTAAGCAGTGTAAAAACAGAATGGATTTTTAATAAACTATCATATCCATTTACCTTAATGTTTCTTATTGGATTTTATTACATTATTACACTTGTTTTTTCATTGCCAAATTTATTTATTAGTATTGCAGGAAATCTTATCACCGCCTGGGTAATTATTAAATTTATTTCCATATTCCTGCCAAGAAAACATGAGTATAAAATATTATCAGTTTTAATCTGGGCTGTAGCAGCTTTAAAGATATTAAATATTTATGATGAAACAATATCCTTTTTAGACAGCCTTTCTTTCAGCAGTGGTAATCTGCGCATTTCATTACTGCTTATTCTTAAAGGTATAATTATTTTTACCATTCTTTTCTGGGCTGCAGGGAAGATAAGTACACTTGTTACAATGAGAGTTGATAAGACTGATGGACTAACACCTTCTGTAAAAGTTTTATTGAATAAAATTGCTAAATTTTTGATTTTCACAGCAGCAGTTTTGTTCACTTTGAGCAGTATTGGAATTGATTTAAGTGCATTTGCATTTTTAGGTGGTGCAATAGGAGTTGGGATTGGTTTTGGACTGCAAAAAATAGTTTCTAATTTTATCAGCGGTATCATTATCCTGCTCGATAAATCTATTAAGCCTGGTGATGTTGTAGAAATAAGTGATGTATATGGATGGGTAAAAAAGCTTGACACAAGATTTGTCTCTATCGTAACTAGAGCGGGAAAAGAATATTTAATTCCAAATGAAGATTTTATTACAAAAGAAGTTATTAACTGGTCTTATAGTGATGAGCTGGTTAGAGTAGATGCTCCTGTGGGTGTTTCATATGATAGTGATCTCCGACTTGTAGAAAAATTAATACTTGAAGCCACTCAGGATAAAGATAGAATCCTTAATAATCCTGAACCTGTGTGTTTATTAAAAGATTTTGGTGATAGTTCAGTTAATTTTGAAATAAGGTTTTGGATAAATGATCCCAGAAATGGTATTCAAAATATACGCAGTAAGATTCTTTTTTCCATCTGGGATAAGTTCAAAGAAAATAATATTGAAATTCCATTTCCACAGAGGGATTATCATCTCAAATCTCTGCCGGAAGATTTTTTAGACAAATTTTCTACTAATCAGTTAGATAAGTCAACTGCTGGGATTGATTCTTTAAATGAGGGGGAAGAAAAATGAAAATGGTAATTATTCCACTGGCAGAAGGTTTTGAAGAAATAGAGGCTGTGACAAGTATTGATATTCTAAGAAGGGCAGGAATTGAAGTTATTACAGTTGGGCTTGATACAGATGTTGTAAAGGGAGCACATAAATTAAAAATAGAAACAGATAAAAGATTAAAAGATGTTCTCAATTATTATTTTGATGCTGTGGTTCTTCCAGGAGGTATGCCTGGTGCGGCCAACTTGAGAGAAAGCTCTGAACTGCTGAATTTGATTAAAAATATCAATGCAAAAAAAGGGCTGATAGCAGCTATCTGTGCTGCACCTATCGTACTTGAAGCTGCAGGAGTATTGAAGGATAGAGAAGCGACAAGTTACCCGGGATATGATTCGGAAATGGAATCTGCTAATTACAGTGAAGAAAGAGTTGTTGTGGATAGAAATTTAATTACTGCAAGAGGAGCAGGTGCTGCAGCTGAATTTGCTCTTGAGATAGTTAAATATTTAGTAGGTGAAGATGAAGCTTTTAGTCTTAAAGAAGCCATGTTTATTGAGTGAGCTTAAAAAGCTCACTTTTTTGTTTGATCTGCTGACAAGGCTTTAAGCAGATATTTATAAAGGGCCAGCTGAAAAGCTGACCCTACCCTATTTTTTATATTTTATCAAATTAGTTGTACATTTCTTCATAATATCTTTTCAGCATTCTTTCAGCAGAAAATCTTTCATAAGTGGAATGTATACTCTCGTAAAGCATCTCCTGCCAGCGCTGTTTATTGTTATAATAAACATCAACTACTTCGTTAAATAAGATGCGGTGCAGAGCATAAAGATCACTTTCATCCTGACCATCTCCCATATAACCATCTCCAAACTGCCAGCCGTTAATCCCATGTTCACAGCCTTCAACCCACCAACCATCTAAAATGCTCAGATTTAGGACTCCATTCATAGCTGCTTTCATACCTGAGGTTCCACTTGCTTCCAGTGGTTTGCGGGGATTATTCAGCCAGACATCACAACCACGGGTTAGATAATGAGCTATTTCCATGTCGTAATCTTCTAAAAAGACAACACTGTTTGGAAATTCTCTCGATTTTTTAACAATATCTGCAATTATATCTTTTCCCTTATCATCCATTGGGTGAGCTTTTCCGGAAAAAATAAGCTGTATTTTTCCTTCTTCAAGATAAGGATCAATAACCTCAGGTTTACTAAAAATGAGATTTGGTCTTTTATAGGGTGCAGCCCGTCTTGCAAAACCTATTAATAAGTTTTCTGAATTAAGTTCTGCGCCTGTTTTCTTAAAAACAAAATTAATCAGTTCTTTTTTCATTTCCTGATGAACTGAAGCGAGTTTTTGTCGATTATTAATATTTTCTTTAATCCTATTATCGACCCATGTCCCGCGGTGAATACCATTTGTTATTGAGATAATATCTGATTTTCCTTTTACATTACTCCACATGGCCCTGGATGTTTGACCGTGCAATTTTGAAACACCATTTGAAATTTTTGCCAGTCTCAAACCAGCAACAGTCATGCTGAAGGGGCTGTCACCTATTGCCTTCATTTGTTCCCTGTTTAACCCATTAAAAGCACTCATTTTTTTGAGGCTGTCAAGGCTGTGTGTTTCATTACCTTCTTTAACAGGGGTATGGGTGGTAAATACAATATTTTCTTTTATTTCTTCCCATGCTTTTTTAAAATCCTTACCTGAATCCATCTTTTCTCTAATAAGTTCTGTACCTGCCAGTACAGCATGGCCTTCATTAAAATGATAAATATCAATATTTAGACCAAGTTTTCGGATAGCTCTTACACCACCAATACCCAGAATGATTTCCTGAGCAATTCTTTTATCATTAAAGCCACCATAAAGATGGTCAGTTATAGTCTGATATTTTCTGTTTTCAGGTAAATTTGCATCAAGCAGATAGAGACTGGCATTATTATATTTATCCAGCTTCCATATTTTTAATTTTACTTCCTGATCCCTTATTGTTACAGTTACCGTTTCTCCAGTATCAACAGCATGTTCGTAGATCTCTTCATTTACGGGGTAATGGTCAAAAGGCCTTCCATCCTGACCTATCAGTTGTTTAGTATAACCTTTGCGCCAGAGTATTCCGATTCCAGTAATTGGATACCCGTATTCTTTAGCTGCTTTTAAAATATCACCTGCTAAAATACCGAGTCCACCTGCATAAATTCTCATTTCTTTGTCCAGTCCGTATTCCATACAGAAATAAGCTGTATGTGGTTTATTATTGTTCATATATAAAAAATTCACTCCTTATAAGTTTTATTGTTAATATATTGGTTTTAATAACTTCTCATTTTCTTATTATATCATTTATTTTTCAAAAGTCTATATTTTAATTTCCTGGACTTTCCCCATTTTTTATATACTGCTGCAAAAAGGGGAGATGCAGGAATATTGAAATTTTTAGTCAATGAATCTTAACGAAATGAAGGAAGAAATAGGGTTGAACTACAGGATGGAGTGAGCTAATCATGAGTCAGGAGGACTCATTGATTAGTGTGCCCTATTTCACACCCGAATTGAGTTTTAGATAAATCTAAAAATTTCGTTGATGACTAAAGCCCCCTTTTTGCAGCTTGAAAATAAATTTTGGGGAAACTCCTATTTAATTTCTGATTTAAATTGCTCGAGCAGTTTCTTCTCATTATCACTGTCAGGTAAATAAAAGTATGATGGTATTTTTGCATCTTCTATATTCACTCTTTTTGAGGTACCTTTTTTTATAGCATCTAGATAAGCTGAAGCAATTTTATTGAGGGATTTAAGATCATAAATTTTGCTGCTGGATTCTGGAGGTAGTAAAGTAAATTTGCTATTGTCATCAACATCTACAATATCATTATAATATGGATGTGCATATTCTTTAAAGCGTTCCTCTTCACTGCTGACAATAATCTGGCTGCAGTATTTTAAAGCAAGTCTTTCTGCAGTTATACGACAGTGAAAATTGTTAAGCTGAATACCTTCTATAAAACTGTGTTTTTTGGATGCTAATTTGTCAATTTCCTGTGCAGCAAGAGAGTGAGCAGTAAATGAGAAAGGGGTGTTCATTTTTTCTTTTAACAGGACTCCGGCAAGTCCACCATCAGCGTAATGTGATGTAAAAAAATCTGGAAAACTTCCTTCTTCATCATAAAATTCCGAAATACAGTCTGCATATTCCTTAATATGCGGCCATAATTTTTCTTTGGGAAGAAATTTGCTGCCGCCAAAAGTGAGCCTTATTATTCTTAAATTACTGCAGTCTGAATATGAGTCATAGAGCTGAGAAAAATCTGGCCAGTTAGGGTCATTTATTTTTCTTGTAATAATATCGACATTTATTCCCATTTCTGCCAGAGCTCGGGCAATTTCTTTAACATAAACCAGCTGACCATTAAAATCAGGATGCTCTCCCCAGCAGCAGTCGCTGCTGTCAAAATTACCATGAGGATTTAAAAAAGCTACATGTTTGATAATATCTTCCATTTATAAACTCCCCCCTTTCAAATTGAGTAAATATCAGGTTATAATATAATCTTTTTTAATTACAAATCAGAACCGTTCTATTTGCTATTACTTCTACATAAAAGTTAAATAACCTGTTTTTTAGCTATAATTAATAAGTGATTTCCTTATAATAAGGTTTTCCTACAAAAAGGGTATTTGCGTCTCTAACTCATTAAGATTGATTAACGAAAAATGCCTAATGTTCCGCAAATACCATTTTTGTGGACACATGATAATAATTTTCAGTACTAAAAATTTAGAAATTTGAGAAATATTTTAATTTGCAGCTGTAATTTAAAGGAGACGGATAATTAATAGAGAATAATTAATTTAATAGCAGAAGTATTATTTTTAAAAGTTCAGCTTATGGTTTTTGCAAATCAGATAAAATTATTATTTTTCTTGTATTATAGGAGTTGATATTTTGACATATAATGTTTTTGAAGTTGATGAGGATAAAATGTTTTATTCTGGTGATGATCTGGGATTTACTTTTGATAAAGAAAATATAAATTATAGGATCTGGTCTCCACCTGCAGAGAAAGCATATATTGATATTTACTCTGATGACAGAGCTGAAGATAAAGTAGCTGAATATAAGCTGGAGCAGTCGATTAATGGTACCTGGCAGGTAAAACTTACTGCAGATATAAAAGGTAATTATTATAAAATAAGGTTAAAAAAAGAGTCAATAGAAACAAGTTTTGTCGATCCATGGGTAAAAGCTGTTGGAACCAACAGTCGGTGTGGACTGATTGTAGATCCTTCTGAAGTATTTCCACCTACCTGGTCGTATGACAAAAAAGTTGAGCTAAATAGTCCTGTTGATGCGGTTATATATGAGCTGCATGTCAAAGATTTTTCTATTTCTAAAGAAAGTGGTATCAGGCATAAGGGAAAATACACTGCTTTTACAGAGAGGCACACAACAAACAGAGAAGGTCTGCTCAGCGGACTGGCTCATCTTAAAGAGCTGGGAATTACTCATGTTCATTTATTACCTGTATTTGATTTTGCCACAGCAGATGACATGGATATTAACAGTTATAATTGGGGATATGATCCGCTCTTTTATATGGTTCCAGAAGGATCCTATGCTTCCAATCCAGCTAATGAAAGCAGAATATATGAATTTAAAAAAATGGTTAAAGTGCTGCATTCACATGATATTGGTGTAATTATGGATGTTGTTTATAACCACACATATCAAACAGAAAGTTCTCCCTTCGAGATACTGTTTCCAGATTATTTTTATCGTTTTGATAGACTTGGAAAATTTGCTAATGCATCTGGAGTTGGAAATGAAATTGCCAGTGAAAGACCTATGATGAGAAAATATATAATAGATTCTCTTTTATACTGGAGCAGAGAATATCATATTGATGGCTTTAGATTTGATTTGATGAGTGCAGTTGATAAAAAAACTATTCTTCAGGCAGCCGAAAGATTAAAAAAAGAAAATGATTCAATTATAATTTATGGTGAACCCTGGACTGCACTGCCACCTCAGCTTGAAAAACATCAGATTTTTAAAAAAGGAAGTCAGAAAGGAACAGATATTGCAGTATTTAATGATAATTTTCGCAATACAATAAAAGGAGATAATGATGGCCAGAAAAAAGGATTTATTCAGGGGAAAACAGATTTAGAGAAAGAAATATATGAGGGTGTAATTGGTTCTGTCGGATTTCCAGAAAGAAGTCTGTATGGATTTACACAAAAAGCATCAGAAACTATCAATTATGCTGACTCACATGATAATTTAACTCTTTGGGACAAATTAGCATTTTCCTGTCCGGGTGCAGATGAAAAAACAAGAAGAAAAATGCACAGGCTGGCTATGGCTGTGTTATTTACTTCTCAAGGAGTTCCCTTTATTCAGGCGGGAACAGAATTTTTGAGGACAAAATTTGGTGATAAAAACAGTTATAATTCTGGTATATTTGTAAATCAGTTAAAGTGGGAGCGAAAAACAACCTATAATGAGCATTTTAATTATATCAAAGGACTGATAAATCTGCGCAGCCACCATCCAGCCTTTAGAATGATAAACAAAGAGGAGATAAGGAAGAAAATTAAGCTTATACAATCTCCGGTTAATACTGTTGGATTTTATATTGATAACCATGCCAATGGAGATGGTTGGGAAAAAGTAGCTGTTTTTTATAATCCTAATCATAAGTGGACTCAGTTTAATTTACCACAGAAAAGGACATGGGCTATTGTAGTTGATGATAAGGAAGCAGGTACAGAACCGATAAGGATTTTCTACTCAGATGAAGTACAGGTTCCACCCCTAAGTGCAATGGTTATATATTCAGCCGCATTGCTGACAGGATGCTGAATTAAACTATAGAATTTTTTTCTAATATAACTGGATAGTTGGTGTCCCCTTTTAGTTCTTTATCGGCTGTAATAGTTACTCCTTTATCTAAAATTACATTTTCCAATTTTGCACCAGGGCCAATTTCTGATTTCTGCATTATTATTGAATTTTTTATAAAAGAATCTGGATGAATTTTAACTCCTCTAAATAGAATGCTGTTTCTGACCTCACCTTCAATAATGCAGCCATTTGCGGCCAAAATATTTCTGGCTATTGAACTTTCCTTATATTCACTTGGCGCTTCATCTTTAGGTTTAGTAAAAATAGAGCCATTTTTTAGAAATAATTCCTGCCAGACATCAGGTTTTAAAAGTTCTAAATTACTTTTATAATAACCATTTATTGAATTAATAACTGATGCATAAGAGTGAAAAGGATATCCATATACCTTTAAATTTTTAATATTACCTATAATGGCATTTTTGACGAAATCCCATTCTCCTTTTGATATACAGTTATCAATTATTTCGAGCAGAAGATCTTTTTTTATTATATATCTCTGCAGTGAAATTTTTTTGTAAAAATTTTTATCCGGGTTTACTTTCATATCTATAATCCTGTCATTATCATCTGTATTTATCACAGTGTAGGAAGTATCCCGGCGAAAAACATCCATTTCTTTATAAATAATTGTTATATCATTTTCATTTTCTATATGGTATTGAAAAGCATCACGATAGTCTATATTACAGACAATATTGGGGCTTGTTATTATAACATATTCCTGTGTACTCCGCTTTATATAGTCTATATTGCTGGAAAAATTCTGCAGATCTCCTTTGTAAGCTCTATTGTTTTGATAAATATGTGCGGGGGGAAGAATAAAGAGACCATTTCTTTTCCTGTCTAAATCCCATGCTTTTCCAAAACCTATGTGATCCATTAGTGACCGATATTTACTTTCCAGCAGAATTCCCACATTTGTTATGCCAGAGTTAACCATATTAGAAAGAGGAAAATCTATCAGTCTGTAGCGGGATCCGTATGGAACTGAAGCAAGAGACCTGTGATTTGTTAGTTTTTCCAGAAAAGTTTCATTGAGTGCATTATTAATTATACCCATTACATTGCTCATATAAGGTCCACTTTTGCTGTAAACTGGTGTCATCATCATTTTCCCACCACCGTTCCGGATTTTATACTGGAATTTTTCTTTACAGTTTCCTCATCTCCAACTACAGTTATCTTTAATTCTTCTGTTTGATTATCAGCACCTATTTTGGAATTTGCTTCTACTGTAACATTTCTGCCAATAATGGAGTTTTTGATATGACTGCCTTTCCCAATCCGGCTGTTAGGAAGAATTACAGAGTTTTCTATAATTACATCTCTTTCAACCAGAACTCCGAAAAACAGAACTGAATTTTTTATTTTTCCTAAAACCTGTGTGCCTTTATTTATTAATGAGTGGTCTACCTCTGCAGTTTCTGCTATATATTGTGGAGGTTTGTTTGGGTTAACCGAATATATAATCCAGTTTCTGTCGTGCAGATTAAGTTCAGGTGAGTCACCAAGAAGATCCATATGAGCTCTCCAGTAACTTTTAATTGTACCAACATCCTTCCAATAATCTGTAAATTTATATGCATAAATCTGTAGATCATTATTAATCATAGCAGGAATAATGTCTTTTCCAAAATCTCCATCAGAATCGTCATTTTCTGCATCTTTTAAAAGATATTTTTTTAGTGTTTCCCATTTAAAAATATAGATTCCCATTGAAGCCAGATTGTTTTTGGGATTTTCTGGTTTTTCCTGGAATTCAAATATTCGCTGTGAATTATCTGTATTCATTATCCCAAATCGATTGGCATCTTCTAAAGGAACTTCCAGAACCCCTATAGTAGCTTCTGCATTTTTTTCTTTATGATAATCCAGCATCAGAGAATAATCCATTTTGTATATATGATCACCGGAAAGTATAAGAACATATTCGGGATCATTTATATCTATAAACTCAATATTTTGATAGATTGCATCAGCTGTTCCTCTATACCAGGAGCCACCAGTTTCTTTTACATATGGGGGAAGAACAGTAACTCCACCTCTGTTTAGATCAAGATCCCAGGACCTTCCATTACCTATATAAGAATTGAGCACTAAAGGTTTGTACTGTGTGAGTACTCCAACTGTATCAATACCAGAGTTTGAACAGTTACTTAAAGGGAAATCGATTAATCTGTATTCTCCGCCAAATGGAACAGCGGGTTTGGCTATATTTTTTGTCAGTACTCCTAACCTGCTTCCTTTTCCTCCTGCCAGAATCATTGCTAGAAGTTCCGGGTTTGCCATAGCTTTACCTCCTTTTATAGCTCTTAACTATTATTTAACTTTAACTATCGCTGCTTACTTCTATTTTGGCTTATATTTAAAATATAAGCCAGCAAGTGGAGGCAGATTAATGTCCAGAGAATAATCAAATCCGTGGGAATTCTTTTTTTTGGCTTTGACTCTGGCAGAAGTTTCATAATCTGAACCTCCAAAAGCTTTTTGATCACTATTTAATATAAGTTCATATTCACCTGGCCTGGGAACTCCAATACGATAATTATCTCTGGGAACAGGTGTAAAATTACATATCACAATTATCTGCTGTTTTTCATTTTCTGACTTGCGTATATAACTTATAACACTTTGTTTATAATCATCTGCTTCAATCCACTGGAATCCATCCTGTTCATGATCCAATTCCCATAGGGATTTTTCTTTTTTATATAGATTGTTTAACTCCTGTACAAAACTTTTAATTTCTCTGTGTTTATCATAATCCAGTAGAAACCAATCCAGTTCATTTTTGAAGTTCCATTCAACAAATTGACCAAACTCGCCCCCCATAAATAAAAGATTTTTTCCGGGGTGGGAGTACATATAGGTGTATAACAGCCTTAAATTAGCAAATTTCTGCCAGTAGTCTCCAGGCATTTTATCAAGAAGGGATTTTTTCCCATGAACAACCTCATCATGAGAAAGAGGGAGAATATAATTTTCGCTATTTGTGTACATAATAGAAAAGGTCAAATTGTTGTGGCTCCATTTGCGGTATAGAGGAGGTTTTTCCATATAATCCAGTGTGTCATTCATCCAGCCCATATTCCATTTATAATTAAAACCAAGTCCACCATCGTGAACAGGAGCTGTTACCAGAGGCCAGGCACTTGACTCTTCAGCAATCATTAAAATACCGGGATAGCGGTTAAACATCTCTCTGTTTAATTCTTTAATAAATTCTATTGCATTTAAGTTTTCAAATCCACCATATTTGTTTGCTGCCCACTGGCCATCTTCCTTTTCATAGTTGAGATACAGCATATTACTTACAGCATCAACCCGCAGACCATCAATATGATAGGTGTTAAACCAGAAATCGGCGCTTGAAATTAGAAAACTCCAGACTTCATTTTGAGCAAAGTCAAAATTTAGTGTGTCCCACTGTATATTTTCAGCTCTTCTGGGATCACTGCTTTCAAATAGGTGTGTGCCATCAAAGAGGCGCAGACCGTGATCATCTTTACAAAAATGGCTGGGTACCCAGTCCATTATAACGGCCAGATTGTTTTTGTGGCATTTGTTTACAAAATACATAAAGTCTTCTGGCTTTCCATAACGGGATGTCAGTGCAAAGTAACCTGTAGTTTGATACCCCCATGAGCCAGGATAGGGATATTCTGTTAAAGGCATTAATTCAATATGAGTAAATCCCATATTTTTTACGTAAGAAATAAGTTCATCAGCTATTTCTCGGTAGTTCATAAGTTCACCATCTTTTTTCTTCCATGATCCCAGATGAACTTCATAAATAGAAATAGGCTGTTTTAACGGGTTTTTTTCTTTTCGCTGCTGAAGCCATTTATTATCATTCCAGCCGAAATTATCTAATTTATAAATTTGTGAAGCTGTACCGGGACTTTTTTCCTGTCTTAGAGCATAGGGATCTGCTTTAATTCTTTTTAGACCTCTGTAACCTCTAATCCAGTATTTATATAACATCCCAATTTTAGCTTCTTCTACAAAACCTGTCCATATTCCGGAATCTGTCAATTTATTGAGGGGATTTTTTCTTTTATCCCAGCTGTTAAAATCACCGATTACATTAACTTTTTCTGCAGATGGAGCCCAGACAGAAAAACGAACCCCATGTTTTCCATTTTCTTTAACAGGATGTGCACCTAAAAATCTATATGATTCATAATGTCTTCCCTGATGAAAAAGATAGCGATCATAATCACCTGGATATTTTTCTGAATTCATATATCTCCTCCTTTCAATAATTTCTATAACAATTCAAAAATTTTTAAACATTATATAATACTAATACCTTATTATACTATTTCTCTATTTTGAGAATTTTTCCTTTATTTTATCTAAATAAGCCGAGAAGAATACATACAAATATTTTTGTAAAATAGATAGATTTGATGTGTATTTTTATTTTTTATTATTTTGTTGACATTATTTATAAGGTTTAATAAACTAATAGTATAAGGAAACAGAAAAAAATAATTTTTGGATAGATTTATTTAAATAGATCAATAGTTTTGTTTTACCTTTACACTGGAGGTGTAAAAATGGGTAAAAAATTAAAGATTTTATTTGCAGCCTCTGAAGCCGATCCATTTGTTAAAACTGGTGGTTTAGCAGATGTTGCCGGTTCTCTTCCCCAGGCTATTAAAAAGCAGGGACATGACATGCGATTGGTAATACCAGAATACAGACAGATACCAGCTGAATATAAAGAAAAAATGGAACCAGTCTGTCATTTTCGCACTAAACTTGCCTGGAGAGATACATATGTGGGAATAAATAAATTAGAATATGATGGAATTACCGTTTATTTTGTTGATAATAAATATTATTTTGATCGTGATTCACTATACGAAAATGAAGACAATTTTGAACAATTTGCATTTTTTTCTCAGGCTGTTCTGGATATGCTGCCTGTAATTGATTTCAAGCCCGATATAATACATGCCAATGACTGGCAGACAGGCCCACTGCCGCTTCTTTTTGCAGATAGATACAGGCAGCAGGATTTTTACAGTGATATAAAGACGGTATTTACTATTCATAATTTGCGCTATCAGGGCGAGTTTGGTAGAGAACTTACTTCAGATCTTCTTTCTCTACCGCCACATCACTGGTATAGTGGTAATATCCGCCATAATGGTTTGTTAAATTATATGAAATCGGGTATAATGTATGCTGATCATATAACAACTGTAAGTAAAACTTATGCTGAAGAAATTAGAACAGAATATTTTGGTGAAGGACTGGATTATGCTTTAAGGCTGAGGGCAGATGATTTGAGTGGAATTATTAATGGAATAAGCTATGAAAAATTTAATCCTGAAGCAGATTCTGAAATATATGTTAATTACAGCAGTAGTGATATTTCTGGAAAAGATGAGAATAAAAACCGGCTTCAGCAAGAAATGGGGCTGGAAGTGAATGCAGATATACCAATTATTTCCATAATTTCTAGACTTGTAGATCAGAAGGGACTTGATCTTGTTAAAGGTGTATTTCAGGAGCTAATGGATTTAAATATTCAGATGATTATTCTTGGAACCGGAGATAAAAAATACGAAGACTTTTTTCATTCACAGTCTGAAAGATATGCCGGAAAACTTGCAGTGAATATATTTTATGATTCTGAACTTGCAAAAAAAATATATGCAGGTAGTGATATATTCTTGATGCCATCAAAATATGAGCCATGTGGTTTAAGTCAGCTGATAAGTTTTCGTTATGGTACTATTCCCATTGTTAGAGAAACCGGTGGTTTAAATGATACAGTTGATTCTTACAGTGAAGAAACCGGTGAAGGCACAGGTTTTAGCTTTAACAATTACAATGCTCATGATATGTTATATACTGTACAGAGGGCTGTGTCATTCTATCATAGAACGGATATCTGGCACAAATTAATAAGGAGGGTTATGGATATGAATTACAGTTGGGAACATTCTGCTGAAGAGTATGATGACCTCTATGCTGAGCTGTCCAGTGGGAATGACAGTGAGGAGGAAGAATCCGGTTCTGTGAAAGCTTCTGAGAAAAGTGAAGAAGGTGCTGGAGAATCAGGCATGAAAGAACCTGTTGAAGAAGACTGGTCTGATGAAGAAGAAGCTGCACCTGTTAGAGCTTCCAGGAAAAGTCATGAGAAAAGGGCTGAAACCAGAGAGAATAATAAGAAAAAAGAGATTGAATTTAACAGTGGTGCAGAGGAAGAGTCCGGAATGCGTGAATCTTTTGAACACAAAAAAGAATTGGAAGATGATGAAGCAGCTTTTGTTAAAGCACATGAAGAAAAAGAAGAAGATTTTGATGAAAAAGATGAAGCGGCATTTGTTAAATCAGCAAAAAAAAGTAAGCATAGTAAAAAAGGGAAGAAAAAAGATAAAAAAAAAATAAATATAAATAAAGCCAAAAAAGAAGAACTAAGACTTCTGCCAGGGATAGGGCCAACATTTGCAGATAGAATAATTGCACATAGAAAAAAAGAAGTATTTACAACAAAGGAAGAAATAATGAATGTTAAAGGTATTGGTCAGAAAACTTATACCCGGATTTCGGATCTGTTAGATTTGTAGCTGTTAATCTATCTAAACTGCCCCTTAGGGCAGTTTTCTTTAATGACCAGGAAATTATACCAGATGGTTTATTATGGATAAAATTTATGGATTTATAATTTCCGACATCAACAAAATTTAACCTTACTGTAATAAAGAAGTCCAAAGGATATTTTGTTCTAAAAGTCCTAAGTTAAAATATCAAGTTGTTTGTTGAGATATTAAGGAGGAGATTATTAATGAAAATAGCTTTAGTATCACTAATTTCTCCAGTTCATAATGAAGAAAAAATAAATTCTTCTTTAGAAGAAATTAGTGAAAAAATTAAAAATTCTTTTGTGGTTGAAGAGGTAAGTTCTGACAGTATTGATGAAAATACTTTTGAAAATTATGATTTTGTTTTAGTATTTGTCAAATCAGGTGGAACTGAAAATATATTTTTGGATTTTTATCAATTTCTTCCCAGACCTATATATCTGCTGAGTACAGAACTTCATAACTCACTTCCTGCTGCAATGGAGATTCTCAGTTTTATAAAAAAGCAGGGAGAAAATGGGAAAATACTGCATGGTGAACCGGAAAATATAATAGATGAGATTAAAAAACTTGCAGAATATAAAAAAATAAGAGACCAAATAGCGGCATCAAAAATGGGTGTTATTGGTTGTCCATCTGATTGGCTAATAGCAAGTGAAATTAATTATGAGCATGCTTCTCATCATTGGGGAACAGATTTTATTGATATTGATTTACATGAAGTAGAACTGCTTTATAATGATGTGGATGATTTGGAAGCTAAAAAAACGGCAAATAAATTCATAAATAAATCTGAAAAAATGGTAGAAAACAGCAGAAATGATGTTTTTTCTGCAGCTAAACTATATCTTGTTTTAAAAAAAATAGTTGATAAATATCAGCTTGATGCACTGACTTTAAGATGCTTTGATCTGGTCGAAAAACTAAATACTACCGGATGTCTGGCCCTTTCAGAGCTAAATAATGAGGATATTACAGCTGGATGTGAAGGTGATATACCGGCACTGTTTACCATGTATTTTTCCAAAATAATAACCGGGAATATACCTTTTATGGCCAATCCAGTAAAAGTTGATAAAAATAATGATGAGGTCATTTTTGCTCACTGTACAGCAGCAACAGATATGACTGAAAAATATATTTTAAGATCCCATTTTGAGACTGGAATGGGAGTCGGTATTCAGGGTATAATAAAAGAAGGCCCTGCAACGGTTCTTAAAATAGGTGGAGAAGGACTTGAACAGTATTTTATAGCAGAAGGAAAAATTACTGAAAATCTCAACAGCCCAGATGCCTGCAGAACACAGATTAAATTACATCTTCCCGGCAGTGCTGATTATCTACTTGCTGATCCGATTGGAAACCACCATATAATTATTCTAGGTCATCATGCAGATAAGATAGAGGAATTTTTAGGACTTGAATAAACTAACATTATAATTTAGAAAGTGAGAGGAACAGTATGTCAAAATTGTTGGAAGTTAAAGATATTCACCTAACTATAGATGAAGCAGAAATTTTAAAAGGAATGGAGTTTTCTATTGAACAGGGTGAGGTTTTTGCTCTGATTGGACCAAATGGATGTGGGAAATCTACACTGGCTTACACCTTAATGGGGATTAATAATTATCAACCTCAAAAAGGAGAGATAGTTTTTAAAGGTAAAAATTTAAATAAAATGAAAATTAATGAAAGAGCAAAACTGGGGCTGACTCTTGCCTGGCAGGAGCCGGCCAGATATCATGGGGTAACTGTGCGAGAATTTTTATCCCTTGGTCTAAAAAGCAGAGGTGAAGATGTATCTGAAAAAAAGATTAGAGATGCTTTAAATCAGGTAGCAATTAGGCCCGGTCAGTATCTGGATCGATTTATTGATAAAACCCTAAGTGGTGGTGAAAGAAAAAGGATAGAACTTGCCTCTCTAATTTTAATGGAGCCGGATCTTGTTATACTGGATGAACCTGATTCTGGAGTGGATGTGGTAGCTTTAAACAATATTGGTGAAGTTATCAATCATTTTCGCGAAAATGGAACTGGAATACTGCTTATCACACATTCTGAAGAAATGCTTCACTATGCAGATAGAGCTGCTTTAGTTTGTGAAGGAGAAATTATCCGTCAGGGGAAACCTGATGCAATAAGTGATTACTTTAAGTCATACTGTCTGCCCTGCCACAAAGAAGTAGAGTGTGATACGGAGGTGGCCAGCTAATGAATGATTATCAGATGATGGTAGATGCCTATAAAGATGCAGGGGGAGAGGATGTTTTTTCTGACAGTGATGTGGCTCATATAGTTTTGGAACGGGATAAAATTCTTGGTCAGCATACTGTTGAAGGTCTTAATGTTCAGGCTGAAAAGACCGCTGAAGATACTGTTAAAGTATTTGTAACAGTTGAAAGTGGTTATAAAATAAAAAATCCAGTCCACATGTGTTTTGGTGTTCTGCCAGAAGAAGGAAGACAGAAAATTGATATGAATGTACATGTAAAAGAAAATGCACATGTTGAGGTTAGAGCAGACTGCATTTTTCCCAATGCTGTTAAAGTAGAGCATATTATGGATGCTGTTATTAATATAGATCCACATGGATCTTACATCTATAAAGAACATCATTTTCATGGGGATAATGGTGGTGTGGAAGTAATTGCCAGATCAGATATAAATGTTAAGTCCGATGGGAAGCTGACAACAAAATTTGATCTTTTGAAAGGAAGGGTTGGGAAAATAGATTTTGATTATGAAGCTGAACTTGCAGATAATGCAGCTGTTGAGATGTTGGCCAGAATAAGTGGTCAGAAAGATGATTTTATCAAAATTCGGGAAGCTGGTCATTTAAACGGAAAAAATTCCAGGGGTGTACTTGATTCTAAAATTGCATTAAAAGATAGTGGTGAGGCAGAAATATATAATGAACTAACAGCAGGAGCAGCTGGAGCAATGGGACATGTTGACTGTACAGAGATTATTAAGGATAAAGCTGTAGCAAGAGCAGTTCCAATTGTAGAAGTTAGTCATCCGGAAGCTAAGGTTACTCATGAAGCAGCTATTGGAAGTGTGGACAGTACACAGCTGCAGACACTGATGGCCAGAGGACTTGACGAAAGGGAAGCATCAGAGATCATTATTCAGGGGCTGCTAAATGATTAATAGTTTTTATGGGGGTGATTAAAGTTGGAAAACATTTTATCTGCAAAAAAAATGATAATTTTTCTGCTGTTTATAATATTGATAACATCATCGTTTTTTTGCAGTGTGCAGGCAGTACAGAAGGTAACCGTTCAGTCACCTCCAATTCCAGCAGCAGTACCATTTTTGTGGATGGAAAAAGAGGATAAACTTAATGGAGTAATTGATTTAGAGTTAAATATTTCTTCAGATCACAGCAGAGGAGTTGCACTACTGGCAAAAAATGAAATAGATTTTCTTGTAACTGGTGCCAATGTTGGTGCAAAAATTTACAATCAGGGTATTGATTTAAAAATGCTAAATATTAACACATGGGGTATAGATTATCTATTAACCCGTGGATTTAAAGCAGAAAGCTGGGAAGACTTGAAAGGGAAATCAGTTGGTGTACTGCTCAAAGGAGGGCCACTTGATTTTTTGGTCCGCTATCTGCTGCAGGAAAATGGAATCAGCCTAGATGAGGTAAATCTTGTCTACAGACCACTTCCTGGTGCAGCAAAATACTTTTTGGCAGGAAATCTGGATGCAGTAGTCCTTCCTGAACCACTGGTAACAGTAACATCTGCAAAATCAGATAATATACATATTTCTCTAGATATACAAAAAGAATGGGAGAAGATACATGGTGATAGGAGAATACCTTTTGTAGGATTATTTGTAAGCGGTAAATTTGAAAGTAAAAATAAAGCAGTAACTGAAATAATTAATGAAGTTTACAGACAGGGAATTGAATGGGTTAATGAAAATCCTGGAGAAGCTGCTGAACTTGCTTCAAAATATTTTAGTATGCCGGCAGAAGTTATAGAGAAATCTTTCAGCAGAATAAATCTTAACATTTATGCTAAATCTGAAAGCAGAAAACTTACTGATCGTTATTTCCAAAAAATCCTTCAGATGTACCCTGATATGATTGGCGGAAGGATGCCAAATGAAGAATTTTATTACTAAACCTTTCTGGATTGTTCTGCTGTTGTTTTTACTGTGCTGGAATCAGCTGGCAGCACATTTTAACACCTTAATTTTACCTTCACCTGCTGAAACTCTGGCTGAACTAAATTCTATTATTCAAAATGGAGTTCTTGCAAAAAGCTTATTTATAACATTTAAAAGAACTTTTATTGGTTATCTGGCAGCAGTTATAACAGGTTTTGTACTTGCAGTGATATTAAAGAAATTTAATTTTTTGAGTAGGGCTTTAAGGCCTTTTATAACAATTATCCAGGCGGCTCCACCGGTTGTATGGATTGCACTGGCCGTAGTGTGGTTTGGAGTTGCAGAAGACCTGACACCAATATTTTTAATATTTATAGTTTCTATGCCTGTTATTTTTGTTAACATATTTCAGGGAATAGATAGTATAGATTATGGTCTTATTGAAATGGCAGAAGCTTATTCCACGCCAAAATATAAAATTTTTAGAGATATCTATCTCCCGGGGATTTTGCCTTCAACAGTTTCTGCATTGAGTATTGCATTTTCTTTTGCCTGGAAGTCATCTGTTTTTGCAGAGTTTATTGGTTCTTCCAGTGGAATTGGTTATCGGATAAGTATGGCAAACAGCAATCTTAAGACAGCTGAATTATTTGCCTGGACAGTCGTACTGGTAGTGTTTATGCTTTTTGTGGAGTATTACCTGCTGGAAAGACTAAAGCAAAAAGTCAGCAGGTGGAGATATGAAAAATAAAATATTAAAACTAAAAAATGTAAGTAAAAGTTATGATAATTATTCGGTGCTGAAAAAATTGAATATGGAATTATATGCAGGGGAAATAACATGTCTGCTCGGCCCTTCGGGAAGTGGAAAAACAACTATTTTTAGAATCGCATCAGGCTTAGAAAAAGCAGACTCTGGAGAGATTATTAAAGATAATACAATGCGGTTAGGGTATGTATTTCAGGAACCAAGGCTGCTTCCTTGGAAGACAGTATCGGGAAATCTTGCTTTTATACAGCAAAATTTTTTGCAGGAGGAAAAAGCAGCTAAACTGCGGAAAATTCTGCTTGATATGGCAGGTTTAAAGAAGTTTAAAGATAATTATCCCCACGAACTTTCAGGCGGAATGAAACAGAGGCTTGAACTAATTAGAGCATTTTCTATTATACCTGATCTGGTATTTATGGATGAACCATTTAAATCTCTCGATACAAAAACTAAATACAATCTGCGTAAGCTTATAACTGTAATACATCAGGAAAGTTCTATAAGCATTTTTTTGATAACTCACGATCCTGAGGAAGCAGTTCTTCTGGCAGATAAAATATATATTCTTGCCGGTGGAGGAAAAGGGATTAAAGAAAAAATAACAATAGATAAAGACAGGCAGGAAAGAAAACTTTCTGACCCTTATATTTATGGTATTCAGGAAAAAATTCTTAATACTTTTACAGGTCTTGTTAAAGACCTTGATTTAAAAAGAGAAGTAATTAGATCATCTTTCAAAAAATAGGAGCTGATAAAATGTCAGAAAAAAAATATGAATTAGCCGTTGTTGGTGGTGGACCTGGTGGTTATGTTGCAGCAATTAAAGCCGGTCAGATGGGAAAAGATGTTCTCTTAATAGAAAAAGAAGCTATTGGAGGCACCTGCCTCAACTGGGGTTGTATACCAACAAAAGCATTTGTTAGGTCAGCTGAAGTTTTTGCTGATATTAAAGATGCTTCCAGCTTTGGAATAAATGTAGATGGTGCTGAAGTTGATTTTCCAAAAGTTGTAGCAAGAAAAGATAAAATTGTGAGCAGGCTGGTAAAAGGTGTGGAGCATCTTCTTGAGGCCAATAATGTTGATACTGCTGAAGGAGAAGCTTCATTTGTAGATAAAAACCATCTTTCTGTTAAAAACAGTGATGGAGAAAAGATTATAGAAGCTGAGAATATTATTATTGCAACCGGTTCTCAGGCATCCAATTTACCGATTCCTGGTGCAGATCTGGATGGAATACTTGACAGCAGAACTGCACTCAGTATGGAAGAGCTTCCTGATAGTTTAATTGTTGTTGGTGGTGGAATTATTGGAATGGAATTTGCGTTTATCTTTAATAATTTTGGAGTAGATGTAACTGTATTAGAATATTTAGATCAGCTTGTGACAGGTGTTGACACTGAAATAGCAGAAGAATTAAATAAATCTGCCAGGAGAAGAAGAATAACCGTCAAAACAGGTGCAGAAGTTGAGGAAATAAAAAAATCTGACGGTGAATATGAAGTTATTTTTTCTCAGAAAGATAAAAAGAAAATGGTCTCCGGTGAAAGAGTTCTTATGGCAGTTGGAAGAAAACCCTATCATAAAGGTTTAAATCTGGACAAAGTAGGTGTTGAGACTGAGGAGAGGCGTGGTGGAATTATTGTAGATGATTATCTTAGGACAAATATAGATAATATTTATGCTATTGGAGATGTGACAGACAAAATTCTGCTTGCACATGTTGCATCACATCAGGGAATAATAGCTGTAGAAAATATCTTTGCTGAAAAACATAAGATGAATTATGATGCTGTTCCAGGAGCAATATTTACTTCACCGGAAGTGGCAACAGTGGGATTAAGTGAAGAAGAAGCAGCAGAAAAAGGAATTGATTATAAAGTTGGAAGGTTTCCATTTGCAGCCAGTGGAAAGGTTATGGCAATGGGAGAAAGAGAGGGTAAAGTTAAGATAATTGCTGAAAAAAATACAGAGAAAGTAATTGGTGCAGCTATAATAGGTATAGAGGCAACTGATTTAATTGCTGAGCTGACACTTGCAGTTAATTCCGGACTAAAAATTGAAGCACTGGCAGAAACTATTCATGCTCATCCTACCACTGCAGAAGTAATTCATGAAGCTGCACTTGATATGCTGGGTGGAGCCATACATTACAAGGCAAGATAGCAGGCGTTTTTTAAAGTAAAATTTGTAATTTAAAATTAAAAAAGTAATTACTGAAGGAGCTTAACCCTGTTATGTGCCTATTTATTTGACATTAATATGGGAAAAATATATAATGTAAATGTTAAGTGTTTAGATAAACTTATACGGAAAGGGGAGGTAAATATGAGCGGAGAATATCATGAACCACTTGAAAAATTGACACCTGAGGCAGTGGAGTATCACAGGATAATTAAAAGTGTGATCGAAGAAATGGAAGCTATAGATTGGTACAATCAACGTGCTGTAGCTACAGATGATCCAGAAGTACAGGCTATTGTTGAACACAACCGTGATGAGGAAATTGAACACGCATGTATGGGCCTGGAATGGCTGCGCCGAAATAGTCCTGTCTGGGATGAAATGTTGAGGACTTTTCTTTTTCAAACTGCAAAGATAACAGAAATTGAAGAAGATGGTGAAGTTGAAGAGGCTGAAAATGTATCAGGTGATGGTTCACTAGGTCTCGGCAATATGAGAGGAGGCGAATAGTAATGAATGTATTAAAACGTTCATTAGCTCCATTCCCTGCAGAAGCATGGGATTTTTTGGATGAAGAGGCAAAAGAAGTTCTGGAATTAAAATTAAAAGCCAGAAAAATTGTAGGTTTTAAAGGTCCTTTTGGTCTTGATCTATCTGCAATAAATACAGGTCGTTTTGCACCAATGGGAGTAGAAGATGTTGAGGGTGTTACCTATGCATCTCGCGAAGTACTGCCCCTTGTAGAAATAAAAGTTCCATTTAAAATGAAATTGACTGAAATAGAAGCTCTTGCCCGTGGTGCTGAAGATGTAGAAACTGACCCACTGCTGGAAGCAGCAAAAAAACTTGCCAAAGCTGAAAATAAGGCTGTATTTTTTGGACTTGAAAAGGCAGGAATAACCGGTATTCTGGAAGCATCAGAATATAGTGAGGTAAGTCTATCAGGTGGAGAAAAAGAAATGATTACAGGTCTGCTTAAAGCACTGTCACTATTTGAAGAAAATGGTGTTGGTGGAGATAAAAGGCTTTTATTAGGACCTGAATTATATTCTCTTCTTTATGAACTTGATGACAAAGGCTATCCACTAAAACGAAAAGTTGAGGAAATGGTGGAAAATGGTGCCCTGTTAGTACCTGATCTTGGCAATAGAGGTCTGCTTGTTTCTGAACGAGGTGGAGATTTCGAATTAACAGTTGGTCAGGATATTTCACTTGGATATACTGGATATGAAGGTGATGAAGTAGAATTGTTCTTCTTAGAAACTTTCACCTTTAGAGTCAATGGTCCTGAAGCAGCTGTAGTTTTAAAATAAATTTAAGTGTTAAAATACCGCCATATGGCGGTATTTTATTGTTGGAATAGCGAACATTTGTATACATAATAACCTATATAAAATGAAGTAGGAAAAGTTCAGGAAGCTGCAGAAAAGGTGAGGAGAGAAAACCAGAGAATAAAAGGATTGTTAAGTTTTAAAGAGAGCAGTTTAAATAGGGTTTATGTGGGAAAAATACTGGGAAAATTTGATGAAAATATCTGGAAAAAATATTAAGCAGGTTTTAGCTAATATATATAGAAATACATATAGTAATCAGTAATTAATAATAGTAATCAGTAATTAATAAAAATAAAATAAGTATAAATTTAGAGAAACTATTTTTTGTAATACAGAAGATGAGGAATGATTATATGCAGAAAAAGAAAATTATGGCTGTTTTTGGAACAAGGCCTGAGGCAATAAAGATGGCCCCGGTAATAAAAGAATTGAAAAAACAGCATGAATTTGAAGTTTTAGTTACAGCAACAGCACAGCACCGTGAAATGCTCGATCAGGTGCTTGATCTTTTTTCAATAAAAGTAGATTATGATCTGGACATTATGAAAAAAAATCAGACTTTATCTGATATTACAATACGTGTTTTATCAGAAATCGAGATTATTCTTGAACAGGAAAAACCAGATTTAATTTTGGTGCATGGTGATACTTCTTCAACATTTGTTGGGGCTCTGGCATCATTTTATCATCAGATTGAGGTGGCCCATGTTGAAGCAGGATTAAGAACTCATAATAAATATTCACCATATCCTGAAGAAATTAATAGAAGACTTACAGCTGTACTGGCAGATATACATTTTGCTCCCACCAGAACTGCAGCAAAAAATCTTCTGTTAGAAAATGTTGCAGAGGAGAAAATTTTTGTAACAGGAAATACAGTAATTGATGCACTTTATGATACTGCAGACAAAAAATATAATTTTAGTGATAAAAACTTGAATAAAATTGATTTTAAAAATAAAAAAATTTTGTTATTAACAGCACACCGCAGAGAAAATCTGGGTAAAGGAATGGAAAATATATTTAGGGCTGTTCTCCATCTAACAGAAAAATATGATAATGTAGAAGCTGTATTTCCAGTTCATTTAAATCCTTCAGTGAGGGAATTAAGCAGTTCAATACTGGAAGGCAAAAAAAATATTCACCTTATTGAACCTCTGGATTATCTGCCTTTTGTAAATTTAATGGATCGATCATACTTGATACTTACAGATTCAGGGGGCATACAGGAGGAAGCTCCATCACTTGGGAAACCGGTACTGGTTTTAAGAGATACGACAGAAAGGCCTGAAGCACTTAAAGCCAGGACAGTTATCAAAACAGGAACTGATTATTATAAAATTATGGAAACAGCATCAAAGCTAATAGAAAATGAGGATGATTATAAAAATACCTGCGAAAAAATGAATCCATATGGGGATGGAAATTCCGCAGTAAGAATAAGCGATTTTTTAAAATATTATTATGGATATTCTGATAAACTGCCTGACGAATTTGAATCTCTGTAGATGAATTTTAAAGAACTTTGATTATGTAATATATTTTCAGCAAAAACACAGTCTTAAAATATCTAAAACAAATATTTTCCAGTATAAAGCAGGATTTTCCGTTAATTTATTTAATACTATAAGTGGAGGAGTTTCGATTATAAGGAAGTAAAGGAGGTAATAAAGTTGGATTTAAATATTCTTATTGGAGGAGAAGCAGGTCAGGGGTTGAAAACTGTTGAATCCCTGCTTACCAAAACATTTTCGCGCTATGGATATTATCTTTTCAGCAGTAAAGATTATATGTCTCGTATTAGAGGTGGACACAACTTTATGCAGGTTAGAATAAGTGATGAAAAAATTGATGGGCCTGATCCAGGAATTGATTTACTCCTTGCCCTTAATGAAGAAACTGTAGAAATTCACCGAGATGATGTTAATGAAGATGGTATTATTATTTCTTCATCTGGTGAGGAAGAAGATGATATTGTAAAGATAGATGCAGCCAGTATGGCAGAAGAAATTAATCCGAAAGCAGTTAATACGGTGTTTGTTGGAACTGCTTTAAAGGTGCTGGGTTTACCCATTACTGAAGCAGAAAAAGTGCTTGAAGAGCATTTTGCTGATAAAAAAAGTGTTATTGAAGACAATAAAAAACTACTAAAGAAGGGTTATGAAGCAGGAAAACAGCTATTTAATTTAAAAGATCTGGGAACTAAAAAAGATAGAATGGTTATTGATGGAAATAGTGCGGTCGGTCTTGGAGCAGCACTTGCAGGTGTCAGTTTTTATGCTGCCTATCCAATGTCCCCATCCACAGGTATTTTAAATTACCTGGCAGGGAAACAGGAAGAACTGGGTATTGTTGTTGAACAGGCAGAAGATGAAATTGCAGCAATAAATATGGTTCTTGGAGGTTCCTATAGTGGAATGCGGTCTATGACAGGTACTTCTGGTGGAGGACTGGCCCTTATGGCCGAAGGAGTTGGACTGGCTGGAATTACAGAAACTCCAGTAGTAATTGCTGATGTACAGCGTCCTGGTCCTGCTACAGGTCTCCCCACTAGAACAGGACAGGGGGATCTGCTTTTTGCAGTTAATATTTCTCAGGATGAATTTCCCCTTATGGTTCTGGCACCTAAGGATCAGGAAGATGCAGTTTATCAGACATTTCGGGCTTTTGATATTGCAGAAAAATATCAGATACCGGTAATTATATTAAGTAATCAGTTTTTGGCAGATGCATCTAAAACAATAGACAGAATAAATCTTGATGATTTAAAAATAGAGCGCTATTTTGTAGATGAAGATCAGGTAGAAGAAGAATATAAACGTTATAAATATACAGCAGATGGTATATCACCGAGGGCATATCCGGGCCAGCTTAAAGGCCAGATTGTGCTGACCGACAGTGATGAGCACGATGAACTGGGCCATATTGTTGAAGATGGAGAAAAAAGAAATATGATGGTCAAAAAAAGAGCCAAAAAACTGCAGAAATTGAAAGATAACGACCTCTGTGAGCCAGATTATTATGGATCTGATAAGCCGGAATATATTTTTGTCGGTTGGGGTTCTACTGCTGGGCCGATAGCTGAGGCAAGAAAGATGCTTTCAGATGAATTTAAAGTGGCACAGCTTGCATTTGGAGATGTCTGGCCTTTACCAGAAAAAACCATCAGAGAAAAAGCAGAAAATGGAGCAGAACTGATTTTTGTTGAGAGTAATGCCAGTTCACAGTTTGCCAGACTTGTTAGAAGTGAAACAGGAATAAAAGCAGATTACAGTATTGTAAAATATGATGGACGTCCTTTCTCAGGTAGAGAAATCTATAGAAGATTTAAGGAAGAGGTGAAATAATAATGGCAGAACTAAAAAATTTTGAAGCAGACCGTGAAACTGCCTGGTGTCCTGGATGTGGCAACTTTCCACTCAGGACAGCGCTTTCTGAAGCTCTGACTGAAATGGATTTAAATCCGGAACAGATAACGATGTTTACCGGAATCGGTCAGGCTGCAAAGATGCCTCACTATATAAAAGTAAATGGGTTTAATGGTCTACACGGCAGATCTTTGCCTCCAGCAGTTGGTATGAAGCTGGCCAATCCAGAAATGACAGTAATTGTTGAATCAGGAGATGGATGCAGCTATGGTGAAGGTGGAAATCACATTCTGCACAATATAAGGCGGAATCTTGACATTATTCATCTTGTCCATGACAATCAGATTTATGGTCTAACAAAGGGACAGGCATCTCCCACAACTGGATATGATATTAAAACCGATGTACAGACACACGGCATTAATGCTGAACCGTTTAACCCGGTTAGGTTTGCTGTGGGAATGAAGGCCAGTTTTGTAGCCAGGAGCTTTGTTGGTGATAGAGAACACCTTAAAGAAATGATAAAAGCTGCCAGACAGCACAGAGGTTATGCTTTAATAGATATTTTTCAGCCCTGTGTATCTTTCAATAAGGTTAATACCTATCAGTGGTATAAAGAAAGAGTATATAAATTGAAAGATCATGATCCATCTGATTATGAAGCTGCAGTTAGATTAGCAGATGAATTTGGAGATAAGATTCCAATAGGGATAATTTATAAAGAAGAAAAGCCAACTTTTAGAGATAGGATACCATTTCTTGGAGATAGAGCTCTTGTCAATAGAAAAGTTGAGGTTCAGGACATGGAGTATTTGCTGGATGAATTTAAATAAAATTTAGTGTTTATTTGTTTATTAATCAGAAAAGACTTAATTTGGTTCTGTCTAAAAATCTATGAAAAAGTGATATTGAAGTTAGAAATTTCAAAGGAGGATAATAATGAATATTTATGATTTTGCTATTAATTTTGAAAGAGAGAATCGCGAATTTTACGAAAAATGTGCTGCAGAATCAGCAAGTGATAACTTAAAACAGGTTTTTTTGGATCTGGCCGAAGAAGAGAAAAAACATGAAGAAATAGTAAAACAGCTTAAAGAAGAAAAAACAGTTGATGAAGTTGAAGCAGGTATTCTGCCAAAAGCTAAAAAAGCTTTTGAAAAGATTTCAAAGGAACTTCCAGAAGGTGTACTGCCAAAAGAACAGGTTGATGTTTATAAACAGGCTAAAGACATGGAAACAAAAAGCTATGATTTTTATACAGAAAAAGCTGAAGAATCAGATCTCCCACAGGTCAAAAAAACATTTAAGAGGCTGGCCGAAGAAGAGAAAAAACACGAAAAAATTATAGAAAACATTGTTGAAATGGTAAATCGCCCCAACACATGGCTTGATGATGCAGAATGGTATCATCTGGAAGATTATTAAAAAACAGCAGCTTATATACCATTTATAAGTGTAATTATGAAGTTAAAATTTAAACTTCATAATTATATTACTTATATTACTTATTTAATCCATTCAATTAATTTATTCAATAAAATATTGGAATAAGACTATAATTTAAATCAGGAACAGAGAAAATAAATAGATAACTTTTCTCTTAATATAAGGTTATATCTATTTGTTCTCTGTTTCTGATATTTTATTGTGAAATATTTTCTGAAAATTTAATTTTTTATCATTTACATGTTTTATAATATTGATGTGTCCACAAAAATGA
The DNA here is from genome assembly GCF_003337245.1 of Halanaerobium sp. MA284_MarDTE_T2. GTDB lineage: Bacteria > Bacillota > Halanaerobiia > Halanaerobiales > Halanaerobiaceae > QPJE01. Next base: position 47,466 of record NZ_QPJE01000004.1, read on the forward strand.
GTTAGAGAGCAAATAACCTTTTGATGGGAGAACCTAATATTTAAATAAAGAAAAAATTGTTAAAAAATGGGGAGAATCTTTAAAAATATCTGGACTTTCCCCATTTTTTATATACTGCTGCAAAAAGGGAAGATGCAGGAATATTGAAATTTTTAGTCAATGAATCTTAACGAAATGAAGGAAGAAATAGGGTTGAACTGCAGGATGGAGTGAGCTAATCATGAGTCAGGAGGACTCATTGATTAGTGTGCCCTATTTCACAACCGAATTGTGTTTTAGATAAATCTAAAAATTTCGTTGATGACTAAAGCCCCCTTTTTGCAGCTTGAAAATAAATTTTGGGGAAACTCCTATTAAAAATATCTATTGAACTTTTTTTTCTTTAGTGTTAAACTACTATAGATATTATATCTATAGGAGGAAATATTTTATGATTAAGATATTATTAGGTGGATTGTTAATTTTTATGGCTAGAGTTGTCGACGTATCTTTAGGTACAATGCGGGTTCTTATGATATTTAAATCTCAGAGATTATATGCAGCATTAATTGGTTTTGTTGAGGTGATAGTATATATTATTGCCTTAAATAGAGTAGTTACAACCCTTGACAATCCATTTAATTTAATTGTATATGCACTGGGTTTTGCAGTAGGTAATTTTGTTGGAAGTCTGCTTGAAGAAAAAGTTGCTATTGGGCAGGTAACTGTTAATGTAATAACATCCAATACAAGTTGTGAAATGATAGAACAAATGAGAGGAGAAGGATATGGAGTAACTGTTGTAGATGGTGAAGGGAAAAAAGGGAAGAAAAAAATACTTTTTGTAACACTGGAAAGAAAAAATTTAAGGCATTTTTTCGAAATTATTGATGATTGTGAACCTGAATCATTTGTCAATATTCTGGATTCGCGTTCTACTAGAGGGGGATATTTTAAAACTGCAAAGAAAAAATAGTGTAATATATGCTTATGTGATATAGCTCATAGAATATAATATTGACTAATATATAATTATACTTGACTGAGGTACTTGATTTTGTCTGTTTTTTTTAAATTTATGGATTAAAATTTTTTAGTCCATAATGGATTATTTTTAAAAGGGAGGAATATATTATGTCAATGTTTTGTTATCAGTGTCAGGAAACAGCTAAAAATGAAGGCTGTACAGCAAGAGGTGTCTGTGGGAAAGATGCAGATGTTGCAAATTTACAGGATTTATTGATATTTGTGCTCAAGGGTATTTCTGTTTATGCCGAAAAGGCTGAAGAAGAAGGTGTGGAGGTTTCTAAAAAAACAGCTCCATTTATTATGGAAGGTCTATTTGCAACAGTAACAAACGTAAACTTTAATCCAGAAAGATTTGAAGACTTAATTGAAGAGGCTTTTGCATTGCGAGATGAAGTTAAAGCAAAATTTGAAAAAACATATAAAGAAAATCATGGCAAAGAATTTGATGGAGATCTGCCCGAACACTGTACATGGTACAGTGATAGTGCTGAAGACTTTTACAGCAAAGGTGAAAATATAGGTGTGCTGGAAACAGAAGATGTAGATGTAAGATCTCTAAGAGAACTGGCTACATATGGACTCAAGGGTATTGCAGCTTATGGAGATCATGCCAGAATTCTGGGCAAACATAAAGAGGAAATAGATAAGTTTACACAAAAATGCCTGGCAGCCACTACTGATGACAGTTTAAGTGTAGATGATCTGGTTGGTCTGGTTATGGAAACCGGAGAAATGGCTGTAGAGACAATGGCTATACTTGATGAAGCAAATACTTCAACTTATGGACATCCGGAGCCAACAGATGTAAATATTGGAGTTAGTGATAACCCTGGTATTTTAATCAGTGGTCATGATCTAAAAGATATGGAAGAATTATTAGAGCAGACTGAGGGTACTGGTATAGATGTTTATACACATGGAGAAATGCTGCCAGCTAACTCATATCCAGCATTCAAAAAATATGATCATTTTGTAGGTAATTATGGTGGTTCATGGTGGCATCAGGATAAAGAATTTGAATCATTTAATGGTCCAATTCTTATGACAACAAACTGTATTACACCTGTTAAAGATTCTTATAAAGATAGAATATTTACAACAGGAATGGCAGGATATCCTGAGGTAACCCATATTCCTGATCGTAAAAAAGGAGAAAGCAAAGATTTTTCTGAACTGATCAAATTGGCTAAAACTTGTGATTCACCAGTTCAGTTAGAAGAAGGTACAATACCTGGTGGTTATGCCCGCAACACTGTAATGAGTGTAGCTGACAAGGTAATTGAGGCTGTAAAAAATGGAGATATAGGACGCTTTGTAGTAATGGCTGGCTGTGATGGCCGCTTTAAATCCAGAGAATACTTTACAGATGTGGCTAAAGAATTACCAGAAGATGCTGTGATTCTAACAGCTGGCTGTGCTAAGTACCGCTACAACAAGCTTGATCTGGGAGATATTGGTGGAATTCCAAGAGTATTAGATGCCGGTCAGTGTAATGACTCTTATTCCTTAGCTTATATTGCTTTACAGCTTAAAGAAGCTATGGATGTAGATGATATCAATGATTTACCAATTTCTTATGATATTGCCTGGTATGAGCAGAAAGCTGTAGCAGTATTACTTGCACTGCTATCTCTGGGGATCAAAGGAATTCGTCTAGGACCCACACTGCCAGCATTTATATCAGAGAATGTATTAAATGTACTGGTTGATAAGTTTGATATTAAGCCAACCGGTGATGTTAAAGAAGATGCTGCAGCTATTATGGCTGGTGAATAAGAATTTTAATAATGATTGACTATTTAAGGCCTGTCAGCATATTGCCGGCAGGTCTTTTTTTAGTTGATATTATTAAACATATATTTACTTATAGAAAATAGAAAAACATACCTAATTATTGTATAATAGTAAACAATAAGATCATTTAAATACCAATAAAAAGGGATGGTTTTGTTACATATTATTATATAATTTGATTTAATTGAAAAAAATCTCGGTTCAAATTATTGATTTTTTAGGTAAAAAGTTATATATTTAATAAAGAGGATAATATTGCATTAGTCTGGTAAAAATAATAAATCCAACTATAATTTGGAATGCGGAGGGGTTTTATGCTTAATATTGGAATAATTGGTGCAGGTTCTGGTGGAGTCTCTATTTTAGATACTTTTTTGAATATGGATGACATAAATATCATTGGAGTTTGTGATTCAGATTTTTCTGCTCCAGGAATTATTAAAGCAAAAGAAAATAGTATTCCTGTTTATGATGATTTTAATGATCTTTTAAATTTAAAAGGAGAAAAAGTAATTTTAGAGGTCACTGGAAATAGAAAGCTGTCAGAATTGGTGAAAGAATCAGCAGATGCAGAAACAAAGATTATTGATTCAGAAACTGCTTTAATTCTTTTTAAAATTGTTAATTCCAGAGAAGATATGATACAAAAAATGGAAGAAGAAGCAGATAAACTCAGTCGACTTGCCGGTGATATTGGGAGTACAATTGAGGAAATCAGCAGCCTCAACCAAAAAAATATAAAGGATCTGGATGAGACAGCAGAGAAATTAAGATCTGCCTCAGAAAGCAGTAAAACAAACCTTCAGAAAACAAATGATATAGTAAAATTTATTAAAACAGTTTCTGATCAGACAAAGATGCTGGGATTAAATGCCGCAATAGAAGCGGCAAGAGCAGATGTAAAAGCAAATGGATTTAATGTAGTTGCAGATGAAATAAGAAAACTAGCAGATGAGACAGGATCTTCAGTTAAGGAGATAACAGGATTTATTAATAATCTTAATGAAGCAACTGAAAATACTCGAATTAATATTAAAGTTATGAACGAGAGAGTTGTTAAATTTACAGAAAACGAAAAGATTATAACAGAAAAACTTCAAAATGCAGCAGTTGAAATGACTGATATGGCTGAAAGCCTAGCTAAAATAATTGAATAAAACTTCGAAAATTAAAATAAATGATAGGTGAAATTATATTCTGTGGAGTGGAATGAGATTTATGACAGCTGCCGGCATATTAAAAATAGAAATAGATGTAGATATAACGTTTGTAATGGAAAGATTGAGTGAATGGTTATCAACAACCTATCCGATTAAAGTTTAAATAAAAAGTAGAAGTTATATATACTGATACAAATTTTTTTGTAGAAAATGGTGAAAGAAATATAAAGGTAGAAAAACAGCCCTCGAGGGCTGTTTTTTAATGATAATTTTTCAATTCTTCCGGTTTATATATTATTATTTTTTTTCTGGAGGTTTTTATAATCCCTTCACTTTCAAACCGGCTCAGCATTCTGGAAACAGTTTCACGGCTGCTGCCGATCATACTGGCAAGTTCCTGCTGTGTAAGAGGTATATCAAGAATTATATTTCCATTTTTTTCTATACCATATTTTTGAGATAAAAAAGTCAGCAGGCTGGCCATTTTTCCAGAACTGTCTTTTAAAGCAATATCTCTTACATTTTGCTGTGCTCTGCGCAATCTGGTGCTCATTTCCTGCAGCAGTTTAATTCCAATAGCGGGATTTTCCATAATTACATTTTCTAAATCAGCCTGATTAAAAATTATCAAATCAGTTTTTTTCATTGTTACTGCACTGGCAGGATAATTTCCCCTGTCAAAAGCAACTATTTCAGCAATTATATCATTATTGGAGAAAATATTTAATATTTGTTCATCTCCATTTTCAATCATCTTTACCAGTTTGACCTGGCCGGATTTGATAACAAAGAATTTGCTGCCTGTTTCTCCTTCAAAAAAAATGTATTCACCTTTTTTATACTTTTTTTCGGATGCAATACTATTTATAACTTTCAATTCATCTTCTGATAAAAGACTAAAAAAAGGCACATTATTTTTTATCGACATTAATTTCACCTCTACTAACATATTATATTCTATATAATATGATAATCAATTTTTTTTAAAATTACAAGGAATTAGGTGACATAAGTCACAGATTAAAGTTGAGTTAAATGCTAAACTTTATATTGTAAGCAAAATTGATTGATATTGAATAATAATATTACATTTTGTGTTTAAATATATGCAGTTATATAATTGGTTTTACAGATTTTAAAATTATTTTAAAACAAAGCAGGAGTGATAAAAATGAGCAATAAATATTTTTCTCGAGATGATAATTTAGCAGAAATATGCCGACAGTATCCTGAACTGATATCAGTACTGGTAAACAGAGGTTTTGAACAGCTGGCTGATAAAGAAAAAAGGAAAAGTTTTGGTAGGATGATTACTCTTAAACAGGCGGCAGAAATAAAGCAGATCAATCTGGATAAGTTAGAAGATATTTTAATAGAAAAAATAGAAAGTGATAACTTTATAGGAAAAAAGGCTCAAAATACTGCTGATCAGATAAGAGTTGAAGGGTTATTACCCTGTCCGGTTAAAATACCTATATTTGAAGAACTGGAGAAGCTGGCTGATGATCTGAATTATCCTCTTTCGCTAAACCTAAAGTCTGCTTCTCAGGGGCTCGACTGGCTAAAAAAAGGATTATTAAAAATTGATAGTGAAGAAGAAATTTCGGATATATTTATTTCCGCTGGTTTTGATCTTTTCTTTGACAAAAATTTAATAGATAAGTATAGAAGGCAGGGAGTATTTAAAGATTTAAGTGGGATTAATGATTTAAATAAAGATTTTAAAGATAATAATATTGATCTGCTGGATCCTGAAGGGGACTATTCAGTAATAGGGGTTGTGCCTGCAGTATTTATTGTTAATATGGAAGAGCTGGGAGGTAGAGATATACCCAAAACATGGAAAGATATACTTTCTGAAGAATTTACTGATAGTGTCAGTCTTCCGGTAAGTGACTTTGATTTATTTAATGCAATTCTGCTTAATCTCTACAAAAAGTATGGTCGGGAATCTATTTTAAGATTGGGCAGATCTATGAAAAAATCTCTGCACCCAGCACAGATGGTTAAAGAAGGTGGAAGAAAAGACGAAGATCAGCCTGCAGTTACTATAATGCCGTACTTTTTTACCAGAATGGCAAAGAGATTTTCTCACATGAAATTTGTCTGGCCTGAAGATGGTGCGATTATAAGTCCAATCTTTATGCTGAGCAAAAAGAAAAATGCTGATAGAATTAAACCATTAATTGACCTTCTTTCTTCAGTAAAAATCGGCAAAATTCTTTCCGAGCAGGGTCTCTTTCCCAGTGTTCTTCCGGGAATTAATAATAATCTTCCAGAAGGTGCAGATTTTATGTGGCCGGGCTGGGATTTTCTGCGCAGCAGTGATCCCGGTCAGCTGCTTAAAGAGCTGGAAAATGAATTTACAAAAACTGCTGGAGGTGTGCTGGTAGGATGAATTTAGTAACTTTTTCTGGACCACCATCTTCTGGTAAAACTGCTGTAATTTTAAAAACAATTGAATCACTACATGACAGAGGTTTAAAGGTAGGTGTTGTTAAATTTGACTGCCTTTATACTGATGATGACTTACTTTATAAAAAAGTGGGTGTTCCTGTAAAAAAAGGTTTATCAGGTTCACTGTGTCCTGATCATTATTTTGTCAGCAATATAGAAGAAGTAGTGCAGTGGGGCTTGGATAAAGAGCTTGATTTGCTTATCACTGAAAGTGCCGGATTATGTAATCGGTGTTCCCCATATATAAAGGATGTCAAAGCAGTCTGTGTAATAGATAATTTAAGCGGAATTAATACACCACGCAAAATAGGCCCAATGCTTAAAACTGCAGATATGGTTGTTATAACTAAAGGAGATATTGTTTCACAGGCGGAAAGAGAAGTGTTTGCATCAAAGGTAAATACTGTTAACCCTGATGCACTCGTAATGCATGTAAATGGATTGACAGGCCAGGGTTCTTTTGAATTTTCAACCCTATTGTTTGATGAAGATGAAGATATCAATACGGTAAAAGGTAAAAAATTAAGATTTTCTATGCCTTCTGCTATGTGTTCTTACTGTCTGGGTGAAACTAGAATAGGAGAAGAACATCAGCTGGGTAATGTAAGAAAAATAGATTTGGGTGATAGTGGTGTATAGTAAAATAGAGATAAAAAATACAAGTATAGAAGAGATTATTAAGAAATATCCATATATCGAAAATTTTTTTAAAGAACAGGAAATTCCAATTGAGAATAAATCTCAGACATTGAATGAGATATTTAAAAACATAAGCAGTATTGAAAGGGAAGATATTGTTTATTCTGAAGATGAGACTGCTGAAAAACTGATTCAATATATAAAAAACATGCAGGAATTTTTGGGAGTAGAAGACAACACTGTAAAAAATTTATCAATTCTTCCAGGTAAAGATAAAGAAGGATATGCAGAAAAATACGAAAAATTAACTATTAAAAATGGAGAGATTATTTCAATTGTTGGACCAACAGGATCGGGGAAAAGCCGCCTGCTGGCAGATATAGAATGGACTGCCAGTGGAGATACCCCAACTGGAAGACATATTTTAATAAATGGAGAAAAAGCTGACAAAAAATGGAGATTTTCCGGAGGCAAAAAATTAGTTGCACAGCTGTCTCAAAATATGAACTTTGTTATGGATCTTTCTGTTGAAGAGTTTTTGCACCTTCATGCGGAGAGCCGATTGATAGAAAATGAAGATCAGGTAGTGGAAAGAATAATAGAAGAAGCAAATAGGCTTGCAGGTGAAAAATTCTCCCCTGGAGCTCAGATAACGGGTTTAAGTGGTGGGCAGTCCCGGGCATTAATGATAGCTGATACAGCTATTTTGAGTTCATCTCCGATAATATTAATCGATGAAATAGAAAATGCCGGAATTAATAGAGAAAAAGCACTAAAACTGCTTGTTGGAGAAGAAAAAATTGTTCTGATGGCAACTCATGACCCAATACTGGCACTGATGGGTGATAGAAGAATAATTATCAATAATGGTGGAATAGCAGATATTATCAAAACATCAGAAAAAGAAAAATCTATGTTAAAAGAACTAAAAGAGATTGATAGTTATTTAAATGAACTGCGTGAGGATCTGCGTTATGGAAGAGAATTGAAGAGAAATAACATTTTTTCTCTGTATGATGCATAATCCTATTGAAAGTATATTATAAAAAATGTATAATTAAATTAATTAAAGAGGCAGTTTAAACTGCCTCTTTACTTGTGTAAATAGGAGAGAAAATGGGAAGAAAACTATGATGAGAGAATTTTAAAAAAGACAATCTTTAACTTTTACTCATGCTCTGAAGATTTTACGGAAGTAAATGATTATGGTAAAGGAAGGAAATAAAAGGATGGATAAAAATGTATGACAGACAATTTGAAAGAGAATTATCAATAATAAATGATTTACTTTTAGGATATTCCAGTAAATTTTCGCACCTGCTGGATAATGCAGATTTGATGACATATGAACTACCTTTAAATACTGCAGTTGTATTTAAACTATCATCAGAGGCTGATTATTATAAAAAAAGTAATTTTACCAGAAGAGATGAAGAAAATGAGATTATACAAATAATAAAAAATACAGGTAGAGAAGAAAATATAGAGCTGGCTGTTTCCAATATATATCCCGGTTATTTTGTATTATTTTTCAAAAATGAGGTACTTTCACCTTCAAATGAAAGCTATCAACAAAGCCTGAACTTTGTAAGGACTATCCTGGATAGATTAAAAGCAGAAAAAGGCTGGAAATTTACATGTGGAATAGGAAGAAGCTATGAAAAAATTAAAGGACTTTTATTCTCTTACAGAGAAGCAGCAGATGTTTGTGAAACAGCTGCCTTTCAGCAGAAAGAAGTAGCTCATATTGAAGAGCTTTTTTTACCTGCCGGCAGTCGAGATGAAAAAGAAAATTTTCTGGATTTAGAAGAGGAACTATTCGAGAATATAGACAGGGGTAATGATGATTTAATTCCGGGTATTATGAAATCAATTGTTGTAAATATATGTAGAGAAAAAATTCAGCCGGACAAAATAAAGCTTACAGTAATGGAATTTATAAATGATCTGATTAAAAAATTGGAAGAAGATCTTGTTGATTCAGGTAGATTTTTGGATAATTACTATCAGTATGTAGAAAAAATTATTGGTTTGGCGACAGAGGATGAACTTTTTGTACTAATAGAAAGATTATCAACAAGAGTGATAGATATTATCAGAAGAAGTGGTAATGTACTTAAAGATCAGAAACAGATTAGGCGAGCACTGCTTTATATGGAAGATAATTATAACAGAGATCTAACTTTGGAGGAAGTAGCTGATGAAATTGGGCTGAGTTTTTATTATTTCAGCCACCTTTTTAAAGAAGAAGTTGGAGAAAATTTTATTACATATTTAAACCGCCTCAGAATAAGGAAAGCTAAAGAACTGCTTAAAGAAACAAATTTAAACATATCAGAAATAGCCTTTAAAGTTGGTTTTAATACACCAAATTATTTTACCAGAGTTTTTAAAGAATTTGTTAATATGCCGCCCAGTAAATATAGAACAGAGAACTTCGGACAAAAAGGATTTTAAATCTGCACAATTTTGTGCTAAATTTCAAATCATAATTGTATTTTTAAAATTTGAGATGTTTTTAACAAAAATAGATAGAAAAGCAAAAAAATGTGATACAGGAGATGCCTTTCAGGTGGAGAAAATATTTAACAGTAAGTTATTATTATTAATCTATTCTGGGAGGTATTTATTTTATGTCAGATGACATTAGTGTTTATGATTCGGTTGTAAAACAGCTGAATGAGGCAGCAGATCAATTGGGTTTAGATCAACAGGTACGGGAACTTTTACAGGAACCTATAAGAACTCTCAAAGTATCAATACCTGTCCGTATGGACAGTGGAAAAGTAAAAATATTTAAAGGAATGAGGTGCCAGCATAATGATGTTCTTGGCCCGACCAAGGGGGGAATTCGTTTTCATCCTCAGGTGGATGAAAATGAAGTTAAAGCACTTGCATCCTGGATGACGTTTAAATGTTCGCTTGTAGGTATTCCTTTTGGGGGTGCCAAAGGAGGAGTTGAATGTGATCCGTTGAGTATGAGTCAGGGAGAACTGGAAAGACTGAGCAGAGGCTTTATTAGAGCTATAGCTCCTCTTATTGGTCCTGATAAGGATATTCCTGCTCCTGATGTTTATACAAATCCACAGGTTATGAGCTGGTTTATGGATGAGTTTTCTCAGCTTAAAGGAGTAAACTCTCCTGGTCTTGTGACTGGTAAACCAATTGTTTTAGGAGGTTCATTTGGGCGTGACTCTGCAACTGCAAAAGGACTAATGTATGTGGCCAGAGAAATGTCTAAAGCTTTTAATATAGATTTGGATGGCGCCCGAGTTGTTGTGCAGGGGTATGGCAATGTTGGCAGTTTTACTGCTGAATTTCTGCATGACCTGGGCTGTAAGATTGTAGCAGTTAATGAGGTCTATGGTGGAGTATATAATCCAGATGGATTAGAACCCTGTCACTTAAATGAACTCAAAAAAGAAGGTAAGCAGGTTTGTGATTATGAAAACTCTCAGGTTATAGAAAATGAAGAAATTTTTTCTCTTGACTGTGATATTCTTGTTCCAGCTGCACTGGAAAATCAAATCACTCCAGAAGTCGCCAGAAAAATTAAAGCCGATTATATTATAGAAGCCGCTAATGGGCCTACAACACCTGAAGCAGATAAGATTCTCCAGGAGAGAGGAATTACTGTTATTCCTGATATACTTGCTAACTCAGGTGGTGTTACAGTTTCTTATTTTGAATGGGTGCAGAATCTTTATCACTACTACTGGACCAGAGATGAAGTTGATTCTAAATTAGAAAAGATAATGGTTGATGCGTTTTCAAAAGTGTTTAAGATGAAAGAAGAGAGAGATGTAACTATGCGTATAGCAGCCTATATTGTTGCGATAGAGCGTTTAACTGAAGCAATGAAAAGCAGAGGCTGGCTTGAGTAGAATATGTACTTGATTTAAAAAATTAAATTTGTGGAATTGAAAATTTAGCATTATTATTTTGGGAATTGTGATAAATTTTATATATAATAAAATAATGCTAATAATGACAAAAGAGTGCAGGTTAACCTGCACTCTTCTGCGCTGCATGTGGTTTCTTAAAAAATTATATTAATCACCATTTTTTATAGCAGACTGTATATCCTGTGTTTTATGCTGTGACTCTGCATAAAGGTCGGTAATTAATTTCAGATGCTCATTTAATTTTTCCATAAAATAAAGAAGCAGTTTTATACTTGATTCATGAAATGTGTTAAAAAATTCCATAAGATCTTTCCTGTTAAAGCTGATCAGTGTTACAGGTTCAACTGCTTTTATATCCATCATATAAGGGGTGTTGTTTTCTGCTATTAGAGATGTTAATCCGAAAAAGTCACCGGGATTCATTTCAGCCAGTTCTATTTCTTCATGTCCATTTTCACTGTTTTCAGAAATTTTGACTTTGCCTGATAGAATGATATAGAGTGTGTTGTTGATATCATCACTGTTAATTATTATTTCATCAGGGTTAAACTGTTTGATCTCTGAGATGTTTATCAAATACATCTCTTCTTCTTCGGAAAGTTCCTGAAAAAGATCCAGGTTTAGGCTGGTAAAATTAGTTTCTACAGCAGCATCTAAATCGTCTTTTTTGTATCTTAGTTGTGTTTTTTTGAATATTTTATTTAAAGTATAAGAATTATCTCTGGCAAAATTGAGAAGTTCACGCCAATTTTTTTGTACTTCAAGATATTTTTTAAAAACATTATATTCTGGAACAGCATCATATTTGGAAATATAAATATTTTTAATAGAAGCTTTAGCATTTTCTACCTGTTCTCTTGTGAGGTAGTCGAGAGATAAAATGAGATTTGTTTTTGTAACTTTATCTTCAAGGTCTGGTTTCATAAATTCACCTGGATAAGGGTCAAAATCTTCTGGCTCTATCTTAATCATATTGGGACGCTCTTCCTGGCCTTCTATTTTTGCTTTTTCATAGAAAAATCTGTAGATATCCTGGCGCAGCCTCTGCCAGACAGCATGGTTTTTGGCTGGGGGAAGATGTTTAATAGAAAGGGTATTGTCGAGAAAAAAGTTGAAGCCAAACATCCTTGAGTTTATTACATAATCGATATCTTCACCGCGTGTCATTTCTGGATCAAAGGGTACAATTTTAAATAGATTGCGGTGAATAACCATCAATCCTCCAAAAGCAAAGGGGGTTTTCTTCAGTCTGGGTTCACTACCTATTATTTTATCAAAAGCTTTGGTTTTACTGCCAAATCTGTTCCAGAAGGTCATCCAGGGTTCAATCTCTACATCATCATAATATTCATTTTTTTTGTTAAGATAATAACCTGCTACAGCATCAACTGTTTGACCGTAGAGCCTTCCTCCTATAAATTCAACTGCTTTATCCATAAATTCTGGGTCTTCAAATATTTCGTCATCATCTATTAATACTGCTGTATCAGCTTCCAGAATATATGCAGTATATAAGCACATATTTCTAATGTTAGAATATCCTTTTAGAGAAAGAATAGAAGTATTTATTTCACTTAATCGTCTGTATTCCCTCTTTATCTCTGACAGATGGCTGTCCCCAATTACATAAGTTTTAACCGATGGTCTGTGTTCTGATACTATTTGAGAAACTTTTTTATAAGCTTCTTCCTGCAGTTCAGGTGTTGTTACTGCTACCAGGATAATTAGTTCATAATCTTTATTTTCTATTACCTGCATACTGTCCAGGGTTCTTCCCAGTGTACCTTCCTGATCAATAGGAGTAGGGTGGTCATAAATTTCATCTCCCATCTGCCAGCCTATTTCTGAATGCCGGCCCCAATATGTTGGTATAACCATAATTGTTTTCATATATTATTATACCTCCTCAGCTGATAATGTCGTTGTAAACATCTATTAATTCATCAATAACTCTGGACCAGGAAAAATTATTTACTGCATATTCAGCTGCTTTCTGACCTTTTTTCTCTTTATCATTTTCTTTGAGAGATGCAATTATTTTTTCAGCCAGATCACTGTAATCATCCATTTTAAAAAGTCTGCCCACATCTTCATTTATAAAGTCAGGCAGTCCACCTGCTCTGGACGCTATGACTGGAGTGCCGCAGGCAAGTGCTTCTACTGCGACAAGTCCAAAAGGCTCAACTCTGGATGGTACAACAGATAGATCGGCACTGCTGTAAAGTTTGGGCAGTTCCTGCTGGGGTAAGTTACCTAAAAAATATACATTTTTAAGTTCAAGTTCATCCACCTGAGATTCCAGCTCTTTTCTCAACTCTCCATTTCCAATAATTAATGTTACTATATCTTCAAATTCCCTTTCGTATTTTTCAGCTGCTTTTATCAGCAGATCCACTCCTTTAAAGTGAGTCAACTTACCTACAAATGTAATCAGATATTGAGGTTCTTCATCGATTTTAATATATTTTTTGAGCAGCTTAAGCCTGTCAATTTTTTGGGGTTTAAATAATTTTTCATCTACACCATTTAATATTTTCTGCAGTTTTTCCTCTTTAATAAAATAATATTTTTTAACATCACTGTGTACCTGATCTGAGATGGTAATTATTTTATCTGCATGTGAGGCCCCCTGCAGAGCTATGTGGCGGTATCTTTTATCTTTTTTGTAGCCTTTAATATCTGTTCCATGTGCTGTAACAACATAGGGAATGTTTGTCTGCATAGTGGCATATGGTGCCACCCAGAGGTGCTGACAGTGAATAACATCAGGTTTAAAAGTTTCTGCTTCTTCAACCACTGTATCTATAAAACGCATCAGATAGTCGTTCATTTCCTGTCTTGTTAAATTATAGAACTGATTACTGCTTTTTGGATGTGTAGTAAAACAGGGGAAATTATAGTGCATAATTGTTCTGACAGGAAAGTTATAATTATTATTTATTTCATTATCAACAACTATTACCTTAACATCATGTCCTTTTTCAATCAGGCGAAAAGCTATATTTTTTGTATAAACACCGCTGCCTGACCCTTCTAAAGGAAAATGATTTATGAGAAGTACTTTCATTGATTTTCTCTCCTTTCTGTAATTTTTTTTATAACAGCCTGCCAGTTTTCAACTGTATTTTCATAATTTTCCACCATCTGATCTAACTGCATCCACGCACTCGAAAAAATATCAGGCAGCAGTTTAAAATTATCGTTACCAGTGTATTCTGCCAGTGCTGGTGCCCCAGCCTGAAGGGCTAATTTTTGTTCTCTGTGTCTTTTTTTAAACTCTGAAGATGAGATATATCCATATTTTTTTAGATACCAGTTTAAAAATGGATTTCTCCCCAGCCAGCCTGTACAGGCATAAAATAATCTTTCCTGAATATCTGCATCAGATATATCTGGTTCTTTTGGAAAGTTATCATAGGTATCATGAAAAATATGTGTATCTATATCTATAATTTTATGTTTTCCATCAGGTATTTCCAGACCCAGCAGTGTATCTTCTCCGCGACCTAAAAAAAGTTCTCCATTAAAATAATAGCTTGTAGAATAAAAAGGAGGAAGAATACTGCTGAATTTTAAATCTATGGCATGATTGCCTCCAAGAATTTTATTGGTTTCTCTAATATTATTCTGATAAATATCTGCTGTTGTAATATTATTTTTAGTATTTTTTATTTTTTCTAAAGCTTCTTCTTTCTGAAGGCCTTTTAAAAGTTCTTTTCTTTTTTTAAACTTAAGTGGAGGTATAATATAATAACCGGAGTAATCACTTGTTGTTACCACTACATTTTCTTTTTCCAGATATTCCAGATGCCTGCCGAAAAAGTTTATGGCTGCAAAATTTCCATTTCTGGAAGTTAAAAGACATGGTTTAACATCTGTATCAATAAAGAAAAGGTAGTCTAGCTTTGGCTCAGATATTAAACTTTGTAGGATTACTAAATTTCTACGTTTTCCATATGGTATTAGCTGGTGATAGTCAAATTCTGGTGTGCGCAGAAAAAAGTTAATTTCTTTTTTAGTTAATCCATATCTTTTGAGCTTATAATTAAATTCTGGATCATAGTTCATCTGAACAAGATCCAGTTTAATAGTCTGGCGCAGCCTTTCTACTACTTCAGATTTATAACCATGAGAATAGCAGACTATTAGTTTTTCTGGTTCATAGCCGTGAGCTCTTGCATTAGCAATAAAATCAATAAATGGATGAATGGAGTTCAAATAATTACAGATTGCCCCCACTGCAATTTTTGCCATTTTGTCCCCTCCCCCGTATTTTACCGTTTATATAAATTTATTTTTCTGCAACATAACGGTATACTATATCTTCAACTGTAATAATTCCAGCCAGATGACCTTCTTCATTTACAACAGGCATACCACTAATTTCATTTTCTTTTAAAATTCTGGCTGCTTCAGCAATAGTGTCATCTTCTTTAACTGTTATTAAATTTTCTGACATAAAATCTTTAATTGGCATATCTCTGTCGTGCTCAATCATTAGATCACCATCTGTAACAATACCAACAAGTTCATTATCTTTGACGACAAGAAGCCGCCCTATATTGTAATAGGAAAGAAGTCTTGCTGCTTCGTTTACATCACTATCTACTTCAATTATTACTGGATCTTTAGTCATTATTTCCTGTACCAGCATTTATAAAACCTCCTTAATTATCAATCTCAATATATATTTATATTCTATAATTAGTGCCAAAATCCTTTAAAAAGGAAAAAATAACTAGATTTTATTTAAAATTAGGTAGGGTAATAGAACCGGACAAATGTCCTAAATGAAAAAAGTAATTTTTAAGAAAAATCAGCATTTATTTTGATAAATAAAAGGGAATTAGATTATATTTACCGAAATATAAAAATATATGGAAACTATTATTTTTTAGGAGAGGATATTATTGACAGAAACAAACAGGGTATTTCGTATAATTAAGATGATTATGTTGCTAAGACAGCCATATGGCAGATGGGATGTTAATAAAATTACAGAGACTTTTGATATTTCTGCCCGTACTTTTCATAGAGATAAGAAAATTATGGAAGAACTCGGCATTCCAATATATTATGACAGACATTTAAAAGAGTATAAAATACTGGAGACATTTAGATTAGAAAGTCCCAATTTAAACAAAGAAGAAACCGAAGCTATTATGCTGGCAGCAAAAGAATATAAAAATAAGAATTTTCCTATGAAAAAGGAGCTGGAGTCTGCATTAGCAAAAGTTATTAATTCACTACCTGAATATATAAAAGGGAGTCTGGGTACTTACATAAATAGTTATGAGATAATTTCTGATCCATTTGTTGATTTAAAAGAACACAGGCAAAAATTTAAGCTGATAAAAAAATCTATTGAAAAACAGGAGAGCATAATAATCGATTATTATGCTCTGGGAAAAGATGAAAAAAGTACAAGAAAGATAAATCCATATAATATATTTTTTAATAATGGTGCACCATATTTAATTGCTTTTTGTAATTTGCGTGGTGAGATCAGAACTTTTAGAATTGACAGAATAAAAAACATAAAATTTACTGATGAAAGTTATACTATTCCCAATGATTATTCTCTGGATGAACAGCTGCACAATTCCTGGGGTGTTGAACAAGGAGAGGAAGAGCTGGATGTTGAAGTAAAATTTACAGGCAGAGCCGCCCGCTTTGTTCCGGAATACCAGTGGACTGATAATCAGATAATAAAGAAGTTAGCCGATAATGAAATAATATTTTCTGTAAGAACTACCAGCAGAGAAGAAATAAAAAAATGGATTTTAAGTTATGGTGCTGAAGCCGAGGTCTTAAAACCTGAAGAATTAAAACAGGAAGTTGCAGAGGTAGCAGAAAAAATGTGTAAAATTTATGAAAAAAACTGATGTTTGCGACATAGTGGTGGCAGAGGGATGTGGTAAGATAAAGTTGGAGGTGGGAAAATTTTTCATTTACAGTCATAATATTTTAATAATATTTTATTAAATTTCCTAGTAAACGGAATAATCTCTAAATATAAATAATAATGTTTCAGTCTCCTAGTTAATAGAGTAATTAATATTATATCAAATTAATTTATATATTAAAAGTTTTACAAAATATTTGACAATTTGTTTTGGTTTTATTATAATATAAATATAAATATAATTGGATTAATAAAGAGGTGATTAAAATAAACGATTTAATTCATGAGAATTATTTAAAAACCAATAGCGGAAAAACAACTACTAACTTTTCTCCATTTAAATATCAAAAGGAAGTAGCAAAGACAATATTAGGTGGTCAAAATGTAATATTACAGGCTCCAACCGGAGCTGGTAAGACTCTTGCTTCTATATTACCATTTATTATAGCAAATGAAGAAAATTATGACTTTCCTAAGAAATTAATATATTCTACTCCTAGAAGAACATTAGTTAATAGCCTGTTCAACGATATAAGTAAAGAAATTAATAAAGGTTGTTTTAATAGAGATTATAATGTCACTGTACAAACTGGAGAACATAAAGAAGATAGATATTTTACTGGTGATATAGTTTTTACAACCTTTGATCAAAGTTTATCTTCAGCTTTAAGTATGCCAATTTCTTTATCTAATAGATTGGCTAATATAAATGTCGCAGCAGTTTTATCTTCATATTTAATATTTGATGAATTTCATCTATTTGATTTAGAGGGATCATATACAACTACAGTTTTATTATTAGAAAAATTAAAAGAAATTGTACCTTTCTGTATTATGACAGCTACTCTTTCTAATAAAAGAACTAATGATCTTGCAGATAAATTAGATGCTAAAGTTATTCGAGCCGATCAGAGAGAATATTTGGAAGATATAGTTACTCAAAAAGGAAAAGAACGTAGAATTAATGTAAATAATAGAACGATGAATGCTGAAGAAATATTTGATTTACATACCCAAATAAATGGTCCATCAAAAAAATCTATAGTAATGTGTAATAGAGTAGATAATGCACAGAAAATATATTCAGATTTAAAATCTATAATTAATAAAAAAGATTACAATATTAATTTGATTTTAATTCATTCTAGGTTTTTAAATAATGATAGAAGTAATAAAGAAAAAAAAATAAAAAAATTATTTAATAAAAAAAATAGTAATAGTAATGTAATATTAGTTTCTACCCAAGTTATAGAAGTTGGAATTGATATTACCTCGGATATTATGCATACAGAAATTTCTTCTATAGATTCATTTTTACAGCGAATTGGACGCTGTGCAAGATACCAAAATGAAAAAGGGGAAATATTTGTTTATGATGTTTTAAACGATGGTAAGAAAAAATATCTTCCTTATGATGAATTGATAACTTTAAAAACCTTTAAGCATTTAGAAGATATTAATGGACAAATTTTGACATCTGAAAAATCTCAAGAAATTATTGATCAAATCTACAGTAAAGAAACAAATATTGATTTGCAGATTAAGGAAAAGACTGATTTTACACCTAATAGTTTTATTATAGAGAGCTGGAGTTTTCCAGATAAAAAGAGATATAAAGATTTAATTAGAGATGTAGTAGGATGCAATATCATAATAAAAAAATGGATAGTTGATGGTGATTCTCCATATAATTATCAAAGTTTAAGTATTTCCCCCTGGACTCTTAAATCAAAGATAAAAGGAATTGAAGAAGAGACTTCTCAGTGGTCAGTTAAACAGGTGATTGAGCAGGAAGATGACAGTGATTTTAAATATACTTATAAAAAAATAGATTCAGAAAAAATATATGCTAATGAAACTTATTTATTAAATCCAGAATTTTTTGCTTATGATAAAGAAAATGGGTTGCTTTTTAATCAAAGTGGTATAGAATTTAAAAGACTGCCCAAAAATCAGCAGGAAGATGAGTATAATAATCAAAAATATAAAGAGGAGAGCTATCTGCAGCACATTAATAGTATTAAATCTGAAGTGGATAAATATTTAGATGGAATTAAATATTTAACTAATTATTTAAAGAAACAGTTTAATTTAAATGATAGAGAATTTAAAGATATTATTGAATTAACTATTTGGGCGCATGATTTAGGAAAACTGCAAAAATCATGGCAGGAGGCACATAAAAAAAATGAATTTAAATATATAGCTCATGGAGAAAGAATTTCTAGGCCTCCTGGTCATGCTGGAGAAAGCTTTTGGATAGCTTTATGTATAATAGAAGATTTTGTGTTTGATTATATTAAAAAAAATGAAGTTATTATAGATATTATTGGAAAGTCAATTGTCTCTCATCACAGTATTAATTTAAATAAAATTAGTTCATATAGTATTTCTGAAGAAGTTATAAATTATTTTACAAAGATAAATCACAATTTCTTTAGTAATGACGAACTTGGAAAGTTTATGAACCAGAAATTAGATAAATTATTTCTTACACTAAAACCTGGTGAAGAAATCACTGATTTAGCTGACGAAATAAGAATTACGTCTACAGATGAATATTTATTTTATTTTTTATTAATTAGAATTTTAAGATTATCTGATCAGGAAGCAACAAAAAATTTAAATAAGATCTAAGAAAGGAGTGAATTAATGCGAAAGTTTTTTATTGAAAAAGTTGAAGGAGACTATAGTGACGTTTTATTGGCAAGGGGGGTTGCAGAATTAGTAAAAGAAGTTTTTAATCAAAATAATTTTGAAGGAGTTGATATTTGGATAAATAATAATGGTGCTTTTTTTGTAATAGAAAGTGAAAAAGAAATAAAAAAAGAGTATTTTAATCAATTGAATTTCAATACACTCTATCCATTAATTTATTATGATAAGATGGATGATAAACCAAATTATACAGAAAATATTATTGATTTTACTCAAGAAAAAAAATATAAAGATTGGTCGCCTAATGAAAGGAAATCTTCATTAATAAGACAGGCAACTGGGATTCCTCTTAGTAATAAGATAATGAATGATATTTATAAAATTAATGATTATTTTTCAGAATTGGTATATTTGATTTTAGAACATTATTCGAATCCTACTGAGAAATTCAATGACCTAGTTGCGAAAATCGATGATTTATTTATTAATATTCAATTAAATAATTTTAAAAGTATAGTTAAGAATAATCTTAAAGATAATGAATTATCTAGGATAGAGTCAGATTTAGATGAATTATTTAATGAGTTCGAAAATTTTCATTGGAGCAAGAGAAATAAAGTTAAAGATTTGATAAAAGACAAATTAAATGAAAGTGCAAATAATTTGGAAGAAACAAAAACTATAAAAAAATTATATAATGAAGCTAAAATTGATTTTATAACAACTCATAATGCTTTAAGTAGTTTACTTCCAAAAAGAGTTAAAGGTTTAAATAATGATGATATTTCAGCTTCTTCAAGTATTTCACCAAAAAATACTTCAGAAAATTGGTTGCGTTTATATTTGGTTTTAATTGGTTTTTATAAATCATTAATCTTACAGGGAATGCAGTCCGGGAATAGATTATACTCAGTTATTTCTCCAAATCAAGTTTCTATTAGCAGGTTTGATAATATATATGGTAGTGTAGTGAATGGTTTTCATCCTGGTAATACCTTAGAAAAACAAAATATTCTTTTCCTCAGTGATTTTATAATTAACCTTTTAGATAAATTAGAAGATTTTAATCAAAGTAAAAGAAGGAAAAGAAGAAGAACAGTACTAAAAAATTATATTGAAGGAATTAAAAATGTTTATTTAGTTGATATGGGGCAAAACCATATTATAAAAAATATTTATGATTTAAATGTTCCGAATTGGATTATTTTAGATGAAGAAAAAGATAAAGTTGGTTTTAAAAAAGTTTTTCAAGAGTTTAAAGAATTGATTACACCAATTGATGATAAAAATGAAGATGTTAAATTATTTCAGGAGTTATATAATTTTTTAACAACTGAAGAAGTTGGTTCTTTATTAAGTTATTATTATCAGCATGCTTTACTTGCAATGCAGAGGCTGGGGAATAATGAGAGTGCAAAAATGTATACAAAAAGGAGTGTTAAATTTATTATGAATAAATTAGATAATGCTGGTGGGGGCGGATATTCTAAAATTCTAGAAAATGAGGGTTTTCAAAATTTTGCTAAGGCAATTAGAAACAGTACTTTAATTCCTATTTATTTAGGTAAAAAGAAAAAAATTAAATTTGGTTTGCTGCAGGATATTAGAAGAGCTTCTTTAAATAAAGACACTTTAATTACTAAACTTTCAACTTTTATGGCAGATTATAATAATGAGAATGGACTTGATAATTTTCATAATCAAAATCCTATGAGATCAAATTTAACAACTCAAGATTTTGAAGATATTGTTGCTTTAATTGATGACCATGATTCTAAAATCATTGGTAATATGCTGCTGGCTTATGGTTTTGGTAAAGATGAAAAAGTAGAGAAAGTAAAAGGAGATGAGGATAATAATGAGTAAAAGAGTATATTCAATTTCTATTAATGGTAAAGTTGGACTTAATCTTCATGATTTAAATAATGAAAAGTCTGAGGGTAATCAGTTAACAACAAGAAATGTTACAATAACAAATGGAGCCGGTAAACTTGCAACAGTAAATGCTGTATCTGGAGATATGTTAAAACATATCCAGGCTGCTCATTTATTTAAAATAGCAGAAAATAACGATGATTTACCTTTATGCAGTGGATGCCAAAAATTTGATGCTAATAGAATCACAATTGACGATAATTTTGATGAATTTACCAAAAATGATAACACTAAATCTGAGATAGTCGATGAAATGCTTAAAATGTGTGCTGTTGATGATTTAGAAGGGATATTAATTACAAATAACAATAAAAATATTGGTCGAGATTCGACAGTTGAATTTGGCTGGTTGGTTGCTGTACCAGAAGAGTTTAATTCTGAGAACTTATTTCATGTAAAATATTCTGATTTAGAAAAAACTGAAGGCACAGGTAAAAATGAAGGACAGAATATTTTTTATCGTCCTTTAAATTCCGGCCAATATGCTGTAGTAAATAATCTTGAAATATCAAGAATAGCTTATAATGATATTTCTAAGGATTATGTATTAGATGATGATGCGATTAAAAATAGATATCAGGCTTTACTTAAATCAATTATGATGACCTATTATTCTCCAGAAGGTGCAATGAGAAATACTCAGGCGCCTCATATGACCAGCTTTGAAGGAGTAGTAAGTATCAGTTATAGTTCAGTTCCTGCTCCAACAATTAGTGCTCTTAATCCTGATTATAAAAATGAAATATCTTCTATATCTAATACATTAAACGAAATCGGAGAAGAAGTTGAATTAAAAGAATTTAAGAGTATGAGCGAATTTACTAATATAATTAAAGATCTTATTAATGATACTGTTCCTTATGGTGTAAAAAATCAATAAGGGGGAGTTATAATGTGGTTAGAAGTTGAATATATACCAACATCGTTATTTTCGTTCAAAGACATAAAAGCAACTAATACTGCTGCTACTTCATTATTATTTCCAACTCCCTTTGGAGTTAAGATGGCTTTAATATCAGAAGCAATTAAAGAATTTAATCTGGAAAAAGGTAGAGAAGTTTTTGAACTAATTAAGGGAAGAGAAATAAAATATAATTTACCAGCAGAAGCAGTTGTAAATAAAACTTTCGGTAGAATCAATGATTTAAGAAATAAGATTGGACGTTCTAAACCTGCATACAGAGAATATGTATATTTTAATGGAAGCTTAAAACTGGCGATAAATATAGACGATATAAATCAAGAAAAAATTGAATTATTAAAGTCGTTATTTTTGAGAATTAATTATTTTGGAAAAAAAGGATCTTTTATGCAGTTTAAAGAGTCAAAAATAATTGATAATCTAAATGACAATCATTTAAAATTAATGAGTAATGGCGAGATTGATTTCAAATTTAAATCAATTATTCAACAAACTGAAGATATTCCTATAGACGCTAGTTTTGAAGCTATAAACATTTATAATGAAAATGAAAGTTTATCTAGAGATAATAATGAAAGATTATATGTGGTTAATATAGAAAAAACTTTATCAGGAGATGGTTATCAATATTATAAAATTTCAAATTAAAGAGGGATAATGATGGATTTAGCAATAACAACTTTAAAATTTAATTTAATGGCGTTAGAAGATTTATATCTGCCAGAACACCCTGGTTCAACATTTCGGGGTGCTTTTGGTAGATCTTTAAGAGAAATTTCCTGTAGTTTTGATGATAAAAAATGTAAAGGATGTAATTTGAAAGATAATTGTCCCTATTCTTTGTTTTTTAATCCATTTCTAACAGAAAAAGATAAGCTTAAGACCTCTAAAAGATTTAGAAACAAATTGCGTCCTTTTATTTTCAATACAGATAATAATTATAAAAAACAGTACTCATCCGGAGAGGAATTAACATTTAAAATTAGAATTTTTGGTTATATGAAGCAGTTTATCCCTTATGTAATTGAAAGTTGGAAAAAATTACAGCAGATTGGTCTGGGTTCTGGAAGGAGTAATTTTTTATTAAAAAATATTTGGTCAGAAAATGATTTAAAAGGAAAAAAAACAAAAATCTTTGACTATAAGGATACTGAGATTAAAAACATTAATAACACAATTTATATTGATGACATAAAGAAAGAAGAATCATATTTTAATTATAAAGTTACTCTGCTGTTTAAAACTCCAACATTAATTAAAGTTAATGGGAAATATATCAAGAATAATTTAGAATTTTCTTTATTAATGCGCACTTTATTTAGACGTTTATCAACAATGGCTGCTTTTTATGGAGAGGAAATGAGTATTTATTTTAATGACTATCTAAATAAAGCTGAAAAAATAAAATTGCTTTATAAAGATTTGGAGTGGAACGACTGGTATCGCTATTCTGATAAACAGAATAAAAAAATTGAAATGCAGGGATTCACAGGGGCAGTAAGTTATGAAGGAGAAATAGCAGATTTTTTACCATATTTAATCTATGCTCAATATTTAAATTTAGGGAAAAATACTGTTTTTGGTCAGGGTAACTTTGAACTTTTAAATTATTAATAAAGATTGGAGGGCTTAAATGAAGGAAATCTATTTAAATAATTATGGACAGTTTTTGGGTAAAAAAAGTGAAAGATTGGTAGTTAAAGAAAAGGGTAAGATTAAGAGAGAAGAACCTTTTTTTAAAATTAGTCGAGTGATAATTACTTCTAAAGGTATAAGCTTATCAACTGATGCCATTGAAGAATGCATGAAAAGAGGAATTCAGATTGATTTTTTGAATTTTAAAAATGAACCATATGCAAAATTAAGCTCTCCTTTTTTACAGGGAACTGTTAAAACTAGAAGGGCTCAACTGACTGCTTTTGATGATCAAAGAGGTGTTTCTCTAGCCAAAGCATTTGTTTTAGGGAAAGTAAGTAATCAGGTTAATCTGTTAAAATATATGAGTAAATATAGAAAAAAGAGAAATCCAGAAATCTATAATTATATGTGTAAGCGAATTAAAGAAATTGAAAAAATGATAAATGAAATATCAGTTATTGAAGATGAAAAAATTGATTTTATTAGACAGGATATAATGACTTTAGAGGCACATGCAGCTAAAAAATATTGGCAGACAGTGGCAAAAATATTACCTGAAGAGGTTGGATTTACAGGTAGAGAGACCAGAGGTGCAGTTGATCTTGTAAATTCAATGCTTAATTATGGTTATGCTATTCTTTATTCACATGTTCAGGGTGCAGTTATCTTAGCTGGTTTGGATCCATTTGCTGGTTTTATGCATGTAGATCGCTCTGGTAGGGCTTCTTTAGTTTTAGATTTTGTAGAAGAATTTAGACAACAGACAGTAGATAAAACAATTTTTGCAATGATTAATCGCGGTACTAATTTGGAAGTAAAAGAAAATAGACTAACTAAAAAAACCAAAAATAAATTTAGAAAAAAATTAAAGAAAAAATTTGATAGTTATCATCAGTATGAAGGCAAAAAAGAAAAAATCAAAAATATAATTCAGAGACAAGCCAGACATATTGCAACTCATCTTAGAGGTGAAAGAGAATATGAACCTTTTGTAGGGAGCTGGTAGAAATGCATACTCTGGTTATTTATGATATTACAGAAGACAAAACAAGAAATAAAATTGCTGAAGTTTGTAAAGATTATGGTCTCAAAAGAATTCAGTGGAGTGCATTTATGGGAAAATTAAGTATCAACAGAAGAGAAGAATTACATTTGAAATTAGTTCAAACTTTAAAAGATAAATCTGGTGATATACAGCTCTATCCAATTTGTTCTAAAGACATGAATTTAAAAAAGGAAATAAAAAATGAATAAACTGATACTAAATGTGACTGATATAAAACAGTATATTTATTGTCCGCGCATAATTTATTATACTTACTGTCAGCCTGTAAGTAAGAAAAGAACATTTAAAATGGAATTTGGTAGCAAACAGCATGATATAGTTGATCAATTGGAAAAAAGAAGAACTTTAAAGAGGTATAATTTGGATAAGGGAAATAAAATATTTAAACACAAGGTATTTTCTGAAAAGTATTCTTTAAGTGGTAAATTAGATATGCTGGTAAAACAGGAAAGAGAAATAGTTCCTATTGAAATGAAGTATACTAATTCTCGACCAGGTTTAAATCATAAATATCAGCTGGCTGGTTACATGCTTTTGATCGAAGATAAATTTGAGTTACCAGTTAGAAAAGGGATTATTCATATTATACCGACTAAAGACAGTTATTTTTATAAAAATAATGATCAGTTAAGAAAAAAAGTTAAGCAATTAATATTTGAAATAAAAGAATTAATAGAAAAAGAACATTATCCTGATAAGGCTTCAGGATGGAAAAAGTGTAAAGAATGTGAGTTCAAAAATTATTGTGGAGATGTGGGGTGAAATAATGTATTTTCTTAATGAAGAAGAAAAGCTATATCTACATAAATCATTAATTCCAGAATCTAGAGATATGTATATTGATTATAATCTTAGAGGCTGGAATTGGAATCAACCGCCTTTAGAACCGATTTATGATATTAAATTGGGAGTCGCAGAAACTGCAAATAATTACTGCAGCAGCAATAGAGACTTATATCTTCAAAAAGTCATGAAAAAGAAATTCAAAGCTAATGATAAAATGCTGGAAGGATCATTATTACACAAGACACTGATGAAATTTATTACTTCTGCAAAAAAAGAATTATATATCAATGGAATTAAAGAAGTAGAATACGATAATTTGTTTAATTTGGATAGTAATATTATTAGTGAATTAATCGGCTCATATTATTTTAATAACACTTCAAAAGAAAAATTGATCAAAAAAATAGAAAAAATATGGGGATTTGAATCTCAAAGAGTCAAATTTAGGATGCAGGAAGTTTTATCTTCCCAACCATATATTGATGTTGATGCTCTAATTCATCAAGTTATTCCAATAGTAGTAGAGCAAAAATTGAACGGATCTTTTATTGGACTAAGTTCATATTTAAGTACTGATGCCATAAACTTTTCAGAGCCCATGATAGTTGACACTAAATTTGGAAAAGAAAAAGAGTTTTACAAACTCAGTGTTACTGGTTATGCTCTTGTTATGGAATCATTATTCTCTTTTCCGGTAAATTTAGGATGTCTTGTTTATCCAGGATTCAAGAACAAAAGAATATTAATTAAAAGAGATCTATTTATTATAACTGATGAATTGCGCCAAAAATTTATTGAGCAGCGCGACGAAAAAATGAGAATGATTTATGAAGATATTGATCCTGGTATTGCCAATAATTGTTATAAAATATGTCCTTTTTATGATGAGTGTAATTAAATGAAGGAATTGTTGTCTATTTAAAGAATAAATCAAGTAAGATAATATAATTAGAATTAATTTTCGCAAAAGGCAGGGGTGTTGATGCAGAAAATAATTTTTCGAGATAAGTCAATGGAATTAAAAGGATTGTCATACTGGAATACCTGTTATATAAGGGTTTGTTCTTTTTGAAAATTGCTCTAACATTTACCTCTCCGCTTACTAGGAGACTGAAAGCAGCCAGAGCCGAGTGAAGTACCTTCTCCTAATGTTGCTAACATTTACCTCTCCGCTTACTAGGAGACTGAAAGGCAGCACAAGCCAGAAGATTATTATTAGAAATAAAAACTAACATTTACCTCTCCGCTTACTAGGAGACTGAAAGTGCATCTTATTTTGCGCCTGTGTCATCCCAGATGTAACTAACATTTACCTCTCCGCTTACTAGGAGACTGAAAGGATGGATTAGAGGATAAGTGTATAGAGTTGGCTAAAGCTAACATTTACCTCTCCGCTTACTAGGAGACTGAAAGCCTTCGCTTCTTGACATCTGTTGTAATAATCTTTGACCTAACATTTACCTCTCCGCTTACTAGGAGACTGAAAGGTTTTTAATTAATTCATTTTTTATTTGTTCTATTTCCTAACATTTACCTCTCCGCTTACTAGGAGACTGAAAGTTTCTACAGCCTGAACGAACCCGTTCTCAATCATTTTTCTAACATTTACCTCTCCGCTTACTAGGAGACTGAAAGGCTGATTGAGCCACAATCTGTGCTTCTGTGGCTGACCTAACATTTACCTCTCCGCTTACTAGGAGACTGAAAGGATACATTGAGTTTTGGCACAATGGATGCAGGATTCTTCGGCTAACATTTACCTCTCCGCTTACTAGGAGACTGAAAGGCGCCCTCTATTGGTGGCAAACCTGTATCTTTGCTCTAACATTTACCTCTCCGCTTACTAGGAGACTGAAAGCTTCCTGTATTCATCATACCTTCTGTATCCTTCGTACTAACATTTACCTCTCCGCTTACTAGGAGACTGAAAGTCTGATTAAGTTGTGCCATATCTGACTTTTGGTCTTTCTAACATTTACCTCTCCGCTTACTAGGAGACTGAAAGTTACTTCACCTTCTTAAATAAAAATCCTACTTTATCGTCTAACATTTACCTCTCCGCTTACTAGGAGACTGAAAGGTGTCATAATAACCTGTCTGTCTGGCTTACCACTTGCCTAACATTTACCTCTCCGCTTACTAGGAGACTGAAAGTCTTATTAGCATCTTCTACACCTCTCAAACGCGTAATCTAACATTTACCTCTCCGCTTACTAGGAGACTGAAAGTCTACCCACAATGTAAGCCCATGGCTACAATTTTGACTAACATTTACCTCTCCGCTTACTAGGAGACTGAAAGAACTCATAGCCGTATCTGCCAAATGCTTCAGCATTGCCTCTAACATTTACCTCTCCGCTTACTAGGAGACTGAAAGATTATACACTTCCTTCATTTTGCTGTCAGTAAAATCTAACATTTACCTCTCCGCTTACTAGGAGACTGAAAGATATTAATATTATCAAAGATATTAACCATTACTTTTACTAACATTTACCTCTCCGCTTACTAGGAGACTGAAAGTTCAACTCACACTCTACCATATAGTGGGCAAGTGTACCTAACATTTACCTCTCCGCTTACTAGGAGACTGAAAGGATGACCAGCTGGAAGAGGGAGAGGCTCCACTCTCAGCTAACATTTACCTCTCCGCTTACTAGGAGACTGAAAGTTCATAGACATTACCAGCACAGTCAACCATCCCATTAACTAACATTTACCTCTCCGCTTACTAGGAGACTGAAAGCTAATATATCCCCTTCATATATTTCTTTGCCATTTTTCTAACATTTACCTCTCCGCTTACTAGGAGACTGAAAGGCTGGCTGCGTGCCTGATCTGCTCGACCTTTGGCTTTACTAACATTTACCTCTCCGCTTACTAGGAGACTGAAAGATGAAAAGATTATTCAGTCAAAATACAACGAAGATGACTAACATTTACCTCTCCGCTTACTAGGAGACTGAAAGTTAACTGTAACTGCTGCATCTTGCCTTGTTGCTGTTACTAACATTTACCTCTCCGCTTACTAGGAGACTGAAAGATTAATCAGCTATAATGACAGTGATAGAGGTTCGATCTAACATTTACCTCTCCGCTTACTAGGAGACTGAAAGAGTAAGTGCGAAAATTAGCATAGTGAGTTTCTTCAACTAACATTTACCTCTCCGCTTACTAGGAGACTGAAAGTTCCATCAAAAGAGAATTAATTTTTATCTATATTCTCTAACATTTACCTCTCCGCTTACTAGGAGACTGAAAGGTTTAAGAGTCTGGTTATCTACTCATTTAACCTATGACTAACATTTACCTCTCCGCTTACTAGGAGACTGAAAGGCAAAAATATTTGTAGTTAGTATGGGCGATCTCTTCTAACATTTACCTCTCCGCTTACTAGGAGACTGAAAGTGTAAATCACTCTCACCTAATGCTGAACCTCTCCATCTAACATTTACCTCTCCGCTTACTAGGAGACTGAAAGCCCTTTCTCTTTTCATATATCAAATTCAACCTTTAACTAACATTTACCTCTCCGCTTACTAGGAGACTGAAAGTTGTTCTTTTCCACCTTCCATTTCCGTTACTAAAGTCTAACATTTACCTCTCCGCTTACTAGGAGACTGAAAGGATGTAGTTATGAATACTAAGTGGACTCAGAAGGGCCTAACATTTACCTCTCCGCTTACTAGGAGACTGAAAGAAGATCAGGAATGTGAGGTTAGTTGATTAATGAATCTAACATTTACCTCTCCGCTTACTAGGAGACTGAAAGTTTCTGGTGATCCACTCAGTGACGCCTGTAGTATTTCTAACATTTACCTCTCCGCTTACTAGGAGACTGAAAGGGAGAGAATATCCGCTTTGACGGTGACTTGTACCAGGTACTAACATTTACCTCTCCGCTTACTAGGAGACTGAAAGTCAGGTAAATATTTGAGTCTACGCGGTATGTTAAGCACTAACATTTACCTCTCCGCTTACTAGGAGACTGAAAGGCTTAACAGCTTGTTTCCGCAACTTACTTGCTGATAACTAACATTTACCTCTCCGCTTACTAGGAGACTGAAAGGTAAGGGTAATCCTCGTGAGCTGAATGGATTGTGTCCTAACATTTACCTCTCCGCTTACTAGGAGACTGAAAGCACATTTCTGTTCCTGTTTCTATTAATGTTGTAGACTAACATTTACCTCTCCGCTTACTAGGAGACTGAAAGTTCATATTGTCTTACAGTAGCTTCAGAAGCCATTTCTCTAACATTTACCTCTCCGCTTACTAGGAGACTGAAAGTCTGTATGCTCTATTATCGTTTCCAGCCCCATGTCTACTAACATTTACCTCTCCCTTACTAGGAGACTGAAAGCTTAATAAAACACCGCCTTCAGTTTCATTTGGTTCGCTAACATTTACCTCTCCGCTTACTAGGAGACTGAAAGCATCAGAATTAGATAATAGTAATACAAAATATAATTTCTAACATTTACCTCTCCGCTTACTAGGAGACTGAAAGTCAATAGCAAACATTCCATTGAGTGCATACTTTCTCTAACATTTACCTCTCCGCTTACTAGGAGACTGAAAGGCAAAGTATTTATCTATCACCTTTTCCATATCATCAACCTAACATTTACCTCTCCGCTTACTAGGAGACTGAAAGCGATGTACCAATCTAATATTTTGAGCATTGTTTCTTTCTAACATTTACCTCTCCGCTTACTAGGAGACTGAAAGGAGTCCTTTGCTAGCAGCTTTCTTAAACTTGCTGCCGGCTAACATTTACCTCTCCGCTTACTAGGAGACTGAAAGTTTTAGCAAGGTGGTAAATTGATAAAAGTAAATCTTTCTAACATTTACCTCTCCGCTTACTAGGAGACTGAAAGAAGCTGAATCTAAACTATCCTGCATTTCTTTTACTCTAACATTTACCTCTCCGCTTACTAGGAGACTGAAAGTCATTTTCTATGCCTTCAAATTGTGGGTATGGTTCTACTAACATTTACCTCTCCGCTTACTAGGAGACTGAAAGTCAAATTTAGATTGCCTTTTATCTAATCGTGATTTGACTAACATTTACCTCTCCGCTTACTAGGAGACTGAAAGAATCCCAGCGTTCAGACGGTGCGATAGCTCAACACGCCTAACATTTACCTCTCCGCTTACTAGGAGACTGAAAGCTCCTTTTTTTTAGCTTTTTTTGCCCTCTATACTCTATCTAACATTTACCTCTCCGCTTACTAGGAGACTGAAAGAGAAAGATATGTATTAGAAGCAGAAGAAATTGTCAGCTAACATTTACCTCTCCGCTTACTAGGAGACTGAAAGACTCATTTGGGCTTTCCAGAATATACTGGACCACTGGGATTACTTGTTCTAACATTTACCTCTCCGCTTACTAGGAGACTGAAAGACTCATTTGGGCTACTGTCCAGCTTGCGAAATCATTCTAACATTTACCTCTCCGCTTACTAGGAGACTGAAAGAAGTTAACCTGCACTTTACCGCCACCGTTGTTATTAACTAACATTTACCTCTCCGCTTACTAGGAGACTGAAAGAGCTGCTCTTTCATCACAGATAAACTGCTGATTGTCTAACATTTACCTCTCCGCTTACTAGGAGACTGAAAGATAAACTGGTATTTATCATAAATACACATGTTGCTGACTAACATTTACCTCTCCGCTTACTAGGAGACTGAAAGCTGCCCGGTAACGGTGGCAAACCTACTGACTTGCTATCTAACATTTACCTCTCCGCTTACTAGGAGACTGAAAGTTAATAAAACTTTTCTGTGAACTATCAGCCTTAGCTAACATTTACCTCTCCGCTTACTAGGAGACTGAAAGTCTTCTGTTAGCTCATCATTGTGTTTAAAGTATAAATCTAACATTTACCTCTCCGCTTACTAGGAGACTGAAAGCTAAAATAAAATCACCTTCAATCATAAACATTGGTAACTAACATTTACCTCTCCGCTTACTAGGAGACTGAAAGAATATATATCGCTGATACCACACTCCTGTATATTCCTAACATTTACCTCTCCGCTTACTAGGAGACTGAAAGCTAACTACTAATTCAGCACGTTTAGTTAATTCCATCTAACATTTACCTCTCCGCTTACTAGGAGACTGAAAGGCTATTCATACTAGAGATTTTGCTGACTCTCTACTTTACCTAACATTTACCTCTCCGCTTACTAGGAGACTGAAAGTTCTGACATTGATGCCATCCGCTTATCTACCTTAGCTAACATTTACCTCTCCGCTTACTAGGAGACTGAAAGACACTGGTATGCAGTGAAGCAAGAGCTTCATCTTCCTAACATTTACCTCTCCGCTTACTAGGAGACTGAAAGTCGGAGAATTCCGACACAGAGTCTGGTGATGAATTTCTAACATTTACCTCTCCGCTTACTAGGAGACTGAAAGGCTGACTTGCTATCATCAGCCTGATATTTAGCTGTCCTAACATTTACCTCTCCGCTTACTAGGAGACTGAAAGGTGCCTTCAAGATCCCTCCCTGCATTTTCAGAAAACCCTAACATTTACCTCTCCGCTTACTAGGAGACTGAAAGGTACCTGCTCATCTGTCCTCATATCGTCTGCTCTATCTACCTAACATTTACCTCTCCGCTTACTAGGAGACTGAAAGCCATTAGTATCATTGGGGTTGTATCAGTTGTTGCGTCTAACATTTACCTCTCCGCTTACTAGGAGACTGAAAGGCTAGTAATAATAATTGTCTAGCTCTCGGTGCTAATTCTAACATTTACCTCTCCGCTTACTAGGAGACTGAAAGCTCTTTTTTCTAGCCCGGACCAGACTTTTATGATTGCTAACATTTACCTCTCCGCTTACTAGGAGACTGAAAGGAAACCTCAAGGCAACACTTTCAGCTCTTTTGTCGAATCTAACATTTACCTCTCCGCTTACTAGGAGACTGAAAGGCTTATTGTGCTACCTCCATCTTCAACAGCCTGTGATCTAACATTTACCTCTCCGCTTACTAGGAGACTGAAAGCCTCTATATTATAATAACATCTTATCCAACTCATTGCCTAACATTTACCTCTCCGCTTACTAGGAGACTGAAAGATAACAAGGTTGCCGAGAGTGAGTGGGATATGGAGATCTAACATTTACCTCTCCGCTTACTAGGAGACTGAAAGAGCAAGTATGCTGTCTAATCCGTGCTCTATAACTTCCTAACATTTACCTCTCCGCTTACTAGGAGACTGAAAGGCTGTACATTAATTGCTTCTCTTGCCATTAATTAATCTAACATTTACCTCTCCGCTTACTAGGAGACTGAAAGTCTCTGGCTAAACTTTCTTTTTGCACAAAATAACCAGTTGCTAACATTTACCTCTCCGCTTACTAGGAGACTGAAAGCTTTATCGTCATTTTGGTTACCCCACTTAGATTTGCTAACATTTACCTCTCCGCTTACTAGGAGACTGAAAGTTCATAACCTTCATTGTTTATTTTAGCTTTTATTGCTAACATTTACCTCTCCGCTTACTAGGAGACTGAAAGTCATATCTTCACCAACATCTTCTTCATATAATTTTTCTAACATTTACCTCTCCGCTTACTAGGAGACTGAAAGATATATACAGCAGAGTAATGAGCGAATAGAAAACTTTCTAACATTTACCTCTCCGCTTACTAGGAGACTGAAAGATTTACTAGGAGACTGAAAGATTTACTAGGAGACTGAAAGATGGGCCTCTGCTGATAATCTCAACATTTCTGTTATGAGACAAGAAATATTTCAGTAAGCAGGATATACTTTTCACCAGTAAATATTTAAAAGAACAGGGTATTCTCATACCCTGAAATTAATTATTGTTCATTATCAATTTTTTTATCTAAGTCTTTGAATAAAACATATAATGCTCTGGCAACTGTAATTCCATCAATTGGATTCATAACTGAAGTAAGTTTTTCTCTGTTGTAGGCTTCATTTTCAGGTTCGATTAGATGACATCCTGCTTCATAATCTGGCATACAGGCAAAAAAGCCCAGTGATGTTTTTCCGAAAATAACAGTAATACTAGAAAGGCTTTCGACTCTAATCTCAAAATAACTGCCATAATTTTTAAATTCAATTATCCTCCCCAGCCATTTCTGTTTCTGATAATAACAATTAAAAGTCATATTAAACAGCTCCCTAAGTATAGGAGATTTTTTCATTAACTTTTTTGAAAATATCGTCTGTAATAATAGATTTTTTGCTTTTGAAACTCTCAAGTAAAGCAACATAACAGGCCTGATTAATCTTTCTTGGAATTCCTGAAGTCATACTGTGAAGCACAGGATAGCATTTTTTATCAATAATTTCATTCTGTATTCCGGCAGCGTTAAAATGATATTTAACATAATCTTTAGTTTCACTGAGAGAAAGTCCACCACATTCAAGAAATAATGAAACTCTTTGTTTCATGGGGATTGTCATACTTAGGTTAAGGTTTCTGTTTAAAAGTTGAGGCAGTCCTGCCAGAATTAAAGAAAAATTAGCTCCATCATCATAAAAACTTCTCAGCTCATCAAACATTTCAATAGAAAGACTGTGAGCCTCATCAATAATAACACAGTTAAACTTACCCTGAGCATTTTCTTCATGGAAAAAATCAATAATCTGCAACCTAATATCATCAACAATATCAATCAATAAATCTCTATTAAATTCTTTAAATGTCTGCCACAGCTCATATAGTTTTCCTTTTTCTGCATAGGAAAGATTTTTAATCTCTAAAGCAGTAGAAATAATTTCAACAAATTCCTGGCGTTTTAAAGCTTGAACTTTTTCCTCAGCAGCAATATGATCTGTAGTATTAACTTCAGCAGCAGTTTTTTCTTCAGGATGGTCTCCTGCAGCCTGAAGCTGGACTTTATCTTCCAGTGGGGTATTTAGCTGTTCTTTAAGATAATCCTGATAATTGCTTTTGATATTTTTAAGATATTCTCTGCTGATGGTAGAATCAACTGCTGGATCTTCTTCAATGCCGGCCACTGATTTATGTTTTTCTTTTTTAAGATCAATAACTCGGGCTAAACCATAATATTTATCCTGATAGTAAACATGCACATTACCCAGATGGAAAGGGTTGTATCTGATTGCTATCTTTTTGTTAACCAGCCTGCCGTCGATGGCATACTGATTTCCATTAAAGGAGATAACTCCATATTTGCTGACAGTTCTTTCTGCAAAATGCATAAAAGCCTGATCTAGCTGGACTGGAGAAAAATAGCGAAGGCGGCGGCCTGATTTTAAAGAACTTTCCCACCTTTTAGCTGGAGTAGTGCCCAGAGATGAATGCACTTTATCATTGTATTCTGTTTTTAACCAGGCTGAAAATAAATCATTGAGTTCAATAATACTGCTGACTTTGTTGTTTTTTATCTCTGTTAGAAAAGAGCTCTGAACATACTGCCAGAATTTTTCAACTTTCCCTTTTTTATGTGAAGTATATGATTATGTAAAGTAAATTCTTAAACTGTTGTAACAGCTGTATAGTCTTTAAATTTACTTTACATAATTTAAGTTGATTTATTGATCAAATCTTTTCAGTCAGGATAATAAATTTTCATTATACTGCCATTGAGGTTTTTCTTCAGAAAAAACATCAGTCAGCAATTGATAGAAGAAAACGGCTCAATCGAAAAAGAAAATCAACAGCTGCATAAAATACCTGGTACAGAAGACAAAAGAAATAATTCACAAAATACTTAACATCTTCTTAACAATTAGTTGCAATTTTTTAACAATTCGGAAATAATCCTGTAACTTTGATGTGTCATTATATTAATTGCAATAGGAAAATAAAAATAACCCGGAGGTAATAATTAATGAAAAAAATTGGACAAGCTTTTACCGTACTAATTCTTTCGATTTTTCTTTTTAGTGGATTTGTAATGGCAGCCGAGATGGACTTTGGTGATTTAGGAGAAGAATTTGTTGACTATGATGGAGATTTAGTTGCCGACATACCTGCTGCTGAATCTGAATGGATCAATCCCGATACAATTATTTTTTCGTATACACCTGTAGAAGAGCCTTCAGTCTATAAGAATGCCTGGTCAGATTTTTTGGACTATTTAGCTGAGGTGACTGGTAAAGAAGTTATGTTTTATGCAGTTGAAAACTATGCTGCTCAGTTGGAAGCTTTAAGAGCAGGAAGAATTCATATTGCTGGTATCAATACTGGTAGTGTCCCCTTTGCTGTAAATACTGCCGGAGTTGTTCCTTTTGCAATGATGGCAGCTGAAGACGGAAGTTTTGGTTATGAGATGGAAATTATTACTCAAAAAGATAGTGAGCTTGAAACTTTGGAAGATTTAGAAGGTAAAACAATTGCTTTTGTATCTCAAACATCTAACTCTGGTTTCAAAGCACCATCTGCAATTTTAAAATCCGAAATGGGTTATGAAGCTGGTAAAGATTATCAGACAACATTTAGCGGCCGTCATGATAACTCAATTATGGGAGTTTATAATGGTGACTACGAAGTTGCTGCCATTGCCAATTCTGTAATGCACAGAATGGATGCCAGTGGAGCAATTGATATGTCAGAAATCAAAACAATTTATAAATCTCAGACATTCCCGACAACTGCTTACTCCTATGTAAATAACCTGCATCCTGGTCTGGCTCAAAAAATTAAAAAAGCGTTCTTTACCTTTGACTGGACAGGAACAAGTTTAGCAGCAGAATTTGAAGATGATAAGTTTATTCCAATTGATTATAAGACTTACTGGGAAGTTATTAGGACTATAGATAGAGCCAATGGAGTGGAATATAAATAGAAATTAACTGAATATAAATTGACATAGTTTTTGTATTATTGCTGGGGTGGCAGAGGTGGTTAAAAGAGCCGCTTTTGCTTTTAATAAAACAGTTACCGGGTACCTGGAAAAAATATTCAGGTACCCGGTACCTATATAGAGAGGTGAAAAAATTGCTTAAAATAAATAATTTGCATAAAGAATATCCAGGAGGAGATTTAGCTCTACAGGGAATTAATCTGGAATTAAAAAAAGGAGAAATTGCAGCAGTGATTGGTCCATCAGGAGCGGGGAAATCTACTTTAATTCGCTGTATTAACCGTCTGGTTGAGTCAACAGCAGGAGAAATAATTTTACAGAATCAGGATATTAATCATCTTAATAAAAAAGAATTAAAAAATGCCAGAAGAAAAATGGGTATGATTTTTCAGGAATATGCCCTGGTTGAAAGATTAACTGTTATGGAAAATGTTCTCTCAGGCAGACTGGGGTATTTATCTTTCTGGAGAGCCTGGCTGCGCAAGTTCCCACAAAAAGATATTAATCAGGCTTATCAGATTTTGGATAGGCTGGGCCTAAAAGATCATGTTTATAAAAGATCAGACCATCTGTCAGGTGGACAGCGACAGCGGGTTGGAATTGCAAGAGCATTGATGCAGAATCCAGATTTACTTTTAGTTGATGAGCCAACAGCCAGCCTTGATCCCAAAACCGCTCGCCAGATTATGCGTTTAATTACTGAAATGGCCAGGGAAAGAGAGCTTGCTGCTTTAATAAATATTCATGATGTACTTTTGGCGAGAGAATATGTAAGTAGAATTATTGGAATGAAAAAAGGAAAGATTGTTTTTGACGGCAGTCCAGCAGATTTAAATAAAGATACCTTAACTACAATTTACGGAGAAGAAGACTGGAATAACTTTAAGGATAAAGATCAAGAAAATTTGGCATCTGAAGGAGGTAATGACCTTGCTGACAGAGAGCAGCGGAAATTACAGCTGGCAGCGTCCACATCTAATTAAGAATAAAAACAAAAGAGCAATAATTTATTTACTTGCTGCGGCTTATATAATATTTACTTTTATTTCTCTGAAAATTGATTCCCAGCGAATTATACTTGGTCTGAGCAGAAGCCAAAAATACTTTGCTGATTTTTTAAGACCGGATTTTATCTCCCGCTGGAATTCGATTGTTGATGGGATTTTAGAAAGTCTGACGATGACTTATGTGGCAACTGTATTTGGTATAATTATTTCAATTCCTTTTGCTTTTGGAGCAGCAGAGAATATATCTCCAAAGCCGATTTATTACTTATCACGAGCAGTGATAGTTATCTCAAGGAGTTTTCAGGAAGTAGTTATTGCAATTTTTTTTGTGGTAGTTATTGGTTTTGGTCCAATGGCAGGAGTTTTAACCTTAACTTTCAGCAGTATCGGCTTTCTGTCAAAATTACTGGCAGAAGAAATTGAGGATATTGACTGGACTCAGGTGGAAGCGGTTAAAGCCACCGGAGCTTCCTGGCCGCAGCTAATGACTTATGCTATATTGCCTCAAATTTTACCCCGGTTTATTGGTCTATCGGTTTACAGACTTGATATTAACTTTAGAGCTTCGGCTGTAATCGGTGTTGTTGGTGCTGGCGGAATTGGTACAACTTTAAATGCCGCTTTTGATCGCTACGAATTTGATTCTGCTTCCGCTATTTTGATTGTGATGATTGCGATTGTACTTCTAGGAGAATTGTTTTCTTCCTTTATTAGAAAAAAGATTAAATAGTGGTTATTAAATGGAAGGGAGTTTTAAAATGTCTAAAAAAGATTATAACTGGCAGCTAAAAAGCACACTTAGAATTTTAAAAGAAATTTTGTTCTGGGCAGCGGGTATCTGGCTTTTTATTTACTGCTGGAATATTATCTCAGCTCGAACAATCTGGCCCTTTGTTTATGATGGGGCTGAACAGGGCTCAAAATTACTAATGAGGATGTTTCCTCCAAACTGGCCTTATTTTATAGATCTTTTAAGACCAATCTGGGATACAATAACTATTGCCACATTAGGAACATTGGCTGCTATATTACTTTCCCTATTTGTAGCTTTTTTGGCTGCAGAAAATACTTCACCCCATCCACTTTTAAGACAGCTGGCTCTTCTGATAATTGTAACTTCCCGCTCGGTAAGTTCTTTAATCTGGGCGATAATTTTAGTGATTATTCTGGGACCAGGAGTGCTGGCCGGAATAATTGCAATTTCTTTAAGATCAGTGGGATTTGTCTCCAAACTCCTTTATGAGAGTATAGAAGAAATTGATAGAGAACAGGTAGAAGCAGTTGAAGCTACTGGAGCCTCTAAATTTTCCGCTTTAATTTACTCTGTTGTGCCCCAGGTTTTTCCTTCATTTGTAGGGACAGCTGTATATAGATGGGATATTAATATTCGCGAATCAACAGTTGTTGGTTTAGTAGGAGCTGGTGGAATTGGGCTTCAGTTAAATGAGGCAATTTTGGGGCTTAAATGGCCTGATGCAATTATAATTTTTATGATGATTTTATCATTAGTATTATTTTCGGAATTATTTTCAGCTAAAATTAGAAAAACTCTTATTTAGTGCACTATCGTTTGTAAAACCAATTTTTGGATGGGTGACCGGCAGCCAGAAATTGGAGAAGGAAGAATAACCAGAAAGGGAGATAATTATGAGTAAAAATACTAAACGCTCACCTGAAGAAAAGATGAAAATTGTTCTTGAAGGTCTTTAAAATGATAATATCTCTGAGATCTGCCGCAAACATGGTATTTATGAGAGTCAGTTTTATCAGTGAAAAAAAGACTTATTGGTTCTGTCAGTAAAGTCTTTAGAAACAAAAAGAAAAAAGATCCTGAAAAAGAGAAACTTAAAGTGGAAGAGAAATTTATGATTTTTATGAGAAATATTATGATAAAGAAAAAGATGTGGATTATCTTGATCTGATAAATTTAAATTAACGAATAAATTTAGATTAGCGTAAAAAAATTACTTTTCATTTAGAATAATATCTGATATTCTTAAATAAATCCATTATCAACATTAGAAGTGCTGGTAGTGGATTTTCTTTCTACAGGAGGTTACTTAATGAAAAAAATAGATAAATTAAGTAAAAAAGAAAAATACTTTGCCATAATATTATTTGCAGGATTTCTTTTAAAATACAATTACCTCCTGCTTCGTATCTTTTATGTACCATCAATAACAGGAATTGTACTCAGAAATATCCTGTTTGCACTGCTTTTTGTAAAATTTTTACTGCCTCTTATCCACAGCAGAGAAGGCAGATTAAAATTATTCTTTTTCTCTTTTATCTTTACAGTTCTATTTATGTCCAATTACTGGTATAATCGCTATTTTGGTAATTATCTCAGTTTTTTTGATATTGTTTTTGGAGAAAGAACAGGTTCATTTTCTATGGTAGAGGTTCTAATAAAGCAGATAATTAAAATTTATGATCTTTTCTTTATACTTGATATTATCCTTTTGTTTGTCCTTTTATTTATGGCTGTACCGATAGAAAAAACTATTAAAAACCATAAAATTTTTAGTGAAATTAATCTGGATTTCAGCAGTATGATGATTAGTGGTTTTTTGGTGGTGGTGCTTCTTTTTTCTCAAATATTTTTAACCAATATAATTTTAGGAGGTAATAATCCGGTTGGACTTTACAGAAAAGGAACATCAGAATTTGTAAATGTTTATGGAATACTGCCGTTATATCTTTTTGAAAGCTCCAAATTTTTAAATATTGATAAAATAAAACAAAAAAAAGTAAAACCCACCTCTGATATCCCTTATTATAAAAAGCAGAAACAGCTGAGTGATGTGGATCTAATAGATAAAAATTCCAACATAATTTTTATACAGGTAGAATCACTGGATGAAAAAATGATTGGTTATACTCACAATGGAAAGGAAATAACTCCATTCTTGAACAGCCTAAAAGAAAAAAATATGTACTTTGAAAATTTTTATGCTCAAAAGGTTAATGGAAGTTTTGATGCTGATCTATCTGTTTTAACCTCTCTTTATCCTGTAAATAAAAGTTATGTTTTTAAAGAAATCGACATGGCAAATTTTTCATCTCTTCCTAAAATGTTAAAAAACAGGGGATACAGCACACTGGCATTTCATGGTAATGTCAAAACATTTTTTAATAGAAGTGAAGCTTACCCGGATTTAGGATTTGATGTTTTTTACAGTGAAGAAGATTTTGATAAAAATAATTCACTTCAGGATGGGGATGACAAAACACTTGGTATAAATGATTATGATTTTTTTGATCAGTCTGTAGATTATCTTGCAGAAGCTGAAAAACCATTTTTTGCATATTTTATCACATTAACAAGTCATACACCTTTTAATTTTTATCCTGAGGCAATGGTAAGGGATAAGTTTTCGGATATAGATAATATTTTTGTTAGAGATTATTTTCGTTCTGTAAATTTTGTTGATAAATCCCTACAAATGTTCTTTAAAAAATTAGAAAAAAATGATTTAATGGAAAACACAGTGGTTGTAATTTATGCTGATCATGAATCAGAAATTGACACATCAGAATATTATTCTGGGATAGATTTAGAAACAATTAGAAACATTAAAGCTCCCTATCACATCCCTCTTTTTATAATACATGATGATATTGGGGCTGAACTGTCATCCAAATATGGTACAACAACAGATATTGCTCCCACAGTACTTGATATAATGGGGTGGGATACTTTGCCCCAGCAGTTTGTAGGTTCTTCACTGCTGCTGGAACAGGAAAAACCGCTGCTTTTTTTACATGAAAATCCTCAAGTTTTGTATAAAGAACAGTTATTTGTAAAAAAGCAGAATGAATTTTTAAAGATTGGTTATCTTGAGGGAAGGGAAAATTCAGTGCAGCTTAAAGAAGAACAGACCGAAAATATTGCTGAGATCATTGAATTTATGCGGAAAATATTTTTGACAACAGAAACAGTAATTCCTGGAGGTGAATAATATTACTAAGTATTTTCTTTTAACACTGCTGATAATTATTATACTTATCTCTGTGTATGGAATATATTCATTTATTAAACCATCTAGACTTGGTAAGGAAATACTTAATAATTATAATTTAAATTATCCAGCTATAATTGCCCACCGAGGTGCTTCAAATGAAGCTCCTGAATCAACTGTACCCGCATTTAAAAAAGCCTTAAAAATTGGAGCTGATTATATTGAGGTGGATGTGCAGAGGACAAAAGATGGAGAGCTTATTATTTTTCATGATGAGAATTTAAAAAGGCTGTCCAATGTAGAAGAAATTTTCCCCAAAAAGGCTGATAAAAATATAGATGAATTTACTTTAAAAGAGCTCAAAAAATTGGATTTTGGATCTTGGTTTAATAATGCTTATCCAAAAAAAGCAAGCCCTGAGTATAAAAATCTTAAAATTATGAAGCTGGAAGATTTAATAAAAATGATGAAAAATAAAAGTACAAAAACTGGTCTATGTATAGAATTTAAATACCCTGAAAAATATCCCGATATCGAAAAACAGACTGTTAATTTGCTCGAAAAAACCGGCTGGCTTGAAAAACAATTAAAAAATAATATACCGAATTTACTTATATTCTCTTTTTCTGAAGAAAGTTTAAAAAAGATTAGAGATTTAAGTTCAGATTTAATAAGAATTTTACTTCTAAATGATAATATGGTCAGTATTGGCAGCTGGAAAAATTGGACTGAAAAAGCAGATGAATTTGCACATGGTCTGGCAGTTAAAGGGTTTGTCAGCTGGCCCTGGCATATTTCTTCAGCTCACCGCAGGGGTCTGTTTGTTTACTCATATGTAATTAACAAGTCCTGGCAGCTAAAAATTCTTTCTAGAGTTAAAGCAGATGGATATATAACAGATAGACCTGAATTGATAACCTCATTTTTTAATAGACTGGAAAAAATAACAGAAGAATTGACAGGAGATTTAATCGAAAAACAGTAATTTAAATGGGATTTTGTGTAAAACCGATAAAAAAAATAGAAAACTTTTTATTTGGTAAAATATTTAATAAAACACAGCAAAAAAATGTGATAAAATACAGTAAAGTGTTATTGTTGAGTAGTTTAATAAAATATTTGTGAGGAGGAAGGGTAAATGGATAATTTTGTTTTTCAAAATACAACTAAAATAGTTTTTGGAAAGAATACAGAACAGGAAGTGGGAGAATATACTTCAAAATATGGAAAAAAAGTTCTGCTTCATTATGGTGGAGGCAGTATTAAAAAATATGGTACCTATGATAAAGTTGTTAATTCTTTAGAAAAAGCAGGTATAGAATATGTAGAATTGGGTGGAGTAAAGTCCAATCCCAGAGTTGACCTTGTAAGAGAGGGTATAAAACTGGTAGAAAAAGAAAATGTAGATTTTATTCTGGCTGTTGGTGGTGGAAGTGTTATTGATTCAGCCAAAGCGATAGCAGTTGGCCGCTATTATGATGGAGATGTGTGGGATCTGTATCA
This sequence comes from Halanaerobium sp. MA284_MarDTE_T2, assembly GCF_003337245.1. GTDB lineage: Bacteria > Bacillota > Halanaerobiia > Halanaerobiales > Halanaerobiaceae > QPJE01. The sequence continues at coordinate 90,638 of NZ_QPJE01000004.1, forward strand.
GGGCCAGCTAAAAATTAAGCAGGCACTTCCTCTAGGGGTTGTACTCACCATTCCTGCTGCTGGAAGTGAATCTAGCGATGCATCTGTAATAACAAATATGGACGGTATGTACAAAAGAAGTATCCATTCAGATAAAATAAGGCCAAAATTTGCAATTATGAATCCGGAATTAACATATACCCTGCCTGATTATCAGACAGCTGCCGGTGCAGTAGATATAATGGCACATATTATGGAAAGATATTTTACCAACACACCAGATGTAGACTTTACAGATAGGCTCTGTGAGGGATCACTAAAAGCAGTGATAAGTAATGTTCCAAAAGCATTGAAAGAAAATGATAATTACCCTGCCAGAGCTGAGATAATGTGGGCCAGCACTATAGCTCATAATGGACTGCTCGGAACCGGAAGAGAAGAAGACTGGGCCTCACATCAAATAGAACATGAACTGAGTGGAATATATGATGTAGCACATGGTGCTGGGTTAGCAGTTATATTTCCAGCCTGGATGGAATATGTATACAAACATGATGTAGAAAGATTTGCTCAGTTTGCTGTACGTGTTTGGGATGTCGATCCAGATTTCAGTGATTTAAACTGGACAGCGAAAGAAGGCATCAGAAAAACAAAAGAATATTTTCACTCTATTGGTATGCCGACAACACTTAACGAATTGGATATTCCTGGGGACAGACTGGAAGAAATGGCAGAAAAATGTACCGAAAATGGATCTGTCGGCAGTTTCCTCAAATTAAACAAAACAGATGTATTAAAGATATACAGAATAGCTCAGGAGTAATTTTATAAAGATAATTACTGTCCTGTCTAAAAATGACAGGGCAGTATAATAAAAGTTCGAAAATAAACTGGAGGTGGGTAAATGCTGCAGAGAATATTTTCATTCTTTTTTCTGCTGATTGTCTGGATAATTTTTTCTGGCCGCATCTCTTTTGAAGTCCTAATAGTTGGTATGGCTGCTTCATTTTTGATAACAATATTTTTTAGTGATCTATTGTTTAGAGCCCCAGAAAAAAGGCGGCCCTGGTATTCTTATGTTCGCAAATTTTTTCTTATACTAATGTTTATTCCTGTGTTTTTCTATGAAGCACTAATGGCTTCATTAAAAGTTTCGTACCATGTTTTAGAAAAAACCCCTTCCTTTAATCCCGGGATTGTTAAAGTAAAGACAGAGCTGGAAGATATAACGGCATTAACTCTGCTTGCTAACCTTATTACTCTAACTCCGGGAACACTAACTCTCGATTATGATAAATCAGAACAGGTCTATTACATCCACTGGATAGACGTAAAAACGGTTGAAGAAGCCGAATTGAAAAAGAAAATAATTGCTCGTTTTGAAAGATGGCTGGAGGTGATTTTTGAATGATAATAGGGTTTGCTATTTTTTTCACAATACTTTCAATTATAGTTTCATATCGTGTAATAAAAGGACCAACAATTACAGACCGATTGATTGGTGCTGATACAATTGGAATATTTTTATCGATAGTTATGCTTTTAATAGCATTAGAATATGATCTTTATCTTTTAATCGATATAGTACTTGCATATGCGGTACTGCTGTTTATAGATGTTCTGATTTATGCGAAATATTTTGAGCACGGGGAGCTGTATAAATAATGAAAATAAATATAATTATTGCTTATTTTTTAATGTCAACAGGAGCTATCTTTGCAGTTATTACAGTGCTGGGACTGCTCAGATTTCCTGATGTATATACAAGAATCCACGCTGGAGCTGTTGTACTTACAATAAGTGCTGTACTGGTCACTTTAGGAACCGCCATATATGTCTGGGAGTTTTTCTTAAGCATGAAGGTGCTGTTAATTGGAGCTTTTTTTCTCTTTTCCAATCCTATGGCAACTCATGCTATTGCAAGGGCCTCTTACAGCAGAGAAATTGCACTGCCAAATGAGTATAAAATCGATGAATATTTCAGTTACCTTGGGAGAGATTAAAAATGATCATTTTAGAATGTATGCTGCTTTTTTTTCTGGTTATGTCGGCAACAATGGCTGTTATCTTTGAAAAAGAACTTATTTCTATAATTTTTCTTTCAATTTTTTCTATTATATTAACAGCTATATATCTTATTTACAGAGCTGCAGATGTCGCACTTGCTGAAGCTGTAATAGGTGCTGGCTTAAATACTGCAATTTTTATGAGTGCCATAAGTCAGATAAGGAAAGGGAAATCCTGAAAACAATTTATGTCATATTATGAAGGAGGCTTTATGAAGAAAAAACTGACACATATAGCAGTAATTACTATTTTAGCTGTTTCTGGAGCTGCTGTGTTTTTCAATCTAAAGGTAATGTCTTTATATAAGGATATACCGAGAGGTATTTCAAGATATTTTATTTCTTTTGGTCTGCAGGACACAGGTTCACTTAATCTGGTAACTGCTATTTTATATGATTATAGAGCATTTGATTCATTGGGAGAAAGTACTGTTATTTTTGGGGCAGTTAGTGGAATTGTTCTAATTTTATCCCGTAAAATGCTGCCGGTATCTTCGCATGGGCTATCATTTATTGTAAAAAGAACTCTGGGGATTATGACACCTTTTATTGCACTTTTTAGCATATATGTTATTACTCACGGCCATCTGTCACCTGGGGGAGGATTTCAGGGTGGTGTAATTCTGGCTGCTATTTCAATTATTTTTAGTATAGTATATGGTAGTGCGTTTGATTATAAAAGATATAGTCCACAGATGAAAACTACCATGGAAACAACAGGAGCACTAATGTTTATAAGTATTGGTGTGCTGGGCATATTTTTTGAGGGATTTTTTCTGGATAATCTCAATTTTTTGGGAGGAAAAGCTGGGACACTGATAAGCGCCGGCAGTATACCTATTATAAACATTGGAATTGGTTTAAAAGTAGGTGCAGGTTTGGCAATAATATTTTACAGTATGATTCAAAAAACATTTAGAGAGGAGCTCTAATATGCTGAATAATTTTATATTTGCATTTTTATTTATGTTAGGGCTTTATGCAGTAATAATAAAAACAAATTTAATTAAAATGGTAATTGGACTTAATATCATGGAAGCAGCTGTATTCTTATGGGTTATTGCTTTTGCCGATGTAGGAAAAGATGTTCCAATCTATCATCTGGGGCGTGTGGGAGAAAATTTTAATGATCCAGTACCACAGGCTTTAACTTTAACAGGTATAGTTATTGGTGCCAGTACTTCAGCACTTCTTTTGACACTTATTATAGAATTAAATAAATTTACCGATACAATTGATAGAAATAATTTAAAGGGGTTGAATGATTAAATGGATATAGAAATATTATTATTAATTGTAGTACCCCTGGCCACTGCATTTTTGATTCCTCTTATTGACCTTATAAGTACAAGATTGAGAAGAATACTTATTTTTTTCAGCTCAATAACAGAAATATATATAATTCTTTCAATTTTTATTAAAAATTATAGTTCACTTAAAGCAGGAAATTTTTTTCTAAAATATAATCTGGGCGGTTGGAGTCCGCCTTTTGGTATTAATCTTGCTATGGACAGTTTGAGCTTATTATTTTCTCTTATAGTGACCCTGGCCCTTTTTATGATTGTAATATTTTCAATTGGTTTTATTGGTCATCATGAAGGCAAATATTATGTTCTCTTTTTTTTAGTTATTGCTTCAATAGAAGGTGCACTTCTAACGGGAGATATATTTAATCTTTATGTATTTATAGAGATAATGACAATATCTACTGCCCCTCTTGTTGCTTTTAAAAGATCGCAGGAATCTACCGAAGCTTCAATTAAATATCTGTTCTATGGAATAACAGGAGGAGTGTTCTTTTTTATTGGGGTTATCTTAATCTATTTCAGTCTTGGTACTTTAAATATGGCTGAAATAGCACGAGATTTTGACTTAATAGACAGTACAATGAAGATTACCATTACAGCTGTTTTTATGCTTGGTATGTTAATTAAACTGGGAATTTTTCCCTTTCATTACTGGCTGCCAAAAGCACATAGTGCCTGTCCAGCATCTATAAGTGCTGTGCTGTCAGGTATTTTGCTGAAAGTATATCTGTACATATTTATTCGTATTTTCTGGACAATGATTAACTTTAACTTTCTTGTAGATATACATATTGCACCCTTTATTCTGGACCTTGCTTTAGTATCAAGCATTTTAGGGCATATATTTGCTCTGCAGGCAGATGATCTAAAAAGGATGCTTGCATTTTCCAGTATTGGACATATTGGCATGATACTGGCAGTTGTTATGCTTAATACAGAAGCAGGATTTTATGGAGGTTTGCTCCACATAATTAGTCATATGCTTATGAAGTCCGGTCTATTTACTGCAAGTGGCTATCTGCTTCAGTATACAATTTCCCATAATATTGATGATTTTAAGGGAGTTGGATATCGGAACCGCTTATTATTTATTTCTTTTATTATATTGTCACTTAGCATGATAGGTATGCCTCCACTGATTGGTTTTGTTAGTAAATGGTATGTTCTAATGGCATTTTTAAAGGCAAGACATTTTTTCGGTGCTTTTATAGTTATTTTCGGAAGTTTAACAGCTGTAGTTTACTATTTGCGGTATATTTCTAAAGCATATGAAGAAATAAAGCTGACAGAAGATGATCTTAAAAGAGAGATATTCAGCAGACCTCTGTTATCAGTTTTTTACAGAGAAAAAATCGTAACATCGGTAGTATATATATTTACTTTTCTGGTTATCTTCTTTGGTATCGGATTTAAATTATTTGATATGCCCATAAAAATGGCTGCTGCAGAACTGACAAACCCACAGAGATATATAGACCTTATTAATTTGGGAGGTTAGCTGTGATTTTATTAATTGATCAATTTTTAAATAGTATAATATGGGAAAGTTATTTTCCCCTGCTGGCAGGAACCGGAGTTATTTTAACTTTAATGACTGCCCTGGCAGCCTGGCACTATATTAAAACAAAAAAAATGTGGTATTATATTATAACAGCTGTATATATATTAAGCTTTTTAACTGTAATACTTACAGATAACTGGTTTTTCTTTCTGTTTGGATGGGAACTTGTAACTCTTACCACAACCTTCCTGCTGGCCTGGAGCAGCTGGAAGCTGGTCAAGCAGTATTTTGTTATACAATTTGCCGGCAGCAGTATACTGCTTTTTGCGGTCCTGACTGCAAATGCTGCTGGGTATGCTAAAATTGGTGTAATCGATTCTTTCTGGCTTCAGTTTCTGCTGATTATGGGGGTAGGAATGAAAAGCGGTTTATTTGGTTTTCACTTCTGGCTGCCTCCAATTCATTCTGAAGCACCAGCACCGGTAAGTGCCATTCTATCAGGCTGGGTAGTAAAACTGGGCTATATTTTTCTTTTAAAAATCATCCCCATAGAAACCGGTAACCCGATACTTTTCTTTTTGGGTTTTACAATGATAGTTTATGCAGGTTGGAAGGCATTTAGATCCAGTGATTTAAAAGTTATGCTGGCCTACAGTACTGTCAGCCAGCTTGGATTTATAGCACTTGCTGTTGGAATTGGTGGTAAGTATGGATTCCTGGGTGCGGTTCTCCATATTATTGCACATGGATTTGCTAAAACATCACTTTTTATTGCAAGTGGTATCTGGCAGAAAGAGTTTGGAAGCAGAGTTTTTTATGATTTTAAAGATGCAGTGCTGAGGCGGCCTGTTAGTGGTATTGTCACTATACTTGGTTTTTCATCACTCAGTGGAGTAATATTTACGGCAGGATATAACAGTAAATATCTTATTAAATCTGCTCATAGTTCAGGATTTTTAAATTATATTATTTTCTTTCTTTTAGGACTGCTGACATTTTTCTATGCAGGTCGAACGGTTTACTGGATATTTTTTAATAAAAACAATGGAGAATATTCTTCTGAAAGTCTGTTGAAAGATATCAGCAGTTATCCAATCTATAAAACTGATCTTGCAGCACTTCTGATAGGTGGAATTGCTTTAATTGTAGTTGGATTATTTCCAGAAATACCCGGCAGTCTTATACCACAGCTGGCAGATAAAGATTTTCATATACTGTCAGGAATCAGAGATACAATTATTTATCTGGCTGTTGTAATTTTTGTTTTAAAGAGAAAGTCAGGATTTGTATTTGAGGTTAGAGAAGATCTTTCACTGGAAAAATATCTTCAGTCATTTTTAAATTTTGTTTATAAAATAGGGAAAAAGAGTATTAAATTTGACACTGAAAAAATATTTGAAATATTTTTCTATAATGCTATATTTAATGGAGCAAGAAAATTATATAATTTTATCTACCAGGATTTTTCTATACAGATTCTCTGGATACCGATATTTTTGACAGTATTACTGCTCTGGAATCAGATATATTCATTTTTTAATTGAGTTTTAGATAAATCCAGACATTTTGTTGATTACAAAATATATCAAAATTGGTTTTTAATAGTTTTCTGATGGTAAAATAAAATAGAATATATAAAGAAAAGAATTGAGCCGATAATTATGCTGAACAATAAAAAGAGTGTTTATTCCTGGGTGATTTATGACTGGGCAAATTCTGCTTTTGCAGCCACAGTTCTGGCAGCAGTACTGCCGATTTTTTATAAAGATGTTGCTGCAGCTCATCTGGCACCACATATTGCGACATCATACTGGGGATATACTCAAACAGCTGCCATGATAATAATAGCTGTTCTATCTCCAGTGCTTGGAGCTGCGGCAGATTACAGTGATTCCAAAAAAAGTTTCCTCAAATTTTTTGTATTTTTAGGTACATCTGCTACTGCAGTATTGTTTTTTGTTGAGAGGGGAAATTATATTGCAGCCTCCCTTTTATTTATAACTGCCAATATCGGTTTTGCTGGAGGAAATGTATTTTACGACGGATTTTTAACAGATATTGCTTCAGATGAGAATATAGACTGTATCTCATCTCTTGGTTATGCGGCCGGTTATCTAGGTGGGGGTATTCTGTTGGCAATTAATCTCCTCATGATTTCCAGACCACAGCTATTTTGTATTTCTGATTCAATTAAAGCTGTAAGAATTTCTTTTGTAACAGTTGCTGTCTGGTGGCTGCTTTTTTCTATACCAGCCTTTGTAAATCTCCCCTCATCCAGAAATATAGTTAAGAAAATTTCTTTTCAAGAACAGGGTATAATAAGTTTTAAAAGATTAAAAAATACCTTTAGAAATATAAAAAAATACAGAGAACTGTGGAAATTTCTGCTTGCATTTTGGCTGTATAATGATGGTATTGGAACAATAATCAGAATGGCAGCTATCTATGGACGGGAAATAGGAATTGGGCAGTCTGATCTGATAGGTGCTTTACTGCTGACACAGTTTATCGGAATACCATTTGCACTTCTTTTTGGAAGAATGGGCCAGCATTTTGGAGCCAAAAAAGGTATATTTGCTGCACTGACGATTTATATTTTTGTACAGTATACGGCTTTTTTCTCAGCACAGCACTGGATTTCTGGATTCTTGCTGCTTTAGTTGGTCTGGTACAGGGAGGAGCACAGGCATTGAGCAGGTCTCTTTATGGGAGTATGATTCCCAGGGATAAATCGGCTGAATTTTTTGGATTTTTTGGAGTATCCAGCAAGTTTGCAGCAGTTTTAGGGCCAACTGTTTTTGCTGCTGTATCACAGCTGACTGGTTCAGGCAGAAATGGAATACTTGCTGTTGCCCTATTTTTTATACTGGGTATGATTATGCTGTCAGCTGTAGATGTAGAAAAAGGGAGAAGTGAGGCCAGACAGTAATTTAAACCTGCAAATAATCAGTTGAAATGATGAAATGACGTGAACCTCTCCACCCAAATTACAGATTCAGATGGATTTTTTTGGCTGTTTTAGATAAAAAATATATAAAAAGTTAAATAAATTTTTATATTGAAATTTGAAATACACTTTTTGAAATACGTATTAAAGAAAGGAAGTTTGCTATGCCAGATTTCTGGACACACATGATTTCAGGACAAAAAGTAATTAAAGAGCTTGAAAATGATAATTTTAGAAATATATTGTACAGTGAAATGAGCTGGTATAATTTCGGCTGTCAGGGTCCTGATTTTCTTTTTTTTAATAATTTTTTACCATGGGAAGAAGAAAGTAGTGGTTTAAAAGCAGCAGAAGTAATGCACCAGCAGAAAACAAAAGTAATGCTGAAAAAACTAATTGATTACTGCAAAAATATTTATAATAATGAACAAATAGGAGAGAAAACCTCAAAGAAACTGCTGGCATATACAGCAGGGTTTCTGCTGCACTATTCACTTGATATGAAGGTACATCCTTTTGTCTATGCCCATGATGGGGAAGGTGACAGACATAAAAGAATAGAGATGAGCCTTGATATTTATCTTGTAAAAAAAGAATGGGATACAGGAGCTGATTTTTTAAAGCCGACCGATTATATTGATCTTGGTGATAGGCTTCCAATTCAAATAGAAGAATTATACAGCTATCTGCTCAGCACTGTTTTTAATTATAGTGACAAAATTGATTTTCTGCAGAAATCATATCTTGATTTCAAGAAATTCCATAATATATTTTACAGCCCTTTTAAATTTAAGTATATAATTTTTAAACTGCTTAATCTTTTTGTAAAAGAAGATCTTTCTCTCTACAGCTACAGTGAAAAGTCAAATAATGAAATATTAGATGAAGAAGATTACAGAGTCTTTTATCAGCTTTTTGAAGCAGGTATCAGACAGGGAACCGAACTGCTAAATTTATTTTATCAATATCTGAACTCAGGAGTAGAATTTGAAATTTTGCAGGAAAAACTTCCAGCAATTAATTTCTTGGGAAGAAAAATATAAAAAATAAGTATAATAAAGGATTTTTAGAACATATCTTGAATAAAAAATTAATATGAGTCGACTGCTGTTATAGAATGGTTCAGGCGACAATTTTATATGCAGAGAGGGGTGAATACTAAAATTGTGCTAAAAAGCAGGGTGATAAGTAAGAAAGAAAAAATTTTTGGAGGTGTTTTTAACATTGATAGACGAGAGAGAAATGAGTAATGAGAAAGAGTCTATGTTTTATAGATTTTTAAGTTTTGTTGAGAGAATAGGAAATAAATTACCTCACCCATTTACACTATTTGTTATTTTAACTGTTCTGATGGTTTTAGTATCTTTTGTCACAGGAATAGCAGGAATACAAGTCACACATCCAACAGATGGATCTAATGTCAGCGCCAGAAATTTGCTGAGTGGTGAAGGAATAGAATATATGATACTAAATTTGATCAGCAATTTTACCGGATTTAGGCCACTGGGTCTGGTTTTAGGGATGATGCTTGGTATAGGTCTTGCTGAAAAAGCCGGACTTATGTCAGCATTTATGAAAAAGTTCATGTTAGGTGCTCCAGAAAAACTGCTTCTGGGTGCTATATTTCTTATTGGTATCTGTGGGAATATAGCCTCTGATGCAGCTGTTATTATTGTTCCTCCACTTGCGGGTGCTATATTTTATGGAACTAAAAGAAATCCTCTTGTTGGTATAGCTGCAGGATATGCGGCTGCTAGTGCTGGTTTTACCGCCAATCTCCTTATTGCAGGTACAGATGCACTGCTGGCAGGTATTACCGAAGAAGCCGCTCAGTCCATGCAGGCAGGGATAACAATTTCTCCTGCTGTTAACTATTATTTTATGGTTGTTTCTACCTTTGTACTTACAGTTGTAGGTGCATGGGTCACACAGAAGTTTGTTGAACCTCAGGCGGGAGAATATGTTGCAGAACAGGAGATTGAAGATGATGGAGATTTAAGTGTTTCAGATCAGCAGAGTAAAGGACTTAAAAATGCTGGAATTGTAACAGTTTTGTACTGGGCTTTAGTTGTTGCAGCTATAATACCACAGGGATCTCCCCTTAGAGGGCCTGGTGGAAGTTTAATCCCGTCCACCTTTCTCAGCGGAATAGTACCATTTATTTTATTCTGGTTTATAGCAATCGGTATTGCTTATGGTAAAACAGTTGGAACAATAAAATCGGAAGCAGATGTACCCAGGTTGATGGGAGAAGCCATAAAAGACATGGCAGGATATATAGTGCTTGTTTTTATTATTGCTCAGTTTGTAAGTTACTTTAACTGGACAAATCTTGGTATGATCCTTGCCGTAAAAATGGCAGATCTGCTTGAAATCTTCAACTTTACTGGATTCCCGATGGTGGTAGGAGTAATAGCAGTTAGTATGTTTATTAACTTATTTATCGGCAGTGGTTCTGCAAAATGGGCCCTGCTGTCACCGGTTTTTGTGCCGATGTTTATGATGCTCGATCATTCACCGGCATTTGCTCAGCTTGCTTACAGAATTGGAGATTCTACCACAAATGCAATAACACCACTGTTTCCATATTTCCCGATAGTGCTTGGATTTATGAAAAGATATGATGAAGATAGTGGAATTGGTACAGTGATATCCTATATTATGCCATATACTATAGCATTTGGGGTTGTCTGGATTATACTGCTGGCCATCTGGTATTTCGCAGATCTACCTATTGGTCCAGGAGCAGGTATTTTTCTTTAATTATTAGTATAAAGGCAGGGATTTATTTCCCTGCCTGTTTTAAGTAATCAAGGTGAATTTTAACTGTCTTTATTTTTTCAAAAAAAGGAGGTAGATTTTTTGTCTGCTAAAGAACTTAATGAGATGATTGTAGAAAAAGTAAACTCTTTGGAAAATTGGATGATTGAAATAAGAAGAGATATACACCGGCACCCAGAGCCAAGCCGCAGTGAGTTCAGAACTTCTAAAAAGGTAGAAGATATACTAAAAGATCTTGGTGTTGAAGTTAAAACTGGATTTTATAATACAGGTTTAACAGGTCTTATCAGAGGAAAGAAAAAAGGGAGGACACTTGCTTTTAGATTTGACATGGATGCACTTGAGATGGATGAAGAAACAGGGCTGGATTTTGCTTCTAAAAATGAAGGTGTTATGCATGCCTGTGGTCATGATGGTCATACTGCAGTGGGGCTGGCCTTGGCAAAAATTCTGGTGGATTTCAAAGAGGAGATAAATGGGAATATTAAACTGATCTTTCAGCCAGCCGAAGAAGATGCACCACACGGTGGAGGAGCTAAATATATGATTCAGGAAGGTGTGCTCAAAGATCCGGATGTTTCTGCTGCTGTTGGAATTCACCTCTGGCCTGCACTGAAGCTGGGAGAAATCGGAGCAAAAACAGGGCCAATGATGGCAGCTTCAGATCCCATAACAGTTGAAGTAACCGGAAAAGGTGCCCATGCATCACTTCCCAATCTGGGTATTGACCCAGTTGTGGCTGCTGCACAGATCGTTAATAATCTCCAGACAATTGTCAGCAGAAATGTAGATCCTTTTGAACAGGCTGTGGTTACAATTGGTAAATTTATTGGTGGTACACGTTATAATACAATTCCGGGAAGAGTCAACTTAGAAGGAACTGTGCGGACATTTAACGAAGAGGTCAGAGATAAGGTAGAAAAAAGAATTAAACAAATTTGCGAAAAAACTGCTGAAGCAATGGGAGCATCAGCTGAGGTTGATTACAGCAGAGGCTATCCACCTACAGTAAATGATGAAAAAATGGTGAATCTGGCCGCCCGTTCTGCCAGAGATATTCTTGGGGAAGATGCTTTTGTGGATATAGATAGACCGGCTCCAGGTGGAGAAGATTTTGCATATTTCACAAAAGAAATTCCTTCAGTATATATGTGGCTTGGCTATTCGGAGGAAGATAAAGAAATATTTCCACCTCACAGTCCTAAATATAATTTTAACGAAAAAGCACTTTCTTATGGTGTTAGAGTGCTGAGCAGAATTGCATTAAATTGGAGATGATATCTTATGTATGATAATCAGGCTAAGTGGGAAGAACTGGAAAAGAAAATCATAAAATACAGGCGTGATTTTCATAAATATGCTGAAACAGGATGGACTGAATTTAGAACTGCATCCCGTGCTGCTGCCTATTTAGATAAACTCGGTTATGATATTAAATATGGAAGAGAAGTTTTTGGCGAGAAGAGCAGAATGGGGCTGCCTGGCGAAGAAGATTTGGAAAAACACTATCAGAGAGCTATCAAACAGGGAGCAGAAGAAGAATATGTTCAGGCTATGAAGGGTGGTTTTACAGGTGTTGTTGCTGAACTGGATAATGGTGCTGGCCCGGTAACAGCATTTCGATTTGACATGGATGCTGTAGATATAACAGAGAGTACTAATGAAGACCACTTACCTTTTAAAGAAGGTTTTGCTTCTGTAAACGAAAATGCCATGCATGCCTGTGGACATGACGGCCACACTTCTATTGGACTTGGACTGGCTGAAGTTTTGATGAACAATAGAGAAAAATTTTCCGGCAAGATAAAACTTATATTTCAGCCTGCAGAAGAAGGTGTTAGAGGAGCAAAATCAATGGCTGAATCTGGTATTGTTGATGATGTAGATTTTATTTTTGGTCTGCATCTTGGACTTGAAGCTGATTCGGGGGGAGAACTTTACCCTGGCAGTGAAGGATTTCTTGCTACTTCGAAATTTGATGCATTTTTTTCTGGAAGACCGGCTCATGCAGGGGCAAAACCGGAAGAAGGAAAAAATGCTTTACTTGCTGCAGCAAATGCAGCTTTGAACCTTCATGCCATTTCCCGCAGTAGTAAAGGAGTAACAAGAATTAATGTTGGCAAAATGAAAGCAGGATCAGGGAGAAATGTTATAGCATCTGATGCTCATCTTGTTATAGAAAGCAGGGGAGCAAGTTCTGAACTGAATAATTATATTTATGATAATGCGATAAGGATTTTAGAATCATCGGCGCATATGTATGATCTTCAAATTGAAGTTAAAGCAATGGGTGGTGCGGAAAGTGGAGAAAGTGATGAGGAATTAATAAAAGCAGTTAAAAATGCAGCCTTAAATATAAAAGTCTTCGAAAAAGTACATAATGAGAAAATGAATCTGGGAGGGAGTGAGGATTTCACTTATTTCCTTAAAAGGGTTGAACAGAGAGGTGGGAAAGGCTGCTATATTGCTCTTGGTACAGATCTTAAGGGAGGGCACCACACCAGGAAATTTGATATTGGTGAACAGGACTTGATTAACGGAGTTAAACTTCTTTCAGCTTTAATTCTGGAACTAACTTAAAATATATCTCCTTATTATACATTTTGCAGGCAGATTTGCCACTTAATAATAGATAAAAAATAAGTATAATAAATTAAAGGTAAACTAATTTGAAATATATTTTGATATATATGATGAAGGGATTTTTTGTTTTCTGTTGAACATTATTAATAAATGCGGAAATTTAAAAGAATATTAAATATACACGGAAATAAATAGATCTAAGAGGAGGATAAAATGAAAAAGGTTATATTTGATTGTGATAACACACTGGGACTAAAAAAGAAAGAAGTTGATGACGGACTGGCTTTTCTTTTTCTCCTCGGCAGAAAGGACATAGATCTGATGGGTATCAGCAGTGTTTTTGGCAATAGTTCTCTAAACAGAACTTTTGAAGTCACTGAAAAAATGCTTCAGGATTTTTCTTTAAAAGGCAGAATTCCGCATTTGAAGGGAGCAGAAGGACCAGGAGATTTTGATACAGAAGCAGCTGATTTTATGGCTGAAAAAGCAGCTGAAAACAAAGGAGAAATAACAATTATTGCAGCAGGCGCACTTACAAATTTGTATACTGCCTGGAAAAAAGACAGCAATTTTTTTAAAAATGTAAAAGAAATTATTGTTATGGGTGGTACAACAGATCCTCTCAATATTAGCAGTGAGATAATTCCCGAATTAAACCTGTCCTGTGACCCTGAGGCAGCCGAAAAAGTTTTGCAAGCAGATGTACCGGTTGCACTGATGACCGGTAATCTCTGTCTGGCGGCAAGATTTGGGGAAAAATCATGGCACCGAGTTGGTCGTTCACAGAATAAGCCTGTGCGTGCATATATAAAAGATAAAATTTCAGACTGGTACCAGTATTCGTCAGAAATAATTGGTCTGTCTGGATTTTATATGTGGGATGTTGTACCTGCAGTTTATATGATAGCCCCAGAACTGTTTTTGTATAATAAGTGTAAGTTGGTCTCTACAGCGGAAGATCTTAAAAATGGCAGGATCAAAACAGAAAAAACAGATGGTAAGCTTGCAGATGCTGCGGTTATAAACCTTCCGTCAACAATAATTGATACAAAAAGATTTAAAGATATTATTTTTGCAGCCTGGGATAATATAGAAATTGTTCCAGAGGGTTATTAAAAAGAGTCGGGATTCCGGCTCTTTTTTCTTTACGTTAATTTCAATTTCTGTTATACTTAAAAATAAAATAAAAAAATCATGGGGGTGAAAAAACTAATAAACAATTAAAATAGTGTCTGGTTGAGGGAAAAGAAAGGCAAATTTAGCAGGATATTTATAAAATTAAAATGAGAAGTTAGGAGTGAGTAATTGATGAAAAAGTTAATAATTTTATTAATTGTTTTAAGTATCAGTTTTTCTCTGACTGCAGCAGCACCACAGAATGGGGGTACACTGATTGTTGGACTTGATGATGACCCACCAATGCTGGATCCACACATGTCAACAACCAGAGTGGACAGACAGGTTTTTATGAGTTTATATGACAGCCTGCTGAAACTTGATCCTGAACTAAATATTAAACCAGGACTGGCAGAAGATTGGGAAATAAGTGAGGATGGTACAAAATATATTTTTTATCTTCGCGATAATGTGGTTTTTCATGACGGAACAGATTTTGACGCAGAAGCAGTTAAATTTAATTTTGAAAGAATGCTTGATCCAGAACTTGGTTCTCCACGTAAAAGTGATCTGGATTTAATTGAAGAAATAGAGGTGGTTGACGAATATACAATCAGCCTTAAACTTTCTAAAGCATATGTCCCATTTTTGAGTACACTAACTGATAGAGCAGGAATGATGATTTCTCCAGCGGCTCTGGAAAAATATGGAGAAAACTTTCCGTCCCATCCTGTTGGCACAGGTCCTTTTAAATTTGTAGAAAGAGAAATGCAGGACAGGATAGTTTTAGAAAAAAATGAAAATTACTGGCAGGAAGGCCTTCCCTATCTGGATAAAGTTATTTATAAACCATTTACTGATGGTAATGTGAGGCTTGTAAATTTAACTTCAGGAGAGCTGGATTTGATAGATGAAGTTCCACCCAAAGATATAGAAAAATTAGCCGAAGATGACAGTATAAAAGTCAGCACAGTTAGTGGACTTGGATTTCAGGGAATCTGGATCAATAAAGCTGTAGAACCTTTCAGCAGTGATGCACTGACACAGGCACTAAATTACAGTATTAACCGTGATGCAATAGTGAATGTTGTTTTTGGAGAAGCAGCATTTCCGGCCCACAGCCCCTTTCCTCCTGGAACATCAGTACATGATGAGAGCAGAGAAGTGGTTCAGGTTAACACTGAAAAAGCAAAAGAACTGCTTAAAGAAGCTGGAAAAGCAGATGGATATGAATTTAATATGCTTGTATCACCAGAACCTACTGCAAAACAGACTGCACAGCTGATTCAGTCTATGGCTTCACAGGTAAGAATAAAAGTTAATATTGAACTGCTGGAATTTGGTACTCTGATAGACCGCCTTATGGCTACAAACTATCAGGCTGTTTTAGTTGGCTGGAGTGGAAGAGTAGATCCTGATGGAAACACCTATAGATTTTTCCACAGTGAAGGTTCAATGAATCAGAGCAATTATTCCAATCCAGAGGTAGATAAACTGCTTGATGCTGCCAGAATAGAAAGTGATCCAGCAAAAAGAAAAGAATTATATGGAAAGGTAGTAGAATATCTGGATAAAGAACTTCCATATATATTTGTATATCACCCTAAAGAACTAAAAGCACACAAAAATAGAGTAAATGGATTTACACCATATCCTGACGGTCTTATGAGGCTGCATGAAGTTTGGGTAGATTAACTGAGATTGTTTTGCTTAAAAATAAAGTGATATAAAAACAGAGTAAAACTGGATTTGCAGGCTATATTTAGTATTTGTCAATAATAAACCGAGTTAAATAAACCGAGTTATGTATAAACTAAATTAAGTTGAGTATAGGAGTAGATTTATGAGTAGATATTTAATACAGAGAATAATAATGATGATACCTGTTTTATTACTTGTTACAGTACTGATTTTTTCGCTAATACACTTAACTCCAGGAGATCCTGCCCTGATGATGCTGGGGCAGGAGGCCTCTCCTGAGGCACTGGAGGCACTGCGTGCCAGAATGGGACTTGACCGCCCTCTGGTTGTTCAGTATTTCAGCTGGCTAAAAAATGTGGTCAAAGGTGATCTTGGAACTTCTATCAGAGACAACCGCAGTGTAGCAGAAGCAATATTTAAAAAAATACCCATCACTTTAGAACTTGCACTTTTAGGTATTTTAATATCCATTGTGATTGCTATACCGGCAGGTATTATTTCTGCCGTAAAAAAAGGTACGGTTTTTGATTATTCCAGTACCCTGATAGCACTTGGAGGTATATCTATGCCCAGTTTTTGGGTGGGCATTTTGCTAATATATCTTTTTGCTGTTCAATTTAAAATTCTACCACCATCTGGTTATATTTCTCCATTTGAAGATTTATCACAGAATTTAAAACTGATGATTATGCCTTCACTTTCTCTCGGCATAAGAATGGCTGCTGTGACAATGAGAATGATGCGCTCCAGCCTGCTGAATGTGCTTCAGTCAGATTATGTTAGAACTGCAGCGGCCAAAGGACTTCCCGAATTTGTTGTTATATTAAAACATGCTGTCAGAAATTCACTTATTTCTGTAGTAACGGTTATTGGCCTGCAGATGTCAGCTTTTTTAGGTGGAGCTGTAATTACAGAGCAGATTTTTGCTATACCTGGATTTGGCAGGCTGGTTGTTCAGTCTATCTTTAATCGTGATTTCCCGATGCTGCAGGGTTCAATTTTAATAATGGCGATAATGGTTATTTTTGTTAATTTGGCAGTTGATATAACTTATTCCTTCCTTGATCCAAGAATATCTATTGGAGGTGGGGAATAATGTGGAATAAATTTAAAAGAAACAAACTTGCTTTAATTGCAGCAGCTGTCATATTTTTGGAAGTACTGCTGGCTATATTTGCTCCACTTATTGCACCATATGATCCGCGTGAGCCAGATTATGTAAATTTTCTTAAAGGTCCGGGAGAAAATCACCTGCTGGGTACCGATGATTTAGGCAGAGATGTGTTCAGCAGACTTATTTATGGGATTCGTGTTTCTCTGTCTGCAGGATTAATTTCTGTCTTGATTGCTCTAGCGGTTGGTATTCCCATCGGCTTAATTGCTGGTTATTACAGGGGATTTCTAGATGAATTTGTGATTATGAGATTTACAGATGCAATGATGTCTCTTCCTTCACTTGTTCTGGCCCTGGCTCTGAGTGCCATTATGGGAGCAGGTTTAAAAAATGCAATGATAGCTATTGGTATCATATTTACACCTAGGTATATAAGACTTGTAAGAGGGGAAGTTCTTTCTATTAAAGAAGCACAGTTTGTTGAGGCAGCAAAATCACTGGGTATGTCAGATATCAGAATTTTATTTAAGCATATTTTACCCAATATTATGAGTCCAATTCTGGTTCAGGCAACTCTGAGTATTGCATCAGGTATAATTGTAGAAGCAAGCCTGAGTTATCTGGGGCTGGGTACACAGCCGCCTATTCCAAGCTGGGGAACTATGCTGAGTACCGGACAGGGCTATCTGGATCAGGCACCGTGGATTGCACTTTCTTCCGGTATGGCAATCTTTATTTCAGTACTTGCCTTTAATTTGATGGGAGATGGATTAAGAGATATGCTGGACCCCAAAATATAATTTAATTATCATATATTATTTAAGGTAACGAAAAAACCCAAAAGAGGTGTTAGTATGAATTCATTATCAGAAGAAGATAAGAAAAACTTAGATTTGCGCCTGCGGAGAATAGAAGGCCAGGTAAGAGGATTGCAGAGGATGATAAAAGAAGATAAATACTGTGTGGATATTTTAACACAGATAAACGCATCCAGGGGTGCTTTAAAAAAAGTAGCACTCAAAGTACTGGATAAACATATAAATGGATGTGTGAAAAATGCTATTTCAGATAAAAAAGGAGAACAGGAGATTATTGATGAGCTGCTCGATGTTATAGATAAATTTACCGATTAATATAACAGCCCTTTTGTGTTAAGTCTCATTAAATTTAAAGGTGGGGTGAAAATTTAATGCTTGCACTAGAGAAAATAATTGCTTCATTTGTAATGCCGCCCGGACTATTTATTGTACTGCTGTTTATTCTGACAGTTTATCTTATTATTAAGGGAAAAAGTGGAATTATAAAAATTATCTCTGTAATTTTTCTGCTAATTATGATAGTATTATCAAGTGGAATTGGTATAAAAATACTGGTTATTCCACTTGAAGATTATGCAGACAGTATAAGTGTTGAACCACTAACCCCACATCCGGTGGCTGTTCTTGGTGGTGGAATATATTACAGAGAAGGGAGAGGAGCTTATCCCGGTCTCTACAGCCTGCAGAGAATTATTAAGGCATATAAAATACACAATCTGCACAGGACAGAGATTATATATAGTGGAGGGGTAGCTTTGGGTTATTCGGAAACATCTGAAGCTGAAGTAGCTGCAGATGTACTGGAAAATCTGGGGATGGAAATGGAAAATTTTATAGAAGAAGATAGGGCCAGAACTACATTCGAAAATGCTGAACATATAAAACAGTGGATGAATGATAATGATTATGATAAAATTTATCTTGTCACTTCGGCCATACATATGGCCAGATCAGCTGCTGTTTTTAAAAGTCAGAATATAGATTTTTTACCGGTTCATTCGGGATATATCTTCAGCCATAGGCTGGGATATTTAGAATATTTACCTAATCGGGGAGCTCTAACAGCAAACTTAAATGCCCTGCATGAGTGGGTGGGGCTTTTCTGGTATTATCTAACAGACAGAATTTAGATACAGAAAAAGTAGTTTAAATTAGAGTCTGTTAAATAAAATGTTAATTAATCTTATGATGTGGGAAAATCATCTTATTGATTTCTTAAGAAAAACAACAATATAAGTCATATAAGAAAGGAAGTTGAATATGAAGATCGATTTACACATGCACAGTACATATTCTGATGGAACTCTCAATCCTGAAGAACTTGTAAAAAAATCTGCTGAGAGGGGATTGGAAGCTATTTCTCTGACAGATCACGATACAACAGCAGGAACAGCTGAAGCTGCTCAAGTGGCGAAAGATTGCGGTATAGAATTTGTACCGGGAATAGAAATATCAACCTATCATGGTGAAGCAGAATACCATATTTTAGGTTATTTTATTGACATTGAAAATCAAGAATTAAAAAAATTGAGTGATGAAATTATTCAGTCCAGAATTGACAGGACAAAAAAGATTCTCAGTAATTTGAATGAAATGGGATATCAGCTGGATTATGAAGATATAGAAGAATATGCATCCGGTGTCAGTATTGGCCGCCCACATATTGCAAGAGCACTGGTAAAAAAAGGTTATGCAGAAACAATAGCCGATGCTTTTACTGATAAGCTGATAGGTGGAGGAAGTCCTGCTTATGTTGAAAAGAAAAAAGTCAGGCCGGAAACAGTAGTAAAAACTATTTTGAAGTCAGGTGGAATTCCTGTAATTGCACATCCATTTTTGATAAATCATGGAGATCCCTTAGAAAAAAAGGATATCGAAAAATTAAAGCAGGCCGGACTTAAAGGAATAGAAGTTTATCAGAGTAAACATGATGAAGTTAATACTTTAAGATATAAAAAAATTGCTGAAGAGCTGAATCTCTTAATAACAGGGGGTTCTGATTATCATGGAGATAATTCGCCTGGAATCATGCCTGGAGAATGGGGAATAGATTATGATGATTACCAAAAATTAAAAATTGCAGCAAATACAGATTAAGATTAATTATCATTATAAGGAGAATTCTAATAATATACTATTGAGTCACTTAAATATACATGAGTTACTTAAATATACAGCTGAGAAAAGCAGCAGAATTTTTGAGTCAAACAGTGAGCCAAACAGGATAAATAGAAAATTTTTTATAAAAAACTTGACAAAGACTGAAAGCAGTGATAAACTTTTAAATAACTTAAATTTAAATAAATTAAAAATAAATATGAATCATCTAGAGTGGCGGAGGGACTGGCCCTGTGATGCCCGGCAACCTACCTGAAATATAGGTAAGGTGCTAATTCCTGCATTTCCTTGAATGGAGATGAAAGATGAGGGGTAATTTAATCCTCTCATAGAGGATTTTTTTAATGCAGGCCGCTCTAAATAGGAGCGGTTTATTATTTTGTGAAGGGTGATCTGACAGTGATAAAAATAGAAAATTTAAGAAAAAGTTATCAATCAACACAGGGAGATATAGAAGCAATATCCGGGCTTGATCTGGATATAAACACAGGTGAGATATTTGGTATTATTGGCCCAAGTGGTGCCGGGAAAAGTACTTTGATACGAATGCTTAATCTGCTGGAAAAACCAACAGCAGGATCTATTAATATAAATGATGTTGACCTGACAGAGCTCAGTTCTAAAGACTTAAGACAGGCAAGGCAGAAAATAGGCATGATTTTTCAGCATTTTAATCTGCTGACTTCGCGCACTGTTAGGAGTAATGTAACTTTTCCTCTGGAAATAGCAGGAGTAGGGAAAAAGCAGAGAGAAAAGAGAGCAGATGAGCTGATAGAGCTTGTAGGACTGACAGATAGAGCTGATCACTATCCGGCTCAGCTTTCTGGAGGGCAGAAACAGAGGGTTGGTATAGCCAGGGCACTTGCCAATGAACCGGATCTTCTCCTTTCTGATGAGGCAACATCTTCACTGGATCCAGAAAGCACCAAATCTATTCTGGATCTTTTAGGTAAAATTAGAGAGGAAATGAATTTAACGATAATTCTCATTACACATGAGATGGGTGTAATTAAAGAAATATGTGACAAAGTTGCAGTAATTGAAGAGGGAAAGGTTATAGAAGAAGGAAAAGTGCTCGATATATTTGCCAGACCGCAAAAAGCTCTTACTAAAAAGTTTATAAGTTCTGTGGTAGACTTCGATCTGCCGCCAAAAGTTATAAAATTAATTAAAGAAAAGCGTCCGGGCCAGCTAATTAGAGTTTCATTTATTGGAGAAAAAACCCACAGGCCGCTGATATCCTATCTGGTAAAACAGTATAATATAGATGCCAATATACTTTATGGTAATATAGATGAGATTCAGACAGTACCTTTTGGAACCCTTATTCTGGATTTAGAAGGTAATCCGGAAAGTATAGAAAAATCAATAAATTTTTTGATAAATGAAGGATTAAGAGTGGAGGTGTTAGAGAATGTTTGAGGCTTTATCAGGACTGGCCCGGTATAATGATTTAATGTGGTCAGGACTTTTGGAAACATTATATATGGTGGGGCTTTCACTTTTTGTGGCAGTTTTGGGTGGTATTCCCCTTGGTGTAATAACTACAATTACCAGAGAAGGGCATATTCTTCCCAATAAATCACTAAATACAGTTTTGGATGGAATGATTAATATTGGCAGATCAATCCCATTTATTATTTTAATGGTGGCAGTAATTCCATTTACCAGAATGATAGTGGGAACTTCCATCGGAACAACAGCCGCTGTAGTACCGCTTTCTCTGGCTGCTATACCATTTATGGCGAGGATAACTGATAATGCTCTGCTGGAAGTTGATCCAGGAGTTATAGAGTCTGCCCACTCAATGGGAGCTACTCCCTGGCAGATAGTATATAAAGTTCTGCTGCCAGAATCACTGCCTGCTATAGTGCTTGGTATTACTTTAACTGCTGTAAGTTTAATTAGTTATTCTGCAATGGCAGGAGCAGTTGGAGGGGGTGGTCTCGGCGATATCGCTATCCGTTATGGATATCAGCGGTTTAAGCTGGGTATTATGCTGGAGACCATTGTTATACTGGTTTTGCTGGTGCAGATAATTCAGTGGCTCGGCAATAAAGCTGCCGGTGCTTTTGATCATAGATAAAATTATTGAATATAGATGCTGGTTATGTTTATATAGAGACTTTTTTAGAAAAATTAGATTTGACGTAACAAATTTGAAAAGGAGAGGATAATAGTGAAAAAAAAATTAATTGTATTAATTGGAGTATTGTCTATTTTACTGGCAGGAACTGTGGGAGTATTTGCAGCCGATTCTGTTCTGAAGGTTGGTGCAACTCCTGTTCCACATGCTGAAATATTAAACCAGGTTAAAGATGATCTTGCAGAAGCCGGTATTAAGCTGGAAATCGTTGAGTTTACAGATTATGTAACACCAAATATTGCTCTTTCTGACGGCAGTATTGATGCAAACTTTTTTCAGCATGTACCGTACCTTAATAATTTTAGTAAAGACAGAGGTTTAGAACTTTCTGCATTAGATCCGATTCATGTAGAGCCGATGGGATTGTATTCTGATAAATACACTGATGTAGAAGAACTGCCGGAAGGTGCAGCAATAGCAGTTTCTAATGACCCATCAAATGAAGGTAGAGCACTGCTTCTGCTGCAGGAAAATGGATTAATAAAACTTGAAAATCCTGAAGATCTTAATGCAACTCCATTTGATATAATAGAAAACCCCAAAAACCTGAAGTTTGAAGAACTGGAAGCAGCACAGCTGCCGAGAATTCTGCCTGATGTAGCTGCAGCGGTAATTAATACTAATTATGCACTGGAAGCAGGTCTTAATCCAATGGAGGATGCACTTCTTATAGAAGGAAGTAATTCTCCCTATGCAAATGTTGTAGCTGTAAGAAGTGGGGATGAAGATAGAGAAGATATAAAGAAGCTGATGGAAGTACTCCAGACTCAGGAAGTTAAAGATTTTATTCTAAAAGAATATGAAGGATCAGTTGTTCCGGTATTTTAATTTAAACGGTAAAATTTATTTACCTGGAGGTGTCAATTAGGCACCTCCATTTTCTTTTTCAGCTGATTTGTTGTATAATATAGTTACTGAAAAAGAGGTGAAAACTTATGAAAAAAAGTTTATTCAGCTTATATAGAATATTTAAGTTTATGAAGGATTCTGATATTAAATTAAGTAAAAAAATGCTTTTTTTAGTTCCTGTTATATATTTGATAATTCCCTTTGATTTTATCGGGGATTTTTTCCCACTAGCAGGTCAGCTGGATGATATAGCTGTATTTGTTTTAATGTGGCCCATACTTAAAAATCTACTCAGTAAATATGATAAAGGAGAAAGAGATTTAAATAAAAGTCGGAAAAAAGACCCTGATACAGTAGATATCTCCAGAGAAGATTATACTGTAGAATGATAGAAGACTGAAAAAAATAATATTTTTTTAATCAGCCGATAATTTTATCGGCTGTTTTTTGTGTAGAAGATGGATTGTCAGTCCTTTCTGCAGCTTTAAAAATAAAGTTAGAGAATTTTTTTAGATATAATTTGACATAATGAAATTTTTTTTATATAATTAATGGCTGACCGGTCAGTATAATAATACAGGGGGTTTAGAATGAGTAAAAATAGAGATACAAAAGAGGAGATATTAAAGTCTGCAGTGAAACTGTTTTCAAAAAATAATTACCATACAGTATCAATGCTGGAAATTGCTGAAGGTGCAGAGGTCAGCAAAGGTACGGTTTACTGGTATTTTGACAGCAAAAAAGAACTTTTTCGAGAAATCATTATACAGGGCCAGGACTATTTTAAGGAACATTTTAAAAAAATAGCAGAATCTAATAAAAATACTGAAGATAAAATTTGTGAAATTATAAGAACTGTCCTGGAAACTTTAAATGAACACCTGAATTTGCTAACAGTTTTTAGAAATAATATGGAATTAATTAATAAAGAAATTCAAAACAAACTGGAAAAAAAACATGATGAAATTATAAGAATTTTTTCTGAAATTATTAAAGAAGGTATGGATAATGGAATAATTAAGAAAGAAAATCCTGTTCATATTTCAACTATGATATTATCAGTTTTGTTTACCCCACATACACAGGATATAATAATAAATATAGATGGAATAGATAATCAGGTAGAGTTTATTTATAATTTTATAATGAATGGAATACGCAGAAAGGAGCAGTAGTATGCACAAAAAAATACAAAATAAAACAGCAATTATATTTGCTCTAATTTTGATCATTTTATCTGTCAGTACAGCAGTTCAGGCTGCAGAAGAGTTAGAGTTAAAAAAAGCAGTAAAGATTCTTTTTGAACAAAACAGAACATTAAAAAATGCCAGAAAAGATATAGAAAATGCTGAAAAAGATATTCAGCTAACAGTCAGGTCGTATTTTCCCACACTGAATCTGCAGAGTTCATATACAAAGATGGATGAAGGCCAGCCTCAAATATCATCTTTTGGTCCTGTTGAAGGTCCTGATGAAAATTACAGTACTTCTGTAAATCTCACACAGCCGCTCTGGCTGGGAGGGAAGATTGGTATACAGAAGGAAATAGCCGGTTATAATCTGGAAATAGCCAGAAGCAATTATGAAAAGGTACTGGAGGAACAGCTGTTTAATCTGATTCAGTCCTATTATGGTGTTCTA
Source organism: Halanaerobium sp. MA284_MarDTE_T2 (assembly GCF_003337245.1). Taxonomy (GTDB): domain Bacteria; phylum Bacillota; class Halanaerobiia; order Halanaerobiales; family Halanaerobiaceae; genus QPJE01. The sequence goes on from NZ_QPJE01000004.1 coordinate 115,305, forward strand.
CAGGCTGAAGGAATGGTAGAAATAAGAAAAGAAGCTCTCAATATTGTAAATGAGCATCTGAGAGTTGTAAAAAATAGGATTGAAGCCGGTACAGCGATAAGGCAGGATCTGCTGCGCAGTCAGATAGAGCAGAGGAGTGCAAAAGAAGAATTGAGCTCAGCCAGAAATGATTTAAAAATTGCCCGCAGAAGGCTGTCCCAGCTTCTTGCTTCTGAAGCAGAATATAATACAGTAAGGCCGGAAATTGATTTTGATATAAATCTCAATCAGAACGAACTTTTTAAAACGGCAGTTGAAAATAATCCGGATTTAATGGTTTTAGAGCTGAACAGACAGATAGTAAAATTAACCAAAAAGCTCGACAGCCAGTATTACCGACCTGATATAGCACTCAATGGATCTTATGACTGGAGTGGAGACGAATTTATGTCAGAAGAGGGAGAAAACTGGTCATTAACAGTTGGAGTTTCTGTTCCACTTTATGATGGTGGAAAGGGAAACATAAATGCTAAAAAAAGAGCAAACCAGATGGAAAAAATTAATAACAATCAGCAGGATTTGCTGGAAAACCTGCAGATAGAAATTAAAGATGTTGTTTTGAATGTAGAAGAAAATAAACAATCAATTGAACTGGAAAAGCTTTCACTGGAAAATGCTAAAGAAAATTTAGCAATTGCCAATGTAAGCTATAGGGCAGGAGTAGCCAGCAATACTGATGTAATAGATGCACAGTCAACATATAACCAGGCCAAGGTTTCACTGCTCCAGGCAGAATACAGTTATGAAATTGAGCAATTTAGAACTTTATATAAAAGCGGACGCATAAAAGAATACTTTAAGGATGTGATAAACAATGAAAAATAAAATAATACTTATCTTACTGCTGTTAGTCTTTATAAGCTCTACAGCCTTTGCGCAGAATAATACTCAGGTTGTAGAAACTGCAAAATCTATTAAAGAAGATATTAGTATAAATGAAATAATTACAGGTATCCTAACTCCAATTCAGGATGTAGATATTCCGGCCCAGATCGGTGGAGTAGCAGAAAAGGTTAATGTAGAAATTGGAGAGGAAGTTAAGAAAGATGAAGAACTTATAAAAATTGATGATGAGTCTCTTTTAATTCAGAAAAAACAGGCAGAGGCTTCTTTGGAGAAAGCTCGTGCAAATTATCAGGAATTAAAAAATGGAGTTACTAAGGAAGAAATGGACAGAGTTCGCTCCACTTATGAAAATGCAAAAGCAAGTTTAGAAAGTGCAGAAATAAATCTTAAATTAATGGAAGAAATATATAATGACAGAAGAGCTTTAGAACAGCAGCTTGTTAGTGCTGAACAGCAGCTTGAAAGCTCAAAACATAATTTAAATCAGGCTAAAATTAATTATGAGCAGGCAAAAAGAGATTATGAGCGTTCAAAAAAATTATATAATGATAATGTTATTTCTGAAAAAGAATTTGATAATGCAACAAGTGCCTTTGAAAATGCTGAAGTTTCTTTAAACCAGGCAAAATCAGCTTTTTCTTTAGCTGAAGAAAATTATCAGCTTGCAAAGAAAACATTTAACAATCCAACAGAATTAAAACAGCAGCTCGAAAATGCGCGGAGGCAGGTTAAAAATGCCCGCAGTAATTTAGAAGTGGCAGCGGCAAATTTAGCAGAGGCAGAGCGTGGTCCCAGGCAGGAAAGAGTAAGAGCCGGTCTGGCTTCAGTAAGACAGGCGGAGGCAAGTCTGGCCCAGGTTGAAGATCAAATTTCTAAAACTCAAATAACAGCACCTGTTGCCGGCTTAATAAATAAAGTTAATATTGACCAGGGAGAAATAATAGCTGCCGGTCAGACCGTTATTCATCTGGTTAATATTAAAGAACTTTATGCAGAAATTGATGTTACAGCCTCAACTGCCTCTGCAGTTAAAAAAGGTGAAACTGTAGAAGTAAAAGCTGAAACAATGCAGCATTATATAGAAGGCGAAATTACCAATATATCACCCGCAGCCGACCCTTCCAGCCGTACCTATTTAGTTAAAGTTAAAATTCCTAATCCTGACCACAGGTTGAGAGCGGGAATGTTTGCTGATGTTAAATTATCTAAGGGAAGTTCAGGTTCAGCAGTTGTGGTACCAATAGAAAGTATAGTTAATTTAAACAGTGACCAGCCCTATTTATTTATTATAAAAAATAACAAAGCAGTAAGAAAAGATGTAAAAATTGGAATTACTACTGACAGTCGGGCTGAAATTTTAAGTGGTCTCAGTGAAGGGGAGGATGTAATCATTAGAGGTCAGAGCAACCTTCAGGATGGTCAGTCAGTTGAGGTGAGAAATTAATGAAGTTATCCGATTTTTCGATAAAAAGATCTGTAACAACTGCGATGATAATCTTGATGGTGCTTTTGATTGGTTCAGTTTCTCTGTCAATGTTAAGCCTTGATTTGTTTCCAGATATAACTTTTCCGGGAGCAGCTATTATTACCAGTTATGAGGGTGTAGGCTCTGAGGAAATAGAAAATTTAATCACAAAAGAAATAGAGAGTGCAGTAGCTACTGTTGAAGGCGTAAAAACTATACGGTCCACCTCTTCGAGGGGATCTTCGACAGTGGTAGTAGAATTTAACTGGGGTCGTGATATGGACTTTGCTGTTCAGGATCTCAGAGAACAGGTTAATTTAATTAGTGATGCAATTTTACCGGAAGATGCAGATGAACCCCTGATCTTTAAATTTGATCCTGCTATGATTCCGATTATGAATTATGGTGTTTCAGCAGATGGATTGGAAATAGATGAAATTAAAGAGGAAGTTGAAGATGAATTAATTCCCCGTCTGGAAAGAATTTCGGGGGTTGCTCAGGTTTATATGCAGGGTGGACTGGAAAGAGAGATAATTGTATCTGTAAAGAGAGAGAAACTTAAACATTATAATCTTGGTTTTAACACGATTACAAATATTGTCAGCAGTGAAAATATAAACGTATCAGCAGGCGATGTCCTGCAGGGTGATACAGAATTTTTAGTTCGGACAATCGGTAAATTTTCTAATTTAGATGAAATTAGAAATATTAATATTCCGGTGGGAAATGGACAGATTAAATTATCCGATGTAGCAGAAGTTAAGGATGGTTTTGCTGATTTAGAAACTTTATCCAGAACTAATGGAAAACGCAGTTTATCACTCGCAATCCAGAAACAAACTGATGCAAATACCGTTAATGTAGCAAATGCTGTTAGAGAAGAAATAGAACAAATAAAAAAGGATTATCCTAATTACCATTTTTCAATTGCAATGGATCAGTCTGAGTTTATAAATAAATCCATTGCCAGTGTAAGTCAAAATGCTATTGTTGGTGGACTGTTAGCTGTAATTATACTTTTTTTGTTTTTAAGAAATATTCGCAGCACAATAATTATTGCAACAGCGATGCCGATTTCAATTATTGGCACTTTTATCTTAATGTACTTTGCTGATGTTAATTTAAATGTTATATCTCTTGGTGGTCTTGCTCTTGGAGTCGGTATGCTGGTTGATAATGCAGTAGTTGTTCTGGAAAATATTTATAGATACCGTAGTTTAGGTGAGGGTAAAGTGGAAGCTGCCCGAGAAGGATCCTCTGAGGTTGGAATGGCTATTGTTGCTTCCACAATTACTACTGTAGTTGTTTTTTTACCCATAGTTTTTGTTGAAGGAATGGCAGGTCAGTTATTTAAAGACCTGGCACTCACAGTAGCTTTTTCTTTAATTGCTTCTCTGATAGTTGCTTTAACCCTGATTCCTATGCTGTCTTCCAAGATTTTGAAAGTTACACAGAAAGAATTAGACAGAACTGAAAAAGAAGGTAGAATAAGAAAAATTTATCGGACAGCACTGAGCAGAGTGCTTAAACACCGCTGGGTAGTTGTCGCATTATTAGTAGTTCTGCTGATCGGTAGTTTGGCACTAATTCCACAAATAGGATTTGAATTTATGCCCAGTACAGATCGGGGATCATTTTCAGTCACCTATGAACTCCCGGTAGGGACTTCATTATCACGTTCCAACGAAGTTTCTACAGAAATTGAATCTGTACTGATGAATATAGAAGAAATTAAAACAGTAATTGCTACAGTTGGATCTGATAGTCAGAGGATGTCTACTTCTTCCAGCAGTCATGTGGGAATTATAAGTGTGGACCTGGTTGATCTGGCTGAGAGAGATCGGTCAACAGCAGAAGTAATGGAAGAAATTCGACAAAAAATTAATATCCCTGATGTAGACCTCACTGTCGAAGAACAGCAGGGCTTTGGTGGAGGTGCACCAGTTAATGTAAAACTATTTGGGGACGATTTAGATGTATTAGAGCAGGAAACTGCAAAAGCCACTACAGCCATAGAAGATATTGAGGGTTTAAGAGAAATTGACAATAGTTTTTCAGAAGGACAGCCCGAATATAGAATAAAGGTTAACCGCTCTATTGCAAGCCGCTTTGGTTTAAATGTAAGTCAAATTGCAAATACAGTTAGAACAGCTATCAATGGAAGTACTGCAACCAAATATGAAGTTGCCGGTGATGAGTATGATATTAGAATTCGTCTGGAAGAAGATCAAATAGAACAGATGTCTCAGGTGCCAGAACTTAATATTCAAACTGCATCTGGTGAAATGATACCATTAAGCAGGATAGCAGATCTGGAAATTGCTGAAGGACCAGTAGAAATTTTACGCAAAGATCAGGAGCGTCATTCTGAAATAACTGCTGATATTCACGGTGTAGACCTTGGTACAGTAATGACTCAGATTCAATCTCGCTTATCAGAATTAGAATTACCGGATGGTTATAGATTCAGCTATGAAGGTGAATTTGAAGATATGCAGGAATCATTCAGCAGTCTTGGGATGGCTTTCGGACTGGCTGTAATTTTAATTTATATGGTTATGGCTTCTCAATTTGAATCATTAGTCCATCCATTTACAATTATGTTCACTATTCCACTGGCTTTGATAGGTGTAATATTTGGGATGTATATAACCAACTCTATAGTTTCTGTTGCTTCAATATTGGGTTTAATAACTCTGTCCGGTATAGTTGTTAATAATGCTATAGTAATGGTTGATTATATTAATCAGCTGCGCCGCAGAGGTACAAAAAAGATGGAAGCTATTATAACAGCTGGAACGGTTAGGCTGAGGCCTATTATGATGACTGCACTGACAACAATTCTGGGTCTGCTGCCTATTGCTATTGGTATTGGCGAAGGTTCAGAATCAACTCAGCCAATGGGGATAGTTATTGTAAGTGGACTGACATTTGCTACTTTCTTAACATTATTTGTAATTCCTATTTTCTATTCCTTAATTACTGATCTAAGGGCATTTATTATTGCTAAATATAAAGGAATAACCCGGGAGGAAGCAGAAAAGAGGATATAGAAGGGTAAAATGTTGACAAAAAATTATAAAGGAGAATAAGATATGACTGTTAGAGAATTTGCAGATGAGTTTGATCTGGAAGTGGTTGCAGGCCCGGCTCTGGATAAAGAAATAGGTGGTGTATATTTTGGTGATATTCCACATGATGTAATGGAAAGGGCAGAAAGGAATGATATCTGGCTTACTATAAGGAATGATCTGGTGGCAGTTGGGGTGGCCCTGCTGGCAAATATATCTGCTGTTATTGTAGTTGAAGGGCTGAACTATGAAAAAATTGCAGTAAAAAAAGCCTGTGAAAATGATGTTAATCTTTTAAAATACAGTGGATCCAAATTTGAACTGTCGGCTAAGTTTATTAAAAAATATTATTCTATAGATTAAAATAAAGTATAAAACAGTATTTATTTGTCACAAATATTAATTTTAAATTAATAACTATTGACAAAGTATAAATTATTGTGATAAACTATGAATGATGATTAGATATGATAATTATGTAATTAATTAACCAGAAGAAATCTTGAAAATTTTTTCATAAATAATTACATCTGAAGACAGCTTGTGACCCCTTGTTGTTCTTTCTAGGATGATTATTTTAGGGACACAGGTTTTCTTCTGGTTTTTTTTAAAAAGGTTTGTCATTCTGTCCTAAAATTTAAAGAAGGGGGGATGGTGAAGTATTAATATTTTTTGGACAGATCGACATAGATAGATCTGGGAGAAAAGTACTAATAAAAGGATAAGGAAACAAGGCAACTTATCTGAAAAAATTAAGAAATTCTATCTCCAGATCAAAAATAATAATTGAAAAACGAAAGGGGATAAAATATTTATGAAAAAGTTGACAGTGCTATTGGTAGCAGTTATGCTGCTGACAGCTGCATTCAGTGTTTCTGCAAGTACATTTTCTGATGTACCCAGCAACCACTGGTCTTATGATGCAATTAACAAATTAGTTGCTTCAGGTGTTATTACAGGTTATCCAGACGGCAGTTTTAGAGGTGGACAGCCAATGACTCGTTACGAAATGGCTGTTATGGTAAGCCGTGCACTTGACAACATTGCTGCAGAGCGTGCCGCTTTGGAAGAAAAAGTGGATGACATGGGCAGTGGACTTACTACTGCACAGGCTCAGGATGTAACAGCAATTGTTAAAGCCTTAATGGAAAAGAACACCAATGAAGAACTTAGTGATGCTCAGGCAGAAGAAGTAGCAGATATGGTAGAATCTCTTACCTTTGAATACAAAGCAGAACTTAAAGTTCTCGGTGCAGATATTGATGCATTAGGTAAAGATGTTGACAAATTAGAAGCTAAAGTAAATGCTTTAGAAGCAGATATGCCTAAAGATCATGTTGAATTTACAGGTACTGTAGCAACATTTGCACAGGTAGGTGACTATGGAGATGAACAGTACGAAAAGAATGCAACAGCTGAAGCACTGGCTGATGGAGATGCAATGGATCTTGATCTACCAACAGCCGACAATGGTGGTGGAGACTATGATGATTTCCCTGCTGAAGAGGCACTGTGGCAGGAAATCGATTTTGGTGTAAATGGAAGTTATAAAGATGTTAACTTCGATTTAGTAGTAGATACCGTTACAAATGGCTTTAGAGATTATGACAGCATTTACTATGGTGATTATGAGGAGCATGTTTTAGGTGAACAGGGTGACGATCAGGATTTTGTAATGGATACAGCTTTACTGACTGTCGAAAAAGGTGGTTATGTATTTACAGCTGGAGACAATGATGATTATACAGTTGAACAGTATTTCTTTGATGATGAAGATATGGAAGGTCTAACACTTTCAGCTCCATTCTACGGCTTTGATGTAAATGCATTTGCATTTGGCTATGATGATGGTTATAGTGAAGGTAATAGAAGTGGTGACGAATACTATGGTGTAACAGCATCTAAAGTATTTAACAATAGCAAAGTAACCGGTAAAGTGTATAATGGTAGATTTGATGCAAAAGATTATGATGCTAATGGTAATGGTATTATTGATACTAGTGAATATAAAACATTCACAGATAAAAATGGTAATGACGTAAACTCTGAAACAGTCACTAATGTAGCTGTAGAAGTTCAATCAGATATTACTGACGCTTTAACTGTTAATGGTGAAGCTGTATTTAATCAGTTAGAAGAAGCAGATACCAGTGACAGCCTGTTCAGAGTTAATGCTGACTATTTATTTAATGACAAGTGGAGCTTCAGAGGTGGAGTAGAAGTAGTTGGTGAAGAATTCAATGGTGGAGCTAAATACGGATATGTTTCAAGCAGATCTGAAGCTGATCTTGAAGAAGACTATGACTATGATAAATATGAGTTAGGTACAACATATGTTGTAAATGACAACAACAGTATTCTTTTTGATGCAGCTATGGTTAAATTTGATAGTGCTTCTTTGAGTGACGATGTTATGAACGCTTTTAGTGTTGCAGATAAAGCAGATGAAGATAAAACTTCATATAAGCTCGGCTGGAAAAATCTTTACGGCAAATTCACCAACCATGCATCTGTAGAATTTATCAAAAACGATTATTATACAGATGAAATTGATGATGATGCAACAGTTGTTGCTTTAGGTACAGTTTATGACTGGAGTGAAAAGACCAATTTAAGAGCAGAAGTTGTCAACAAACAGGCAGACTTATATGACAACGAAGATGTCTGGGATCGCGATATGGAATATACCTATCTTAAAGCTGGTGTAGACTATAAGCTGGCTGAAAACATCGACTGGGTTACAGATGTAATGTATATTACCGGTGATGTTGATCAGTTAGAAGATGTGGATGGCCCAATTAGAGATTCTCATGATAAAGTTGATATCGATGGCAGCTTTATCACAACATCTCTATCAGTTAGTTTCTAAACAGACAGATAATAAGTTGAGAATATAAATTTCTCATCATTTCTAATGGACCCCGGTTTTGCCGGGGTTCTTTTTTTTAATTGAAAAAGATTTTTCTATAGAAAAAGACCCACCATTTTAAATGGCAGGTCTTTCTGCATTTCTAACAGTAATTTTCGGAAACTTCTTAAAGATATTAAAGACAGGTTTATTAATATTTATCTAACCGGACAGGCCCCTGTGTCACAGTCGGCTTCATCCAGTTTTCTTTCCATAAATTCACTTTCATATTTGGAGACCAGGGAAGGGTTGAATCTCTTCATATCTGCTTCCCTTTTATTATATTCTTCTTCGGTTATCTCTTCATATGGCATTAGGTCGTAAAAATTGTCGCTGTAGGATAAGAATGATATTCCAACAGTACTGTCCCAGTTGTTCCAGAGCCATTCTTCTACATCACCCCATTCATTATCTTTAACATGGACTGTTATAGATGCATTGTGGTCAACATAGTTTTCCATAAACATTTTGTATGTTTCCAGCTGTTCGATGGCATCAACATCTGCCTTAACTTTTCCTTCAGGTGCTTTAACTGGAAACTCAATTACCAGGGTTTCTGGGTCATCTGGATTGTGCCCTACTTCTGGATGAATAGGGTAATCAAGTTCCTCACATACTCTGGCCAGTGGATCTGAGGCTGATATGCGCACCCTTCTTATATAATATGGGCTGTGGGAATAATGAAGTCCACTGGAGACGGTAGGCATCTGTGTCTGTGTTCCTTCCGGTTTAACTGTAGTTACCAGCAGTGGTTCATTATCTCCAACTTCTTTGGCTATTTCTGCTGCAGCCTGATGTGCTGTTTCCCGGAGTTCTAACAGCAGTTCTGCTTCCTGTTCTTTAGAAAGCCCGGCAGCGTTTTTCATATCCTGCCATCCAGTAAGGGAAGTTCCTATCAATCTGTCCCTTTTATTAATCTGATCCCATTCCGGTAGTTCAAATTCTATTAAAGCCATTCTATATCCGGCACGTGCTGAGAGCTTTTGTGCTTCAAACATTGTTTTTTTGTCCAGATTACCTTCTTTATCAACAAATGACATTACATTGAGCGATGTAAGGTTGCAGACACCTCTAGAATCAAGCAGTATTTCTGCACAGGGATTTACACCTTTGAAGTTTTCTCTGCGCCTGCTGGCCTCTACAGCATTTATAAAACCAGGTTCTCCACTGTAGCGCATCTGTTTGATATGCCATTTTAGCTGTTCTCTGTCAGGTTTTTTCTCATAGAAGATGCTGTTGTTGCTCATCTGTCTGTGTGATATTTCCGGGTTTATTACCCACTCATCATTTTCTTTTACATAAAGGCTGCTTTTTGCCTGGGCTATTTCTTTGTCATCTCGGCTGAAAAGACATATTTGAGATGATCTTCTTACTCCACCGGAAACTACATTTTCTGCAATTATATTGGCAATATCCATAGCATCTATCGGCTTTAGTTTAACTCTGTTTAAGCTGTCTTTATCTCTGTCCGGTTTCTGGTTGAGCAGCTTATCTATTTTTGTAAACATCCTCTTTAAACTCTGGTGACCGGAAGCTGTTCCACCAAATGTTTTCAGTTTTTCTCCTTTAGGGCGAACAGAATCATAATTGAAGATTATGCTTTTTAAGGGCCTAAAGGCATGGTCAACTAGAAACTTAAAATAATATTCTAATGACTGTATCCAGCCTTCTTTACTATCACCTACATTGATTTTTACCACATCTTCTTCATTAAACTCAAAATTGGTATATTCTCTTCTTTCTTCTTTTGCTGCAGGTTCATAATATTTGTGGATTACTTCTACATCTGTCCTTATTTTTGGCAGTTTTTCAACATCACGGGGAAGTACCCGAAAGCCGACACCTGATCCGATCATCAACAGATAAAAAAGGTCCTGGTAGGCTTTGAAGCTGTCAATTACAGTAAATGAGCAGTTGTAATTGCTCATTCCATATTTTTTAGATGATTCTGTAGAAGCTGTCCAAAGTGTACGTCCAGCTAAAAAGTTCCGCAGATTATATACATTATCATAAAGTTTTTCTGCTTCTTTTCTGGTGGTCTGTGCAAGTGAGCAGTTATATTCCACAGCTCTTTTTACTGTTTCCCACCAGTATTCCCGGCGCTGTTCTTCTTCCAGCCAGCGAGAATAAGTTCTGTAATAAATAAATTCCCCCAGCTCTGTTGGAAATGGATTTGGCTGGTGTTTATATTTGCTTAAAAATTCCTGAGACAAAAGATCATTTTCTTCACTTTTTCTTTTCTTTCTTGATTTCTGCCTTTTACTTCTGTAGATTATATATGTTTTTGCAGTAGAGGTATAGCCTGATTTCATCAGTTCTTCTTCAACTAAATCCTGAATCTCTTCAACCTTAGGCACCCTACCTTCTGCATAAAAGTCTTTGTTTAAGATATTTTCCACTTTTGCCGAGACCTTTTCTGCGTCTTTTTTTTCTGCATTTTCACCTGATTCTATCACAGCACGATAGATGGCATTTGTGATCTTATCCCTTATATAGTCTACTTCTCGTCCATCACGTTTAATGACTGTCTTATTTGATTCTTCCAATAAAAAAACCTCCTTAATAATCTCTGCTTAAATAAGCTGACTTTTAAAAGAATTAATTTTTAAAATAAGTAATTAAAATATGATATAAGTACTAAACATTAAGTATATAAACTAATTTTAAAATATGCAAACAGCATTATAGTTGTTCAAATATATTAAATATGGAATACTATCTGTGAAGTTGGTTAAGCTGTTTGATTCTTAGAATTTAAAATAAACAAAAATGAATATAAAATATTTGTATAATATATTATATCACAGTTGAAAACAGAATTTAATTATACAAATTACCTTTTGTTTTTTAGCAGGATAAAAAATAAAACTTTTAGAACTATTTTTATTGAACAGATATATGTATAAGAGAGTCACTTTGATATATCCTGTGAAGTATAAAAATAAATCCTCAATTATTAAAAGGGAAATTGAATTTAATGTAGTAATTATTATATAATGAATATAAATTTATTTTATAGTTATTGAGAGGGGTGTAATTTTAATGAAAGAAAGATTTAGTGCTTTAGAAGTATTCGAAATGGCAAAAGATATTGAAATAAGGGGTAAGAAATTTTACCTCAAATATGCTGAGGGAACGGAAAATAAAGAGCTGGCAGAATTTTTTAGAAAGCTGGCTTCAGATGAACAGGACCATTATGAACGATTTAGTAATCTGGCTGAACAGCTGAAGGAAAATCAGGATGAGGCAGAATATCTTTATGATGAAGAAGTAAGTGCCTATTTTAAATATTTGGTAGATTTATCTGTTTTCCCTGAGGCGGATAGTGAAGATTCCAAGCAGGCACTGCACAGTGTAGAAAAGGCTTTAAAGCTTGCCATACAGGCGGAAAAAGATTCTATTCTTTTTTATAGAGAAATGTGTGACTATAATGAGGGGAAAACAATTGATGCCATAAAGACTTTAATTGGAGAAGAAAAGCAGCATTTTAAAGACCTAACAGAATATGCCAAAAGATATAAATAAAGAAAAACATTTTGTCTATATAGTAGAATGCAGAGATGGAACTTTTTACACAGGCTACACCACTGATGTGGAGAGGCGGCTTGAAGAACACAACAGTGGGGAAGGAGCAAAATATACTAGAGGAAGATATCCGGTAGAGCTCCGCTATAAAGAGTCTTTTGGTTCCCGCAGCAGTGCCCAGAAAAAAGAATATAAAATAAAACAGCTCTCCCGCAGAGAAAAGGAAGAGCTGATTGATTCAAATTAATATTAAAATTTGCCTAATAAGCGGGGTTCGACTTCAAGTCTGACTCCGCTTATTTTATATACTTCTTCTTTAACCTTTTCTATCAAATTGATTATATCATCAGATGTGGCATTACCTTTATTTACAATAAAACCTGCATGTTTTGTAGAAACCTGGGCCCCACCGATCTGATAACCCTTCATACCTGCTTTTTCTATAAGTGGGCCAGTATAGTGTCCCGGCGGCCGCTTAAAGATACTGCCTGCACTCGGCTGCTCCATTGGCTGTTTGCTCCAGCGTTTAGCATGCAGTTTATCTATTTGTTTTTGTATTTTTTCTTTATCCCCACTTTCCAGTTCCAGGGTTGCTGAGGTTATAATATAATTTTTAGACTGAAGTATACTGCTTCTGTAATCAAGCTGCAGTTCTTGCCTGGAAAGTTCAATTATTTCTCCATTCTGCTGGAGAAGTTCTGCTTTTTTTATAACATCTTTCATTTCTCTTCCATATGCACCGGCATTCATATAAACAGCTCCTCCCAGAGAACCGGGTATGCCGCTGGCAAACTCAAGTCCGCTTAATGAAGCTTTACAGCAGATATCAGCCAGTTCAGAAAGAAGAAGACCGGATTCTGCTTTTACTGTATTGTCCTCAACAGTATAATTTCTGAGGCTTCCTGTATAGATGATGATCCCCCTATAACCTTTATCAGAGGTAATGAGGTTGCTGCCTTTGCCCAGTACAAAATAGGGAAGACCGGATTTTACAATCAAAGGAAGTGCTTTCTGCAGTGATTTGACAGTTTCAGCTTCCACAAAAAGATCTGCCGGACCACCAACTTTAAAGCTGGTATATGGTGCAAGCATCTTATTTTTCTCTATTTTTAGAGAGTTTATTTTTTTCATATTTTCTGTTAAAATATTTATATCAGACATATCTGTACTCCTTTTATAATAATATTATGATTGCACTGCGAAAAGTCAATTTTGGGCATTTAATAATTTGACACTTTTGTCATAAAAGGGATTGTAAATTTAAAAATTGCTAATTAAGACTTTCCCAGTGTAACTATATAATACGTTAATTAAGTTTTGAAATCAACAGGGGGGCTTATAAAATGAAATACAAAAAAATAAAAATTGAAAATATAGAGACTTATCCTGAACAGGTAAGAAGTGATTTTTCTGAAAGAAAAATTGAAGAACTGGCAAAATCAATTGCTGAAGTAGGCCAGCTGCAGCCGATAGTGGTACAGCAAAAGGGTGATAAATATATTTTAATAGCTGGAGAGAGAAGGTTGAGAGCTATTGCAAAGGATGGAAAAGATGTAATAGCAGCTGTTATTTTGGAAGAAGAACTCACTTCTAAAAAGTTCAGACAGATTCAGCTGATAGAAAATCTGCAGAGGCAGGATCTTAATCCTTTAGAAAGAGCGGTTTCTATTCAGAAATTTATAGATGAAAATAATCTCAGCAAAAAAGAAGCTGCAGAAAAGATTGGAGTACCGCGTACTACTCTGATGCTGTGGCTGAATATTCTTTCTGTAAAGAAAAAATATCAGCAGGAAGTGCTTAAGGAAGATTCTCCTATTTCTCTGTCACACATCAGTCTGGCCCAGGCTCTGGCTTCAAAAACAGGTGATCCCAGTAAGATAGATCAGCTGTTAGATGCTGTAATAAAATATAATCTGAGCAGAAGGGAAACACAAAATGTGCTGGATATATTTTACAAATATCTGCATATGCCGATGAAAGAAGCTGTTGCTGCTGTACTTTTAAAAAGAGCCAAGTCAAATGTTAAATTAACTGCAGAAGAAAAAAAGAAAACTAAAAAAGATAAAGCTGATGAAATTTTAAAATCATTGTGCAGAATTAATGATAAAGCAGAAAACTTTATGGAAGAAATCGGCACCATAAAGCCTGAACAGCAGGAAAATTTAATGGATGAATTTCTCTACTTATATCAGATAATGGGACTTTTGATACCTGAGCTAAAAGAAAATGATCCCAAAGTCCTGATAGATAGGATAAAACAGAAAAATCAGGCTTCTAATTATTCCGGCTTTTGATTGATCTGCATAACCTCGGTTTTTTCCAGTGCATTAGCCAGCAGTTTATCAATATCGAGACTGTTTTCAGCTGCTCTTACTTTGTCTAATTTGGGTTTGGTAACAGGATTATCAGGTACAAAAACTGTACAGCAGTCTTCAAAAGGCCTAATTGAAATATCATAACAGTCTATTTTTTTGGAGATATCGACAATTTCATTTTTGTCCATTGTAATCAGCGGCCTCAGAACAGGTAGTTCTGCTGCATCATCGGAAGAAGCAATACCTTCTAAGGTCTGACTTGCGACCTGGCCCAGGCTTTCTCCAGTTATGAGTGCAAGGTCATTATTTTGTGCTGCTATTTTATTGGCTATTCTGAACATCATTCGCCTCATAATTGTAACTGTATATCTTTCTGGGCAGTTTTTGGCAATTTCCTGCTGTATTTCTGTAAAATATGCGATATGAAGTTTTATATTTCCACCATAACGGCTGAGGACCCGGCTGAGGTCAACAACTTTTTCTTTTGCTCTATCTCCTGTATAAGGAAAAGAATGAAAATATACTGCATCTATACTTAATCCCCGTTTAAGGCCAAGCCAGCCGGCCGCCGGACTGTCAATACCCCCCGAAAGAAGAAGCAGAGCTTTTCCAGATGATTTAACAGGAAGTCCACCCGGGCCAGCAAAGCGCTTAATGAAAATATAGATTTTTCCTCGCCTTATTTCCACTTCCAGCATGTGTTCAGGGTTGTGAACATCAACATTTAATTCTCTTTCCGGACTATCTATATTCCGCAGTATCCAGGCACCTATCTCACTATTTATTTCTGGACTTTTGAGAGGGAAACTTTTGTCAGCTCTTCTGGTATTAACCTTAAAAGTGGTGGGATAATCCTGCACTTCTTTTTTAAACAGCTTAAGAGCATTTTTTTTGAGAGATTCAAAGTCGAACTTTACAGTAACAGCCGGACTTATGGAAACAATACCCGGTACATTTGTCAGCCTTTTTGCTGCTTTTTCTAAATTTTTACCATCCACATGGAGGTATATTCTCCCATAAACTGTTGTGATTTCAAAATCTCCCAGATCTGTGACAGCATTATCTATGTTTTTGATAAGCTGACCGATAAAACTGTTTTTGTTCTGTCCTTTTAAACCTATTTCACCATAACGTATAATTAAAACATCGTACAACTTTTTCACCTCAATATATTTTTGCTTTTATTTATTATTATAAAAATTTCATTTATAACTAAATTTATGATGTGTCCACAAAAAAGGTGTTTGCTAAAAATGAGTTAGAGATGCAGATAACCTTTTTGTGGGAGAACCAATTTATTTTTTGTAACCAAAAGTAATTTCGCGGAAATACCTTATTTTCAATATTTCTAAAAAATTTTTAGAAAGTCTATCTGACTTTTCAGTACTTCTAAAGTATAATCCAGATCATCTCTGCTTATATTTTTGTTTAGGCTTATTCGGAGTGCACTATCTCTTTTTTCACTGCTGAGGCCTACAGCTTTTAAAACTTTATTTTCCTTACTTTTAGAACTGCAGGCAGAACCGGTAGAAAGAAAAACACCTTCAGCTTCAAGTGCATGCAGCAGAGTCTCACCTTTGATACCTGGTACAGAAAAATTTAAAATATGTGGTGCTCCCTGTTTTGGCGAATTTATAACTACATCTTCCATTTTGCTTAAACTTTTGTAAAGATAATTTCTTTTTCTGTTCAGCTCAGGATCAGTATTTATATTTCTGTTTAAAATAGGGAGTTTTTTTACAGCAGGGATTAAACCAGCAATTCCCGGAGTATTTTCAGTCCCAGGGCGGATATCATTTTCCTGCCCTCCTCCAAAAAATAGCGGCTGTAATTCAATATTTTCTCTAATATATAAAGCGCCAATACCTTTTGGTGCATGAAATTTATGTCCACTAATACTGTAGAGATCCACGCTGGATTTTTTTAAATCTGTAAAGACTTTACCAAATCCCTGGATTCCATCAACATGGAAAAAACAGAGAGGATTTATTTTTTTTATTATCTTTCCTATTTCTTCAATATTTTGTACAGAACCAAGTTCATTATTGACCTGCATGATGCTTACCAGAACAGTTTTTTTATCAAGTGAATTTTTAAGCTGTTCAATATCTATATATCCCTTTTGGTCAGACTTAAGCCATATAACATCCCAGCCTTCTTTTTCCAGGGCCAGAAAAATATTTCTTACTGAAGGATGTTCAATTTCGGTTGTTATAATTTTGCTGCCCCTGCTGTGGTAGCTTTTTGTAATTCCCTGAACTGCCAGGTTATTGCTTTCTGTACCACCTGAAGTAAATATTATTTCTTTTTTATTTACCTGGAGGTAATCTGCCAGCTCCTTTCTGGCTTTTTCTACAATTTTTTCTGCTTTAAGTCCCAGTCGGTGGGCAGAAGATGGATTGCCGTAATTTTCTGTCAGCATTGAAGTAACAGCCTTTACTACCTCATCATCAGCTGCTGTTGTAGCCGAATTATCAAGATAAACTTTTCTCGACATTTTTTTCACCTCTATATATAATATAAGTTAAGATAATTTAGATTTTTTTGTTTACACTCAACATTATAGCACAGAAAATTATTCTATAAAAATAAAATAGTAAATCTCCTGCTGAATAAACTTTTTTGAACCACAGCTGCTTTTTAGATAAATCTAAAAATTTTAATTACGACTAAATTTTTTTGCAGCTCTAAAAATAATTTTAGATGAACTTCTTATAACAATTTAACTTTTAATATTTTTAGAGTGTGTTATAATATATTTTAAAGATATTTTAAGATATTTATTATTTTTGATTTATATGAGCCTTAAAGGGGGAAAAAAATTGCACTTAATAGATACACATGCTCATCTTGACTGCGAAGATTTTGATGGTGAAAGGGATCAAGTTATTCAAAGAGCAGCAGAAAAAGGAGTAAACAAAATAGTTAATATTGGGGCAGATCTGCAGTCAAGCAGAAAATCTGTGGAACTTGCAGAAAAATATGATAATATATATGCAGCAGTGGGAGTACACCCACATGAAGCAGATACAGTATCTGATGATATTTTAAATAAAATTGCTGAATTGAGCCAAAATAAAAATACTGCAGCTTTTGGAGAGATTGGTCTGGATTTTTATTATGATAATTCGCCGCGAGATATTCAGCAGGATGTTTTTTTAAAACAGCTGCTTTTGGCTAAAGATTTAAATCTGCCTGTGGTAATACATTCCCGCTCTGCAGAAGAGGAAACTCTCAAAATTATGGATAAAGCATCTCCTTTTCCAAAAGGAGTAATTTTTCACTGTTATGCATATGATGAAAGTTATGTAGATAGCTTAATTGAGCGTGATTTTTATATTGCATTTGGTGGGTTGTTAACTTTTCGAAATACAGATGCAGTTAGAGAAGCTTTTAAAAAAGTGCCTTTAAATAGAATATTATTTGAAACAGATGCTCCATATTTGACCCCAACACCATTTAGAGGTAAAAGAAACGAACCTGCTTATGTGGAATATGTTCTTAAAAAAGCTTCAGTAGTAAGAAGAATTAGAGAAATGGAACTTGCTAAAATAACAACTGAAAATGCTGAAAGGATATATAATATTTAAAATTATCGGAGGAGTGATTAATTTGAAGGTAGGAGTAATTGGTCTCGGAGATATAGCTCAAAAAGCATATCTTCCAATAATAACTTCTATGACAGATGTAGATCCTGTTTTTTGTACAAGAACAAGAAGTGTACTGCATAAATTGAGTGACAAATATCATGTTGATAGAAAAGTTGAATCTGTTGAAGAACTTCTCGAACTTGATATTGAAGCTGCATTTGTCCACACAGCTACAGAAGCACATTATGAAATCACTAAAAAACTGCTGAATAGTGGGATTCATACTTATGTGGATAAACCGGCTGCATATTCTTATAAAGAAGTTGAAGCAATGGTAGAACTTGCCCGAAAAAAAAGTCTTGTTTTTATGACGGGCTTTAATCGCCGCTATGTTCCTACTTATAAGGAATTAAGTGATATAAAAGGTCCTAAAATAATTATTATGGAAAAAAATAGAAAATTTCTACCTGATTCTCCTCGGAATATAATTTTTGATGATTTTATCCATGTTGTTGATACACTGAGGTATATGCTGGACACGAAAGTAGAAAATATGTATGTAGATGCTGTTTTAAGGGAAAATAATCTTATTCGTATAATTTTAACTTTAAAGAGTGGAGAAAACACTGCAGTTGGAATTATGAATAGAGATAATGCTGTTACAGAGGAAGAACTGGAAATTATAGGTTCAGGAAGAAAGAAAAAGGTTAAAAATTTAACCGAGATTACTGAATTTAAAAATAACGGAGAGCATGTTAAGAATGTATCTGGCTGGAATAGGATGGAATATAATAGAGGGTTTGTAGATATGGTCAAAAAGTTTTTACAGATGGTAAAAGAAGGGTCAATAAAAGAAGAGAATCTTGAAGCTGATTTAAAGACACATAAGATATGTGAGGATATTTTAAAATCTGTGCATCTTTCCAGTTAAATATATGGCATTAGGTAAATATATGACAGAAGGTAGTTTTTTTGACGGTTTTAATGAATAAATTATAATATAACTAACTTAAAAATTATCAGTGCTTGGAATGTTTTTAGTATAAAATAAATAAGAGTGTGGACAGAGAGAAGTTTGGGAGGAAAGATATGGCTGTTAAAACAGATATAAAGATAGGTATACAAAAAAATAAAAAAGGCGAAATTTTAATCGGACAATTTAAGGCTTCAGAACTTGCCGAAAAATATGGAACACCACTTTTAGTTTATAATGAACAGGTAATCAGAAATATTATGCAGCAGTATGTTAGTGGATTTGAAAAATATTATCCACAGGGGAGAGCTGTTTATGCAGGCAAGGCGTTTTTATCACGGACTATATGCAGAATAGCAGATGAAGAAGGACTTGGTCTTGATGTTGTTTCAGGTGGTGAAATATACACTGCTCTTAAAGCTGGTTTTCCAGCAGATAAAATGATTTTTCACGGTAATAATAAACTGCCTCAGGAGCTGGAAATGGGTGTAAAAGCAGGTATCGGTCTTTTTGTTATCGACAATGAGGAAGAAATTGATGAACTGCGGAAAAAAGCAGCAGAGTTCGGGAAAAGGGTTGATGCTTTAATTAGAATTGCACCTGGAATAGATGTTGATACACATAAATATATAAAAACAGGTAGTGAAGACAGCAAATTTGGAATTAGTCTAAAATCTGACAGGATATTTGATATTCTGGAAAAGATGGCTGATGATGAATTTGTTAATATCAGGGGATTTCATGCTCATATTGGTTCTCAGATTAAAAATGGTGACAGCTATAGTGAGCTTATCAGAAAAGTGTTTTTGTTTTTTGATAGGATAAGGGATAAACTTGGCTTGATTTATGAAGTGCTGGATTTAGGTGGTGGTGTTGGTATAGACACAATGGGGAATTTAAATGTATCGATTTCTGACTTAATTTCACAGCTTGCAGCTATAGTTAAAGAAGAAGCTAAAAAGTTCGATTATCCTCTTCCTGAAATAATTATGGAGCCGGGGAGGTCAATTGCTGGCCCGGCTGGAATTACTCTTTACAGGGCTGGCTACAGCAAAAAAACCCCAAGTGGGAAAAAATATATTTCTGTTGATGGAGGAATGACCGACAATATTAGACCTGCTCTGTATGAAGCAGCTTATGAGGCTCATGTTGATGGGAAGTCGGACAGTGAGGAAAAAGAGACTATTACAATTGCAGGAAAATGCTGTGAAAGTGGTGATATTGTGATAGAAGATGCCAGAATTCACCCGGTAGAGAGTGGTGATATAGTGGCAGTACCTGCAACTGGTGCATATACTTATTCAATGTCCAGCAATTATAATGGTATTCCCAGACCTGCTGTTGTACTTATTAATGGAGATAAAGATAATTTAATTATAAAGCGAGAAAGCTATGCTGATCTAATTAGTAGAGATATTGTGCCAGAAAATTATTAAATTGAGGGTGTTTTTATGCAGAAATTACTGCCTCCAAAAGTAAAAAAACAATATTATAATGATGAGTTTTGGATTAAAAAAATATCCAAACCTGATTCTCTGCTGCTTAAAAATAATGATATTTCAACTTTAAATAGTGAAACATACCAGAAAATGAAGACTTCTCAAAAAGAAGATCAGTATCAAATTTTTGAAAAAATGCCTGAAAAATTAATTCTGAGGGAAATAAAGGAAAAATTTAATCTTTTCTCTGCTGCAGAAAATTTTCCAGTGGGTGATTTTTTCAATAAAAAAGGAATACGTATTACAGATGCTGAAAAAGAAGAAATTATAATTAATACTGATTTAGAACAGATAAAACCTGACAATTTAAAATATGGTTTAACTGTAAGGCGCAGTTCTATCAGGGCTTTTCCCACAGATACTGTTTTTGCCCACAGTCCGGAATATACAGATGTTGATATGATGCAGCTTACAGCGATTTCTCCGGCTGAACCAGCAGTTATTTTGCACGGAAGCCGTGATAAAAGATGGTATTATGTGCAGACAGGAATTCATTCTGGCTGGATAAAGAAAAAAGATACAGCTGCTGCAGAAAATGCTGCGGTTGTTGAGCAATATTTACAGAGACCATATCTTATTACAGCAGACAGCAGAATAATTACAGAGCCGGATCCTTTTGCTGAAAATAGTGAACAGATAGAGTTTCAAATGGGTGATAAAATAAGATTGGCTGAGCACGAAGACGGCCAAACACTGCTGGCTGGGAATCTTCATTCACAGTCAGATACTGGGAGTTATGCAGTGCTGCTGCCGAAAAGAGATAAAAAGGGAGGATTAAATTTTAAGAAAGCCCTTATAGCTTATTCATCCGGGGTGAAAGAGAATTTGCTTCCCTATACACGAGCGGGTATTTTACATCAGGCTTTTAAAATGCTGGGTGAACGCTATGGATGGGGAGGTATGTTTAACCGCAGAGACTGTTCGCGATTTGTTATGGATATTTACCGCAGTTTTGGAATTAACCTGCCCCGTGATGCAGGAATACAGGAAGAATATGCAGCCGGAAGAAAGATTGTATTTAATGGAAATCTTGCAGCAAGAAAAGAAATTCTGCAGCTTATTCAGCCTGGCGATGTTATTTATATGCCAGGTCATGTAGTTATATACCTTGGAGAAGATGACGGCAGCCATTTTATAATTCACTCTGGTGCAGGTTATGCTGTTAAAACTGCAGGAGGTAAATACCGTAATATGTCTGTCCATTCTGTATTTATATGTGATTTGGAGCAGGAAATGATGCAGAAGAAGGGGAAAAAATATTTGGATTATTTTACTTCTGCCAGAAAGTTTTATTAAAATTTTTGAGGAGGAAGAGTATGAAGATTAAAAATCTGAGAATGTTTCACCTTAGTGTACCTTTAAAAAAACCGTTTAAGACAGCCCTCCGCGCAGTAGATTCTGCTGAAGATACGGTGGTAATCATTGAAGGGGAAAAAGGGCTTTTAGGATTTGGAGAAGCACCTCCTACAGCAGTGATAACAGGTGATATCAATCCCGGTATTAGGGGGATAATTAGAGAAAAAATAGCTCCCAAGCTTATTGGTGAGGAGATAGAAAACCTGGAAAAACTGCTCCATATCGTTGACAGGGCAGCAGTTGGAAACTCAAGTGCAAAAGCGGCTGTTGATATAGCTTTATATGACCTTTTTGCCCACAGATATAACATACCTCTTTTTAGACTGCTGGGTGGAAACGGCAGTCAAATAATGACTGACCTCACAGTTAGTGTCAATAAAGCAGATGAGATGGCAGAAGATGCAGTTAAAGCTGTTAAAGAAGGTTATAAAACACTAAAAATTAAAGTTGGTAAGGGGCGGGATAAAGATCTGGAAAGAGTTAAAGCTGTACGTGAAGCAGTAGGTCCAGATATAGCTATCAGGCTGGATGCAAATCAGGGCTGGGAAGCTAAAGAAGCAGTTGGCCTTATAAAAGAGATGGAAGAGCTGGGGCTTAATCTGGAGCTGGTAGAACAGCCGGTTCCCGCGGGAGATCTGGAAGGCCTAAAATTTGTGACCGAAAATGTGATGACAAAAATAATGGCAGATGAAAGTCTGTTTAGTCCTGCCAATGCATTTCTGCTTTTAAAAATGAAGGCATGTGATCTGCTTAATATTAAATTAATGAAATCAGGTGGAATATATAATGCAAATCAGATTAATTCCACTGCTGAAGCCTGGGGAGTGGAATGTATGGTTGGGAGTATGCTGGAAAGCAAAATTTCTGTCACTGCGGCAGCTCATCTGGGTGCAGCACACAAAAATATTACCAGATTTGATCTGGATGCACCAAGCCTCCTGGCTGAAGATCCTGTTCAGGGTGGTATAGAAATCGATGGGCCGATAATTAGACTGCCGGAAAAACCAGGTTTGGGCATAGATGATATTGCTGGTTTAAAAGAAGTTTAATCTGTAAAACAAATGACTGCAGAAGGACTGGCTGATATTGATATTTTTGATGCTGAAACCTGACAGTTTTGCGGTTGAGTTTTGCCAGATCAGTTTTATTGTGATAAAATTATTAATGAAAATAAATTAAAATTATTAGTGAAAATAAATTAATATGAATTATTAAAGGATGATTTAACAGGAAATGGACAAGTATATAGCTACACCCAGTGGAACAAAAAAAATTTTGAATGATTACGATCTTCAGCTAAAAAAAGGGCTGGGGCAGAATTTTTTGATCGATAGAAATATTATAAATATAATTATTGAGGAATCAGAAATTGCTGGTAATGAGTTTATTATTGAAATTGGTTCGGGAATAGGTTCTCTGACAGAGGAGCTTTTGGAAAGCCTGGATGACGGCCTGCTGCTTGCGGTCGAAAAAGATGAGAGAATGGTTGGTGTTCTTAAAGACCTTTTTGCAGATAGTGAAAATCTTATTTTGATCCATGATGATGTATTAAATATTAGCTGGCCGGAGGTTCTAAAAAAATATAATACTAAAGGTAGAAAGATAAAACTTGCTGCAAATCTGCCTTATTATGTCACTACTCCAATTATTATGTCACTTTTGGAGAGTGGTGTAAATTTTGAGTCAATGATATTTATGGTTCAGAGAGAAGTTGGAGAGAGGATCTGTGCTGGCCCGGGAAGTAGAAGTTTTGGTTCTTTAAGTGTGGCAGTTCAATTTTACATGGATGCGGAAATAATACATAAAGTTCCTTCATCTGTATTTATCCCCAGACCTGATGTTGAATCAGCTTTAGTAAAATTAAAACCATACAAAAATAATCTGTACAGGAAAGAAGCTGTAAGTGAAGAATTTTTTTTCAAAATTATGCATTCAATATTTCAGCAGAGGAGAAAAACAATAAGAAATAGTCTGGTCAAATCTTCCCTGATTGATATTGAACGTGATATAATTACTCAGGCATTAAATAATAATGATATAGATTTAAAAAAAAGAGGAGAAAAATTGAGTATTTTAGAAATGATAAAACTTAGTAATGAAATCTACCATTTGCTGGGAAATTGAAAGCAGGTGAAATAATGAAGTTCCTCAGTCCTACTGATGGGCGGTTAACTCTTGATGAGACATACGAAAAAATAATTAATTTTATAAAATCTGACTCAGATTATGAGTATAAATTAATAGTTGGGACTGATTCTCAACCGGGGTTTAGTGAGGTTGTATTTGTAACTGCAATTGTTATTTACCGCATCGGGCGTGGCGGCCGATATTTTTATTATAAAGATAATGTCAGGTTTAAATCCGGGATGAAGCAGCGGATATTTTATGAAGTATCACGCAGCCTGGAGGTGGCAAGTAAGTTAACATTATTTTTATCTGAAGAAGATCAGCTGGAAGAAGATATAGAGCTGGAAATTCATATTGATGTCGGTCATAATGGACCTACAAATGAAATTATTAGAGAAGTTACAGGAATGGTAGTAGGAAGTGGTTTTGAAGCATATATAAAACCTGATGCATATGCTGCTTCAACTGTGGCAGATAAATTCACCAGATAGTTTTTTGTGAAGGAATTTCCTTCAAACCCCTTTTTCTCTGAAAGACTTTCTCCATTTTTCAACTCTAAAAATAATTTTGGGAAATTTTTTCATGGTTTTGCGAAAATTTATCCACTGTGATATAATTAAATATTAGAAAAGATTCATTTTAATATAAGGGGGAGTTTGATGTCGAAGAATGTTCTGGATGAGATAAAAAAAGAAGTTAATTCTTACGTTGGACATAGAGTGACTGTCAAGGCTCACCGTGGTAGACGAAAAACCATAGAAAAAGAAGGTATTTTAGAAAAAACCCATAAAAACTTATTTGTTATAAGAATTAAGGATCACAATCAGGTAAGACGTTTATCATATAGTTATGCTGATCTTTTGACAGACAATGTTGTTGTAAAATCTAAAGATGAGCATATAAAAATTGGGGTTTTGTGAGCAAAACAATAAAATTTGCAGCCGTAAGGCTGCTCTTTTTATGTGAAAGTTTCAAATTGTCTAAAAATTTTGCTGATAAAAATAAAATTTATAAACTTAAATTCTGGTTAAATTATACTAAAATATACTGTAAAATATGATATTTAAACGGCAGGAAGGAGAGATCTAATTGTCAATTGATATGGCTGTCGGATTATTTGGAGGTCTCGGGATATTCATTTATGGAATGAAGCAGATGAGTGAGGGACTGCAGAAAACAGCCGGAAAAAGGTTAAGGCATTTTTTGGCAATACTGACTAACAAACCAATTATGGGAGTTGCAGTTGGCACAATTGTGACAGCTATAATTCAGAGCAGTAGTGCAACAACAGTTATGGTAGTTGGATTTGTTAATGCAGGATTAATGACTCTGGCCCAATCCATTGGTGTTATAATGGGAGCTAATATAGGTACAACAGTTACTGCACAGCTTATAGCATTTAAACTTGGAGATTACGCTTTTCATGCAATAGCGGTTGGATCATTTACATATCTATTTGCAAAAAGTAAAAAATTCCAGTATTTAGGACAGATTTTGCTTGGTTTTGGGCTGCTGTTTTTAGGACTGGAAACTATGAGTGATACAATGTATCCTCTGCGCGAATCCCAATTTTTTATTGATTTAATGGAGAGCTTCAGTGTATATCCAATTCTTGGTGTATTAACAGGAATTTTTGTTACAATCATGGTGCAGAGCAGTAGTGCTTCATTTGGTATTCTGCTGGGACTTGTTACTGTAGGTGCTGTTCATTATGATGCTGCCATACCAATTCTTCTTGGTAGTAATATAGGTACTACAGTAACAGCAATTCTTTCTGCAATTGGAGCAAATCTTACTGCAAAAAGAGCTGCAGCAGCACACTTTACATTCAATGTTGTTGGAGCAGGAATGATGATTATTCTGCTTTATATAGTGCCGGATTTTTCTGGAATGATAGAAAATCTGCTGAGAAATATAAGTGCTTTTTTTGGATATCTTAATCCTTCAGAGGAACGACTCCTTGCAAATACTCATACATTTTTTAATGTACTTAATACACTTATCTGGCTTCCCTTTACCGGTTTTATGGTTATGCTGGTAGAAAAAATACTGCCTGGAGAAGATACAACATTAAAATATGGAGCTACTTTTATAGATGAGAGAATGCTGCAGACTCCATCAGTGGCAATTGAACAGATCAAAAAAGAAGTTATTTATATGCATAATATTGCGAAAGATATGGTATCTGATGCAGTAAATGGTTTTTTAAATAAGGACCGCGATACAGCAGAAAAAATAAGGCGCCATGAAGATATTGTAAATGAGCTCGAAGAAGAACTTTTAAATTTTATTCAGAAAGTACCTCAGGGCCAGCTTTCTGATGTAGATATCCGCACCCTTGATAAATTTTTTGCAATAGTTGATGATATTGAAAGTGTAGCTGATGATGCAAATGATATTGCAAGCCTGACTGAACACAGACTGGATAATAAACTAAGCTTTACAAGTGTAGCTGAAGATACAATTAAGGAAGTACATGAAATCATCTGTGGAGTTTTAGATAAATCAATGAAACTGCTGGAAACAGAAGATTTTACTTTAGCCCGCGAAATACTGGAGACAGAGAAGAAACTGGATAAACTGCAGCTGCAGTTTAGAGAAGAAAATATCGCCAGAATAAAAGGTTCAGCAAAAGAAGAATGTGATCCCAATGCCGGTATAATACTGCTGGAACTGCTTGAGGATATGGAACATGTCAGTGATCAGCTGGCAGATATTGCTCACAGTATTCTGGAAATTTATCAGGTAGATAAAGAACTGGCGGCAGAAGAAGTGATTTAAAGATTTAACATAAATTTAACATAAAATTTGATTATTACTATTAAGACTCCTTTTTTAAGGGGTCTTTTTTTGTTATACTGGGTTTATAAAAGATGTCAATATTAATAAATTACAGAAAGATTCCCGAAATAGATTTAAAACTCCAAAAATAAATTTTGGGCAGGCCAAATGGACCTGGAGATAGAACTGGAAATTGATTCAGATATTAATACATTAATAATTATGAAATAAAATATGTTATCAGGGGGAAGGATAATGGAAAAGATACTTGTTGTTGATGATGAAAAACATATAAGAGATCTTATTGAATTTAATTTAGATAAAGCAGGGTTTGAAGTTTTAACTGCAGTAGATGGTAAAGAAGCTTTAAAAGTCTTAAATAAAAATATTGATTTAATTGTTTTGGATTTGATGCTTCCAGAGATAGATGGGCTTGAGGTATGCAGAAAAATGAGGGCAGATAAAGAACTAAAAAATATTCCTATAATTATGCTTACAGCAAAAGGGGAAGAAGTTGACAAAATACTAGGTCTTGAGATGGGTGCTGATGATTATATGACAAAACCATTTAGCCCCAGGGAGCTGACAGCAAGGATTAAAGCTATCTTTAGAAGGCTAAGCCAGATGAAGGCACCAGATGAATTTGAAGAAGAAATTTTAGAAGAAGGCAATATTAAAATTGATACTGCCCGACATGAAGTTGTGGTAAGTGGAAAAGAAATAAGTCTTACTCCTAAAGAATTTGAACTTCTCCGCTATTTGATTATAAATAAAGGGAGGGTTTTGAGCAGAGACCTGCTGCTGGAAAAAATCTGGGGATATGAATATGCGGGTGATACAAGAACAGTTGATGTTCATGTAAGAAGACTGCGCCAAAAAATTAAAAAAGATTATATAGAAACTGTCAGGGGGGTGGGATATAAATTTGTTAAACTGGAGTAAATATAGTATAAGAAATCGCTTATTTATCATCTTTATAGTCATACAGATTTTAATAATTGGTCTGTCATTTTATTATTTTACAGATAATCATAGAGATTTTTATTTCAATCAGCTTAAAATTAGTCTGGAAAACTATGCTCACCTTATACTTGAAGAAAAAGGGGCAGTGCTGCTCAATACTCCTGCAGATGAACTGGAAGAAATGGTTTTAAACTGGGGCAGGCATACTGGGGCCAGAATTACTATTGTAGATAAAGAAGGTAAGGTTCTGGCAGATTCGCGCTATGATATATCTAAGATGGACAACCATAAAAATAGACCAGAAATTTCTGCTGTTTTTTCAGGAGAGGAAAAAGGGGAATTGATTAGAGAAAGTGATACATTGGAAGAAAAAATGCTTTATTTATCTTTCCCTATTACCAGTTCTGCTGGTGAAACCGCTGGTGTTTTAAGACTTGCCAGAAGTTTAAGCTTTATAAGAGGGGTTTTAATAGAAGACATAAAAAGTTATCTTGTTTTCTTTTTTGTTCTGGCAGTTTTAACAATATTATTAACCTGGCGGCTTACATCTACTGTAATTTATCCACTGGAAAAGATTACAGAGACGGCTGCAAATATAGCAGAAGGAGATTTTTCTCAGAGAATTCCTGCCAGAAGATACAGTAGTGAAATTGAAAAACTTGCAGAGATGTTTAATTTTATGACAGATAAGCTTGAAAAGAAGATTGATGAAATGTCAAGTGAAAAAAATAAAATGGCGACAATTTTGAATAGTATGATAGATGGTGTTATTGCAACCGATAGAAAGCACAGGATAGTTTTGATAAATCCAGCCGCAAAAGATATTTTTAAAATAAAAAAAGATAATATTAAGGGCAAAGAATTGATTGCCTCGGTTTTCAGCCACAGAATTGATATGTATTTGGAAGAGGCATTAAGGGAAAAAAGAACTATAACAAGAGAAATAATTTATCAAAATCCTGATAAAGTTATTATGCAGGCAACTTTTTCTCCGATTTTTGAAGAAGACGGCAGCATCAGTGGAGGTATAATCGTATTTACAGATATTACAGAATTAAGAAAACTGGAGACAGTTCGCAATGATTTTGTTGCCAATGTTTCTCATGAACTCAGAACACCTTTAACATCAATTATTGGTTATGTAAATACCCTTTTGGATAATGATATTGATGATCCGGAAATTAGAGAGAAATTCCTAAAAATTGTTAAAACAGAAGCAGACAGACTGTCAATTTTAATTAAGGATTTATTCAACTTATCAAAAATAGAGAGTTCCACCCCTGATTTAAAAGCAGAAAATCTAAAGAAGGTTATAGATAAAACTATTAATTTGCTGATAGACAGAGCAGAAAAGAAAGATATAATAATAGAAAAAGAAATTGAAGTAGATCTTCCACCTGTATATATGGTTAAGGAGCAGATAGAACAGGTTATGATTAATCTTATAGATAATGCTATTAAATATACGCAAGATAATGGCAAAATAAAAGTTTCAGCTTACAAAAAAGAGGATCGAATTTATGTTGAGGTAGAAGATAATGGTATAGGTGTTCCTAGAGAAGAACAGGATAGAGTCTTCGAGAGATTTTATCGGGTGGATAAAGCAAGATCGAGTTCTCTTGGTGGAACAGGAATTGGCCTTTCTATCGTAAAAAATATTATAAAACAGCACGGCAGTGAAATTAATCTTGAAAGCAGAGAAGGAGAAGGAAGCAGGTTTATATTTAGTTTAAAAATTGCTAAATAAAATTATGTTGTATTTATTGGTACCTTGTTGGTACCGGGTACAAAAATACCGTGTTGGTACCAGGTACAAAAAGGCCTTTTAGTACCTGGTACTCTCTAATGGGCTTTTTTTGTTTACATAGTGTTAACATAAGAGAAATATTGGTGTAACAATAAGATGTTAAATTAGTATTAGAGAAAAATTAAAGTATAAAATTATTAATCCTTAAGGGGGAAAATTATTAATGTCTAAAATTAATTCATTTGCTGTTGTTATGGCTTTACTGTTGGTTGCTGTTATGTCTTTAGGTGTAATGGCTGAAGATTCTCTTGTAATTCAGGGTTCTTCAACTGTTCTGCCGATTGCACAGAAAGCTGCAGAAGTTTATATGGAAAAAAATCCTGGGGTAAATATTTCTGTTCGTGGTGGTGGATCTGGTAATGGTATTGCAGCACTGATTGATGGAGCTGTTGATATTGCAGATTCTTCTAGATTTATCAAAGAAAAAGAAGTTAATGCGGCTGTAAAAAACGGTATTTTCCCGGTACCACATAGAATAGCCATGGATGGTATTGCTGTTGTAATTAATCCAGCAAATAGTGTAGAAGAATTAAGCCTTGAAGATTTAAAAAATATCTATACTGGTAAAGTTACAAACTGGAAAGAATTTGGCGGAAAAGATATGGAAATAGTTGTTGTATCTAGAGATTCAAGTTCTGGTACATTTGAAGTATTTAATGATATTGCACTGGGTGGAGAAAGATTATTCCAGGGTGCACTTTTACAGGCATCTAATGGTGCAGTAGCTGGTGTAGTTGCAGATACAGAAGGTGCAATTGGTTATGTTGGTCTTGGTTATCTATCAGAGTCTCTAAAAGCTGTTAAGGTAAATGGAGTTGCTCCCTCTAATGCGACTGTAGCAAGTGGAGAGTTTCCAATTGCACGTCCACTATTTATGTTCACTGATGGCTGGCCAGAAGGATTAACAGCTAAGTTCATTAACTTTGTCTTAAGCAAAGATGGACAAAAGTTAGTAAAAGACCAGGGATTTGTACCACTTTATTAATAAAAACTTAGTATAATATTAGTAGTAAATAGTAAAGAGTTAAATAGTTAAGCAATATAATATATGTGCAGCTGCTATATAATCTGGAAAAAAGGGAGGCTTTCCTCCCTTTTTCTGGGTGTTTATTTATAAAAAATTTACACCTTAATGAAAGAGGTGAATTTTGTGTTAAACTGGAAAACTAAAGAAAAAGTCATTAAAAATACACTTTTATTTTTTGCTTTTTCCTCTATTTTGTTTTTAGCAGGGATTATAGTTGTTCTCTTTAATGAAGGAGCACCAATTTTTGCTAAAGTTGGAATATTTAAATTTATGTTTACAGGTGACTGGTATCCAACTTATGACCCGGCAGGTTTTGGTATTTATAATCTTCTTGCAGCTTCAATTGTGGTGACAATTGGTGCTATGGTATTTGCAGTTCCATTTGGAGTTGCTTCAGCAGTATATATTTCGTATATACTGCCAAAAAGATTTAAAAATATAGTTAAACCAACAATTGAAATGCTGGCAGGTGTTCCATCTGTTATATATGGTCTTTTTGGAATGAAGATATTGAGTCCATATATTAAAGAACTTTTTGGTCTACCTACAGGGTTGAATGCTTTGACTGCAATGATAATGCTCGGTATTATGGCACTACCTACAATTGTTAGTCTGTCAGAAGATGCTATTACTGCTGTTCCCAAAAGTTTTAGAGATGCTTCTTTGGCACTTGGTGGAACTAGATTGGAAACAATGGTAAGGGTAATTTTACCGACTGCGTCTTCTGGAATAGTGACAGCAATTATTCTGGGCATGGGAAGAGCAATTGGAGAAACAATGACAGTGCTGATGGTTGCAGGAGGGGCTTCGCTTTTTCCTTCTAATATTCTTAAACCTGTTCGACCGATGACTGCAACAATAGCTGCGGAAATGGGTGAGGCTCCTGTGGGAAGTGATCACTATCAGGCACTCTTTGGAATAGCAATTATATTATTTATAATAACTCTTATTTTTAATATTTTTGCTGATATGGCACAGCAGAGATTTAAAAAGAAGGTGAGTGGAGAATAATGGAAAGCAAATTAATTAAGAGAAAATTAACTGAAAAAGTTATTTTTAATATACTCGGTTTATTTTTGTGGATATCTATTGCTATTCTGGGAATAATAATCTTTTTTATTTTCAAAAGAGGAATCGGTGTTATAAGCTGGGAATTTATAACTTCAATGCCCGCAAATGGAATGACAGAAGGTGGTATATTTCCGGCAATTCTTGGTTCTTTTTATCTTGTATCAGGATCGATTTTATTTGCTACACCTTTAGGAGTTTTTGCTGCTATTTATATGACAGAATATGCAAAAAAGGGAAGATTGATTCGACTTATTCGCATAGGGGTCAATAACCTTGCTGGAGTGCCGTCAGTCGTGTTTGGTCTTTTTGGTCTGGCTGTTTTTGTAAAATATTTAAATTTTGGGGTTTCTATTTTATCTGGTGCTTTAACACTGGCCATTGTAATTCTACCAACAATTATTAGAGCTTCAGAAGAAGCTTTAATATCAGTGCCAGATGAATACCGGGAATCATCTCTTGCACTGGGAGCAACAAAATGGCAGACAATTAAAAATGTTGTTTTACCTGCTGCAATTCCAGGTATTTTAACTGGTTGTATTCTGGGGGTTGGTCGTGTGGCTGGAGAGACAGCACCAATAATTTTTACAGCAGCTACTTTTTTCTCAATGAAACTGCCTAATTCTGTTTTTTCGGAGGTTATGGCACTGCCTTATCATATATATGCACTTGTGACAACAGGAACTTTTCCAGCAAAACAGGTTCCATTTGCATATGGTACAGCAGTTGTCTTATTAGTGCTGGTATTATTAATTAATCTTGCAGCTATAATATTGAGAATAAGATACAGCAAAAAATTTAGTAATTAATCTGAAGGGAGGATTTTAAGTGGGTAAAAATAAAATGGAAGTTAAAAATTTAGACTTTTATTATGATGATTTTAAAGCTTTAAAAAATATAAATATGCCTTTAGAAGAAAATAAGGTTACTGCATTAATTGGTCCTTCAGGATGTGGCAAATCCACTTTTTTAAGAACTTTAAATAGAATGAATGATTTAATAGATAAAACAAAAGTTGAAGGTGAGGTTCTTTTGGATGGAAAAAATATTTATTCCAGTGAGGTTGATGTAGTAGAATTAAGAAAAAAAGTTGGTATGGTGTTTCAGCAGCCAAATCCTTTTCCAAAATCTATTTATGATAATGTTGCCTATGGGCCAAGAATCCACGGTATAAAAGACAATGCAAAACTTGATGAAATAGTAGAAAAAAGTTTACGAGGTGCTGCTCTTTTTGATGAAGTAAAAAATCGACTAAATGATTCAGCTCTTGGTCTTTCTGGAGGACAGCAGCAGCGCCTATGTATAGCCAGAGCTTTAGCTGTGACCCCCGAAGTTTTACTGATGGATGAGCCAGCATCAGCTTTAGATCCAGTTGCTACTGCAAAAATAGAGGATTTAATAGCAGAATTGAAGAATAATTATACTATAGTAATTGTTACACACAATATGCAGCAGGCTGCCCGTGTATCTGAGTTAACTGGTTTTTTCCTTATGGGTGATTTAGTAGAATTTGATAAGACAGATAAAATATTTGAGAATCCAGCCGACCAGAGAACTGAAGATTATATAACCGGACGGTTTGGATAATATAAAAATAGGAGGTTAAGATATGAATGCCAGCAGAAGAAATTTTCATGAAGAATTAAATTCTCTGCAGAACGATATGTTAAAAATGGGAAGTTTTGTTGAAGAATCAATTCGCAGAAGTATAGAAGCTTTAAAGAATGGAGATTTAGAATTGGCAAATCAGATTTGCAGAGATGACGATATAATAGATGATTATGAAGTTAATCTGGAAGAGAAATGCACCAGATTGATAGCACTACAGCAGCCAGTTGCTATTGACCTCAGAAAAATAATAGTCATATCCAAACTTGCTACAGATCTGGAGAGAATTGGTGATCATACCTGTAATATAGCAGAAATGGTTATAAATATTGGTGAGAATAATTTAATTAAGCCTTTAATAGATATACCTAAAATGACTGATTTAGTAACCAAAAGATTAAGAAAAAGTCTTGAAGCTTTTGTAGATATGGATATAGAAAAAGCAAAAAAAGT
This sequence comes from Halanaerobium sp. MA284_MarDTE_T2, assembly GCF_003337245.1. Lineage (GTDB taxonomy): Bacteria > Bacillota > Halanaerobiia > Halanaerobiales > Halanaerobiaceae > QPJE01. Next base: position 148,726 of record NZ_QPJE01000004.1, read on the forward strand.
TGTAGAAGGAGATGAGGAAATTGATATTTTAGACCAGCAGATAATTAGTGAACTAATAACAATAATGATTGATGATCCAACAACTATAGAACAGGCAACATCACTGATGTTTGTAAGTAGATTTTTAGAAAGAATAGGAGACCATTCAACAAATATATCTGAAAGAACAATATATATGAAAACAGGCCAGCGGTTATAAACTGCTGGTTTTTTTGCATTCTCAAATCTCCTGTGATAGAATATCTTTTTAGAATGAAAGAGAATTGAGGAGGCAGAAAAATGCTCAAAAAATTTGCAGGTTATTATAAAAAACACTGGAAATTATTTCTGCTGGATATTTTTGGAGCTTTTATTATGTCCGGGCTGGATCTTGCATTTCCAGTAATTATGAGGACCCTGATAGATAAGCACTTTCCGGATAAAAATATAAATATGATTATACGTATGGTAATTATATTATTTATACTTTATCTGCTGCGATATGTTTTTCAATATATAGTTAATTATTGGGGACATGTGGTAGGTATAAGAATGGAGGCTGATATGAGATCAGACCTTTTTTCCCACCTGCAGAAGCTGTCTTTTAAATTCTATGATAACAATAAAGTTGGTTATCTGATGTCAAGAATTATAAATGACCTCAGCAATATATCCGAATTAGCCCACCATGGGCCTGAGGATCTTTTTATTTCACTGGTTTTGCTTGTGGGGTCTTTCTTTATTCTGCTAAATATGCACTGGCGGCTGGCCCTGCTGACATTTATATTATTACCGTTTATGTTCTTGTTTTCTCTCAAATTGGGAGAAAAGATGTATAATTCTTTTAAAAATATAAAAGAAAAAGTGGCAGAGGTTAATAGTATTATAGAAGACAGTTTAAGTGGAATTAGAGTGGTAAAATCATTTACAAATGAAGAATACGAATACGAAAAATTTTGCCAGGGGAACCACAGCCACCGCGAATCGCGAGAATATGCTATGAAAAACATGGCACAATTTCATTCTGGCATGAATTTATTTACAAATTTTATAACATTAATTACTCTTGGCGCTGGAGGGTATTTTATCTATCAGGGAAATTTAACTACAGGTGAGATGGTTGCTTTTTTATTCTATGTTAATATGTTTATCAATCCAATCAGAAGGCTGGTTAATTTTAATGAACAGCTGCAGCGCGGTATGGCGGGTTTTTCTCGCTTTACTGAGATTCTTTCGGTAGAGCCAGAAATTAAAGATCTGCCTGGAGCTGTAGATCTAAAAAATGTTAAAGGACATATTCAGTATGTTAATGTTACTTTTGGTTATGACAACCACTCTAAAGTATTTAATAATATCAATATAGAGGTAGAGCCAGGTAAAACTGTTGCTTTTGTCGGTCCTTCTGGGGCAGGTAAATCAACTTTATGTAAACTTCTGCCCAGATTTTATGAGATTGATTCAGGTGATATTTTGATAGATGGTATAAATATAAAAAATATAACTTTAAGTTCACTGCGGCGAAATATAGGTATAGTACAGCAGGATGTATTTTTGTTTAATGGAACGGTTAGGGATAATATTGCATATGGCAGTTCGGATGCCTGTGATGAAGAAATTGTTGATGCTGCTAAAAAGGCAAATGCACATCAGTTTATTCTTTCCTTACGAGATGGTTATGATACCAATATAGGGGAAAGAGGAGTTAAACTTTCTGGTGGACAGAAACAGAGGATTTCTATTGCCAGATCCTTTTTAAAAAACCCTCCCATATTGATTCTTGATGAAGCTACTTCTTCCCTGGACAATAGAAGTGAAAAGATTATTCAGGCTTCACTGGAAAAACTGGCAGAAGGTAGGACCACTTTAGTTATAGCACACCGCCTGTCTACTGTTATAAATGCTGATGAAATAATTGTGCTGACAGACAAGGGGATTATGGAGCGCGGAAAACACAATGAACTTATAAATAAAGATGGAGTATATAAACAGCTATATAATGACCAGTTTTCCACAAAGCTGTCAGGCTGAAATTATCTGATATATATTTTTTCTATCTGCAGCTGCTGCTGGGGGCTTTTTATATAGAAAGGGTTGAATTCAATGAAAAAAAGAATTTATAGATCAAGAGATGACAGAATCATAGCAGGGATTTGTGGAGGGCTGGCTGAATATTTTAATATTGATGCAACTCTAATTAGACTTGCTTTTATTTTTATCTTTATATTTCAGGGAATCGGATTGATTGCTTATTTAATTTCCTGGTTTATAATTCCTGAAAAGCCGGAGGAAAAAGAACAAAAAGAGCAGTACTATCTTCCCACACAAGATAATAATATAAAAAATGGTGCAGAAAAAGAAGATGATTTTTATTCTAATTACTATCAATCTGATGAACTTGAGAATGATAAGTATCAGGCTGACAAACAGTTTAATAAGGACCATCAAATTGAAGACCACAGAAGTTATGATTCTAAATTTGAAAATAATAATGTGTCAAATGAGAGAAATAAAACACTGGGGTTAATTTTAATAATTATTGGGGCTATATTTTTAGTTAATATTTGGATTCCGGAATTTTACTGGCAGAAATATTGGCCTGTTTTTTTGATTGCTGCTGGATTATTAATTTTGTTTAGAGGAGTAAAAAATAATGACAGCTGACAGCAAAAAAAGATTATTAATAGGTATAATACTCATTGCATTTGGTGTTATTTTTTTAGGTGAAAGTATGGGTAAATACAGTTTTGATTTTATCTGGTTTATAGGAAATTTTTGGCCTGTACTGCTGATTATCGCTGGCATGCATATGATACTGTTAAATTCTAAGCTGTGGTGGATTATTCCAGCACTGCTGATTATTTTTACAATTTATTTTATATATTTTCTTTCTCAGCACGGGGGCAGTGTCGGCTTACCATACAGGTTTTTTCGCTACTATCAGTTCAAGTTTAGATAATTATTATAAATACTTTTTATATTAAATACTTTTCATTTGAGGCGTCTGCTTATTACAGGGCCAGCAGTAATTAAAACTGTGATTTTGAGTATATCTCCTGGCAGAAACGGCAGAATAGTTAAATTTACTGCAGATAGTATATCTGTTCCGGTTAAGAAGATAAAATAACTGCAGCCGATTAAGTATGTTATAACAGCAGCTCCAAGATAAATAAAAAAATCCTTAATTTTGTTATCAGTATAATAACCTGCAGTCCAGGCAGCGGCAGGGAAGGCAAGCAGAAAACCACCGGTAGGCCCAAGAAGTATCCCTATACCTCCTGTCCCGGCTGCAAATACCGGCAGACCTGCTATACCTATCAGCAGATATATTATCTGACTTAGAGCACCATGTTTTTTGCCGAGAATTCTGCCCGAAAAAAGAACAAAAAATGTCTGTAAAGTTATAGGAACAGGTGAAAAGGGAAGTGGTACAATTATATATGCCCCTACTATTGTTAATGCAGCCATAATACCTGTTTTAACTATTTTTTTTGTGTTCATAAAAAACCTCCATGTTCCTGATTTATATTGAATAAATCATCAATTAAACTGACAACCATTTTATCATCAAACAGCAGGAATTTAAAGGCGATTAATGAATAAGTATATATAATCAATTAACTTTTATAGATGTAAAGCAGATTGGCTATATATTTACTGCTATAATCATGCAGCACCACCCCTAAAAGTATTGGACAGGCACCAATCAAGCATTTTATAATAATTATAGGGGTAAAAACAAATGGAAATTGAATAATTGAATATATGATTTAATTAAAATGGAGGAAATTATACATATGAATGAAATAGTTTTAAATGCTTATGCAAAAATTAATCTTGCATTAGATATTAAAGGAATATATGAAGATGGATATCACAGAGTGGAAATGATTATGCAGAGTATTGCTTTACATGACAGAGTAAAAGTAAGAAAGAAAAGTTCTGATATTATTGTTAACTGTTCAGATCCCTGTATTCCATTTGGAAAAGAAAATTTAGCTTTCCAGGCAGCTGAAATGTTTTTTTCGGAAAAAGAAATATCAAAAGGAGCAGAAATATATATACAGAAAAACATACCGGTTGCAGCTGGGCTGGCTGGAGGAAGTGCAGATGCTGCAGCAGTACTGAAGGGTTTATATAAACTTTATGATCTAAAAGAAGATTATATAGAAATGAGAAAGATTCTTTCTTCAATCGGTATGGATGTACCGTTCTGCCTAAAAGGGGGGACTGTTTTTGCCTCTGGAAAGGGAGATGAACTGGAATTTCTTCCTTCTATTAAAGAATATCCGCTCTTGCTTGTTACCCCTTCTGTACAGCTGAGTACAGCAGAAGTTTATGAGCTTTATGACCAGCTTCTCCCTGATGTAAAGATTGATATGGACAGTATATTAAAGAATTTAAAAGAAGATAAGGAAATTAACTGGTCACTTGACTGGAAAAATGTACTGGAAGAGCCGGCCAAAAAGTTAACTCAAGAAATTAAACAGGTGGAAAAGATAATAAAAAATACCGATAATCTTCTGTATATGATGTCAGGCAGTGGTCCCAGTGTGTTTGCTTTATATGACTCTAAAGAAAAAGCAGATAAAGCTGCATCAAACTGGCCGCGCAAAGGTGATTTTGTTATTTCAACCACAACTATGGGGCGGTATTAAGAACTGCGGATTTTTTCGTATTTGCTGATATTTTTCTACTGCTAAATCGACTTTTAGTGAGGAGATAAAAAACTCAAATCATTAATTAAACTTCTGTAAGTAAATAAAGAAGAAAATAAAATTGCAGAAAAACCTAACATGGAGTTGACATAACTTCTATTTTTATGTTATAATCTCTCTATAAATTACTGATGTTGAGGAGTGAAAATGAGATGGATAATGAAAAAACAATTACTATGAAAGAGGCAAAAGAAAGAACAGGTCTCAGTTCACGGCAAATTCGATATTATGATGAGCAGAATCTAATTTTTCCAGGAAGAACAAAAGGCAATCAGAGAATTTTTTCGGAAAATGATATTCAGAGAATGCTTAAAATTAAAGAATTTATTTCAGCCGGATATAATATTGAACGTATTAGAGAAAAACTCAATCCACCATCTTTTGAAGAATTGATTCCAGATGATCTTGATATTGATACAGCTGATTTAAAAAATCGCTTTAATGAAGATAAGCTTGATTCCCTCTTTCCTGTTTCAAATCGTTCAGCCCTGATCAAAAAACTTTCCATCAGTAAAAACCAAAATAAGTCCCATGGGGAGGAAAAAGAAAATGTCTGAATTAACACGAGAGAAAATTTTGCAGCTGGCAGAAAAAGAGGGTGTGGAATTTATTAGGCTTCAGTTTGTTGATGTTTTAGGTATTATTAAGAATGTTGCGATTACGATTGAACAGCTTCCAGAAGCTCTTGAAGGAAACATTATGTTTGATGGTTCTTCAATAGAGGGTTTTACCAGAATTAATGAATCTGATATGTATTTAAAACCGGATTATGATACTTTTGCTATTTTTCCGTGGAGGACAAATGGAGGTACAACCGCCAGAATGATGTGTGATATCCACACTCCAGATGGTGAGCCTTTTATAGGTTGTCCGCGAAGCACCCTTAAGAAAGTTATAGCTGAAGCAGAGGAGATGGGCTTTGAAATGTTTTCTGGTCCTGAACCAGAATTCTTTTTGTTTGAAAAAGACGAGAAGGGGAATGCCACTACTCGTACCCATGATAAAGGTGGATATTTTGATTTATCTCCTGTGGATATGGGTGGTAATGCCAGAAGAGATACTGTACTTGCTTTAAAAAAGATGGGATTTGAAGTAGAAGCAGCCCATCACGAAGTTGCTCCAGGCCAGCATGAAATTGATTTTAAATATGCTCCTGCCCTTCGCACAGCAGACAATATTACTACATTTAAATTTGTCACTAAAATAATTGCCCTTCAGCACGGATTACACGCAACATTTATGCCTAAACCTATCTATGGTGAAAGTGGATCAGGAATGCATGTACATCAATCCTTATATAAAAATGGGGAAAATGCTTTTTATGATCCTGAAGATGAGCTGCAGTTAAGTGAAGAAGCCTACTATTACATTGGAGGTCTTCTCAAACATGCTAAAGCCACTAGTGCAATCTTAAATCCTACCATTAACTCATATAAAAGGCTTGTTCCAGGTTATGAAGCTCCTGTTTATATTTCATGGTCAACACAAAATAGAAGTGCACTTGTTCGGATACCTTCTGCTAGACAAAACAGTACAAGGTTAGAGTTGAGAAATCCTGATCCTACTGCTAATCCGTATCTGGCACTTGCAGTTATGTTAAAGTCGGGTTTGGATGGAATAAAAAATAAAATAAATCCCGGAACTCAGACAACAGATAATATTTATGAAATGGAAGCACAGGAAAGGAAAGAAAGGGGTATAAGCAGTCTTCCAGGCAGTATTATAGAAGCGGTTAATTATTTAAAAGAAGATGAATTAATAAAAGATACTTTAGGTGAACACATTTTTAAACATTTTGTAGAAGCCAAAAAAATAGAGTGGTTGGTATATAAAAAACAGGTTCACAGCTGGGAAATTGAACAGTATCTAACAACTTATTAATTTAATTTACTAGCTCAAAAACTTTTCAGCCGTCAATCTCAATTATTAAGGAGTTTCCCCAAAATTTATTTTCAAGCTGCAAAAAGGGGGCTTTAGTCATCAACGAAATTTTTAGATTTATCTAAAACTCAATTCGGGTGTGAAATAGGGCACACTAATCAATGAGTCCTCCTGACTCATGATTAGCTCACTCCATCCTGCAGTTCAACCCTATTTCTTCCTTCATTTCGTTAAGATTCATTGACTAAAAATTTCAATATTCCTGCATCTCCCCTTTTTGCAGCAGTATATAAAAAATGGGGAAAGTCTATCAATTATTAAGTTTTAAAAGGCTAGTTTTTATGAGTTTTTATGTATAAAAAACCTCACAGGCCTGCCCCGTGGGGCGTCAAAGATTAAGTAAATAAAAGGTAACCAATTTGACTTATGGAGTGATAGAAGTTATAGTCTGCTAGCAAACCTCGTGGGCTTGCCCCGAGAAAATAGCAGACGGTTTTGAATTTCAATTATTATGTTTAGCTAATAATAATTTTGCAAAAAGGAGAACGTTTGTTTGCATAAGCTTCCTATTTAGGGTATAATATTAATAGGGAGATGAAAGCATGGTTAGTAAGAAAATTTTAAGAAAAAAAGGATATAAATTCAGATTATATCCTAATAAAGAACAGAAAATATTAATAAACAAATCAGTTGGTTGTGCAAGGTATATATATAATCATTTTCTTGCAAAAGCTAAAGAAAATGATTATAAAACATATACTGAATATTCTAAGCAACTAACGCAATTAAAAAAAGAATTGCAGTGGTTAAAAGAACCAGACAAGTTTGCTTTACAAAATGCTCTTAAAGATTTAGATAAAGCTTTTAATAATTTTTTTAGTGGCAAATATGATTTTCCCCAGTTTAAATCTAAAAAGGATACTCAAAATTCTTATCGTAGTAATAAGTTTATTAGAAAAAATGGGACTACTAATATTGAAATTA
>NZ_QPJE01000005.1 GCF_003337245.1 Halanaerobium sp. MA284_MarDTE_T2
CCAGTGCTGATAATGCCTGGGCTACCTAAGAGACCATCAGCAGAAGATATAGACATAGATGCAGATGGTAAGATATCAGGCCTGTTCTAAAAATAAATAATGATAAAGATTTTGACATAACACCTAAGCCATCATATATTATATATGGTGGCTTTTAATAATTATCCAGCAGTATCAGTGATCTGTAATATACAAAATTAGATGAAGGATAAATGAAGATAATATAGAAATAGATATATTAAAGATAAGTTTGCATATATAATAAAAAAAGCTGACTTATCTAAAAATATTTATCTTTATGGTGCTATATTTTGACAGCATCAAGTATATTATATGGGGAGGATTTAAAATGGATATTATTGGAGTGGCTGGTTCTACAAGTAAAGCAGGTAAAACTACTTTGATAAGTTTAATGCTGGAAGACAGCAGATATAAAACTGCCGTTATTAAAACTTCAATAGATAACAGTCTAAATCAGTATAAAATTATTACAGATAGAAAGATAATACATCAAAAAGGTACAGATACTGCAAGGTTTATAGAATCTGGTGCTGACAGAGTTGTACTGCTAAAAAGTCCTGCCAGTCAAATTCCGGAAGCTTTTAATATTGTAGAAAATTTAATTGGAAAAGTGGAGCGGCTGCTTATTGAAGGGAACACTTTAAATAATTTTTTAAATCCTGATCTGATTTTTTATCTTGATAATAGTGAAGAGGAAGAAAAAGAGTCTGCCAGGATAATAAAAAATAGAGCACATATTATTGTAAGCTCAAATATACTGCTGCAGCGCAGAAAGCTGACAGAACTACCGATTGAAATCAAAGCAGACAGTTTAACCTGCTATCAGACACACCTGCTGGCAGATTTGCTCAAAATCAATGTTGGACGGGTAGGAAAAATAATTCATGATCAAAATATAAAAGTTAAAAAATGTCAGCTGGGATTATTTTAAACATAAAAATATAATATTTTATTAGGAGTGATATAGTTGGGAGAATTTTTTGATTTAATTACTGCAGATAAATTAAAAAATATTATCACAAATAGTTTAAAAGATCGAAAAGTAGAAATAGAAAATATTGATTATCTTTCTTCATTAAATAGAATTACTGCAGCAGATATTAAGGCAGGAGAATTTCTCCCCCCTTTTAATCGTTCAGCAGTAGATGGTTATGCTGTAAAAGCTGCTGATACAAATGGAGCTTCATCTTCTCTTCCTGCATATCTGAATATAGCAGGAGAAGTGGAAATGGGTAAAAAAGCTGAGCCTATAATAAAAGAAGGAGAAACAGTTTATATACCAACAGGAGCTATGCTGCCGGAGGGAACAGATAGTGTAGTAATGATTGAAGAAACAGAAAAAATCAGCGACAAGCTTGTGGAAATTTTCACATCAGTATCACCTGGAGAAAATATTATCAAAAAAGGTGAAGATATGAAAGCAGATGATATTATTATAAAAAAAGGCAGAAAAATAACTCCAAGGCATATAGGTGCCTTTGCCGGACTTGGAATTACTGAAATCCCAGCAGTAAAAAAACCAAAAGCAGTAGTAATATCAACCGGGGATGAACTTGTATCTGCTGATAAAAGACCAGTTGCTGGAGAAATAAGAGATATCAATTCACCTGTCTTAAAATTATTATTAGAAAAATGGGGAGCAGAAGCAGAAATAGCTGGTATTGTAGAAGATAAACCAGAAAAATTGGAAGAAATGATCTTAAAAAATAAAGATAAGGATATAATATTGATTTCTGGAGGAAGTTCTATTGGGTTAAAAGATATGACAGTTAAAGTATTAAATAAGCTCGGCAGTCCAGGAGTTTTGGCTCATGGTGTAGCTGTAAAACCGGGTAAACCTACTATATTTGCTGTTCTGGGAAAACAGGCTGTTTTTGGACTGCCAGGTCATCCAGGCTCAAGCTGGAATGTAAGCAGCATATTTGTAAAAAAAGCAGTAGAAGAATTGCTGACAGTAGATGACGAAAAAAATAAAATTAAAAAGAATATAAAAAAAGCTGTTTTAAGCAGAAATATTATGTCTGAAAAAGGTAGTGAACACTATTTTCCAGTAAAATTAGTAGAAGAATCTGGAAAGTTGAAAGCTCTTCCACTACTTGGTAAATCAGGGTTGATAAGTATTCTTGCAGAGGCAGATGGTGTAATTAAAGTTAAGATAAATACAGAAGGTTTTAATAAAGGTGATTTGGTCGATGTCGAATTATTTTAGATTCATCTAAAACTTGACTATCGGTCAGAAATCTGATATAACTTTATTAGATTACCCTGAGGAAGGTGATAATTTTGAGAAAAGCTACAATTGCTGGTATGGGAAAATACCTGCCAGAAAAAGTAATGACAAATAAAGATCTAGAAAAAATTGTGGATACGAATGATGAGTGGATAAAGTCAAGAACTGGAATAGAAAAAAGAAGAATAGCAGCAGATGATGTACCATCATCTGAACTTGGTTTAAAAGCTGCCAGAGCAGCTTTAAAAAATGCAGAACTTGATGCAGAAGATCTGGATTTGATTTTGGTTGCCACAGTAACACCGAATATGCCTTTTCCTGCTACTGCCTGTATTATACAGGATGAACTTGGAGCAAATAAAGCTGCGGCTTTTGATCTGGAAGCAGGCTGTTCAGGATTTGTATATGGATTAAGTGTTGCTAGTCAGTTTATAGAAACAGGAATGTACAACAATATACTGGTTATTGGTACAGAAACACTTTCTAAAATAGTAAACTGGGAAGATAGAACAACCTGTGTTCTTTTTGGAGATGGCGCAGGTGCTGCTGTTTTAAAGCCGACAGAAAGTGGTGGTATTCTTGCATCACATTTAGGATCTGATGGTTCGGGAAAAGATGCATTATATATTCCAGCAGGAGGATCACAAAAACCTACTACAGAAGAAACAGTTAAAAATAATGAACACTACTTAGTTATGGAAGGTAATAGGGTATTTAAATTTGCTGTAAAGACAATGAGTAAAGCGTCACTAAAAGTTTTAAAACAGGCCGGACTTAAAAAAGAAGATATTGATCTGCTGATACCACATCAGGCAAATACAAGGATCATAGATGCTTCTGCAAAAAGATTAAAGCTGGAAAGTGATAAGGTTTATGTTAATCTGCCGGAATACGGAAATACATCTGGAGCATCTGTACCGATTGCACTGGCAGAAGCTGAAGAAAAAGGGTTAATTAAAAATGGAGATATAGTACTATTGGTTGCATTTGGTGCTGGTTTAACATGGGCATCAGCAGTTATGGAATGGAATGATCTTAAAGGATAAAGTATTGGAGGTTTTAAAATGAGTGAAAAATTAGTTTTTTTATTTTCAGGACAGGGTTCACAATATGTAGGAATGGGAAAAGAATTATACAATAAATATCCATCTGCTGCAGAAATAATGGATCAGGCTGTTGAAATTCTGGATTTTGATATTAAAGATTTGATCTTTAATGGTCCGGAAGAAGAATTAAATAATACTAAAAATACCCAACCTGCTATATATATAGTTAGTGCCATGGTAAATAAAGTGCTTGCTGAAGAAGGAATATTCCCTTCTGCAGCGGCAGGACACAGTTTGGGCGAATACAGTGCACTTTCAGCAGCGGGTGTAATTTCATTTATTGATGGGCTGAAACTGGTTCGCCGCAGAGGTGAACTGATGGATCAGGCAGACCCGGAAGGCAGAGGAACAATGGCTGCTGTTATTGGACTTGCTGATGAAGTCATAAAATCAGTACTGGCGGAGATAGATGGAATTTGTACTGTTGCCAATTATAATTCTCCCGGTCAAGTGGTTATTTCTGGAGAAAAAAAGGCGGTTAAATCAGCTGAAGAAATTTTAAAAGAAAAAGGAGCTAAAAAAGTAATTCCACTACAGGTAAGTGGTGCCTTCCATTCTCCTCTAATGGAGCCTGCCAAAAAAGAGCTGAAAAGAGAAATTGAAAATACAAATTTTACTGAAGCTGAGATTCCGTTTATTGCAAATGTGACTGCTTCATATCTGCAGAGTGGTGCAGAAATTAAAGATGCACTTATAAAACAGCTTACTAATAGTGTTCGCTGGGTAGAAACTATAGAAAGATTTAAAGAAGATGGTTATGAAACATATATAGAAGTTGGACCTGGAAGAGTTTTAAAAGGTCTGATGCGCAGAATAGATAGGAAGTTAACAGCATATAATGTTGAAGATGAAAAAAGTTTGAAAAAAACATTAAAAAAACTTAAATAAAATTTTATATCTGGAAGGAGATTTTATAATGGGAAAGAGAGTTGTTATCACCGGTGCAGGAGTGCTGCACTCACTTGGAGATCAGGTAGATGAATTCTGGAAAAATGTAGTTTCTGGAAAATCTGGCATTAGTAAAATTGAATCATTTGATACTGAAGAATATGCCAGTCAGATTGGTGCAGAAATAAAAGACTTTTCCACCGGAAAATATATAGATAGAAAAGAAGCCAAAAGAATGGCTCTTTACAGCCAATATGCCATTATCGCATCTATGAAGGCTTTAGAACATGCGAATCTAGAATTGGATGAAGAACTTGCTTTAGATACTGGTATTATCATAGGATCTGGTATTGGTGGGATAGAAGTTTTTGAAGAACAGGTAGTTAAGCTTAATGAAAGAGGTCCCAAAAGAGTAAGTCCATTTTTTATACCAATGATGATTTCCAATATGGCTGCTGGTAATGTAGCTATTTATACTGGGGCTAAAGGACCCAATATGAATACAGTAACAGCATGTGCTTCAGGTACAACAGCTGTTGGAGAAGCATTTGAAATGATAAAAAGAGGTTCTGCCAGAGTAATGCTTGCAGGTGGAGCTGAAGCATCTATAACCCCTTCAGCACTGGCTGGTTTTTCTTCTATGAAAGCACTTTCCACCAGAAATGATGAACCGGAAAAAGCAAGCCGTCCTTTTGATAAAGATAGAGATGGTTTTGTTATAGGTGAAGGAGCCGGTGTAGTTGTACTGGAAGAACTGGAAACAGCACTTGCAAGAGGGGCAGATATTATTGCTGAAGTTATAGGATATGGTGCATCAGCAGATGCATATCATATAACACAGCCTGCTCCAGAAGGAGAAGGTGCAGGTAGAGCTATGAAAGCAGCAGTAAAGAGTTCCGGACTTGACCTGTCAGAAATTAATTATATAAATGCACACGGAACATCTACCCCACTTAATGATAAATACGAATCACATGCAGTAAAAGAACTATTTGGAAATTATGCAGAAAATCTAATGATCAGCTCTACAAAATCAGTTACAGGTCACCTGCTGGGAGCTGCTGGTGGTATTGAAACTATTTTAACAGCTTTAACACTTAAAAATGGAATTATACCGCCAACTATGAATCTGGATAACCCAGATGAAGAATGTGATCTTAATTATGTTCCAAATAAAGCTGTAGAAAAAGAAGATTTAAAAGCAGCTATGTCAAATTCTTTTGGTTTTGGTGGTCAAAATGCCTGTCTTGTTTTGAAAAAGTACGAAAAATAAAAATCTACTTAGAAATTTTAGATAAAGGCCGTCATTAAATGGCGGCCTAATATTTTTAAAACTTGACTTACTTAATTTAGTTAAGGTATGATTAATATTGCAAATCTCTTTTAAAGAGGTACAATTTTTTAAAAAAACTAATCGGACTTAAAGTAAAAGATGTATTTAAGTTTGAAAGATTTGATCAAATTAAATTTAGTGTAGAACTATTTTTTTCGTCAGAAAAGTGTTAAAGAAAATTTTAGCCGTATGTGAAATTAAGGAGGCAATATCGTGAAAGAGAAAATAGATAAATTAAATAGAAAAAGAAAAAGATTGATGGCCGGTGGTGGAGAAAAAAGAGTTAAAAGGCAGCATGATAAAGGTAAATTTACAGCCCGCGAAAGAATAGATTTGCTGCTTGATGAAGATACATTTGAAGAAATCGGGATATTTGTAGAACACCACAGTACTCAGCTGGGTATGGAGGATAAAGATGTGCCAGCAGATGGGGTAATAACAGGTCAGGGAAGAATTAATGGCCGCAGAGTTTTTTTATATGCTCAGGATTTTACAGCAATGGGCGGCTCACTTGGAGAAATGCATGCAAAAAAAATATGGAAAATGATGGATATGGCTGGCAAAGCGGGTGTTCCAGTTATTGGCTTAAATGATTCAGGTGGTGCTAGAATCCAGGAGGGTGTAGGGTCACTAGCCGGTTATGGAGGTATTTTTTACAGAAATTCCCTTAATTCTGGAGTAATTCCCCAGCTTTCTGTTATACTGGGCCCCTGTGCTGGAGGAGCATCTTATTCTCCTGCTTTAAACGATTTTGTATTTATGGTTAATGATACAAGTAAAATGTTCATTACTGGTCCTCAGGTTATAAAATCTGTAACTGGTGAAGAAGTTTCTTCTGAAGAACTCGGCGGGGGTATGACACATAATGAAATAAGTGGTAATGCTCATTTTCTTGCACCGGATGAGCAAAAAACATTTGACCAGATCAAAACTCTTCTTTCTTTTCTTCCCTCTAATAATAAGGAAAAACCTCCTTTTAGAGAAACAGACGATTCTGCTGACAGGCTGGTTAAAGATCTGGAAGATATTGTGTCTGATAATCCTAACAAACCTTATGATGTAAGAGATGTAATAGAAAGGGTTGTTGATAATGATTTCTTTTTTGAAGTTCAGCCTTTTTATGCCCGCAATATAGTTGTTGGATTTGCCAGAATAGCCGGAAATTCAGTAGGTATTGTTGCAAATCAGCCTAAATTTAAAGCCGGCTGTCTGGATATAGATTCTTCAGATAAGGCATCACGGTTTATAAGATTTTGTGATTCATTTAATATACCTATTATTACATTTACAGATGTACCTGGATATCTCCCCGGTGTGGATCAGGAATATGGTGGAGTAATAAGACATGGAGCAAAACTGCTTTATGCTTATTCTGAAGCAACTGTTCCCAAAATAAATGTAATTTTACGTAAGGCTTATGGAGGAGCTTATATAGCCATGAGCAGCAGGCATCTGGGGGCAGATTATGTATTCGCCTGGCCGTCAGCTGAGATAGCAGTAATGGGACCTCAGGGAGCGGCAAATATTATTTTTAGAAGAGAAATCAATGCTGCAGATGATCCACAAAAAGTACGTACAGAAAAAATAGAAGAATATAGAGAAAATTTTGCTAATCCCTATCAGGCAGCTGCAGAAGGATATATTGATGATGTAATTCTGCCTTCAGAAAGCAGAAAAAAATTGGCTGCTGCATTAAATATTATGATTGATAAAAAAGAAGAACGACCTGCCAAAAAACACAGTAATATGCCTCTGTAATAATTATATTTTTATATCAGGATGTGAATTTATGTGAGAAACAAAAGAATTTCAGAAGAAGTAAAAGCTGTTATCAAAGCAGCTCTGCTGACAATTTATGATGGTAATGTTAATAATAAGTCATTTAAGATAAAGAACATTGAAAAAAGGAGTTAACTGAGATGTTAAAAAAATTCAAAATAAAAGTCAATGGAAATCATTATGACGTTGAAGTTGAAGAGGTAGAACAGGCGTATAATTTCTGTAAAAATTCAGAAGGAAAATCGGCTGATCAGGAATACACCAGTCTAAAAATGCCGAGGCCAGAAAAAATGTTTGATTCTATTATTAGAGGAAATGCGGTTGAAGCACCAATTAATGGTACAGTAGTAGATATACTTGTTTCTGAGTCAGATAAAGTAAAACAGGGGGAGATCCTGCTTATTTTGGAAGCAATGAAAATGGAAAATGAAATAATTTCTCCCAAAGATGGGAAAATAGAAAAAATATCTGTAAAAAAGGGTGATAAAGTAGATATAGGTGATATTTTAATTGAAATATCTTAGATAAAATAATAAACTATAATTGTATACAGTTACTAATTGTTTACAGTTACTAATTGTTTACAGTTACTTTTATAATTTGATTAAATAAATATAACTATGGAGGTAATAACTTATGAGATTAACAATAGCTTTAGGTGGAAATGCTATTTTAAAGCCGGGAGAAAAAGGAAGCTACAGTGAGCAGTTTGCAAATGTTTATTCAACCTGCAGACAGATTGGACAGCTGGCCCTTAAAGGGCACGAAATTATCATTACACATGGAAATGGTCCTCAAGTGGGCAATATTTTAATACAGCAGGAGGCTGGAAGCAGCAGAGTACCAGCAATGCCTCTTGATGCATGTGGCTCCCAAACACAGGGGTTTATTGGCTATATGATTCAGAACAGCCTTTTTAATATACTAAGAGAACTTGGTTTAGAGAAAAATGCTGCAGCTGTTGTTACACAGGTTTTAGTAGATAAAAATGATCCAGCCTTTAAAGAACCCAGCAAACCGGTTGGTCCTTTTTTTGATAAAAAACATGCAGAAAAAATGATAAATACCAGTGGAGAAACCTGGATTGAAGACAGCGGCCGCGGCTGGAGAAGGGTTGTTGCTTCACCAGAACCGATAAAAATTATTGAATCAGAAATTATAAATAGTATAATCGAAAATGGAGAAATAGTAATTGCTTCTGGAGGGGGAGGAATTCCTGTTATTGAAGAAAATGGGCATTTGCGAGGAGTAGAAGCAGTTATTGATAAGGACAGAGCAGGCTGTATTCTGGCTGAAAACTCTTCCTCAGATCTTTTTTTGATTTTAACTGATGTAGAAAATGCTATGATAAATTATGGTACAGATAGAGAAAAAAAGATAAAAAAAGCTTCAGTTTCAGATATGGAAGAATATATTAAACAGGGCCAGTTTGGGAATGGTAGTATGAAGCCCAAAGTAGAATCTGCGGTCAAATTTGTTAAAGATACCGGAAATAATTCTGTTATAACTTCAATAGAAAAAGTTGTTGAAGCAGCTGAGGGAAAAGCAGGAACAATTATAACTGAAGATTAAATTAATATACTAAACAGCAGAATTTAGGATTGAAATAATATATTTTATTTTTCAGATATTTTATTATATTTTTGTTAATTTAAATGCAAAAGATAAATTACAGAGGAAGGTTTTTATTATGAAAGTATATGCTCTTGTTGGAGCAAGTGGGTCTGGTAAAAGTCACAGAGCTGGACTTATTGCAAATGAACTTAGAATACCTGTTATTTTAGATGATGGTCTGCTTATTTATGATGGAAAAATACTTGCTGGTAAATCGGCTAAACGAGAAGACAGTAAAATGGCAGCAATTAGGAGAGCACTTTTTTATGATGATGAGCAGGTCAAAGATGTAAAAAAAGCACTGGAAGATATAGATGCAGACAAAATACTGCTTTTGGGAACATCGATAGGAATGGTTGAAAGGATAAACGAAAAATTAGAGCTCAATGGGATAGATGAATATCTGGATATCAAAGATTTTGCATCAGAAGAAGAAATTAAAAAAGCTATGTCCGTACGGAAAAATGAGGGTAAACATGTTATTCCGGTTCCAACTATTGAAGTTCAGCCAGAATTTCCCGGCTATCTGCTCCATTCTTTGGAGTTTTTTTTCAAAAAAGGAAATAAAACTATCAAACAGGAGAAAAGTATTGTCAGACCTAAATTTAGTTTTTATGGTAATCTAATTATTTTCAATAAAGTGCTGGTAGAGATAGTAGAATATTTTTTAAAGAGAGAAGAATCTATCAGTGATTTCAAAAAATTGAAAATTGATGATAATGATAATGATCTTACTATTAATATTTGTCTAGAATTACAGTACGGAGTTTTACTTTCTGAAGTAGTCAAAAATATACAGCATCAGTTAAAAAAAGAAGTAGAAAAATTGACTGGTTTGACAGTAAAAAAAATAAATATAGAAGTTTATTCCTTATCTGTTGAGGAGAGATATAAAGATGATTAAAAATGATAGATTAAATGGAATAACATATTTAAGAGTTTCTGTTACTGATAGGTGTAATCTGAGGTGTAAATATTGTATGCCGGAAGAAGGTGTTGCAGATAAACCTCACCAGAAAATTTTATCTTATGAAGAACTTGAGAAAATAATTTCCGTCTCAGCAGAGCTTGGTGTTACACATATCAGGTTAACTGGTGGAGAACCTCTGGTAAGAAAAGATCTTGATTATTTTATAAAAAAAATAGATGAGATTGAACAAATAAAAGATATTTCAATAACAACAAATGGGGTTCTACTTTCAAAGCTGGGAGAAAAATTAAAAAAAGCCGGTCTGGATAGAGTTAATATTAGTCTCGATACACTGGATCCAGATAAATTTAAATTTATAACCAGAAGGGAAAATTTTTCTGATGTAATAGCAGGAATTGATACAGCACTTGCATTAGATTTAAAACCTGTTAAAGTAAATACAGTCTTGATGAAAGATTTTAACTTAGATGAAGTGGAAGAATTTATTAAATTTGTAAAAGAGAGAGATATTAATCTCAGATTTATTGAATTTATGCCTGTCAGTGGTGATAGTGATCATTCCAAACACTTTTATCCAGTAGAAAAAGTGAAAAAAGAATTAGTAGATAAATATAGGCTGCACAAAGTTTCTATGCGGGGTGTCGGTCCGTCTGAAGACTATACTGCTGATGGTTTTAAGGGGAGTATAGGTTTTATTGCAGCACTTACCCATAAATTTTGCGGTTCCTGCAACAGGTTGCGCCTGACTGCTGATGGGAAGTTGAGGGTTTGTCTTGTTTCTGATAAAGAGCTTATTTTAAAAAAAGATGGTAAACTGCTTGAAAAGGATAAATTAAAAGAAGCTTTTTTTAAAGCTGTATCCTGTAAACCAAAAGGACATGATTTTCTCGGTGCAAATTTAGACATTAATAATATAAAAGAGAGAAAAATGTTTCAAATAGGGGGATAAAATGAATAATTTTAGCCATATTGACAAAGAAGGTAAGGCAAAGATGGTAGATGTATCTAGTAAAGAGGTTACTTTCCGCAGAGCTGTTGCTTCGACAAAAGTTATAATGAAAAAAGAAACACTGAAGAAGATAAAAAATGGGTCTATAGAAAAAGGAGCTGTTTTGAGTACAGCCAGAATTGCCGGTATTATGGGTGCTAAAAAAACACCATATTTAATTCCTATGTGTCATCAGTTAGAACTGACATCGATTGATATTGATTTTTCTTTTATCAGTGATAAAGAAATAGAAATAACATGTACTGCAAAAAGCAGCTATAAAACAGGTGTTGAAATGGAAGCATTAATTGGAGTTTCAACTGCAGCATTAACTATTTATGATATGTGTAAAGCAGTAGATAAAGGTATGGTTATTTCTGATCTTAAACTTATGTATAAATCTGGAGGGAAGAGTGGGACTTATGAGCGAAAAGAATAATAGTTTTATAATAAAAACCGCCGTTTTAACAATCAGTGATAAAGGATCAAAAGGCGAAAGAAAAGATTTGAGCGGACCAGTGATTAGGGAAATGATGGCAGAAATAGGTGCAGAAATTGTTTGTGCCGATATTATCGCTGATGAGAAAGAAGAAATTAAAGCAGCCATATGCAGTATTGCTGATGAAGAAAAAGCAGATCTCATTTTAACCACAGGTGGAACCGGATTTGCCAAAAGAGATGTTACACCAGAAGCTACTATGGAAGTTATCGAAAAAGAAGTGCCTGGACTTCCGGAAAAAATAAGAGCTGATAATATTTCTATTACCCCACAGGCTGCACTTTCAAGGGCCAGGGCAGGAATCAGAAAAAATACTTTGATTATTAATTTTCCTGGCAGTCCTAAAGCTGTTAGAGAATGTCTGGAATCAGTTATCAATATTATTCCACATGGAGTAAAAATTTTAAAAGGAGAAATTACAGAACATTAAATTAATTGTGCGAAAAAAACATTTTTGATCTGATATCTATGGATGATAAGCAGATTGATCATGTTTATTAGTACATCTATAAGGAGTGTTACTATGAATGCAAAAATTAAAGCTGTCTGCCGGAGCAAAGAAAAAGGAACCACAAAAAATGAAATAAACAAAGGAGAGCTTATAGAAGATTTTGGACTTAAAGGTGATGCTCACGCAGGAAATTGGCATCGACAGATAAGTCTTTTGGATAGTTCCAGTATTGATAAAATGAAAAACAGAGGCTGGGAAATTAGACCTGGAGATTTTGCAGAAAATATTACAACAGAAGGAATGGAAAATCTCTATAAACTGTCGGTGGGGCAAAAAATTAGAATAAGGAAAGAAATCTTACTTGAGATAACTCAAATTGGAAAAAAATGTCATCAAGACTGTGAAATCAGGCAGAAAATTGGTGACTGTGTAATGCCCAGAGAAGGTGTTTTTGCCAAAGTTATAAAAGGTGGAGAAATAAAACCGGGAGATAAAATAGAGATTTTAGAGAATTAAATTGATTAAAAGTTGAGTTTTGATATATATTGTTACCAATAGACACGGCAGTCAAATTTTTATGCTTTATTTTAAAATTTATCCAAAGATTATTTCACTGCTAAATTTGAGGAGGAAAAATCTGGTGAGAAAATATCATGCAAAAAAAATGGATAAAAAAGCTATTTATCCCTATCAGCCCTGGAAAATAACTGAAGAGGAATTTTTGCTTCATAATAATCACCACAATGAATCTATTTTTTCTCTTGGAAATGGATATATGGGATTGAGAGGAACAGTTGAAGAAGATTATCCTGGCAGTGAAGAAACTACCACACCAGGATTTTATATTAATGGTGTATATGCTTCAGAAAAGATTATTTATGGGGAAGAAGCTCCTGATTTACCGGGCTGGGGTCAGACTCTTGTAAATCTTGCTGACTGGAGTGAAATCAATCTTTATATAAATGAAGAAAAACTGGATCTTTTAAAAGGGCACGTACTGGATTATAAGAGAGAACTGGATATGAAACAGGCAATTTTGAAGAGAGAATTAGCCTGGGAAGATCGTCAGGGAAGGCAGATTAAAATTGAAATTCAACGTCTTATTTCGCTAAGCAGAGAACATATAGGTGCAGTTAGATATAAATTTAAACCACTTAATTTTTCTGGCAAGATAAATATTAACTCTGCTGTAAACGGAGATGTCAGAAACCATCACCATCTGCGAGATAAAGAAGCTCTTAATGTAACAGATAGTGAGATCGACACATATAAAGGTTATTTACTGCATGAGGTAAAAAGCACAAAATTTAAAATAGCATATTTTGTAGAACATCTGCTGGATAGCTCTCTTAAAAAAAATTGTGAAATAAAGAAAAGATCATCTGATAAAAGAGTTGACTGGATATTTGAAATTAATGCAAGAAAAGGTTCGGAATATATTATTGATAAAATTGCAGGTATTAATCACAGCAGTATGAAAGAAGAAAGTCCTCTGAGTGCCGCTCGTGCTTCTGCAGCCA
Source organism: Halanaerobium sp. MA284_MarDTE_T2 (assembly GCF_003337245.1). Taxonomy (GTDB): domain Bacteria; phylum Bacillota; class Halanaerobiia; order Halanaerobiales; family Halanaerobiaceae; genus QPJE01. The sequence continues at coordinate 13,361 of NZ_QPJE01000005.1, forward strand.
GAGCTTCAATCAGCGGTTTTGAAACTTTAAAACAGGAGCAGATGGAATTTATGTCAGGGTACTGGCAGGATGTTGATGTTAAAATTGATGGAGATGAAGCACTACAGCAGGCTTTTCGATTTAATGCATTCCATATCCTTCAGTCGGCTGGCAAAAATGGACGAACAAGTGTGGCTGCAAAAGGATTAAGTGGAGAATATTATGAAGGACATTACTTCTGGGATACAGAAAGTTATGTACTTCCCTTTTATGCATTTCAGAGGCCTGAAGTAGCCAGGAATCTTCTTATATATCGCTATAATACTCTGGATAAAGCCCGGAAAAATGCTAAAAAAATGAAGCTTAAAGGTGCTCTTTTTCCCTGGCGTACAATTAATGGTGAAGAAGCTTCTGGATTTTTTATGGGGTCAACTGTACAGTATCATATTAATGCAGATATTGCATATGCAGTTAATTTATATTATCAGACAAGCAGAGACCAGGAATTTATGGAAAACTATGGACTGGAAATTTTAATTGAAACTGCCAGAATGTGGCTCAGTCTGGGGAATTATATCTCTTTCTGTGACAGCCGGTTCTGTTTTAATGTTGTGTGTGGACCTGATGAATATAAACCAGGCGTAAATAATAATGCTTATACTAATTTTATGGCTAAATTTAATATAGAAAAGGCAGCAGAAATGGCTGAGAAGATAAAAAAACAGTCACCGGAAAAATTTCAAAAAATAGCTGAAAAGATTAATTTTAAAATCGATGAAATTGATGAAATGAAAAAAACTGCTGCAGATATTTATCTTCCCTATAATGAAAAAACGAAAATCACTCCACAGGATGATTCTTTTCTTTATAAAAATCATGTTGAAATTGATGATATTCCGGAAGAAGAATTACCTCTGGTCAAAAACTGGCATCCCCTTATTATCTGGCGATATCAGGTAATAAAACAGGCTGATGTTATTTTGTTAATGCTGCAGCTTGGGAATAAATTCAGCCGGGATTTAAAAATAAGAAATTATGATTACTATGAGCCAAAAACAACACATGATTCTTCCCTTTCTCCAGCAATTTATAGTATCATAGCCTCTGAAATAGGATATAAAAAACAGGCTTATAAATATTTTATGCAGACAGCAAGGCTGGATCTGGATGATTATAATGAAAATGCATATCAGGGCCTTCATATAGCCTGTATGGGAGGAACCTGGCTTGCACTTGTACAGGGATTTGCCGGTATGAGGATGTTTAATGATAAATTATATTTTTATCCTTATTTACCAGATGAGTGGGAAAAATATAAGTTCAGGCTGCGTTTTAAAGGAAGTCAGATTGAGGTTACAGTTAAAAAAGAAAAAGTTAATTATTTTTTAATATCAGGAAACAAGGTAGAGTTTAAACATTTTGATGAAAATATTTATCTGGATAAAAATAATTTAAGCAGAGAAGTTAAGATAAAAAAATTATTAGATGCTAATACTTAAAGTTGGTGTAATTAATGGATTCTAAAAAGAAAATATATATATTATTATCAGTTGGGATTTTTTTTCTCTCACTTTCTGGTATCTTAATTAAAGTTGCTGATGCACCACCACTTATTATAGCTTTTTACCGCATGTTTTTTGCGGTACTGCTGTTGACACCGTATTTTTTAATAAAACACAGCGATAAACTGTACTATTTTTTGGATTATCGGCCGGCACTGGTTGGTTTTCTGCTGGCTCTTCATTTTATATTCTGGATAACATCAATTGAGTATACGGATATTTCTAATTCAGTAATATTTGTTGCTTTACAGCCCCTTTTTACTATAATTTTAGAATATTTATTTGCCAGAGATGATCTGAGACAGGGTGTAGTTGCAGGGATAATATTTTCTATTATTGGTAGTATTATAATTAGTATTGGAGATCTGCATATGCTTCAGAGCAAAGTGTTTGGAGATCTTTTGGCATTAACTGCTGCACTTTTTGCAGCTTCATATCTATTTATCGGCCGAGGAGTTAGAAAAGAGCTTGACTATTTTCCATATTTATATATTCTTTATACATATTCAGCTCTTTTTTTAGCTGCCGGTGTTTTTCTGCTGGATATTCCTTTTGGAGGCTATGGAACTATTAATTATCTGATATTCTTTTCTCTTGCAGCAGGACCAACACTAATTGGACATTCGATTCTCAATTATTCAGTTAGATTTATTCCTACCTCAATAGTATCTTTATCTATTTTAGGAGAACCCATTTTGACCACGTTTTTTGCCTGGATCCTGCTGGGAGAAAAAGTTATGATTACAACACTTGCAGGTGGGAGTTTTATACTTTTAGGAATATATATGGCAGTTTCTTATGAAAGCAGAAAAAATAAAGAAATAATTTAATTATTTTTACGGCTGGACATTGTTCTTATAAAGATATAAAATAATGATTGAAGAGAAAAGTTGCTTAAAATTATAATTATATTAATACAGGGAGGTATTATTTTGATAAAAGAAATAGCTAATACAGTGAGAGGTTTATCAGCAGATATAGTAGAAAAAGCAAATTCCGGACACCCGGGAATGCCAATAGGATGTGCTGATATAGGTGCACTTTTATTTGGAGAAATTATGGAGCTGGATGGAAGTTCACCTGAGTGGCCTGACAGAGACCGTTTTGTACTTTCGGCCGGTCATGGGTCCGCTCTTTTGTATTCTTTTCTGCATTTGAGTGGTTTTGATCTTTCTATGGATGATTTAAAATCTTTTAGACAGCTCAATTCCTGTACACCTGGACATCCCGAATATGGTTATACTGATGGTGTAGAAACAACTACAGGTCCTCTTGGACAGGGGTTTGCAAATGCTGTTGGTATGGCGGCAGCAGAAAAAATGATGTCTTCTAAATATAATAAAGGTCGGTATAATATTGTAGACCATTATACATATACCTTACTTGGTGATGGATGTATGATGGAAGGTATTTCATCCGAGGCTGCTTCATTTGCAGGTCATCTTGGTCTTAATAAATTAATTGCCGTTTATGATGATAATAATATTTCTATAGAAGGCAGTACAGATATTACATTTACTGAAGATGTTGCAGATCGTTTTAAAGCATATGGCTGGCATGTTGTAGAAAATGTGGATGGTCATAATATTTCTGAATTGAGAAACGCTTTTAAAAAAGCAAAAGAAGATAAAGAAAGACCGTCCTTAATAATTGCAAAGACACATATTGCTTATGGTGCTCCAAATAAACAGGATTCCAGTTCTGCTCATGGTGCTCCACTGGGAGAAGATGAGATTAGGCTGTTAAAAGAACATTTTGATCTGCCAGCTGATAAAAAATTCTATATTCCAGATAATGTTAAAGATTTTTTTAAAAAAAGAGCTGCTGAAATGAAGAAAAAACGCTCTAAATGGCAGGAAAAGTTCAAATCCTGGGCCAGGGAAAATCCAGAATTAAAAGAAGAATGGGATAATGCTTTTAATCTGGATATTCCATCAAATTTAAAAGAAACAATTATGAAGATGGATATAAAAGCTCCGGTAGCAACTCGTAAAGCTTCTGGTGCTGTTCTAAAAGAAATAGCAGAATCACTTACCTATCTGGTAGGTGGATCCGCTGACCTTGCACCTTCAAATAAAACTTATTTGGACAAATACGGAGAAATTCAAAATGGTGACTACAGTGGCAGAAACTTCAGATTCGGAGTCAGAGAACATGCCATGGGAGCAGTAGTAAATGGAATTTCTCTGCACAAGGGACTGCGCCCATTTGCAGCAACATTTCTGGTTTTTTCAGATTATATGAGGCCGGCAATTCGACTTGCAGCTTTGATGAAACAGCCAGTTATATATGTATTTACACATGATTCTATTTATATAGGAGAAGATGGGCCTACACATCAGCCGGTTGAACATGTAGAATCCCTGCGCTTAATACCCGGACTTAAAGTGCTCCGCCCGGCAGATGAAGAAGAAACAAAAGCTGCCTGGATGGAAGCAGTGGAAAATACAGCTGGTCCAACAGCTCTTGTGCTGACAAGGCAGAGTTTGCCTCATCTGGAAAAATATCAGGGACTTGATAATTTTGATAGAGGAGCATATTTTATCAACAATCCACAGGATGCAGATATTATAATTTATGCAAGTGGTAGTGAAGTATCTCTTGCTGCGGAAACAGCAGAGAAGTTAAAGGAAGAAAATATTAAAGCTGCTGTAATGTCAGTTCCAGAAAAAACTAAATTTATGAATTTAGAAGATAAAATTGATCTTCCTGATCTAAAATTAAAGGTTGCTGTTGAAGCTGGAGTTGGCAGTGGATGGTGGAAGCTGGTTGGTGAAGATGGATTAATTATCAGTGTAGAAGATTTTGGTATAAGTGGACCCGGCAGTGAGGTTGGAGCAGCTTTCGGCTTTGATTCTGATCAAATTGTTGAAAAGATAAAAAAAAGATTAAAGTAGATTTAAAAAATTGAGACTGCAGATAAAGTTCTACAAATAAATAATACAGCAGAGCGGAAAAGTCCGCTCTGCTTTTTTGCAGGGAAATTGGTTTTGTTCTAGAATATTAATATCAGGTTGAAAATTAAAGCAAATAAAACCAGTTTATAAATGCCAGGATAATTCCAAGTACAATACCGGAAACAACTTCAATTGGAGTATGACCTATTAATTCTTTTAAATCTTTTTTTATTATCTGTTTATCTTCTTCATAACTTCTGATCTCAAGATGTTTAATCATATTATTTATTACATTTGCCTGTTCCCCAACAGCTCTTCTTACACCACTTGCATCATAAGTTACAATTAGAGAAAATACTGTTACTATGGCAAAAAGATCAGAGTTGATTCCATATTTGAGGCCGACAGTTGTGGTGAGAGAGGCCACAAAGGCAGAATGAGAGCTGGGCATTCCCCCGGCAGTAAAGAAAGTGGAAATATTTAATGGTTTTATAAAAAATATTTTTAAAAATTGAGCTGTAAAAAGGGAAAAAAGTGAAATCCAAAGTAGAGACATATTTATACCTCCAGATAAAGACCTTGTAAAATAAATTCATTACTTTGTTTTTTTTATTTTAACTTATATCATCCCTTTTTTGCAAATAGAATTGATCAATATTTTAAAAATGCAATATTTTTGCTGCTGAAATAAGGATAAAGAAATTTATGGAATTGAGGTGTTTAAATATTGAATCCTTATTTGTATTTAAATAATTTAAACAAATTTGGTAAAGAAGGTGGTTATAAACCAGGATTAAAGAGAATAGATCGACTTTTATATTATCTGGGCCGGCCGGAAGAAAATCTAAAATTTATTCATGTTGCTGGGACAAATGGTAAGGGATCTACTGCTTCTTTTATAGAGAAAATTTATAGAGAAGCAGGCTATAAAACAGGATTATATATATCACCTCATCTTTATCATTTTAATGAACGGATTTCTGTTAATGGCCGGACAATAAGTAGTGTTGAACTTGAGGAACTGGTTGCTGAAGTTAAAAAGGCATCAGATAAGGTTGTAGAGGAAAGTGATTATGGAGAACCCAGTTTTTTTGAAATAGCAACTGCACTGGCTTTTTTGTTTTTTGACAGACATAGACCTGATATTGTTATTCTTGAAGTAGGACTGGGAGGGCGATTTGATGCAACAAATATTATTAAGGATTCTCTTGCTTCAGTAATAACCAGTATAGATCTGGAACATACAGAACTTCTGGGAGATACAAGAGCTAAAATTGCTTATGAGAAGGCAGGTATAATAAAAAATAATGGACTTGTTTTTTCAGCTGTTTTAGATAGTTCTGCCAGGAATGTTATTCAAAAGAGAGCAGAAGAATTAAATGCAGAATTTATAAATATTGATGATATCTATGCAAAAATCGGTAATGAAAGCAGCTTTTACAAAAATTATTTAATTATATCAAAAAACAGCAGAATACATAGATTCAAAATTGGACTTAATGGCAGATATCAGGCTCGTAATGCCGCTCTTGCCCTTGCTGTGGTAGAAGGATTGAAAAAAATACTTCCTTTAGAAAATCCAGCTGTAGAAAAAGGACTGGCCTGTACATACTGGCCGGGAAGGTTAGAAATAGTCTGCCAGAATCCTCCTGTATTGATTGATGGTGCACATAATCCTGCCGGCATGAAATCCTTTATAGATTTTGTGGAAGAGCATCAGTATAGATTTGATGGAGTTGATTTTATTTTCTCTGTGCTTTCAGATAAGGATGTAGATCTTATGCTGGATCAAATTAAAAGAATAAAAAATAATCTACACATACACCTGGCTGAAAACAGGTCAGAAAGAACTATGAAGATTGATAAATTGATAGATCGATGTAAATTTTATGATTTAAAATATACAGCATATAAAAGTCTTTCTTCTGCAGTAGAAAAAATATTTTCAATTTATGATGAGAAAAAAAGGCTGATAACAGCTTCTGGTTCTTTTAATACAGTTGTAGAAGCCGGCATAACAGCAAAATTGAGCTGTCGAGAAAAAATTACAAATAGTAGAAGGTGAAAATATGTCTGAAAAGAAGAAAAAAAGTGGATTTTCTTTAACAGTGATAGTTATTTTTATGGCTGCAGCTGCTATTTTTGTTGGATATCTGCTGGGAAGCTGGTTAATACAGCTTCTTAATGAAGATAATACTCCTCAGATGGCACAGGAGCAGTCGGAAGAAATTACCTCAACTGAAAGTAGTATATCCACAACCGGTGAAGCAGAAACGGATACAGAATTTAAAAAACCCAAAACAGAGTCAGTAAAAGAGGAAACTTCTGCTGTAGATACTTCTGAGTCCCAGAATATCTCTGAACCTGCGGCCAATGTTTCTGAAAACCAGAATAATGTGGAATCTGAAACAATTGTTGAAAGTGGTGATTTTGGTATTCAAGTTGGTGCATTTGCTAACTATGAAAATGCCAAGCAGTATAAAAAAGAAATAGAAGCTAGAGGTTATAAAGTTATAATTACTGATACAGACCCCCACAAAGTACAGATAGTTGGCTATACAAGCAGAGAGGAAGCTGAAAAAGCAGAGAAAGAAATAGAATCAGCTGGGTATAATGGATTTATTGTAAGTTTTTAGGCTATAATTTGATTTTAATGTTGTTCTTATTTAAATATTAGTATATAATAGGAATGGTCATTATTTATATTTAATATTTTATTATTTTATATACTTTAATCATTTAAGGGGTGAAATTATAAAGTGAGTATTTTGTCTTTTAAACAGGGGATACATCCTGAATATAATAAAGAATTAACAAAGGATAAACCCCTAAAAAATGCTGCACGACCAGAAGTTGTTACTATTCCTCTCCAGCAGCATATAGGAGCTCCATTAAAAACTCTTGTAAAAAAAGGGGATCATGTAGATATGGGGCAGAAACTGGCAGATAGCGATAGTTTTGTTTGTGCACCTGTACATGCTTCTATAACAGGAACAGTAAAGGAGATTAAAAAAGTAGTAACACCTGGCGGCAGCCGATCTGATGCTGTAGTAATTGAAGCAGATGATGAGGATAACTTCTCCAGCGATTTAGAAAAATTTGCTGATCTGGATGAACTCAGTGGAGAAAAAATTCGTAAAATTATTCGTGAAGCTGGGATTGTAGGTATGGGGGGAGCAATGTTCCCAACCCATGTAAAAGTCTCCATTCCAGATGACAAAAATGTTGAATATGTTATTTTAAATGGGGCAGAGTGTGAGCCGTATTTAACTGTTGACCACAGAGTCATGGTAGAAAGACCGGAAACTGTGGTCTTTGGCTTAAAAGCTTTAATGAAAGCAGCTGGCGCAGAAAAGGCTTTTATTGGAATTGAGGTAAATAAGCCTGAAGCAATAGCCAGTATGAAGGACGCTGCTGCAGATGACGAGAAAATCGAAGTCAAAGAACTAGAAACAAAATATCCACAGGGTGGTGAGAAAATGCTTATAGAATCCATCCTTGGTAGAGAAGTACCTGCCGGTGGCCTTCCGCTGGATGTTGGGGTTGTTGTTAATAATACTTCCACTTCAGCTGCAGTAGCAGATGCAATTAGAAAGGGAAAACCACTGATAGAGAGGGCTATAACTATTACAGGCAGAGGAGTGGAAAAACCTCAAAATCTTGTTTATAGGATTGGTACATCTATTGCAGACTTAATTGATCAGGCCGGTGGATTTAAGGGTGAACCAGGGAAAGTCATTTTGGGAGGACCGATGATGGGATTTGCCCAAAAAGATCTTGATATCCCTACAGTTAAAGGTACTTCCGGGATTTTAATTTTGCCGAGAGAAGAAGTAGATGCTTATGAGCCCTCTCCATGTATAAATTGTGCAAAATGCGTGGATGCATGCCCTATGTTTTTAATGCCTACTCAACTTGTTAATTATACGAAAAATGATATGGTGGATGAGCTGGAAGAATATCAGGTATTAAGCTGTATTGAATGTGGGTCATGTTCTTATGTGTGTCCAGCTAAAATACCACTGGTACATTATCTTAGAATTGGGAAAGGCCAGGTTATGGCCCGGAGAAGGAAAGAGCAATAAGGAGGATGAAAATGAATAACGAGCAACTGATTGTAACATCTTCACCACACATCAGAGCTGCAGATTCTGTTAGCAAAATTATGTGGTCGGTTGTAATATCACTGATACCGGCTGTGTTTGCTGCAATATACTTTTTCCAGGCTCGGGCCCTTTCTATAGTAGTGGTAAGTGTTCTTGGAGCAGTTCTGACAGAGTATGTTTTTCAGAAAGTAAGAGGCAAAAAAATAACCATCAAAGATGGAAGTGCAGTTGTAACAGGTGTTTTACTGGCTTTAACATTACCACCATCTATACCACTGTGGACAGTTCTGCTAGGAGCGGTAGTTTCGATAGGACTTGGGAAACAGGTATTTGGTGGAATCGGATATAATCCATTTAATCCTGCACTTGTAGGAAGAGCTTTTTTAATGGCAGCTTATCCGGTGATTATGACAACCTGGACTGTGGATGGAGTAAGTTCTGCAACTCCCCTAAATAATATGAAGATGCAGGGAATTGCAGCTGATACATGGAATTTATTTGTTGGTCATGTAGGTGGATCTCTGGGAGAAACATCTGCCCTTGCACTATTACTTGGTTTCGCATTTCTGCTTTATAAAGGATATGTAAATTGGAGGATTCCAGTAGGAATGGTAGGAACAGTGTTTATTTTTACACTGGTTTTTGGGGCAAATCCTATTTTTCATCTTTTTGCAGGTGGATTAATGCTGGGGTCATTGTTTATGGCAACAGATATGGTTTCTTCACCGGTGACTAAAAATGGCCGCTGGATTTTCGGAATAGGTGCAGGTTTAATTGTTGTAATCATCAGGCTCTGGGGTGGATATCCAGAAGGAGTAATGTATGCTATACTGCTGATGAATACCACAGTTCCACTCATTAATAGATATACAAGGCCTCGTTCCTTAGGAGAGGTGAGATAAATGGAAAAAGAGAGTATTGGAAGATTAGTTCTTACTTTAACAATAATTGGAATAATCTCTGCCCTTACACTGGCTTTTGTATACCAGTGGACAACACCTTACATAAAGGAACATCAGGCAGTCGCTCAGGAAAAAGCAGTATTTAATGTGCTGCCCGGTGCAGAAAAATTTGAAGAAGTAACTAAAAATGGACATACTTTTTATGAAGGTTACAATAATGCAGGTTCACGTGTGGGTGTTGCATATATCGCAACTGGTGGAGGTTTTCAGGGACAGATTGAATTGATGATTGGGGTAAATTTAAATGAAGAAAAAATTTATGGAATCAGCATTTTAACTCATTCAGAAACACCGGGTTTAGGAGCTAGAATTACAGAAGATGCATATAAAAGCAATTTTGTAAATAAACCTTTTGGTGATTATACAGTAGTAAAAAGAGAAGCTGCTGAGCAGACAGAAGTAGAAGCAATTTCGGGTGCTACTATTTCTTCTGAAAAGGTTACTACCATAATAGAAAATGCAGTAAGTACAATACAGAGTGCATATGGAGGTGGAATGTAATGGCCAGTCAACTGCTTGATGATTTTAAAAATGGTCTCTGGAACGAAAACCCTATTTTTAGATTAGTTATTGGAATGTGTCCAACTTTAGCTGTTACTAATACTACAGAAAATGGACTGGCTATGGGGATAGCGACTTCTTTTGTATTGATTTCTTCAGAAATTGTAATATCTTTAATTAAAAAATTGATACCCAAAAATGTTCGTATTCCAAGTTATATTCTTATAATAGCTACCTTTGTAACATTTACTGATTATTTCCTTAAAGCTTTTTATCCAGGTATTGCGGCATCTTTGAGCCTGTTTATACCACTTATAGTTGTTAACTGTCTGATTCTGGGAAGACAGGAAGCTTTTGCATCCAGAAATCCTGTACATAGAGCTATTGCTGATGGGCTAGGCATGGGTATAGGTTTTACCTGGGCACTGACTCTTTTAGGTGCAGTTAGAGAGCTATTTGGTATGGGTTCAATCTTTGGTTTTCAGATTTTAGGTGCATGGTATAAACCGATGATTATTATGGTTCTGCCAGCCGGAGCTTTTATAACGCTTGGTATTTTAGTTGGTATTATGAACTTGATCAGCAGGGAGGGTTAAATAATGGAACAGTTCACACAGGTAATACTGTTATTTATCAGTACAGTTTTAATAAATAACTTTATACTGGTTAGATTCCTGGGAATATGTCCATTCCTTGGTGTTTCTAAACATGTAGAAACAGCTTTTAGTATGGGATTAGCAACAACATTTGTTATGACCCTTACTGCAGCAGCAACCTGGCTGATAAATACTTTTATTTTGGAAGCTTTAAATCTTCCTTTTTTACAGTATGTATCCTTTATAATTGTAATAGCATCTCTGGTTCAGTTTGTGGAAATGTTTATCAAAAAAACGAGTCCTGTTTTATATAAAGCACTGGGTATCTTTTTACCTTTAATTACAACTAACTGTGCGATACTCGGACTGGCTCTGCTGATTCCTTTAAATGGATACAGCTTTATTGCCAGTGTTGTATTTGGATTTGGTGCCGGTGTAGGTTTTACTCTGGCTATAGTATTAATGGCCGGTTTAAGGGAAGGACTGGAATTTGGTGATGTCCCCGGTACTTTAAGGGGTGTACCGATTACTTTAATTATAGCTGGAATTATGGCAATGGCATTTATGGGCTTTTCTGGCCTTATTTCGATGTAGTTGGAGGTGGAATACAGATAAATGGATTCAGTATATATATATTCGATTTTAAGCATGGGTGGTATAAGTGCTCTATTAGCAGCTGGTTTAGGTTTTGCTTCAAAGAAATTTGTAATTGACCAGGACCCACGTATAGATAAAGTAGAAGATGTTTTACCGGGAGCTAATTGTGGTGCATGTGGTTATGCAGGATGTGCCAGTTTTGCTGAAGCTGTTGTAGAAGGTGATGCACCGGTAAATGGATGCCCGGTTGGTGGTGACAAGGTTGCCAGTAATATAGGAGATATTTTAGGAAAAGATGCAGGCAGTTCTACCAAAATAGTAGCAGAACTTCTCTGTGGTGGTGGTAAAAAAGAAGCCAGACGCAGAGGAGAATATAAGGGGATTGAAACCTGTCAGGCAGCAGATGCAATAAATGGTGGAGAAAAAATATGTTCATTCAGCTGTCTTGGATTTGGTGACTGTGAGGCTGTTTGTCCTTTTGATGCAATTGTAATGGGGGAAAATGGTCTTCCAGAAATTGACCCGGAAAAATGTACAGCGTGTGGTAAATGTGTTGAAGCATGTCCGCACAATATACTGCTTCTGGCACCAAATTCTGCTAAAACACATATTAGATGTTCTTCTCATGACTCCGGAAAATTAGTTAGAAAAATATGTGAAGTAGGCTGTATAGGATGCGGTATTTGTGCAAGAGTTTGTCCGGTTGATGCAATAGAAATGCAGGATAATCTGGCAGTAATTGATTATGATAAATGTGTTAACTGTGGTCTCTGTGCAGAAAAATGTCCAACTGGAACAATAAAATTTCAGGCTGAAAGAATTCAGCAAGTAGAAATTAATGATAAATGTGTTGGCTGTACATTATGTGCAAAGGCATGCCCTGTTGATGCTATTTCGGGTGAAGTTAAAGAAAGGCATGTAATAGATCAGGACAAGTGTATTCAGTGTGGTTTGTGTTTTGAAGCATGTAATGTTGATGCAGTTGACCTCTTTTATGAAAAAGACTTATAAGAAGTTGAGAAGTGAATGATTAAAAATGTAATTTCAATTTAATCTTTACACTTATATACCCGGCTTAAGCCGGGTTTTCTTTTGTTTATGATATTTACAGATATGTGGACATAACAGCTAAAAGATGTTAAAATATTAATTAATGATAGTACAAATTAATAAATTGTGGTGAATTTATTTGAAGATAAATGATATTATTACGTTTTATGATAAAATTTTGATTATAATGATAATTATTGCCAGTTTATTAATGCTTTTTGCGCCTTTTTATTATTTTCAGCAGGGTGATTCAGAAAATCTTTATCTCATTATTGAATCAAATGGAAAAGAGGTTAAAAGATTTCCACTGGAAAATACCTTTTCTAAACCTGTTGTATTTGAGGTGGCTGGACCAATAGGTATACATAAAATTGAAGCATATCAGGGAAAAGTTAGGGTTAAAGAAGCACCGGATGATGATCCCCTAAAAATATGCGAAAAAACCGGCTGGATAGAGCAGCAGGGTCCTATTATTATCTGTGTCCCAAACAAGATTGGTATTTGGATTGAATCTTCAGATGCAGAAGTTGATGGTATGAGCTGGTAATGATGATATTGAAAAGAAGGGTAGATCAGTGATTAGAACTAGGAAAATAGTTATTATAGGTTTATTAGTTGGATTAGGTCTTATTATGCATTTTGTGGAAACTATGCTTCCATTAACTGCTGTAGTGCCGGGCGCCAAATTGGGGCTGGCTAATATCGTAAGTTTAATTGGAATTGTTCTGTTTGGATTTAGTGGTGGGCTGCAGATTGTGCTGTTGAGAATTATTATAGGTTCACTTCTTGCGGGTACTTTTATGACTATAAATTTTTATTTAAGTTTAAGTGGTGGATTGTTGAGTTTTTTTATGATGTATTTTGTTTATGAGTTTTTTCAAGATAAATTCAGCCTGATAGGTGTCAGTGTAATTGGGGCAGTTACACATAATATAGGACAAATAGTTATAGCATATCTAATAATCGAAAATGCTGCTGTCTTTTATTATCTGCCATTTTTAACATTACTTGCAGTACCTACGGGAATAAGTGTTGGCCTGGTTAGTTTTTTTACAGTTTCATATTTGCCCACTTCTCTTACCGGGAGGTGAAATAATGGGAAAACTCGTGTTAGCTTCAGCTTCCCCGAGAAGGGAAGAACTTTTAAAACAGCTGAAACTTCAATTCACAATAGTTCCGAGCAGAATAGATGAAAGTCAGTTTAATGGTTTAAAACCTGTTGATATGGTGGAAAAATTGGCATTTGCAAAGGCTGAATCTGTTTCAGAGCTGGTTGAAGAAGCTATTATAATTGCTGCAGATACTGTTATTGTAGCTCAGGATAGAGTTCTGAACAAACCGGAAGATGCAGAAGATGCTAAAAATATGCTTTCAGCTTTAAGTGGTAAAGAGCATCAGGTTATAACAGGTGTGGCTGTAATGAATTCTGAAACAGATGAATATCTGGTAGAACATAATATTACCAGTGTATTTATGGAAGAAATTTCAGAAGAAGAGATAGATAAATATCTTGAAACAGGGGAACCGATGGATAAAGCTGGAGCATATGCTATACAGGGATTTGGATCATTATTTGTTAGAGAAATTAAAGGTTCTTATTATTCTGTAGTTGGACTGCCTTTAAATCAATTATCAAAAATGTTGAAGAAATTTAATTATGGAATCTTATAAGAGAAAGGAGTTTATTTTGATGGAGGCCGAAAAAGGCAGGTTTACCATCAAAGAATTGCCAAAAGAAGAAAGACCCAGAGAAAAACTGCTTTCTAAAGGAGCAGAGTTTTTAAGTAATGCAGAACTACTGGCACTAATTATTAGGACTGGAAGTAGAGAAAAAACTGCTGTGGAGCTTGCTCAGTATATTATTAATTATTTTGGAGGACTAAAAAATTTAATTAATTTAAGCTGTGAAGAACTGACGGCTGTTAAAGGTGTTGGTAAAGCAAAAGCAGCACAGATATCTTCTTTAGTAGAACTATCAAAAAGAATTTCTAAAACAAAGGCAAAAAAAGGGAAAACGATTTTTACTCCATCTAAAGCAGCTGAACTGCTAATGGAAGATATGAGGCATTTAGAGCAGGAAGTTGTAAAAACAGTGCTGCTTGATGTTAAAAATAAAGTTATTAAAATTGCTGAAATTACAAAAGGTGGATTATCAAGTTCAATTGTACATCCCAGAGATGTTTTTAAAGAAGCGATACGCAAAAATAGTGCTGCAATCATTATGGCACATAATCATCCAAGTGGTGAACCTACACCGAGCCCTGATGATATCAGAATCAGCAAAAAAATTGCTAAATCTGGAACAATACTGGGTATTGAACTGATTGACCATATAATAATTGGTGATGGAAAATATGTAAGTTTAAAAGAAAAAGATTTGATTTGAAAGGGGTATTTCATAGATGATATTTGAATTTCTGAGTGCACCGTTTTCCAGGGATATGGGAGTTGACCTGGGAACTGCCAATACACTCGTATATATTAAAGGGAAAGGAATATTGATTCGGGAACCATCTGTTGTGGCTCTGCGAAAAAATAAGCAGGAAGTTCTGGCTGTTGGAGATGATGCAAAAAGGATGATTGGAAGAACTCCTGGAAATATAATTGCAGTTAGACCAATGAAAGATGGGGTTATCGCAGATTTTGATGTAACCGAAACAATGCTCAGATACTTTATTACAAAGGCACACAAGAGGAGCCGTATGGTTAGGCCGAGGATAATTATCTGTGTTCCTTCTGGTGTTACTGAAGTAGAAAAAAGAGCAGTAATAGATGCCGCAGTACATGCAGGGGCGAGGGAGGCATATTTAATTGAAGAACCGATGGCCGCTGCAATTGGTTCAGGACTGCCGGTACATGAACCGACTGGGAATATGATTGTGGATATCGGTGGTGGAACTACAGAAGTTGCAGTTATATCACTTGGCGGTATAGTTACCAGCAGATCTATCCGAATTGGTGGAGATGAAATGGATGATGCTATAGTTCAGTATGTTAAAAGAAAGTATAATTTAATGATAGGAGAAAGAACAGCTGAAGAAATAAAAATAGACATTGGTGCAGCTTTTAGTGAAGAATTACAGGGAAGCAAAGAAATAAGAGGAAGGGATATGGTTACCGGTCTTCCAAAGACTATAGAAATAACAGGAGAAGAAATTCAAAAAGCTTTAGAAGAACCTGTTATCAGCATTATTGATGCTGTTAAAATGACACTGGAAAAAACACCACCAGAACTTGCTTCTGATGTGATGGATAGAGGTATTATACTTACAGGTGGTGGTGCACTGCTTCAGGGGTTAGATCAGCTTTTAATAAGAGAAACACAGATGCCTGTTCACATTGCTGATGATCCTCTTGATTGTGTTGTAAAAGGAACTGGAATAGCTTTAGAAGAAATCGATTCACTTAAAAAAATACTTATAACTCCCAAAAAACTATCATAGGAGGTGTACCTGTTGTTTGATTTTAACAGGACCTCTATTATTACATTGATTTTTATTGTTCTAATTTTATCTATACTAGGATTTTTATTTTTAAATGATATAGAAATTTCTTTTTTGAACTGGATTTCCAGTCGGATATTTAATCTTTTTACACCTGTACTTAATTTGATAAACAAAGTATATGATCAAGTTACAGGATATTTTTCTGCCCTGTTTTCTATTAATGATCTCATTGAGGAAAATAGGAGATTAAAAAAGGAAATTGCTTCAATAGACCGGCAGAAAATGATAATACAGAGTGTGATTAGAGAAAACAATAGATTGAGAAGCATGCTGTCATTTAAAGAAGCCAATGATTTTGAAGTTTTAGGTGCTGAAGTTATAGGAAATTCTTCTACTAATTGGGAAAAAAAGATTATAATTAATAGAGGAGCTGAAGACGGTATAAGAAATAGAATGCCAGTTATCACATATAATGGTTTTCTTGTGGGTAAGATTGATTATGTCGGCAGTAATTCATCACATGTAATGCTGGTTAATGACAGTGAGTTTGTGGTTGGAGGAATAATTTCCAGGGAAGATTCAAGAGCTATTGGACTTATAAGAGGATCTGTAGGTGGTAAGAAAATGAATATAATGGATAATATTGCCTGGAATGAAGATATAGCAGTTGGTGATACCGTAGTAACTTCCGGCCTATCAAATAATTACCCACCGGGATTAAAGATTGCAGAAATTACAGAAGTGACAGCTGATAATTATGGTGTTTCCCAGAAAGCAGAGCTGCAGCTTTTTGCTGATACAGTTACAATAGAAGAAGTACTGGTCATAACCGAATTTTAACTGGAGAGATTAAATTGAGAGATTATGCTTACAGTTTTTTGATATTAATAGTTTTGCTGCTCTGCCAGTTATCTGTCAGAACGTTTTTCCCATCGTTAATATATATACCGGATTTTTTGCTCGTTTTTGTTGTTCTCAAATCTTTAATTAAGGGATATAAATCTTCGGCTGTTTCAGCCCTTACTGCCGGAATACTTCAGGATATTTTACTTGGGGAATTTATAGGTGCTTTTACCATAGTCAAACCAATAGTTACTTTTTTTTCTTCTGCTCTTTCTGGAAGGTTTTTTGCGGAAAATTTTGTTATTCCTCCTGCAGTAGTCTTTATGGCTACCATTTTACACGAAACTTTGTTCATACTTTTAAAAGAAAATTTTAATTATAATTTTGATTTTATATCATTGTTTATTAATATTATATTGCCGCTTGCATTTATAAATGCTTCTATTGCATTTGTATTTTATCTCTTTTATTATTTTTTGTTAAGTGAGGGGGCAGTTGATTGGATAGAGTAAAATTTTTGCGCATTATAATTATTATTATTTTTGCAGTAATGCTTGTTAGAGCGGGTTATCTGCAGATTGTCAGAGGAAATTATTATTATGAATTATCGGAAGGTAACAGGATTTCAATTAGACCAATTAATGCACCCCGAGGAAAGATAATTGATCGAAAAAATAGGGTAATTGTATCAAATAAATTAACCTACAGCTTATATCTGCTTCCAAATGAAATTCCTCCTGCTGAAAACCCAAAAAATATATTAAAAAAACTTTCAGAAATAGCCTCAATTGATTATAAAATATTACTGGATAATTATAACCGCAGTTTTCATGAAGACAGCTTAGAGCCAATTATTTTAAAAAGAAATTTAGCAAAAGAAACAATGGTTGTTGTTGCAGAAAATAATGATGTACTGCCCGGTATTTTTGTTAAAGAATCTTCACTTAGGGATTATGTTTATCCAGAAACAATGGTTCATGCAACTGGCTATATTGGTGAGATAAATAAAAATGAATTAATTAAACTTAATAAAGCAGGATATAATTATTCGGGTGGAGATTTAATTGGTAAAGCAGGTCTTGAAAGAGAGTATGAACTTTATCTTAGAGGTCAAACAGGTGCTGAGCAGATAGAGGTAAACAGTAGAGGTAGAAAAGTTAAAACTATTGGTATAAAAAGTCCTGAACCCGGAAATAATTTAATATTAAATATTGATTTTGATCTGCAGCAGGCAGCTGAAAAATTGCTGGAAGAAAATTTCGAAAAACTGCGCAGAGAAGCAGAAGATGACCCGAAAAGAAATAAACCAACTGGAGCTGCAGCTATTGTAATGGATGTTAGAGATGGGTCAATTTTATCAATCACAAGTGTTCCGGATTACAATTTAAACTTATTTGCCAGGGGTATTTCCGAAAATGAGTATAGTTCTCTGTTAAATAATAAATTAAAACCGATGATCGACAGAACTATTATGTCAGCTGTACCACCTGGCTCTATCTTTAAACTGGTAACAGGTACTGCAGCAGTGGAGGAATTAGGAGTAAGGGCTGACACAAATTTTTATGACTCATCAGGTGTTTTTTATTTACCTAACTGGTCCAGACCTTTTAGAAACTGGCATTATGGTGGAGAAGGCAAGCTGGATTTTACAAAAGCTATTGCCAGGTCAAATAATATAATATTTTATCAGCTGGGATTTGATTTATACAAAGAGTATAAAGGAAAAATGCTGGCCAGATATGCTCATAAATATGGACTAGGGAAAAAAACAGGGATAGATCTTCCAGGAGAAAAATCGGGTTTGGTTCCAGATGATGAATGGAAGCAGAAAACTTTTTCTGAAAACTGGTATCCAGGTGATTCAGTTAATCTTTCTATTGGTCAGGGAGGACTTTTAACTACACCAATACAGATCACAGAGCTGATAGCGGCTATTGCCAGTGATGGTGCTATGTATAAACCTCAGATTGCAGATAAAATAGTTGATCCTGATGGTAAGATTTTGGTTGATTTTAAACCTGTGTTAAAAGAAAATCTTGCTTCAGTAGCTCCAGAAACATTTGCTGTTCTTAAAGAAGGTATGTATGAAGTTACAAATAAAACATATGGAACTGCAAACAGATATTTTAAAAATTTTCCGATAGAAGTGGCAGGTAAAACTGGTACTGCTCAGACATCAACTGAAAATAATCATGGCTGGTTTGGCGGATTTGCACCATATGAAAAACCAGAAATTGCTGTCCTGGTTTTTCTGGAAAACGGTGGCTCCAGTTCTTTTACAGTACCAATAGCCAGAGATATAATGGGTTATTATTTTGGATTAAAAAATTTCAGCAATGGAAGAAAAAAAATATATTATCACAGTAAAAGAAATATTTTAGATGAGTAGAAGGAATTTATATTTGATTAAAGAATATTATATAATAATTAGCATATTTGAGGAGAGATTGCATGAGTTCAGTTTTTTCATTTCAGGCAGTTACAGATGGGGTTTTAATGAATTTTAGGGCAGGAGTAAATTTTGAACAGATCAAAAGTTCTGTAAAACTTCATGCCAAAGAAGCTGGAGATTTTTTTAAAGGTATCTGTCTTTATATTAACTTAAATGGAGTAAAATTAACTTTTTCAGAAATGCAGCAGCTGATGGATATTGTCCAGAATTATAATAAAGTGAGGGAAATATATTTTACTGCTCAGCAGTCTACCCAAAAAGCTGATAGTGAAGGAGATAAAGCTTTAATTATTAATAGAACACTGCGATCCGGACAGATGATTAAGCATTTTAAAAGTATAGTTATTATAGGAGATGTAAACCCGGGAGCTGAAGTGATAGCAGGAGAGGATATAATAGTATTTGGAAGACTTAAAGGTGTTGTACATGCTGGAGCAGGTGGAAGCAGAGAAGCGAAGGTTGCTGCTTTAAAGCTTAATCCTACACAACTTCGTATAGCTTCTTTAATTGCTCGTTCACCTGATGATGCTTATACAGCTGAATTGGAACCAGAAAAGGCTTATATTAAAGATGGAGTAATTATAGTTGAAAAATTATAAATAATATTTTAGGGGGGATGAAATTTGGCAGGAACAACTATTGTTGTTACATCAGGAAAAGGTGGAGTGGGGAAAACTACTTCTACTGCTAATATTGGAACAGCACTTGCAATGCATGATAAAAAAGTATGTTTAATAGATGCAGATATTGGGCTGCGTAATCTTGATGTTGTAATGGGATTAGAAAATAGAATAGTATATGATATTGTTGATGTTGTTGAAAATAACTGTAGAATGGAACAGGCTATGATTCGCGATAAGAGGTATGATGGATTATTTCTTCTTCCGGCCGCACAGACACGAGATAAAACTTCAGTAACACCATATCAGATGAAAGAGTTAATAGAAAAGTTAAAAGAAGATATGGATTATGTTATAGTTGATTCTCCAGCTGGAATTGAGCAGGGTTTTAAAAATGCAATTTCTGGAGCTGATAGGGCTGTTATAATTACTACACCAGAGGTTTCAGCTGTTAGGGATGCTGATAGAATAATTGGGCTTTTAGAGGCTGAGGGTATATATAAACCGGAAGTTATTATTAATCGGATTAGAGTGGATATGGTCGAAAAAGGTGATATGATGGGTATAGAAGATATGATAGAGATACTTGCAATTGAACTTCTTGGTATTGTACCTGAAGATGAGGGGATAGTAGTTTCTACAAATAGAGGAGAGCCCATTGCTTTAAATGATAAATCAAAAGCAGGACAGGCATATAGAAATATTGCTAGAAGAATAATGGGAGAAGATCTTCCGATTATGAAACTTGAAAAGGAAAGCTTTTTAAGCAGATTTAAAAAATTAGTTGGTTTATCCTAGATGAGGGGGGATTAATATCGATATTTTAAAATGGCTTGGATTTAAAAATAAAGAAGATAAATCCAGTAAAAATGTGGCTAAAGAGCGTCTTCAGTTTGTATTGGTTCAGGATAGAATCAAATTAACTTCAGATGAAATGGAATCTATGAAGGAAGAATTAATTGAAGTACTGACAAAATATATTGACGTTGATTCGAGCAAAATTGAAATGGATGTAAAAAGAGAAGAGGATATGACAGCACTTGTAGCAAATTTTCCCCTTAAAGGATCAAGATAAAGGTGTTATTTTATGGGATGGAATAAAAAATTACTGCGCTATTTGAATTTTAATATTCCCTTAACTGTACTATTATTAATATTTATAGGTCTGATGGTAATAAGCAGTGCTACTGAAGTTAACAAAGTTGATTCTACCGGGTTTTTTTATCTGCAAAAACAAATTATTTCAGTTGTGCTGGGAATTATTGCAGTTATTGTTTTGCAATTTTTTGATTACAAAATTTTCAAAGAATATGCTCCTTTTATATACAGTTTTATGATTTTTCTTTTAACTGTAATTTTGTTTTTTGGTCGAACAATTGCCGGTGGAAAACGCTGGTTAAGTATTGGACCTTTTAATATTCAGCTGGCTGAGCTTGCTAAAATTATGCTCATTCTAGTACTGGCAGCCATACTAGATAATAATTCTGATGATTTAGGTTATTTAAAAGGGATGTTTCTTCCCTCTGTTGCTGCTTTTATTCCATTTTCGTTAATAATTCTGCAGAATGATTTGGGGACAGCACTTGTGCTGTTTTTTATATATTTAGTTATGATGTTTGCAGGTGGAGGAAATCTAAAAATAATGGCAGCTATTTTTGGTGGAGGATTTTTAATAGTAGTGCTGATTATTACTGCTCATGTGATGATTGATACCCCTTTACCTTTTCTTCAGGAATATCAGCTGAATAGATTGATTGTTTTTATAAATCCTGATGTAGATCCATACGGCAGTGGTTATAACATTATCCAGTCTAAAATTGCTCTTGGCTCCGGCAGAATAACCGGCAAAGGCTTATTTGCAGGGACACAAAATCAGCTTAATTTTTTACCAGAAAAACACACAGACTTTATTTTTTCAGTAATTGGAGAAGAGTTTGGATTTATTGGTTCAGCAGCTGTGATTTTGTTATATTTATTTTTGCTCTGGCAGTTTATGAATGTTGCAGAAAATGCGAGAGATAGATATGGGTATTTGGTAGCTGTCGGTATAATGGCTATGTTTTTATTCCATATTTTGGAGAATATAGGAATGACAATGGGAATTATGCCTATAACAGGTATTCCACTTCCTTTTATTAGTTATGGTGGTACTTTTATGACCACTTCACTTCTGGCAGTTGGAATAGTGATTAATGTCAATTTAAGAAAAAATAAAATTATATTTTAAAAGTGTTTTGAAAATTTAATGAGGTGGTTTTTTGCAGTATAAAGAAAAAATTAATAAAAATTTACATAGAATTTCAAATCCAGAAAGATATATTGGTAATGAATGGAATTCTGTTAGAAAAGAATGGTCACCAGATAAACTAAAAATTGCACTTGCGTTTCCTGATGTTTATGAACTTGCTATGTCACATTTAGGTTTAAAAATACTTTATCATCTGATAAATTCTGAAGAAGAATTTATTGCAGAAAGAGTTTATGCTCCCTGGACTGATATGGAGAAATTAATGAGAGATATTGACATTCCTTTATTTACACTGGAGAGCTATCATGAAATTAAAGATTTTGACTTAATTGGATTTACACTTCAGTATGAGATGAGTTATACAAATATATTAAATATGCTTGATTTGAGTGGTATTTCTATTTACAGCTGTGAAAGGAAAGAAGAAGCTCCTCTTGTTATTGCTGGTGGGGCAAATGTTTTTAATCCGGAACCGATAGCTGATTTCATTGATTTATTTTTTGTAGGAGAAGCAGAAGATTTAATTATACCATTTCTTAAAAAATATCAGCAGCTTAAAGATAGTTTTTTGAATAAAAAAGAAATTTTAGTTGAATTAAATAAATTATCAGGTATTTATGTACCTTCACTGTATGATGTTAAATATGAAGACAGAAAAGTTTTGTCATATAGCAGCTCCAAAACAGATAAAGAAAAAGTGAAAAAACAGCTGGTGAAAAATCTCGATCAAGCATTTTATCCGGTTAATTTTATTGTACCTTATAAAGATACAGTTCATGATAGAATTGTTCTAGAAATTTCAAGAGGGTGTACAAGAAGCTGTAGATTTTGTGAAGCCGGAATGACCTACCGGCCTGTCAGAGAAAGAAGTATAGAAAGGCTTGTTGATCTGGCTGAAAGAGCTGTTGACAGTACCGGTTTTGAAGAAATATCTCTTACTTCTTTAAGCACAGTAGATTATATAGAAATAAAAAAACTTGTAAAAGAAATGAACCGCCGTTTTAGTGATAGAAAGATAAGCATTTCTCTTTCTTCATTAAGAGTGGATAAATTTTCTGTGGAACTGGCAGAAGAAGTTCAGAAAGTCCGCAAAACTGGTCTAACTTTTGCACCTGAGGCTGGTACACAGCGTTTGAGAGATGTTATTAATAAAAATGTGGATGAACAAGAACTCTACAGTGCAGCTCGAGCTGCTTTTGAAAGCGGCTGGTCAAAAATAAAGCTTTATTTTATGATTGGTCTGCCAATAGAAACTATGGAAGATATAGAAGGTATAGTTAGAATGGCCAGAAAGGTTCTGGAAATTGGTCGTCAAATAAGAAGAAATACCAAAAAAAAGATGAGGCAGATAGAAATTTCAGTCAGTGTATCAACATTCATTCCCAAACCTTTCACTCCGTTTCAGTGGGTAAAGATGGATGAGGTTGAAGAAATTATAGAAAAACAGAATTATTTGCGTGATAATCTAAGGGGAAGGGGATTAAACTTCAGCTGGAATGATCCAGAATTAAGCAGGCTTGAGGGAGTTATAGCTCGTGGAGACAGGAGACTTGCACCTGTTATTGCAGATGCCTGGAAAAAAGGAAGTAGATTTGAAGGATGGAACGAATTATTCAATCCACGACTCTGGGGAGAAGCTTTTAGAGAAAATGATATTAATCCCAAAGATTATCTGTGCATGAGGGAGGACGAAGAAGTATTCCCCTGGGAAATACTGGATATTGGTGTCAGCAGGGATTTTTTATTTAAAGAATATCAAAAATCTTTTAGTGGTGAGAGAACGGCTGACTGCAGATTTGAAAGCTGTACAGGCTGTGCAGTCTGTGACAGCTTTTCTGCTGGTTTGGAACTGATGAGTGGTGATGGAAATGCTTTATAGAATAAAATTTTCCAAACTTGAGGATGTTATGTATATATCTCACCTTCAGCTTATAAAAACACTGAGGAGAATTGTTAGACGGTCCAAACTTCCTGCTGTTTTTAGTGGTGGATTTAATCCACAGATAAAATTATCAGTAGGACCTCCACTTGCAGTGGGAATTATCAGCAGAGGAGAATATTTTGATTTAGAATTAGCGGAAAAGTTGGAAACAGAAGTGATTATTAACAGATTAAATAATGTTTCTCCATCAGGAGTAAGATTTATTCAAGCAGTTAAAATAGATAAAAGCACAAAATCTTTATCTTCTATTTTAAATACTGCTGTATATACAATAAATTTTAATTTTAATGAAAATTTGAATTTAAAAAAGCAGAAAAAAATGCTGGATGAATTTATGAAAGAAGATAAAATTATCGTTGTCCGAAAAAGGCGAAATAAAGCAGATAGAGAAGTGGACTTAAAACCGAGAATATTTTCTGCTGAAATTGTGGAAAAAGATTTATGGAAGTTTGCTGTTGTCACAGGCAGCAGAGGAAATGTGAGGCCTGAAGAATTAAATAAAGCACTGATGAAAAAATATTCATCAGTGAACAAAATTACTCCACTTGATGTAATAAGAGAGGGAGTTTTTGTTAATAAAAACAACAAATTTTATAGTCCATATTCAGACAGCATTGTCAGGAGTTGAGAACGATGAGCAGACAGATAATTATTAATTCAGAATATAGAGAAAGAAGGGCAGCACTGGTAAATAATAATTCTTTAGAAGATTTATTTTTTGAAAGAGATACTTATCACAAAATTGCAGGCAATATTTACCGGGGAAGAGTCCAGGATGTTCTTCCGGGTATGCAGGCTGCTTTTGTTGATATAGGTATTTCTAAAAACGCATTTATTCATTTAAATGATCTTTATCCACTTCTGGATAATAATCAAAAAAATATGTTGAAAGAAAAGAAATTAAATATTAAACATGTACTTCAGCCAGGACAGTGGCTGTTGGTACAGGTAGTTAAAGAGCCGATGGGCAGTAAAGGTGCAAAAGTAACCTGTAAAATTTCCATACCGGGTAGATATTTTGTATATATTCCTTTTGACAGTAAAATTGGTGTCTCCAGGCGTATTACTGATAATGACGAAAGGGACAGATTGCGTGATATTGCGGCAGAGCTTAAATCTGATAAAGAAGGTTTAATTATTAGAACAAATGCTTATAAAAAAGATTTTAATAGTTTTAAAAATGACTATAATTTCCTTTCTGGTACCTGGAAAAGAATTAGGAATCAGTTTTTAAAAAGTTCCAGTATAGAAAGACTTTATCAGGAAGAAGACCTCTTAAAAAATTTAATAAGGGATTATTTAGATCATAATATTGATAGAGTAGTGGTAGATGACAAAAAAGATTATCAGAGATTAATGGACTTAACATCAACTTTTGCGCCAGAGTTAAAAAGCAGAATCGCACTTTATCAGAGGAATATACCTATTCTGGCAGCATATAATATAGAAAAAGAAATTGAAAGTCTTTTAAAAAGGAGAGTCTGGTTAAAATCAGGTGGTTATATTGTTATAGATAATACTGAAGCCCTTGTCTCTATTGATGTAAATACAGGTAAATTTGTGGGCAAAAAAAACCTGCAGGACACTATAGTTAAAACCAATAAAGAAGCTGCAGAAGAGATTGCCCGTCAGTTAAAATTGAGAGATATAGGTGGTATAATTATTATTGATTTTATTGATATGAAAAAATATGAAGATCAGCAGGAAGTAATAAATCTGCTGGAAGGTGAATTAAAAAAAGACAGGACAAAAACATCTATTTTAGGTTTAACCCAGCTTGGTCTTCTTGAGATGACTAGAAAAAAGGTTAGAGAAGGTTTTGGAACATTGATGCAGAAAGATTGTCCCTGCTGTGGAGGAACAGGACAGGTTTTATCTGAATCAACTGTTGCAATGAAAGTTATAAGAAAAATTGATGAAATAACTTCTAGAGAAAATTATCAGGCAATAGCACTTGAACTGCATCCGGAAGTTGCAGCTGTGCTGATTGGTTCAGGTGGAGATAAGCTTAAAGAACTGGAAGATGAGTTTGGTATAAATATTTATATTTCTGGTAATGCAGAATTAAGATATGAAGATATTGTGCTAGAAAAAGGAAGCAAAGAGGAAATGAAGCCCGATAGTTTGGATATCAATCCTGGAGACAGGATGAGGGTTGTAATAGAAGAAGAACATGCAAGTAATTCCAGTTCTGGTATAGCTAGAATTGATGGCTTTATAATTATAGTTAATGGAGCAGGTAATATGGTAGGAACTGATGTAGAAATAGAAATTGATGATCTGCATCGGACTTATGCCAGAGCACATTTAACTTGACTATAATTAAATAATATGCTAAAATAAATATCTGGAATTAATTTTTCAGATCCTCACTTAGGTGAGAATGCCAAAACCGCACGGGAAAGGTCTGAAATCTCATTTGTAATATGAGTACCTTTATCCGGCGAGTCTGAGGTAGGGGAGGTGTATGTAGAAATGTATGCAATTATTAAAACTGGCGGGAAACAATACCGTGTAAAAGAAGACCAGATCATTAAAGTAGAAAAACTCCCTGTAGAAGAAGGAGAAATAGTAGAATTTGATAAAGTTTTAGCTTTTTCTGATGATGATGGTTTTAAAGCTGGAACTCCTTTTGTTGATGGAGCATCAGTAAAGGCTAAAGTTATCGAGCAGGGTAAAAATAAGAAGATTGTGGTTTTCAAATATAAACCTAAAATTAGATATCGTAAAAAAACCGGGCACAGACAGCCGTATACTAAAGTTTTGATTGAAAGTATTGAAGCATAAATATTATTTTAATTTTTTGTTTAAGGGGGGTGGAGAGATTGTCCCAGAAAAAGGGTGTTGGTAGTTCCAAAAATGGTCGTGATAGTGAATCGAAACGACTGGGAGTAAAAGAGTTTGACGGTGAATTTGTGTCTGCCGGCAGTATTTTAGTGCGTCAAAGAGGTACTAAATTTAAGCCAGGTTTAAATGTAGGCAGAGGTAGTGATGATACATTATTCTCCAAAGTAGATGGATTTGTTAAATTTGAGAGAAAAGGCAGAAAAAACCGCCAGATTAGTGTATATACTGAAAGTCAGGTTGCTGCTATTTCAAGCTAATATATGAAATATTATCCCTCAGTGCTGTTTAGTACTGGGGGTTTTTCTTGTATTATTAGTGTTATATAATATCTGATGTTTAGAAAAGTATCTGTAAATTGTTATTATATTAGATGTAACGGTTCTAATTACAGGAGGTGAAATATATGTTCATAGATGAAGTAGAATTTACTGTAAAAGCTGGAGATGGTGGAAATGGTGTTGTCAGTTTTCACAGAGAAAAATATATTGATATGGGTGGCCCTGATGGCGGAGATGGTGGAGATGGCGGCAGTATTATACTTGAAGTTGATGAAGGTATGAATACTCTAGCTGATTTCCGCTATAACAACATTTATCAGGCAGAAAATGGGAAAAATGGGGCCGGAAAAAATCAGCACGGTAAAAATGGTGAGGATTTAATACTGAAGGTTCCACCAGGAACAGAAGTTTATGATGCTGATACTGATGAATTTCTTGTTGACCTTAAGGAAGGTCAGGAAAGATTTATTGCTGCTGAAGGTGGCAGTGGTGGTAAAGGAAATGCAAGATTTAAAAAATCTACTCGTAAAGCTCCTAAATTTTCAGAGAACGGAAAAAAAGGGGAAAAACGCAAACTACGGCTGGAATTAAAAGTGCTGGCTGATGTTGGACTTGTAGGATATCCTAATGTGGGTAAATCTACACTGATTTCGCAGGTTTCACATGCTGAGCCTAAAATAGCACCCTATCATTTTACAACCCTACATCCTAATCTGGGAGTTGTAAGTTATGGTGAATACCAGTCATTTGTGATGGCTGATATTCCTGGAATTATAGAAGGAGCACATAAAGGTACCGGCCTTGGAGATGAATTTTTGAAACATTTAGAACGAACAAAATTATTGGTTCATGTAATAGATGTTTCGGGAATAGAGGGAAGAGACCCACTGGATGATTTCGACAAAATAAATTATGAGTTAAAAAAGTATAATGATTATCTTTTCTCATTACCCCAAATTGCTGCTCTTAACAAAATTGACCTCAGAGAGGCAGAAAAAAATATTGAGCGGGTAAAGAGAAAATTAAACAAAAAAGGATATGAAGTTTTTCCTATCTCGGCAGTTACTGGAGAGGGCACAAAAAATCTGGTATATAGAATTGGACAGCTGCTGGAAGATTTACCTAAAGTTAAAAGCAAAAAAGAAGAAGAAATAGTTATTAAACCTGATTTTAAGGAAGAATTATATATAAAAAAAGTTGGAAAAGGAAGATACGAAGTTCTGGGGACGGTGGTAAATGATTTTGTAGAAAAAACTGATTTTAATAATGATGCCGCTGTTCAGAGAATGCTCAGAGTTTTAAAACACTATAATTTAAATGAAAAGCTTAAAGAAGAAAATGTGAAGGAAAAAGAAACTGTAGTAATTGGACCAATGGAATTTGAATATATAGAATAGAGGTGAAAAATATGTCAAAATTAACTGGAAAGCAGAGAAGTTTTCTGCGTGCACAAGCAAATAATCTTGACCCTGTTGTTCATGTAGGTAAAGATGGGATAAATGAATCAGTAATAAATCAGGTTGATAAAGCATTAGAAGATCATGAATTATTAAAGGTTCGTATTTTAGAATCTACAGGTAGATCAACAAAATCTTGTGCTGATGAGCTGGCTGCAGCTGCAGCTGCATCAGTAGTACAGGTTATTGGAGGAATTGCAGTTCTTTTTAGACCGAATGATAAAGAAAGCAGCTACCAGCTTCCTTAGTCCAGGAAAAAACATAAAAGCGGTGTTTTTAATGTCAATACTAAATATAAATAATATCAAAAAATCATATGGAATAACAGATGTTTTAAAGAGTTTTTCTCTTAACTTAAATAAAGGCGAAAGAGTGGGATTAATAGGAGCAAATGGTTCCGGGAAAACAACAGTTTTTAAAATAATTGCAGGTTTAGAGAGCTGTGAGGGTAATATTTCCATCCGCAGTGATAAAACGATTGGATACTTAAAACAACTGTCGGATTTTGCAGATGATAAGACGATTTATGATGAACTTTTATCTGTTTTTGCTGATGTAATTGAAATGATAGATAATTTAAATAAGATGGAAAAAAAGATTGCTCAGCTTGGTGAAAAAGCTGATGAATCTCAGGAAGTAAAATTAAAATTGGAAAAATTGATGCAAGAATACAGTGATTTACAGCAGGAATTTAATGCTGGAGTTGGATATGAATACGAAAGCAGAATTAAGCAAGTTGCTGTTGGACTTGGTTTTAGTGAAAAAGAAATATTTAATAAAAAGCTGGTCCAGTTAAGTGGAGGAGAAAAAACACGGCTTGGTTTGATAAAACTTCTTCTGTTAAAACCTGATATTTTGCTACTTGATGAGCCGACAAATCATCTTGATTTAAAATCTGTGGAATGGCTGGAAAATTACTTAAAAGATTATGAAGGAACTTTACTTGTTATTTCACATGATAGATATTTTTTGGATAATGTGGTTGAAAGAATAGTAGAAATCAAAAATGGTAAAAATGAAGATTATGCAGGAAATTATTCTTACTATCAGAAAGAAAGAAAACGCCGATATAAACAGAGATTAAAAGAATATAAGAACCAGCAAAAAAAGATTAAACAGCTGGAAGAAGCAATAGAACGGCTTTATGTCTGGGGCAGATCTCGTGATAGTGAAAAAATGTTTAAAAGAGCTAAAGCCATGCAGAAGAGACTGGATAAAATTGATCGTATCGAAAAACCAAGATTAAAAGCTCCTAAGATTAAACTTTCGCTGGATAAGGGTATTCGAGGTGGAGATGAAGTTTTAAAAGTCAGTAATCTTTCCAAAAGCTTTTCCAATTTAGAGCTTCTGGATGATGTTAATATATCACTTTTTAGAGGAGATAAAGCGGCTGTTATTGGAGATAACGGTTCAGGAAAATCAACATTATTGAAAATTATAATGAGTGAGTTGGAAGCAGATTCTGGTAAGGTAAAAATTGGTGCTAATGTCTATCCAGCTTTTTATAGGCAGGAATTTAGTGGTTTTAACGAAAATGATGATCTTATAACTGCTCTGCAGAGGGAGACATATGTAACAAAATCGGAAGCGAGAAATTTACTTGCTGCCTTTTTATTTACAGGAGATGATGTTTTCAAAAAAGTTTCTCAGCTGAGTGGGGGAGAAAAAAGCCGTCTGCGGCTGCTTCAGCTTATGACTGGTAATTATAATTTTTTAATCCTTGATGAACCTACTAATCATCTTGATCTTGCTTCCAGAGAAGTATTAGAGGAAGCACTGGAAAATTATGAGGGTACAGTTTTAGCTGTATCTCATGATAGATATTTTCTTGATAAAGTAGTTGATTATATATATGAGCTGGAAAATAAATCTTTAAAAAAATATTATGGCAGTTATAGTTACTATAAAAACAAGAAAAAGGATAATCAGTCAAAGGAAAGTGATAGTGATGACAAAGTAAATAAAGGCAAATTAGATTATGAAAAGCAGAAGCAGAAACGAGCTAAAGAAAACAGAAAACAGCAGCGATTTATGGAAATAGAAGAAGAAATCACAGCTGCAGAACGGGAATTGGAAATTCTCGAAACTAAAATGACAGAACCAGAAAATATTGATAATTTTGAGCTGCTGCAGGATTTAAAAGAAAAATATGATAGAAAAAGCCGCCTGCTTGAAAAACTTTATGAAGAGTGGGAAGAACTATTAGAATTAGAATAAAAAATTCATCTCAAATATGCCAGATATCTTAATATCTGGTTGTTTTTTGTTAATATACCCTTACTTCTTTCCATAAACAAAAACTTTCGATAATAACCACTTCCAGGGTCAATCTAAAAACGATAAATTCTTGTTATATTCTAAATTTGCTGCATAATTATCTGAACTAAAAAAAGAATTAAATTGGTTGAGAGAAGTTACAAGCAAAATCCAAAATGAAACGCCTAAGAAAAGAAAGCTCAAACAATTGGTACAAAGCAAAGAATAAATTAGATTAGAGTACACGAAAAAGTAGCTAATGTTTTGTCTAATTTTATTTTATCAGTAGAAAAACTTTCTCCCCATTTTTGGGAAGAACAGCTTTTATTAATTCCACAACTTGGACTTCCTTCTACTCCAATTATCGCAGAAATTTTATTATAAACTTATATTTTTGAGTTTGCGCTTGTAAATTCATTATCAATGTACTATAATTAGTTTAACATAAACGCGGATATTTAACATCTAAGTTAAAAGGAGGCAGGAAAATGGAATTAAATGAAAAGCAGCTTAAATTGTGTGAAGAAAATACCGAAGATTTTTCTAATTTAAAGGCTTTATTTATTAACTGTACTCTTAAAAAATCACCCAAGATCTCAAATACAAGGGGATTAATGGATGTAGCAAAGGCAATTATGGAAAAAAATTTGGAAAATGATTTTACCCAGAGAAATACAACTTTTATGACCTGGAATTTAATGCACCTGGCCAAGATGCTTAAGGGAAATGATGGAATTACTGCCCACGGCAATCAGCGCAGTGCCTGGGATGCAGGCTGCAGCTTCGATCATCCAAATCCAGAATATAGATAGGAAATGAGATAAGAAAATATTTAAATTTAAAATTAGTTTTTGTATTGTGGAGGAAGAGTGAATCGAAGGAGGTCAAAATGTTAAAAAATAAATATATATATTTATTCATAATTACTGTTTTATGTTTAGGACTTTTAACTAATCCGGCAGCTGCTCAGGATGACAGTTTAAATATTGCTATACCTGGTAGGGCTCAGACACTTGATCCAGCCTACCTGCAGCGGGTTTTATCTGACTGGCCGGTTATGAATTCAATTTTTAATGGACTTGTTAAATATAAGCCGGGAACATTTGAGGTAGTGCCTGATTTGGCAAAAGAGTGGGAGATTTCGGAAGATAACACAGAAATCACTTTTCAGCTGAAAGAAGGAATAGAGTTTCATAAAGATTACGGGGAATTTACTGCTGAAGATGTTAAATTTTCTTTTGAAAGAATAATCGCAGAAGATGCAAATTCACCAGAAGCACAGTCATTTATTAATCTGGAACGAGTTGAAGTTATCAATCAGTATACAGTTAAATTGATTTTGACACAGCCAATGGGAAGACTTTTCACTTCTACCTTACCTTTTAATGCCGGTTTGATTGTCAGCAAAAAGGCAGTTGAAGAGATGGGAAGAGAAAAATTTGCCAGCAACCCAATTGGTACTGGACCTTATGTTTTTGAAGAATGGGATGTCAACAATAATATAACACTAAAGAGAAATGATGATTATTTTGAGGTAGGGGCTGAATATGGTGAAATAGTATTTATGCCGATGTCTGATCCTACATCTCAGGAACTGGCTTTACAGTCTGGAGAGATCGATATTGGCCAGCTTACTCTTGACAACTTTGATCAGATAAGTCAAATGGAGAAGTTTGAAGCTGAAATTTATCCAGACCTGGCAATTCAATATGTTGCTTTCAATACCAGTAAGAAACCACTGAATAATAAGAAACTAAGAGAAGCCTTAAGGTATATAATTAATCCAGAAGAAATTTTGATTGGAGCCTTTGCCGGTAAGGCAGAAAGAGCCAACTCAATTTTGCTTGAAGATATGACCGGTTACTGGCAGGCTCCTGATTTTAAGCTGGAAGACGTGGGAGAAGATTATGTCTGGAATCTGCTGGCAGAAGCGGGTTATCCCGAAGGAGAAGGTTTTGAGCTGGAGTATGTAACTGACGCCAATGAAGAAAGAAGATTAATTGGAGCTCTAATTCAGGATCAGTTATCACGCTTTAATATTGATTTAAATATCGAAGCCCTGGAGGTTGGACCAAAAATTGACCGCTGGCAGGACGGCAGTTATGATATTACCTATGCCAGATTTACCAACACTGTTGATCCAGGCTATAATTTTCAGTGGAATTTGAGTGAACAGCTTGGAAAGTGGAACTTGTTCCACTGGTCAAATAAGGAATATGATAATCTCTGGCAGGAAGCTGAAACTACCCTGGACAGTAATCTGCGGGCTGAAAATTACAAGAAAATGCAGCAGCTGATGAATGACGACTCGATTGGAATCTGGGTTACCCATGGAGTTAAAACACCTGCCTGGACTACTGAAATTACGCCGGTTTTTTCACCTGATGGAGTAGTTCTGCCCTGGTTAATAACCAGCAGCGAAGAATAAAAAAACATTATAACACTGCAAACCTGAATTTGGATTTAAATATTTAGATTCAGGTTTTATCCAAACAATTTATTGGGGATTCCAAATGATTCTAATTAAACCAAAAAGCTTTATTCTTTTAAATTTAAAAGCTGGAGGATTAGCTATATGTTTATCTATATCACAAAACGCTTTTTATGGGTGATTCCAACTATTCTTACAGTCTTATTATTGTTATTCAGCCTCAGTTATTTACTGCCGGGAGATCCAGCAGATATTATACTTGGTCCCAGAGCCACTCCAGAAATGGCAGAGGAACTTGAGAGCCGACTTGGACTTGACAAACCATGGTATCAGAGTTATTTAATCTACTTACAGAATATTATTAAAGGAGACCTTGGGACTTCAATTTTTAGAGATCGCTCAGTATTAAAAGTCATTTTAGATGTTCTGCCTTACACAGTTATTTTAACCCTGGCCGGGATGGGCCTGGCTGTTTTTAACGGAATTTCTATTGGCCTCCTGGCAGCAAATTATAATAACAGTTATTTTGAAAAGTTTTTAACTATGCTTTCATTTATTACTGCTTCAACTCCAACCTATATTGCCGGGGTATTATTAATAGTTGTTTTTTCAGTTAATTTTAATCTGCTGCCCTCAATTGGAATTGGTGATGGCGGCTTATTAGACAGCATTCATCACTTAATTGGACCTGCTCTGGCTCTTTCGGTTGGCTGGACCGGTTATATTGCTCGCTTAACCAGAAGTTCAATGCTCGAAACCCTGGATCAGGAGTTCATTCAGACTGAAAAATCATTTGGGATTCCCCGTTATTATATTCTTTATAAATATGCTTTAAAAAAAGCAATTAAACCTATCATTGCAGTAATTGGGCTTGGTATAGGCAGGTTGCTTGGTGGAGCAGTTTTTGTAGAAGTAATTTTTAACCGTCCCGGGCTGGGTAGATTGATTGTTGATTCGGTTAATGAACGTGATCTTCCCCTGGTTAGAGGCGGAGTTTTAGTAGCTGCCCTTTTATTTGTAATTGCAAATCTAGTTGCTGATATCTCATATGCCTATTTTGATCCCAGAATCAAACAAAAATAAACTGCTGGAGGTTAGACATGTTTAAGAGTCAGAAATTTTTTCGCTTTCAAAAAAAGAGTGCTAGAGTAATTAAAATAATGAAAAAAGATTACAAAGCATATCTCGGCGGCTCAGTAATCATGCTGATTTTGATTTCAGCTATTTTTGCACCCCTGATTGCTCCTGCTGACCCCTATAAAACCAATGTGACTAAAAGGTTGGAAGGACCAAGTCTGCAAAATTTGCTTGGTACTGACAGCCTGGGCAGAGATATTTTAAGCCGTCTAATATATGCAGCTCGTCCGGCAGTTTTGGTTTCTTTTGGTGGGATTATTATCTCAGTAATTATTGGAATAATTCTGGGACTATTGGCAGCCTATGTTGGGGGAATACTGGAGAGTATAATTTTATTTATCTTTGATGTGATCAGGGCTTTTCCACCAATAATTTTAATTTTAGTTCTGCTTTCTATAATTGGGCCTTCATTATTAAGTGTAATAGTTATTCTTGGAGTGACAATTATGCCCCGCTATGGCAGAGTGGTCAGAGCAGAAACTCTCTCTGAAAAAGAAGAGGATTTTGTTGAGGCAGCCAGATCACTGGGAGCAGATAACTCCCGCATAATTTTTAAACATATTTTGCCCAATATTTTTGCTTCAGTTCTTGTCTTAAGTGGAATGGATATGGCCTCAATGATCATGTGGGAAGCAGGACTTTCTTTTCTTGGTCTGGGCTTACAGCCTCCTTTAAGCAGCTGGGGAGTAATGCTGCAGGAGTCATATCAGTATATTCAGACTGCTCCCTTAATGATTCTCTGGCCGGCTCTGGCAATAATGCTGACTATGCTAGGGTTTTCGACTTTTGCTGAGAGTCTGAGGGTGGCTTTAAATCCAAAATTAAACCAGGAGGTATAAGTTCTTATGCCCGATAAAATCTTAAAGATTAATAATTTAGCAGTTGAATATAGAAATAAAGGGAAATATTTAAGGGTACTGCAGGACATAAATCTGGAACTTGACAGTGGTGAAATCCTGGCTCTTGTTGGAGAAAGCGGCTCTGGTAAATCTACTCTTGGAAAAACAATTTTAAGATTGCTGCCAGATTCAGCCAGAATAGCAGAGGGAAGTATATTTTTTAAAGGTAAAGATATCTGCAATTTATCCGAAAAAGATTTTAATGATCAGATTCGAGGTCAGGAAATGGCAATGGTGATTCAGAATCCTCAGAATGCTTTAAATCCAGTCTTTAAAGTGGGAACTCAAATTCTTGACGTACTGTATTTTAAGTCTAAAAAACAAAAAAGTAGAAAAGAACTAAAAAAAGAAGCGGTTGAAATTTTAAAAAAAGTTGGCATTTCAGATCCAGAATACAGATTTGGAGAATATCCCCATCAGTTTAGTGGTGGGATGAAGCAGCGGGTGATGCTGGCCATGGCCTTTATTTCCAACCCCTCTCTTTTGATTGCAGATGAGCCGACAACAGCTCTTGATCTGACAGTGGAGGCCCAAATTTTAAACTTACTATCCAATCTAGTAGATGAGTACAAAACATCTATTCTATATATCAGTCACGATTTAGGAGTTGTTGTCGGTTTAAGTGATAGGATTGCAGTGATGTATGCAGGGCGGATAGTTGAGGTTGCTCAGACCAGAGAGTTATTTGATCACCCCAACCATCCTTATACTGAGGCACTTTTAAAATGTCTGCCGGATTATAAAAAAACAGAAGAACTGCAGACAATTCCCGGACAGGTTCCTGATCCTGGTAATTATCCAGTCGGATGTAATTTCCATCCCCGCTGCAGCTATAGTTTTGAACGCTGTCGGCAGGAAGATCCCCGGCTTGAAAAAATAGCTTCAGAGCATTTTTCAGCCTGTTTTTTAAATGACCGTTAAGGAGATATAAAAATGGCTTTAGTTGAGGTTAAAAATTTAAAAAAATATTTTGTCAATAATGACGGCCTGCTTTACAAACTGGCCAATAAAGGTCCAATTAAGGTTAAGGCAGTTGATGATGTAAGTTTTAAGATAGAGAAGGAGGATACCCTGGCTGTAGTCGGGGAAAGCGGCTGTGGTAAGACAACAGTGGCTCGTTCTGTTTTGCGATTGATTGAACCGACAGCTGGAGAAATTTTGTATAAAGGCAGGTCAATAAATAATTTTAATAAACAGGAGCTGAAAGCCTTTAGAGAAGATGCCCAGATGATTCTGCAGGATCCCCGCTCTTCTTTAAATCCTCGCTTTATTGTAGAAGAGATAGTTTCCGAACCTCTATACATCCATGACCAGATTAAGGATGATTTAAATCTGCTGGATCGAGTCTGGGAACTGCTGGATCTAGTGGGACTTTCTAAAAGGTATTCTGAGCTTTTCCCCCACGAATTAAGTGGTGGTCAGGCCCGAAGAGTTGGAATTGCCAGAGCTCTTGCTCTGCAGCCTGAATTTATA
Source organism: Halanaerobium sp. MA284_MarDTE_T2 (assembly GCF_003337245.1). Classification (GTDB taxonomy): domain Bacteria; phylum Bacillota; class Halanaerobiia; order Halanaerobiales; family Halanaerobiaceae; genus QPJE01. The sequence continues at coordinate 49,940 of NZ_QPJE01000005.1, forward strand.
GTCTGTGATGAACCAACTTCCGGTCTTGATATTTCGATAATGTCGGCAGTTTTGAATTTAATGAAAAAGCTGCAGCAGGAATATCAGCTGACCTATCTCTGGATTTCTCATAATTTACATGAGGTAAGATATATCAGCAATAAGGTGGCAGTAATGTACCTGGGTAAAATAGTTGAAATCACAGATACTGATACTATTTTCAACAATTCTGTTCATCCTTATACAGAAGCATTATTTTCTTCATTAAGAGGAATAAATGATAACTGGAATTATCAGGAGCATGAAATTATAGAAGGAGAAGTTCCGAGCCCAATTAATCCACCAGCCGGCTGCAGTTTTCATCCCCGCTGTAAATATAGTTTTGATAAATGTAAAAAGGTAGAACCGGAACTAAAAGAGGTAGAGATAGGTCATTTAGCTGCCTGTCATTTATATAATTAGAATTAAAGTTAAAAAAGGAGATATTTTAAGTATATGAAAACTTCACGAAAAACGGATTATGCAGTCCATGCCTTAATGATCTTAGCCCGAAATAAAGGCCAGGAACTTTCAGTAAAAGAATTAGCAGATTTAGAAAATGTATCTTCATCTTATCTGGCAAAGGTAATGCAGAAATTATCAGCAGCTGGAATTGTAAGCTCTGCTGAGGGAAAAAGGGGGGGATATACTTTAGCTAATAATGCTGATAATATAAATTTGGCTCAAATAATGGAACTTTTTGAAGCTAAAGACAATGTATTTGAATGTGTTGATGATATTCACGGCTGTTCAATTAAAGATAGGTGTAAAATCCATCGTGTATTTGGAAGGGCCTATCAAAAAATGCTGGCTGAACTTGAACAGACAACCATTAAAGATATTATTGATCCTGAAATCAAATAAAAGAAAGGGATTGATCTGATGAATAAGCTAACAGGGGTTTCCCCAAAATTTATTTTCAAGCTGCAAAAAGGGGGCTTTAGTCATCAACGAAATTTTTAGATTTATCTAAAACTCAATTCGGGTGTGAAATAGGGCACACTAATCAATGAGTCCTCCTGACTCATGATTAGCTCACTCCATCCTGCAGTTCAACCCTATTTCTTCCTTCATTTCGTTAAGATTCATTGACTAAAAATTTCAATATTCCTGCATCTCCCCTTTTTGCAGCAGTATATAAAAAATGGGGAAAGTCCAGATAAGCTAAAGATTGAAATTTGTAGCAAAATCTGGTATCATTACTGTAATCTCCAGTTAAACACCTATCAACAGGCACTGCCTGCAGCCTATATTATAAATCAGGAAAGGGAAATAGAATTTGTCGATCTGAATTTAGATTATACTGTTCGCACAGAACCCCAGACAATAATTAATAATTTGTAAATTAAACAAAAAAGAGGAGTTGAATAAAATGGCAGATGAAAATAGTTTAGTTGTTTTATGGACAAGTGGAGATAAAGAAGTAGCTAAAAAAATGGTTTTTATGTACACGCTTAATGCTAAAACAAGAGGATGGTGGCAGGATATTAAATTTATAGTTTGGGGACCATCCTCAAAACTGTTAAGTGAGGATCAGGAACTGCAGGAGCAGATTAAAGAATTTATCGAAGAAGGAATTGAAGTTGAAGCCTGTCAGGCATGTGCTGATCAGTATGGTGTTGCCGATGATTTAGCAGAACTGGGTATTGATGTTAAATATATGGGAGAACCTTTAACTGATTATCTAAAAAGTAATAGTAAGGTTATAACATTTTAAATATCTAATGATTATTCCTATATCCCCCTTTTTTTGTAATATAATTTAAAAAATGGTAAAGATCTTTATTATTTAAGACAAAAATCCAGCCAGCTAAACAAACTATCTCTTATATGTTTTATAATCCCCAAAATATTGAAATAGCAATTGGTACTATAACAGCCATTATTATTTCTAAAGGTGCTCCTACTAACACATAATCCCTAAATTTATAACCTCCTGGTCCATAAACCATTAGATTTGTTTGGTAACCTATCGGAGTCGCAAATGAAGCACTAGCAGCAAATGTTACTGCTAAAATGAAAGCAAAAGGATTTGCTCCAATTTGGTCTGCAGCATTAACTGCTACCGGAATCATAAGTACTACAGTAGCATTATTACTTATTATATCAGTGAGTAATGTAGTCATATAATAGAATATCCCCAGAACAATAATATCCGGTAAAAATCCGGCAATATTTAGAATCTGATTAGCTATAAATTTAGCAGTTCCAGTTTGCTCAATTGCAACTCCTAGTGGTATTAAACCCGCTAAAAGAAAAATAACTTCCCAATTAATTGAATCATATATTTCCTGTGGATTTATTAATTTTAAGATAACCATTGCTGCAACACCTGCTAAAGTAGCAATCGGAATCGGCAATATTTTAAGTGATGCCAAAATAATTATCGAAAAAGCAATTCCTACTGATAAAATAATATCTGAAGGCTTATAATCAATAGTTTCTGTTTCATCTCTTTCTCTTATTATAAAATTTTGATTTTCTTTTAACCTTTCTATAGTATTTTCAGCAGCCAGTAATAGAAGAACATCCCCTTCCCTCAAACGAAAATTTTTAATATCAGTGTGGGCAATTTTTTCTCCATGTCTAATTGCAAGTAAACTTGCATCATAACGATTAAGGAAATTAACATTATTTATAGTCCTGCCTTTCAAAAACGAGTTATCAGGAATAACTAATTCAATTACTTTTTGGCCGGTTATCTTGTTTTCTAATTGTGCCTGAGAAATTTTAATTTCTGGTAGAATAATTACCCCATTAATCTTTGCAAATTCTAAAACAGTTTCATAATCTGCTCTAATAACCAAATGATCATTTGGCCTAATTGTTTTTAATTCTAGAGGTTCCATATATTTTTCATTATTGCGATTTAATTGTATAATATCTAAATTCTTACCCTTATTTGACAATAATTCTCCTATATCCTGTCCAATTAAAGGAGAATTTTCAGCTATTTTTATTTCAGTTAAATATTTTTCTATCTCATATTCTTCTATATAATCTTTTAGATCATGTCTAATTCTTTCGGGTATTAAGCGGTGTCCAATTGTTATTAAATATAAAATTCCCACCACAAATACTACTATCCCTAATTTTGTGAATTCAAACATGGAAAAAGGATGGTTTATCAAGCGAGCAGATACCTGACTTCCTAAAAGATTAGTGGATGTCCCTAATAAAGTTAATGTACCACCCAGCATAGCAGCATAAGAAAGTGGAATTAACAATTTAGAGGGAGATACTTTTGTTTTTCTAGCTAAATCAGTCACCATAGGTATAAAAGTAGCAACTGTAGGAGTGTTATTAATAAAACCAGCAATAATACCTGTCAGTCCACTTATTGCAATCACTTGTTTTTTCTCATTATCACCAGTATATTTAATAATTTTATTTCCTAGAAATTGCATTGCTCCACTATTTTGAATTCCCCTACTAATTACAAACATTGCCATAACTGTAATTGTCGCTGAATTACTAAATCCTGATAAAGCATCCTCAACTGAGACCTTCGTCCAGAAATTGAATATAATTAAAACAACTGGGATACATAAAGATATAACACCTATTGGAAGAGGTTCCCATATAAACAGAACTAAAAGCAGAAATATTAATACAATAATAATAAGTATTTCTTGATTAAAAGTTGGTGCGTTTTTAATATTTATATTACTTTGGTTTTTTTGTGCCTGTGCACAATATGGTTGAGAAAAAACAAATAATAGAATAAGCAAAATGAATACTGCAGTTAAATAATTATTTTTTATCAACATATTCATCTCCTCCTATTAAATTCAATATTGTATTGTTACTGAAAAATCAAGTAAATTTCAATATTACTAAATCGCCTTTTTTGCAGCATAAATTGAAAATTAGGGAAACTTCTTATCTGATATGTTTATTGAGTATATAATAGCATATACAATATAATAGCATATATAGAAGCTTAAGTAAAGTCTAAATTACAAAATATATTAAATAATGTTTTGAACTTAATACAAAATTGAATTATAATGAATGTGAGGTGAGAGAAATGTATGTGTATAATAAGGATAAACTAATTAACTTAATCAAAAAAGCAAAGGGTGAGGATAAAACAGTTTCAAAATTTGCAAAAGAAATGGGGGTAAGCAGACCATACCTTAATAATTTACTTAATAAAAAGCAAAAAAATCCACCAAATCCAGACATACTGCAGAAAGTAGCTGAAAATAATAATCAAGTCCGCTATGTAGAATTAATGGTGGCTGCAGGATATCTTGATGAAAAGTATATTTTAGGTGATAAGAATGATAAGAAAGTAAGGTCTATTAATAAAATGCTTTCTGAGTATATAGAGAAAGTAGAAGATATAAATCCTAGAGAAGTGGTTCCCAGTTACAATTATGATAATGAATCTTTTTGGGATGATAAGAAAGAATGTGTTGCGGAAGACTACTTTATTTTTCCAGAAAGTTATGTTACAGATTCATCTTATGCTTTAAAGATAACAAACAATAATTTCAAGTATTGGAGGATTATTAAAGGTGATTACATTTTAATAAGACCAGCAAATAATGAGCCTGCAAATGGGTCTACAATACTAGTGATAATTAGAAAAGGTGGTGATTACAACAGAACAATAAAAAGATACTATATTATTAATGATAGCAAGGTAAGATTAGAACCAGATATTGAGAACTATGGAGAAATAGATAAATCAGAAGTTAAAATTATAGGATTTGTAGATTACATGGGTAGACAATATTAATACTGCCCAGAAGAAAGATGTGATTTTACAAATTAATTCATAAAAGAGCAGTATAGCGGCCGAGATAGAGATTTTTTATAGGGTTATTCAACTCCGTAATTGATATAATGATATCAATAGTTAATAACGCTACCGAAAGAAGGAGTGAAATTATGGATAAAAAAGCCCTCAAGGAAAAAATTAGGGATTTAAAACCTATTTTAGAGAAAAAATACAAAGTAAAACGTATTGGTCTTTTTGGTTCATTTGCAAGAGATGAAGCAAATGAGGATAGTGACATAGATATTTTAGTAGAGTTTTCTGGAAATATAGGATGGGAATTTATAGATTTAAAACAATTTTTAGAAGAAAATTTAGAGCGAGAAGTTGATTTGGTAACTATAGAAGCTTTAAAACCAGAATTAAAAGAAGACATATTAAGAGATGTGATATACCAATGAGGAGAGATCTTTTGTTTCTAAAGGATAGAATTAATGCAATGAATAAAATATTTAATTATAATATTTAATTATACAGAGAAAATGACAAAAGAAGACTTTTAAAAAGATGAGCGAACTATTGATGCAGTTTTGAGAAATATTGAAATTATAGGTGAAGCAGCTAATAAATTATCTAAAAAAATATATGAAGAAAATGAAAATGTTTCCTGGGGAAGAATGATTGGTTTAAGAAATATAGTAATTCATGAAAATTTTGGAGTAGATTTAAATATTATTTGGCAGGTTATCACAGTCAACTTACCAGAAACTAAACCTAAAATAGAAGAAATATTAAAGGAAATATCTTAACTTTCATGAAATATAATTGATAATAAAATTGAGTCTTGAAATTTTACTGTTTTTTATCAAGAAATAATATATGGTGCCCCCGGTAGGAGTCGAACCTACGCTCAAGGCTTCGGAGAGTTTTGTCGAAGTTCCTTATATTAGCATCTTTTCTTATAATCCCTGTCATAACAACAATCTATTGATGGAAATATCCCATATAGTTGTAAATAACTGTATATTTTACTGCGGTATTTAACGGTGGCTGAGGCTCACTGCGGTGAAATCACGGTGGAAAATCGAATAAAATTTGCATCTCAATTGGAGATGATTTACCCTCAGAGAAGCTTCATTTTTTCGATTAATGATGGAGCTTTTCTGGGGGTTTTGTTAATAATATCTGTTATTGGACAATTATCACTGTCTTTTGCTTTAATACAATCAAAGACAAATGGAAGAAATATTAAGTCCACAATGCAGAACAAAGGGGAAAAAGTTAGTGTAGTAACAATAAAAACTGATTGAAAAAGAAGTTGAAAGGAATAACTCTTGTCAAATCTGATATTATAAAGAAAATATTAATATTAATCCAAGTGGAATACAATAATAGGCAAAATAATGAAGTTTTTGTTCCTTTATCATTTTTAAGAAAAAGTTAATAGCAAGATAACCTGTGATCATTGATGATATAGTAGCTAAAAATAGATAGAAATAATTTAGGTCAGTTGTACCATTTAAAGTTAATTCTTTTAGTTTGAGAAGAGTTGCTCCTCCTATGACAGGTATAGAAAGAATAAACGAAAATTTGGTAGCAAGTTCTCTGTTTAAATTTTTATATAAGCCGGCAGCTATAGTAGATCCAGAGCGAGATAAACCGGGGAAAATTGCAAGTGCCTGAGCTAGTCCTATAAAAATCGAATCTAAAATCGACATATCTTTTATCTGCCGTTTATTGATTGTTATTTTATTAGTTAGCCAGAGTATTATACCGGTAATTATTAAAAAAAACCCGACAACAGTTAAAGAAGAATTCATTTTTTCAAAAAAATCTTCAAAAAATATCCCTACAACTGCAGCAGGGATTGAGCCGATTATGATATATAGATTAAAAGTCTTATATTCATCCTTAAAATAAATCATATTTAGTATATCCTGGTAATACACAAAAAATATTGCCAGTAAAGTTCCAAAATGCAAAAAGATGTCAATTGTCAGTCCAGCTTTAATATCTAAAAAATATTTAAAAAGCACAATATGCCCTGAACTGCTGATTGGTAAGAACTCAGTTATTCCCTGGATTACGCCTAAAACTAAGTACTTGATAATTTCCATAAATAACCTCCAATATATTTTTATTAAATTACATTTAGGACATTTGTCCGGTCCTATTCTTTCTAATTCTTAGTATTTCAAATTAATCTATTTTTTATCATTATCAGAATCAAAATATTCAGGATGGTATTTTTCTATTAGCTTCCTGTATTGTTTGATAACAGAAGCTCCTCGGCCTGTCATATGTTTGATCTGGATTGTGCTTATACCGCGTCTAATCAGGAATTTAACGCGCTCATAGTCCTTGATATATCTATCAACAGCATTTAATGAATGATCTGTTTTTCTGGCTATATCAGGTGGCTGAACTTTTTGCTCATAAAGCTCAATTATTGCTTTTTTATGAGTAGTTCCACGACCCATATCCAGTATATAACCTTTAAGAGGTAACACATCATCATGAGTATCATGATATTCGCCAATACGCTTTGAAATGGTTACTGTAGAACGATTCATTATTGCTGCCAGTTCCTCAACAGTTAGCATAGCACCCTGCTTTTTAGCAGCTTTGGTTAGCCTGGCAATACGGATCATATCATGTTCTGTTTTGGATACATTATTTCTTTTTAGTTCTATATCTTTCTCAGTAACATAGGGAAGTTCAATGACTTCCTGTTTGTATTCTTCACGCTTTTGACCCAGTTTTGGCTTGTTATTCTGCTCGGAAGTAGCAATCCAGCTTAGACTGCCAAACTGATTGGTCTTTTTGCGGGGATGATATTTATACTCTAATTCAACAATATCTTCAGCTATTAGTTCTAGTATTTTATGACTGCCAAGTAGTTTGTATTCACTCTCTAAAAGCTCGATGATAGCCTGCCTGAATGTCTTTTTATCCAGGTTAGCAAAAGGGTCCTGTCTCATTTGATGACCCCCTTTTTTGCCTCAGTTTTTACTGAAGCTTTTTCTTCGGCTATGTTAACTATGTCAGCAATACGCTCTTTATACTCAGAGCTGTTGTATTTAAAATACAGTTCGGTATATTCTTTAACTAATCTTTCTGAGATACCAACTATATGAGCTGTTTCTTTGATTGAAAGCTTATTCTTTATTGACAGCAATACACGACCAAAATCATTGATATATCGCTTAATTGCTCCAGGAGAATGTCTGGTTTTCCTCTGTATTTCAGAGTAGGTATTATATTCAAGATACAGTTTGATTATCTTAGTTTTATGAGATACTCCAGGTCCTATATCCTGATATGTACCTCGGGTTTGAACATTAAACCCCTGAGCTTTAAGCTTTTTGATATCCCGTCTGATAGTTCTTGTGGAAACCTGTAGAATATCAGCCAGATCTTCCTGGGTTAGAAGACCACCCTGATCGAGTGATTCTTCTGTCATTCTCAGTACTTTAACTTTTCTTAGGGCAGATTTATTTTCTATTCTAAAGAGTGTTTTATCCTCTTTAGTTATTGATTTAGTCAGGGTTACCTGAACCTTTGGTAAATCTTCTAGAACTGGACCGTGTTTTGCTTTCTTAGAGATTACAGTCTTAACTATTTTATCTTTACTTTCATGATATGATGGATCATAATGTTTTAGTTGGTAGACTTCATTAGCAGCTTCTACAATTGCTTTTGCTTCACGTGGTGAATATTCAAATAGTTCTTTAAGAATATATTCAAATTGACTATCTAAAGTTTTAACTTTTACACGATCAAGTTCAGTTTTAGGCATTGGTTGTCCCCCCTTAACTATATATTATATCAAATTCTTTTGTTAGTCGAACTTGATTAGGGGCGGACAAATGTCCTTATTTATTATAGCATATAGTTTTCATTTTAACAAATTGAGTTTTTACTCCTGTTTCAATAATTTAATTAAGTCCGGTGAATAGTAGGGTGAAAGATTTTTTTGACGCTAGGGAAGAAATATAGTATAATATATTTGAACATCTACTCATACATTAAAAGTTTATTCTATTCTTTACTATTTTTATACAATACTAATGAAAACAGGGAGCAATCTGAAATATGAAAAAAAGATTTATAGCTATTCTTTTATTAATTGCATTTACAATAATTTACAAAAACTTTGTTCTGGGAGAGCAGCATTTGGAAAGCACAAGAGTTCCCAGAGGATCTATTTCTGTAAAAAAAGAACTTGATCTTAAGCAAAACTCAAAAGAAAATTCAGATTTTAGTTTGATTATAACGGAAAAGCGAAAAAATGTACTGGAGAGAAAGACCGATTTTGTTAAAATCAAAGAAGAATTTAACCTCTCAGAGAATTCAGAACTTAATTTTGCAGAAAATCAGTTAGAATTTAATAATAAGTTAGAATACATAGAAAAATTATATAAAGATAAAGACACAAAGTATAATATTGAAAGCTCCAGTCAGGGTTTTACTGAAGAATTAGTTAAAGAAAATAGTCGAAAGCCGGGCAGTAGAATTGGTTTAATTAATCAAATAAAAAAGCACAGAGTAGAAAACGGTGAAACTCTTTGGGATATTGCTCAAAAGCACAATGTGGATTTAGATACTTTAATTGGGGCAAACGATATTAATAATATTAATAAAATAAAACCCGGTCAAACGATAAAGGTTCTTCCAGTAAAAGGGATCTTATATAAAATAAGTCCGGGGGAGAATCTTTCATCTATTACTGATAAGTTTAATATAAGTTTAAACAAAATTATTGCCAGTAATTTAATTAATAATCCAAATAGGGTTCAACCTGGTGATACATTAATCTTACCTGGAGCAAAACCTGAATTTGGTTATCGTGATCGCCTTGAAAAAGTATTTACTAAACCAGTATATGCAAGAATCTCGTCTTATTTTGGTAGGAGATGGGGTAGAATGCATGAAGGTATTGATTATGCAGCTCCTTCAGGTTCGAAAGTGAAAGCATCAGGTGAAGGTAGAGTTGTATATAGTGGTTGGGCTAGAGGTTATGGTAAAACTATTATTATTGAACACCAAAAAGGAATGAGAACACTTTATGCACACAATTCTAAGTTGATAGTCAATACTGGAGATAGAGTTTCAAAAGGTGATTTAATAGCAAAATCCGGTAATACCGGTAATACAACAGGACCAAATGTGCATTTTGAGGTTCAGGTTAATGGAAGACCAGTTGATCCTTTATCATATATTTAAAAGATTTACCTAAGGGTAAATCTTTTTATTTAAACAATATATAAATAATTGCTCAATCATTGTTGACAAAAATCGAATTTAATTGTATACTATATATGAACAATTATTCAATTAATCATATATTAAATTATAACTAGGGAGGATTATTATGCCAGAAAAAGCAGAAAATAAGAAAAAGAAATTTGAACTAGAAGGTTTGACCTGTACTAATTGTGCAGGTAAGATTGAGAAAGAAGTTAATAATTTAGAGGATATAGAAAAGGTGAGTTTGAATTTTGCTACCAGCACGATTACTGTTGAAGGAGAGGGTGCTGATAATTCATTTGAAAATGAATTGCAAGAAATTGCAGATAGAATAGAACCTGGCTTAACTGTTAAGGAGTCTAGAAATAGACGAAAAAGAGCTAATCAAAAGTCTGATCACAACCAGGTCCATGAACATAATCACGAGGACGGTCGTGTAAATGATCACGAAGAGAGTCACGGACATGATCGCGATCATGGGGTTGACGATGAAAATTCTTATCTTAAAAAACGATTCTGGCCGGGAACAATAATTTTTGCTCTGGCAATAATTCTATTCGAACTACCATTTTTGGAAGTAGAATTGGGAAGTTTATCAATATATCTGGAATGGCTACTTTTTGGTTCCAGTTACCTGCTTATCGGTGGACCAGTATTAATGGCAGCTTTCAAAAATATAAAGCGAGGCCAGGTCTTTGATGAGAACTTCTTAATGAGTATAGCAACAATTGGAGCTTTTTCTATTCAGGAGTTTCCTGAAGGTGTAGCAGTAATGCTTTTCTACATGGTTGGTGAGATTTTCCAGGAAAGAGCAGTTGACCGTTCCAGACGCTCAATTAAAAAATTAATGGATATAAGACCTGATTATGCTAATTTAAAACTTGAAGATACAACAAAAGAGGTTGACCCTGAAGATGTTCAAATAGGTGATATAATAATTATAAAACCTGGTGAAAAAGTACCACTTGATGGAGAAGTGCTTGAAGGAAGTTCTATGGTGGATACTTCAGCACTTACCGGGGAATCTGTTCCGCGTAAAGTTGAAACTGGTGATGAAATTTTGAGTGGAACGATTAACAAAGATGGTTTATTAACAGTAGAAGTGACAAAAGAATATGGTCAGTCAACAGTATCTAAGATTTTGGAACTTGTGGAAAATGCCAGTGCAAAAAAAGCACCAACTGAGAAGTTTATTACTAAATTTGCCCGTTATTATACACCGGTTGTAGTCTATTCGGCTCTGGCTATTGCGGTCTTACCGCCACTATTTTTACAGGGAGCAGCCTTTGCAGAGTGGTTTTATCGAGCTCTTATCTTTTTAGTTATTTCCTGTCCCTGTGCACTTGTAGTATCCATTCCGTTAGGATTTTTTGGAGGAATAGGTCGAGCATCGCGACAGGGCGTTCTGGTTAAAGGTGGTAATTATCTGGAAGCACTGAACAATGTTAGTCAAATAGTATTTGATAAAACTGGAACTTTAACTAAAGGAGAATTTGCTGTTAGTAAGGTGGAATCATATAATGGCTTTAATAATGAGCAGATTTTAACTATGGCTGCTTATGCTGAAAGTCATTCCACCCACCCGATAGCAAAGTCCATTGTCGAAGCGTTTGACCAGAAAATTGATAATCAAAGAATAAAAGATTATCAGGAAATTTCTGGACACGGGATTAAAGCTGTGGTTGATGACAAAGAAATTCTGGCAGGTAATATCAAATTAATGAATAAAAATAACATTGAATATCAGGAAGTTGATGCAGATGGAACAATTGTTTATCTAGCGATTGAAAATAAATACGCAGGTTATATAACAATTACGGATGAATTAAAAGAGGATTCGATAAAGGCAATTAAGGGTTTAAAAGAATTAGGTATTAAACAGTTAACTATGTTAACTGGTGATCGGGAGGCAGTTGCCGGGAGAGTAGCCCAGCGGCTTGGCTTAGATAATTATTATTCTGAACTTCTACCGGATCAGAAGGTAGATGAAATTGAAGAATTACTTGGCAGACAGAAAGAAAATGATAAACTTATCTTTGTAGGAGATGGAATCAATGATGCACCTGTTCTGGCTCGCTCTGATATAGGTGTTGCTATGGGAGGACTTGGTTCAGATGCAGCTATTGAGGCAGCAGATGTTGTCTTAATGACAGATGAACCTTCAAAATTAATTACTGCTATTAATACTGCCCGGAGAACAAGAAAAATTGTCTGGCAGAACATTATTCTGGCCTTAGGTGTAAAAGGAATAGTACTTATAATGGGTGCTATGGGTATGGCAACCATGTGGGAAGCCGTCTTTGCTGATGTTGGTGTAGCATTAATTGCTGTCTTTAATGCTATGAGAATTAGCCGTAATGTTTAATTAAGCAAGTAAAAAATCCCTCTGAAGCTTAAAAATAATTTCATCAGAAAATATGTTCAGATAAAATCTTCAGGGGGAAATCATTTATAAGGCTGTGGGGGATTATAATGAAATATTATGATATCTTTTCTTATCTATATGATCTACTAGCACCTGACTGGTATTATCACAAGCCGCGAAAATTTGCTATTGAAAAACTGGATTTAAAAAAGAACAGTAATATAATAGTTTTACCCTGTGGAACTGGACAAAGTTTTAAATATCTTAAAAATCAGTTGAAAAGTAATGGTTTAATAATTGGTATTGATTATTCTGAAGGAATGTTGACAAAAGCCAGGAAAAAAATTAGAAAAAAAGGTTGGAATAATATAATAACTTTACATGAAGATGCTGCTAGATTTAATAAATCTGATATTGCATCTATTTCAGAAGAAGAATTAAATATTGATGCTATCTATCTCGAATTGGGTTTATCAGCTATGCCTGAATGGCAAAAAGTTATTGATAAAAGTCTTTCGCTTGTAAGGGATGGCGGGAAAATTGTTATTATGGATTGGTATATGGAAGAACCCAATTTATGGGGCCGTTTTATAGACTTAATTGGTAATGCTGATGTTACTAGACCAACCTGGGAGTATTTAAAAAGCAGAAAAGAAGTGAAAGATTTTAATTTAAATCACAGTTTTAAAAATGGCGGTGTCTTTGTTGCTTCAGGATATAAAGTTTAACCCCAATAATTGCTGCTGTATAATTTAGATTAAAGTAAATGCCTTCTATTAGAAATTAATCTATGTTAAAATAAATATAAGGTGCTAGTTTTGATTTGGGGGAGATGATTTAATGGCAAAAGACAAAAATTTTTGTGATATGTGTGAAGTGTTTGACCCGGATGAGCAGGTTGTAAATTTAATGAAAGACCGTAAACTTCAAGAAAATATTGTTTATCAGCTTTCAGAACTATTTAAGACCATAGGAGATCCAACACGGATAAATATTTTATATGCTTTAAAAGATAGGGAGTTATGTGTTTGTGATTTGTCTGAAATACTGGAAATGAGTTCTTCTGCAATATCTCATCAATTAAGAGTTCTTAGGAACAATAACCTAGTTAAATATCGAAAGGAAGGTAGGTCTGTTTATTACTCTCTGGATGATAATCATGTTTTATGTTTGTTTGGACAGGGTTTGAATCACGTTTTAGAGGATTAATATTTTTATCTTTAGATGTAGTTTATAAAAATTAAACTTACTGGATTTTTCAGAAACAATGCATTTTATTATTGAACTATAAATTTGGGTGCGATTATTCACCCTCAGAGAAACCTTCATTTTGTTCAGTTATTGATGGAGCGTTTCTGGGGGTTTTTGTATAATATTTTTTTCAGGAGTATCTAATAATTAGATATTATTTCGAGTTTTATGTAATATAATAAATTTAGGCTCAATTAGTAAGTTGTAATATCAGGGAGGTGCTGAAAATGAAAGATAAGAAAAAAGTAGCTAAGAAAAAACCTGAGAAGAAAGAAGAAAAAAAGGAAATAAAGAAGTAATTCCTTTAATAAGTCAAAACTAAACAATGTATATTTTTCCCTGTAGACTAATAGTTACAGGGTATTTTTTGTTGAACTATTTGATTGGTGAAGTTGATGAGTGTTAAAAACCTCCGCACATATCTATAAGTGCGGATAACTTTAACGGATTGAACAGTTTACATGTTTAGCTTAACTATAAATTATTATAATGTAAGGTGTAATCGAAATGAGTACACCTTGTTTAACATCGTAAAATTTAATATAGGTTTAGTCTGAACAACTATTAAGAGAATCAACTGATAGACTATTTTTTTGTCCATAATCTATAATTTTTATCTAATATGATATTTTTTATATCGATTTTTCTGAAAATGTTGCTTTTTATCACTAATAGTTGTATAATTTAATCAGTGGAGGTGATCAAATGAAGGAGAGAATGCTGCGTCTGCAGCAGGTACAATTGAATAATTTTAAGAATGTTAGGCAGGGGCTGATTGATTTTAACAGTTATAAAAGCGAAGACTTTTTTTCTAAAACATCAGATGTGCTGGGAATATACGGCCAGAATGGTTCTGGTAAAACTGCTTTTATTGAAGCTTTGTGGATACTGAAACTGGTCCTGCTTGGAGAATCTCTGCCTGGAGATATTAAAGATTATATATACCAGGGTGAGAAAGAAGCTGCTATTAATGCTGTTTTTTCTATGTCTTTGGGAGAAGATAAATATCAACTCTTTTATGAAATGGTAATTGAAAGAAGAGAGAATGCTGCTCCAGTTATTATCAAGGAAGATCTATCATATAAGAAACTTGAAGAAGATGGCTGGACATATAAGAGGGGGATAATAACTCACAACCTTGATGAGAAGGAGCAGTTGTTAAGTCCCCAGAAGAATTACAATTTGCTTACAAAGAACAATAAAGATGCTAAAGTGGATCTTAAAGTGGCTAAGGAGCTTGCGAAAAAGGATGAAACATCCTTTATTTTTTCTAGTGAGATGGATCATATTTATAAGGGTAATAAAGCCTTTAACGAATTTGCTGATATTATAATGGAGATTAAACAGTATGCTCGTATGAACCTGTTTGTGATCAGAAATTCTCGTTCAGGTATGATCAATGCAAATCTAATTATACCTTTCTGTTTTCAGCTTAGTGATTCAGAGAGAATAGAAGGTGGAGATCTGGCAATAGCTCTGTCTGAGCCGACAACAGTTCCTGAGCGGGTCCTCTCTATTGTCAAAAATGTTATCGAGAACTTAAACATTGTCTTAAAAGAGATAATTCCAGAGCTAACAATTAAAATTAAAGAGTATGGAGAAGAATTGGATGAGAACGGTGATCCAGTTATTAAAATAGAGCTGTTGGCAGAAAGAGGAGAGATTAAGATTCCTCTTAGATATGAATCAAATGGAATTAAAAAGATCATATCTATCTTGAGTGCAATGATTGCTATGTACAATAAGCCGGGAATTTGTCTAGCTGTTGATGAGCTTGATGCCGGTATATTTGAATATCTTTTAGGTGAAATTCTGGAAATCATACAGGATAGAGCAAAAGGACAGTTGGTCTTCACTTCTCATAATCTAAGACCTCTGGAGAAACTGAATAAAGAGTCACTGATTTTTACAACCACTAATCCCCAGAATCGATACATTAGATTTACCAATGTTAAGGAAACAAATAATTTAAGAAGCTTTTATTATCGTGGAATTAAGTTAGGTGGACAGGACGAGGAAGTTTATGAGAGAACAAATGAATACAAAATAGCCAGAGCTTTTAGGGCTGCTGGTAGAGTTGATGCTGATGACTAGAAAATTAATTCTATTCTTAGTAGAAGGTATAACGGAGGAAATATCTTTTGGTCTTATTTTTTCTGAGATATTTGAGGATAAAGAGATTGAATTTCAAATTGCTCGTGGAGATATAACTACCAGGAATGGAGTTGATTCTCGTAATGTGATAGAAGTAATAAATGAAGAAGTATTATCTTTTTTGGACAAAGAACATTATAATAAAGGGGATATTTTAGAAATTATTCATTTATTGGATACTGACGGAGCATATATCAGTGAAGATTTGATCGAAAAACATGATAGGGATAAGAATTACTATTATGTTGATAAGTTATGTACCAGACATCCTGAAAACACAAAGAAAAGAAATGATAAAAAAAGTAGCATCATGGATAGACTGAGTAGGCATTCTAAAATAAATGGTATTCCATATAACGCTTACTACTTATCCTGTAATTTAGAGCATGTACTTCACAATGATGCAAATGTTGATGATAATCAAAAAGTAGATAAAGCTGAAGAATTTAGTGATAGCTATTTTGAAAGGGAATTAGAGTTTTTAGATTTTATTAGAAAGGATAGTTTTGCTGTCGAAGGTGAATATGAAGAAACTTGGGAGTTTATTAAGCAGGGAAATAACTCCTTAAACAGATATAGCAATTTGTACCTTGTTTTTGAAAATATCTAGCATTTTTAATGGCTTATTTTTCTATTAGCAATCTCAAAAATTGAACAAAATTTCTAGCGGGACCACGTCTTAATTATGAATTTCAGATCGACGTTCGACGCCCCACCCCCTAGAGCATAACTGAATACTTAAAGACATTGAGCTGTCTGGACAGTCTCTTAACTGAGGCTGTTCAGGCAGCTCTTTTTTTATGTCTAAATTTAAGGAGGTGAGAGTAGATAAGGGAGTGGGGTTAGTTGAAAATAATGAAAAGGAGGTGAATCAGATGGCTTCTAAGACACTTGTTATCTTACTGCTTGGTGCTTTAGCCTGGCAGAGTTTGTTTAGTGGAAATGTTCTTATGGCTTTGTTCTTTATTCTCTTTGATCTTTACCTAATATCTGAGTAACAGCTGTTTAAGATGAAAGTCAAAATAAAACTACAATATGGAGGTAATAACTATGTTTAAAGAAGAAAATAATGTTGAGACTGTTCTAAGATTGAGAGAAATGCTGGTAAGAGCAATGATGGCGGAGAATGATGTAATGCAGGAGCTGGTCTTAAGTAAGCTGGAAGAGCTGGATCTCAAGAGAAAAGATGAGCTCAAACATGCTGGGAAGATTATTGATTCTAAAAGTGGTGATAATGCAATTAAGAAGCTTGCTCAGACGGCTGAGAATGGCGTTAAAAAGGCAGCTGGACTGGCATCTACTGGAACCAGGAATGTTGCTAAAGTCACTGGGATGGCTGCTTCAAAGGTCGATAGAGCTGCCCTGAAGGCGATTGAGAAGTCGGTTATCGGCGCCAATTCTACCCGGCTTAAATCGGAGAGTGTTTTATCAGGATTAAAGGATGCATTTATGGAAGGCTGGAATAATGCTTAGAATTAAACTCAGGGGACTGTCAGTGAGAGCTGATGGTCTCTTTTTTTATTTGGAGGTGAAAATTATGCAGATAAATGGTGTGCCGAGTGATGAGTGGAGGATAAAAAGAGCTTTAGGACCCTATGCTGAGCCAATGGATGAGGATGAGTTGGAGAGAGCAACAAGACTGCTGCAGGAAAAGAAGAAAAGAGCTGCAGTTTTAAGCAGTGATGATCAGGAATTTAAGATGCCGTTTTAGATGAATACCAAACATAAAGGAGATGAGAGTAATGGTAAATATTCAGAAGTTTAGTCTAAGGATTGTTAAGGAATCAGGTGGAAGGTATGACATTGATAAGTACGTAAGGAACCCATTTCAGGCAAGAGATCTTTTTGTAGAAGTAGTTGAACTGGACAGGAGAGCAGAAGAAGTCTTTGCTATCGCTACCCTTGATGTTAAGAACAAGGTAACAGGGGTGTTTGAGGTTTCTACAGGTACATTGACCTCAAGCTTAGTTACTCCCAGAGAGGTCTTTAAACGGGCAATACTGCAGAATGCAGCGGGGATAGTTTTGGCTCACAATCATCCTTCTGGTGTGGCGGATGCAAGTAGTGATGATATCTCAATAACTAAAAAGCTGCAGAAGGCCGGTAAGATAATGGGGATCAATGTAGTGGACCATATTATTATCGGCAGCAGAGATAACTTTATCAGTATGCAGGAAGAGAATCTGATGAAAGATTGAATCAGCAAAAGTTAATAATAGTTAATTAACCTGGCCGGCGCCGGGATTTTTTTATGTCTAAAAAGCAGAGAAAGGAGGTGATTAAGATGTATGTAAAGCTATGTTCTGAGTGTGGGAAAAAGTCCTACAGCTCCTGTAAGAAGGGTGAATGGAACTGCCCCCACTGTGACCATGATCTAAGTGATGAAGAAGCTCAAAGACCAGAAGAAGACTAAATATAATTGGAGGCCTGGATTTAATCTGGGTCTCCTTAAATTAAGAGGAGGAATAAAAAATGAGTGCAAAAAGTAAAGTTGTTGATATTAACAGAAAGAAAAAAGAACTGATTACTTTTACTGAAGAGGAGTTAGAAACCCTGAGACGAACTGTTGCCAAAGATGCAAGTAGTGATGAGTTTAAGATGTTTATTTATCTGGCTAAAAACTATGGACTTGATCCTTTCAATAAAGAGATATTCTTCTGGAAGAAAGATGGTAAGCCAACAATTATGACTTCTAGAGATGGTTATCTAAAGATAGCTGATAGGCATCCCCAGTATGATGGGCTGGTTTCAGATGTAGTTAGAGAAAATGATAAGTTTAGACGAAAAGAAACTGGAATTAATCATCAGTATGGGACCAACCGCGGACAGATTGTCGGTAGTTACGCTTTAGTTTATAGAAAGGACAGAAGCTATCCCGTTTATATCTTTGCTCCTTTTGAAGAATACAGGTCAGATTCTAAGATCTGGAAGCAGTATCCTTCAGCTATGATTCTTAAAGTAGCTGAATCAATGGCTTTAAAGCGAGCTTTCAGTGTCTCTGGTCTTGTTTCCAGAGAAGAAATGGCTGTACAGCAGCAGAGTGATTATAACTTTGATGAGATTCCATTTAGCCAGGTACAGGGCAAGAAAAATGAAGGTAAGACTCAGAAAGATGGAACTTTGAAAAACGATCAAGTTACCTCTCTAACTGAAAGAGAACTTGCTATTAAAAAGATAGTTGGTGATGATCCTAAGCTGAAAGAGGATCTTTATAATTATCTAAGACATGTAAAAAGAGAAAAAGGTATAGACAGCAGCAAAAAGATATCGATTAACAGTTTAAGTAAGGATCAGTTTGAGCAGTTGAAGTCTATCTTAAATACATTTAGCAGGTTAAGTGCTCAGGAAAGGAAGGAAATATCATGAATAAACTAACCATATCCGCTGTATTGATGGCAGTACTGCTTCTGACAGCAGCAATTTTAGCTCAGACAGGTCCAGATGATATTATTGATAGTTACAGCTGGAATGAGGTTTATGTGGTAAAGCGAGGTGATACCCTGTGGGAGATAGTAGAAGAGATTAACTCTGACCTTGACCCGCGGCTGATTGTAGCAGCCATTAAAAAGGTCAATGAGATTGAGACAATGATCAGAGTTAATCAGAAGATTGTGATTCCAGAAAAGTAGACTAAGAAAGGGTTGAAGCTTTCAGAAATCTTTTCTGGTTTAAAACTATGATTTAATAATATCATTGGAGGGACTAATCTTCAAAAATAATCCTGCAGTCTTCATTGTGAACAAAGTTAAATCTGATGGAGACTGCTTATATTTCAACCCAGTCTATATGACTTTAAATGCTTGTTTTGAGGGCATTTATCTGTTAATATACAAATAGTCAGACAAGGTAAAAACAAGTGTATATGGCTCTCTGAGGTGATTTAGAAGCGATTATTCTTGTGTACTGATGATCTTATATAGATAGAGTGAAAATAATGGATTACACACCTAATTTTCTACAATTTACGACAATAATAACTGCTGCAGCAATAAAGGAAAATTAAAGAATTTATTGAAGTATAAATAGTAATAGGTAAAATAATATTACGATTTAAAAATCGGATACATTAATTTTAACTTTAAAGCCTATTTTTAATAGCTAACTTTAAAATATTAGGGGGGTAATTATGAATATATCTAAAATAGCTGATAACTTAAATGAAAAGAGTAAAGATTATCAGATTGCTCAGTTGCAGAATTATCGGGTAGAAATTAACAAACTATCTCAGCCATATACTTATGATATTTTTTCAAATAAAAGCATTAAGTATAAAGATAACTACGCATATCATTCTGGTGGTAGAAAAGAGATGCAGGTTAACATAGGTTTTGAGCCTGATAGAGAAGAGTTTAGAGCAGGTTTTGCTTTTTCTATAGAACCCAGTAGAAGCCTGACTGAACCTGTTGAAATTTTTAAACCTAAAATAAAAAGATTTAATGAGTTTCTCGATAAAAATTATGATAAGTATAGCGATTTGATGATGTTTTATCATGATGATGTTCCTAAAAGAAGTGAGAACTATCAAATAGAACAAATTGGAGATAATTTAATTGAAAGAGGTAATTTTATTTTCTTTGGAGAATTTTATGATAAAAAAGCTGGCGATAATTTGACAGAAAAAGAGTACAGGCATATCCTAAAATTAATGAGCCAGATGCTTGAAATCTATTTTTATGTTGAAACCGGTGATAAGCAGTACCTTTAAGCAGTAAATTTAATTTACATATTTGTAAATATGTTTAGAGGAGTTTTAAATGCCAAAATTAACACTATAAGAAATAGAATCACATCTCTGGAAATCAGTCAATATACTAAGAGGTAGTATTGATTCTGCAGATTATATGAACTACATATTTGGTTTTTTGTTTTTAAAAAGAATGAATGATATTTTTATGGAAAACAGAAAAGAAATTATTGAAGGATATGGAGAATAATTAGCTGATGATCAGGGGTTTTATACCAAGTAAAAGTATATATTCCCTAGAGATATTGCTGTTCAGAAATCCAAAAGCAGAATGAAGATATTGGTATAGCTATTAATAACTGTTTTGTAGTTTTAGAGAAGGAAAACCAAACACTAGAAGAGGTTTTAACTACAGTCGATTTCAATGGTAAGGATAGATTACCTGACAGTGTTTTGGAAAAATTAATCTAGCATTAGATAGATTTGTTTTTTTAATTGTCGTGAATAATTAAGGACAATGTTAATTAGATTTTACAGTACTATTCTAGGAAACAGGGGGTTAATATGAAAGAAATCAATAATTTATCAGATTACCTAGAAACTCCTAAAGATACTAAAGAGTTGTACAAAGAACTACAAGAGCAAGATATAGATTGGAATATAGAACAACTAGAATTATATCTAACTCTAGATAGTAAGGTAAAAAAAGAAGCAGATAAATGGAAAATGGGAGAAGTCTCTCCTAAAGAGAGAGTTCTAGATTTATTACGGGAAGAATTAGATTCTAAACCTTTAGTGCGCATTGATAAGTTTGTAGATAATCTACCTTATGGTTTAGTTTTTGGTCGAGAAGATATAATTAGTTTAGTTAAAGCGAGTGAAGATTTAAAATGTCCTAATTCTAAAGTTGTAACAACGAAGGATTGAAAACAAAAGTAGTTTAGAATAATTTGTTAAAAATATGACAACTAAAGTTGCTTTAAATTAAAATGTTAACCTAGTAGGAGGGTTTTGGATGCAAGAATTATTAACTGATGTACGACAAACTTTATTAGATAAAGGATTTAGTGAACAGATAAAAGAAGAGTTAGAAGGAGAAGTAGCAGAGTTATTATATTCTAATGGTGATGAGAAATATATTTACTGTCGGGTATATGCAGATGATCATGATTGGAACCAAACAATCAGAGAAACAACTTTGACGAATGCTCAGTTGCAAGAGAACTTTCCATCTTTAGCGTGGGCGACAAATGGAGAAAATAATTTTTATATAGATGTAGATAAAGAAAAATCAATTACTAAGTTACCGGATGTTTCAGAAGTAGAAACAGTAGCAGAAAAAGAAATGGATCCTTATGAGAGATGGTCTAAAAAGATTTATCATCAATTACAAGAAAAATTTGATGATTTACATGAAACTATTTATTCGAGTCGTGATCATGTAAATAATACTAATGAAGCAATTGATGAGTTCTGTAAATTGATTTTTATGGAAGTCTTTAGATTAAATCATCCTAGATATCAATTAAATCAAGTAAAAGGTGATAAAACAATTGATGATGTAGTAGATCATAGCTACATAAAAGAAAGTCCTGAAAAAGCAATAGAAGATATTAGAACAGCTTTTAAAGAAGTAAAAGATCATCCTGATTATTTAGCAGCAGGTGAGTATCCTATTTTTGATGAAGAAGAGTATATTAAACTACAAAACCCAGAAATTTATGAAAAAATATTTGATACTTTACAGAATTTAGGGCCAATTGAAGATAAAAATGAGAATGTGTTAAAAGAAGAAGGAACATTAGCAGATGTATCAGGAGATGTTTTAGGTCGAGTATTTGATGTTCTATTACGCGGTAAATTTGAAAACAAGGGTGGCATGGGAATTTATCTAACACCACGGCAGATTACTGAAGCAATAGTAGATATGACATTCCATGATTTAAAAGATAGTGGTAAGATACTAGCTAAAGATGCCGATGGCAAACCAGAGTTGAAAATTGGTGATCCTGCTTGTGGTTCAGGTGGATTTTTAGTTAAAGCTCTAAATGAAGTTGGAAAGTATATAAGGCAGTTAGGTGGTTGGAGTGACGAAGAGAAAGAAGAATATTTACAGCAGATTAAAGAAAATAGTTTTGTCGGAGCAGATAATGCCCCAGGAATGGTTTTAAAGGCTAGAATTAATATGGCATTACACGGTTCTGCGAAAGCGCAGATATTAAAGGTGCAGAATTCATTAACTACTGATAAATTCGAAGCAGAAACATTTGATCTAATTTTAACTAATCCACCGTTTGGTAAAGGGGGATATAGTAAAAAGAATAAAGAAGATAAAAAAATATTAGAACAATTTTCTACTGATATAGTAGATAAATCATGTCAAATGAAAAGTGATAAATTAGCTTTAGGTAGTAAAAATTATAGCAATGGTTGGAGAATAAATAGCTCAGTTGATCCAGCAGTGCTGTTTATTGACCGCTGTTTACAGTTGTTGAAGCCAGGGGGGTTATTAGGCATCGTTTTACCCGATGGTATTTTGTCAAACTCAAGTGATCAATATGTAAGAGAGTATTTAATGGGCAAGAAAAATGAAGAAACTGGTGAATTTGAAGGCGGAAAGGCAATTGTTAAGTCTGTAGTTTCTTTTCCTAATGAAACATTTAAATTATCTGGTGCTGGTGCTAAAACTTCCTTTTTATATTTAAAGAAAAAAGAACATCAAGGAGAACAGCAGGGTCCTATTTTTATGGCTGTAGCAGATGAAGTAGGTTTTGAGGTTAAGCAAAATAAAGAAATTGATCTTGGTGATGACCATAATGATTTATTAGATATTGTGAATGGATATAAAAATAATAAAACTGTGTGAGGAGGCTATGTATGTTAAATTATAATCTATTATCTATTAAGCCAAGTGTTGTAATAGTAGATTCAAAAGAAATAAATAATGATAGATTAGACTCTATGTTTTATCATAGTAAATATATAAAAAATAAATCTAATTTAATAGAAAATAAAATAGAAATTAGAGATTTAGAAGATATAAGTATAAATATGAATGCTCCAGTAGGTTGGAAAGGCATTCCATCTTCTTCTTATTTACCTAACGGGGAAGGGGTTCCTTTAATAAGAGGTAAAAACATTAAAAATTTATTGTTAGATTTAGATTCTTTGATTGGTGTCGAAGAAAGAATATATAAAGAGCAACCAGAAATTCAAGCCCAAAACAACGATATTATATTAACTAGAGTTGGAACTATTGGTAGAGTGTGTAGAGTGCCAAACAATTTAGAAAAAATTGCTATGGGACAAAATCTTACTAGAGTTGAATTAGATAAATCGATTGTAAAAAGTGAGTATGTATTAGCGTATATGGCTTCTAAATATGGGCAACTTCAAATGGATAGATATGCGTATGGGGGAGTACAACCTTCTTTAACAAATAAGAATATTAAAAGACTACAAATTCCTATTCCTTCACATGAAATTCAAAAATATATTGGTGATAAAGTTAGAAAAGCTGAAAAATTAAGAGAAGAAGCTAAAACTTTAAGAGAAAAAGCAGAAAATGAATTGGAAAAAGTATTAAAATCAGAATCATTTTCTTTTAATAAACAAAAATATCTATTTACTAATAAAGTTACTGAAAGAAGAATAGATGCTTGGTATTATAAGCCTATTTTTGAAAGAATAACTGATTATCTAGAAGAATTTACTCAAGTCAAAAAATTAAATGAGATCACCAAAATTGGAAAAGGTTTTTCCTATTCTTCTAATAAAGAATTAGGAAATATACCATATTTGAGGATTTCTGATATTAGGAATTATCGTTTTAATATTGAAGAAACATTAGGAATTCCAGAGAGAATATATAATAAAAGGGAAGATAAAAGGTTAGAGAACTTTGATATTGTGTTAGCAATAACAGGAGCCACAATTGGTAAAGCAGCAGTTGTTGTTAAGGATAATAACGAAAAAATGACTTTAAGTGCAGATACTGCATATTTAAGAGTTACTAATCAAGATGAAATATATCCATTATATTTGCTGACCTTTTTAAAAACAAAATTTGGACAATTACAAATTAAACAAGGAATTACTGGAGCGACTAATCGACATTTAGGTTTAGAAGATATTGCAGCTATTAAGGTACCAATAATAGATATTGATAAACAAAAATCAATTCATGATAAGATCTTAAAATCAATTAAAAATGAAAACCAATCTAAACAACTCATCGAAGAAGCAAAACAAGATGTAGAAGATTTAATCGAAGGTGATTTAGAAATTGATAATTAAATTTAACAAAAAAACTGATAAAAAAGTGTGGTGATAACAGATGAAAGAGTTTATTTCCCAGCTCAAAACTTTATACAACTGCGGCGAATTAACCAAACCTCAACTAACACCTGAATATAGCAACTGGCTGCAAGAGCAACACTGGTTAGTCCAGCAGAGCAATCATTTAATTATCTCAGACCGCTGGCTAGCTTTATCTTGGGCTACAAAGAACGCCCAAGATTTTATCAATCATCTTTTGCTCTCTCAGCCGCAGTATCAGAATTATTTACTGCGGGAAGTACTGCAGGCGGGAGCAGATATTGCAGCAGCCGAAGACCGTTCAGCGCTCACAAGCTTTATCAGTAAATTACCAAGTTTAGCTACTTATATTCTTGGGCTGTACCAAGAGTTGCAGGACAAGTATCAGCGACCGCCGGAAGAATTAGAAAAAGAAGAGTGGGTAGAAATAAAAGCAGAGGTTACCACTGAATTAACTCAAGCATTAGATGATTTTGTCTTCAGTGATACGGCTGATTATTATCAAAAGCTGATGCGGATGCTGCAGACCCTGCAGCAGGTTAAGTCTGAACCTAAGCAACTTAATCTAAATGCCATAGATAAGGTTAACCTTGATAATAATTGGGCCCAGCAGCGGCGGGTTACTTCTAATCCTTATTTAGAGGCAGCAGAGGAGAGCAAATATACCTTAGTTTCATTAAAAAACCGCTTTTCTGATCCCAATTTAGAACTTGACCAAGAGATAATCAATAATCCGTGGGGCATATTTTTGATTATTTTTGGGATGGTAGAAAAACAGATGCGGGCTGAAAATAATGACCGCATTAATCTTCGTCCCGCAGAGAAAGCAACTCCCTATCAACCAACAGAGATTAATTTTCTTACTTATCTTGATAATGGTCGAGAGGTTTATGTTTCTTCCTTTGCAGAACTAATAAAAGATTTCTTAACTTTTAAGGATATTAAATTATTTCCTAAATCACAACTTAACCTTATTGATTACTTTACTGAACTATTAGACAAAGAAATTTATATTTATCAAAATAATGAATATATTCTATCCGATAAAATAGATAGCTTATTATATAAGAAACCTTTGCTAATACTAAAAAATAACTGTAGTCAATTAAAAGACGAACTAAAGAACTATATAGAAAGGTTGGCAAAAAACTATGAAGATTAGGTTAGGAAAGCAGAGATTTTGGCTTGATCCTTGGCGCTTTGAAATATGGCCGGAGTTGTTAAGTAATTTACCGGCTGAGATTGAAGCTACAACGGCTAAAGAATTGGCAGTTAAGTATTTAGACTTAGAAATCGATGATTCGGGCAGATTGAATCATAACGAAGAATTATATGGTTTATTTGCTTGGAAACGAATGACTAAAGATAAGAGCTATAAATTAAAGGGTGTTAACTTTATTAACCAGGGCCAACTCCAGCAGTCCGCCCGAGATTTAGCTGCAGCTTACAAAGCAGATAATGAGAGGAAGTGGTTGATACTATTAGGAGAACAGCTATTGAAGTACTCTCCGCGCCTTAGAGCAGTAATTATAGCTATGCTAGAAGATAACCCGCTGAAATTCGAGACAGCTTGGTTTAAGGCGGTTTATAACAAAACTGCAGTAGATTATCAAGGCGAAACTTTTTATCCCTTTTATCGCGATGATGAACAACAGAATTTAAATAATCTTTTAGCTGCTGTAGGTTTTCCAGCTTTAGGACCATGGTGGGCAAAAGAACTGGGGGTTGCTGAAGAAGAGATAAAATGGTTAGGCTCGCGTGGACAAAAGCCTACTTTATCAGGTATAGCAAGATTACGTTGCCCTCTAGAATTATTTCTCTATTTAGGATGGCTGAAAAAATATGATACGCAGACTTATTATTTAGAACAAGAACAGTTTAAAAGAGACATTAGTTTAGAATTAGTCTCGGAATTAACAGAGACTTCAAATGAGCAGAATGAATTAGAACTGTTAAAAGAACTAGTAGCTGAATATAAAGATTTTCGCGGCTACTTTCCTTTGCATAAAGTGGGCCAAGCATTACATAGTAAATTAGGAATTACAGAAGAAGAGGATAAATGGATTGAAAAGTTTTTCAAGGCTAAATTAGCTGATAATCAATTAAAAATCCTAAGCCATCAATCGGGGCAACCCAGACACGGTCGAGGATTATACGGTAAACGAGATTATCAGTTGTTGAAGGTTGAATTTTTAGATTAAATATTATTGTTAAAAATTGGAGGTTAAATTATGAACAATTTAGTGTGGTCTGAGGGGGGAGTCAGTAAATATCCTCTCAGTCATCCGATGGTGGGACAAAAAGAGTTTTATCGTGTATTCAATAATTTTGTAGATGGTCTGGAGCGAGCAAATTTAGCGCGGATATTTCCTCTAATTGCTGATTGGGGGATTGGTAAGTCAAGAATTGCTTTTGAATTAGTATCACAAGTAATGGGCAAAGATAAAGGTTGGATTATCCGAGAAGAAAATGGTCAAACGCAGCAAGTTAGAATCTTAGAGGATAATTTCGGTGATGGAATTTTACCTATTTATATTAGTTACGATCAGATGAATCATGATTATTTACCTTATAATTATTGGGTTCCTTTCGGGACCTATGTTGCTCTTAAAAATTTAGCTACAGCCAAAGAAGAAGATGATTTAACTTATCAAGAACAGATAGCCTTAGATTTAGTTCGCCATTTAAATCCAATGAACTTTTCTCAAGTAAAATTGCAAGAAATCTTAAAATTAGATCAGTATACTACAGAAGAAATTTTAGATAATGAAGATGATTTAGTTCAAGTTGTTAATCAAGCTTATCAATATTTTCAAGAATTAGGTATTGAACAGTTTTTAATTATTGCCGATGAAGTAGAATCAAAAACTGAAAGAACAAACAGTGAATTTGATGATGAAGTTAAGAATAAATTAGATGGTGAAGCAATTCAATTAATTTCTCATGCCATCAAACATGAAAATGCTAGAGCAAAGTATCCTTATAGTGCGTTTCTACTATTATGTTCACCAGCTATTGGTGATCAATTAAAAGGAGTAGGAGCTCTTGACCGACGCAATGAGATATTGGAAATAGAACAGAATTCTTTTGCTGATATTAGTGATTATATAGAACATTTAGAGCACCAAGGGGGAATTCCTGACTATCCCGAGGGATTGGTAGAAGCAGCTTATATTATAGCAGGCAGTAATTTTGGTTGGTTTAATATGATTATGAATCAAGTGGACCAGTATCTGCTTAATAATGGTTCAGCTGATGCAGCCGAAATTTTTGAAGACCGGCTGCGGTCAGTATCTAGATTTGATAAGTTGCTAGATGAAGCTAGTTTAGATTATCTTGAAGTGCCAGAAAAACACAGATCATTAGTCAAAAGATTAGTACTACTACAGTTGCCTAAGCCCATCGACAACTTTAATAAAGCAGAACTAAATGCTTTGCAGAATGCTAAAACAGAAATGGGCGAAAAAGTATTTGCAGGATTTAAATCAGTAGAACTTAAGAAGCCGGAATTAGCTAGATATTTAATTAATGAAGGAGAATATGAGCGAATAAGTGAAGATCAATTCACCAATAATTATGGTGGCAACTTCGATTTGGATATTTTACTGCGCAGCTTAAAGACATTTTCTTTAGGCACGGATGAAAATGAATATCTAGTCGGTACTACTAAATCTATTTTTATTGATCAGGTTAGAATGCTGTATCCTGAAGAAGAAGCAGAAACTGCTGCAGAGTTAATTTATAATTTGATTCAAGAGAAGAGTACTGCGGAGAAAAAATACATTGGGCCGAGCTTCTCTTTCTTAAGTAAATTTGATAAACGCTATGCCTCTGACACAGGAGAAGCCGGTTATTTAGTAACCCCAGAAGAGAATCAAGCTTTAGAAGAGAGAATTGAAGAAGTACAACAGGATAGGGAGGGAAAGATTAATCGGATTCTAGCTGGTTTTGGGCGGGCTATGCAGATGAATTATCCTGAAATCAGAAAACTTAATTTAGAAATACCTGGCAAACGCGTGGAATTTAATGAAGGTCCTGTCCCCTTAACAGTCCATCCTAAAAATTATGTAGATATAATTTGGGGCCAAGACACTGATAAATTAAAAAGAGTTTTGCAGAGCCGTAAAATTAATAAAGAAGGATCTCATCCTATTTTTGTTTTAGCTAATACTTCAGCTGTTGAAACAGAAATCAATAACATTAAAAATGACTTAACAAAAGTAGGACGCAGTATTATCTTTATCTCTTTAAATCAAATTCAGCAGGAAGTCTTAGAAATTCTATCAGTTGAGCGAGATTATCTTAATTTAAGAGAACCTAGATATTTTACTGGCCAATTTAGAGATAAAGTCAATCAAATTAATAATGTAATTCAAGACCGAAGTAAAGAATGGTTTGAAGAACTAGACAGTCAAGGTTGGGTTTTAAGACCAATTAAGCCTGATAGAAGTAATAATAAAGAAATTGTGGCTATGATTGCTCAAGGATATAAACAGATGTTGATTAAAGATACTTCATTGTGGGAATTTAGTGCTACAGATAATAATTTTTCTAGTGAAGAACTTGATAAATTAAAGAATGTAATGTCCAAACTAGAATTACCTCAGAAATTTAAAAATAAAAATTATAAAACTATTGGGGTTTTTAGAAAAGAAAATGGAGATTACTTAGCAGAGGTTCCAGCTTGTTTTCCCAGATTAATTTCTTATTTTAGTGATAAAAGAGTCTCACAAAATAAAATTGAAAATGATTTCTTCTTTAGCCTACAGGAGTCTGTTTCTAGAGGTAGCTCGGTAATGAAAATAATTAGACAAATAACTATCTTTTTACAGAAATTGGGAGTTATCGAGATTGATAATGACCATTATCAGAGAACTACAGCTAATAGTCTAGAAACAAAGTATTATAATGCTAAGACTTGGCTTGATCAAGAATATGATCAAATATTAGACGAATTGTCTAAGGTCCTTGGACCAGGTTATATAAATATGCTACAGGATACTAATAAGGAAGATTATCGTAAAAAGTTAGATGATGCTAAGAATATATTAGATGAATTGAAAGTTGATAAATTACAGAAATTGACACCTAAAAAAGAAAATATTTGGGGAGGAATAATAGAACATTTAGAGACTTTCAATAATAATTGCGATTATGTTTATAATCCAGAAAAATGGCAGCAATTAGAATTTAATACTAGGGTAATTGAAGGATTAGATCCTTTAGATGGAGATATGCCGATTTGGAAAAGATTAAGATATATTCAATTATTCCATCAATATATTACTGAAATCAAAGAACCAGCTGCTAATAAAATAGAGGAAAAGATTGAAGAAGTAATGGCTAATAACAAATATGAGGGCTATGAAATACCTATTTCCCCTCTAACATTGATGTTAAGAGAATATAAAAAAGAGATTAGCTATTCAACTGATGTTGATAAAACTAAAACAATTAGACTACCAGTTGATACTACAGAAATGTTGGCCCATTATTTAAAGAAGGCGGAATATAGTCAGGCATTAACAAGATTAAAAAGTGTTTTATCTAAATGTGGTTTACAACTATCTGATTCAGGTGTGAAGTGGATCAACTCAGGATTAGTAGATAAATTTAATAAAATTAAAGAAAAATTTAAGAAAATTATAGATGATTATTTAGCCCATCAGGACGAGATTGGAAAATGGCAAGATTTTTTTGCTACTGCTCCAGAAGAATGGAAGTCTAATCAGGAGTATAAAAACTTAGATAGAATTAGACTAGGTTTAGAAACCTTTTTAGAAGCTGGTCTAAAAGAAAAGATTGAAGATGCTGAAGAAGAGGGTAAGATCGACAAATTACTTGATATTATGGAGAAAGAAGTAAAAGATAAGTTGAATTTAGTTCAGCAGTTAAAAGGAAATATTGACAGTGTAAAGAATTTTGTTCGGGAACAGAAAAATAGTTGGTATGATGATGATTTAATTGTTGCTATTAGAAAGTTACGAACAGATAATAACCAACAGGATATTCAATATAGTAAATCTAAGTTACCCGAAGAAAATGATTATCAACAAGCTAAAGATAAAGTGGAGAGATTAATGAGAGAATTACGAGTAGAAGGAGAGAATTATTTCTCTGATTTACAAACTACATTTGATTTTTATCTACGTGTAGTTCAAAACAATGGCGAAGTTGATTGGGGAGATTATCAAGAGGAACAACAGGAACTATTAGATCAAGGATTAATTAAGATTAAAGTTGAGGTTGTTTAAAATGAAACTATATATTCCTGAAGCTTACCAAACGAGAACTGAATATCGGATTTTAAATAATTGGTATCATGTAGTTCCTGTTAGTTTTGAAAAATTAGCAACTGAGCAAAATATGCAGGCTAATATTTTAGTTTTAGTGGGAAGGTTATTAAAAAAAATTAGTTCCCAAGAATTATCTATTTTGAAAGACTGGTCTTTCCAAGAGGGACGACAATTATTTTGTCTTCCTTCTTGGCGACCTCTGAAACTAGACGAGGTTTTTAATCTTGATATTAGTTTAGAAATAGTGAGGAACTCAGATTTGCAGTGGAAAAAATATAATTTTTATCCCCTGGATTATGAAGTGAAGACCACTGTCCAACAGGGGGCTAAAATCAAGACTGAAGCTGGTAAACTATTAGCTGTTATGTATAAACAGCATCAACATAGTGGTGTATTAACAGTTACAACTTTACCTTTACTTGACATGAATCTGTTAACTAAAGATGAAATTATTAGGGACCAATTTGATAATTTATTGATGGAGGAAAAAGTAGTAAATGATAAATTATCAACTGTTAAAGAAGAGAAGTCATTATCAGAAATTTCTTTATATGTATTACTATTAGCAGCTGCAGAAGTAGAAATAACTGATAACTTAAAGAAAAAGATAAATAAGTACTTGTATCAACAGTATACTACACCACAATTAAAAAAAGAAGTAAAAACTTTAACTGAGCAAGAACTTTTACAAGATGATCACAAAATTAGTAATAAAGGTAAAAAATACATTAAATATAAAGGTTATTTGCCTTATGTAAGAGAAATTAAACAAAAGAAGAGTGATACCGATGACAGATATTAATAATGATGATTATCAAGGAACACCGATAGTACAGAGTATGTCTGCTAAAATTCAATTAGGTTTGCGGAATACTGTAGGAAAACTGTCTAATAAGATGAGATATATTGATAAGATAGCCCCTGAATTAGTGCAGGGAGGAGTAGTTAAGAAGTGTAAAAAGCTATCTCCCTTTACGATTAATGCAGCAGGGATTGCTACTGGTCACAGAACAGTTCAATTTTTTGGTGGTGTTTTGTATGGAACTGCTGCTGTGAGACAGGATCTGTATATTGAAGATGGGTCTATCTATAAAACTAGACAAGAGAGTACAGTAGATGTTGATGAAATAGACCATATGGATACTAGTCAACGCTTGAAGTACTATGATATTGTCAATAGTTATACTTTACTTGCTGAATTAATGGAAGAAGAGGATAGACCAGATTTAGTTATTTTAGATGTGCCTTTAATATTAGAAAGATCAGATGTGCCCTTAGAAAATCGGTATAGTACTGTTGCAGATTATAAAAAAGCTAGAGATAAAATAAAATCATTTTGGAGTCAATATAAGAGTGAAATTTATCCTTTTAATCCGCAAGGAACTAAAATAGTTTCAATTGGTGGTAAAAGATTTGGTGCAGTCTTGTTAGCAATTGCTGATGAAAGTACAGATTATATCGTTGATCAGATTGATCCGGGAATTATAAATTTACTGCAGGATAATCAAAAACAGCTACGCAAAATTGGTCTGCAGAGAATGCTCAAAGGAATTTTAGGACCATCAAAGAGAACAGCTGCCTTTCAGTTTGATGGGATTAGTAATAGGAACAGATTAGAGCCACCTGAACTTAGAGATATAGGATTAATGGGTTATCATTTTAAGGCAGGAATTAGAACTAAACATTTATTAGTCGAGATGCTAGGTAGTGTCGAAGATTGGGACAGTTCAGCAGTTGATGAGTTGACTAATCAGCTGATTTCGTTAATGATTTATGATCAACCAGGTACGATTCCTTTGCCTTTATGGTATGCTGAATATGGTCTTAAACCTTTAAAAAAGCAACCTGGTATTTTAGAGTTTTATAAACGAGAAGCGAAAAAATTATTGAATAATAATGATTTGGAAGAACAATGGTTGGATAATGAAGATGTTTTTGATAATAATTCAGGGTTAGATATTTAAGGAGGCTGTCTGATGGGAGAGAATAAATTAATTGGTACATTAATCGGTAATACAGGAGACCCTAACGATTTAAAAATAGCTTTAAAGGATAGTTTTGTGGCTCGACGTGGTGAATTTGTAAGAATTAAACATCAAGAGAGAAAGAGTGAGCGAGAAATAGATGTTTTAGGTCGGATTGTATCTATTTCCCGCAATAATATACTCTATAATTCAGATATGGGTGAAGGATTAAATGATTTAGAAATGCTTCCTGGAGCTCAAATTACGGGTGAGAATTTATATGGAACAATTGAACTAGTAGGCTATAAAGAACCTGCTACAAAAGAAATCAAAATTCCCCGCCGCCCTTTAGATCCAGGCACTAAAGTTTTTGGAGTTGATTATGAATTTTTATCTCGCTTTTATGAGTTTAATGAAGAAACAAGTATTCATATTGGAAATTTGATTGGCTATGAGCGGGGCGAGAATGTAGTGCCAGTCTATATGGATGTTAATACTTTAGCTACAGAACATTTAGCAGTATTAGCTATGACAGGAGCCGGTAAATCTTATACTGTAGGGCGAATTATTGAAAGACTAGTGGCTCAAATGAATGGTTCAGTAGTGGTCTTTGATCCGCATGGTGAATATGGTAAAGCTTATAAAAATGGAAAAGTTCATTTTAATGATAACCTAGATGATATTGATGATCCTCGTGATCAAGAGAAAATTCCTGAAATTCAAGAGAAATTCAAAAAATTAATTGATGCTGGAGGAGGGATTGAAGTTTATACTCCTCAAGTTGATTCATTTAATTTAAAATATGAGGGGAAAAACAAGCAATTAGCTTTGCCATTTGATCGATTTGAAATGGATGATTTTTCAGAGATTTTACCTGGATTAACTGAGCCACAGCAACGAGTGTTAGATGTGGCAATCAGATATTGGAAATATAAGTATCCTGATCCACCTCGCGATATAGAAAGTTTGCGTGAACTATTAGCTGGTGATTTAGAAGAATTAAAATCATGGCAAGAATTAACTTCTGCTGAGTCTAGAGCATTGAGTAAAAGAAGTGCTGCAGTAGCTTCTATGAAGCTAAACCGAGTAATTAATGAAGCACAAAGTTTCTATAATGCTGCTATTGGAGAACCAACTGATGTATATGATATGATCGGAGAATCTGGAGCTGATAATGGTAGATTAGTGATAGTCGATCTTCAGGGACTATCTGATAATGCTAAACAGATAATTACTGCTTTGGTCTCTAGTGAAATTTTGAGAGCTGCTACTGATAAGAGAAAACAAACTAGACCATCTTTTTTAGTTTATGAAGAGGGTCATAATTTTGCACCGCGAAAATCAGATGCTATTTCTTTGAAAATGATTAAAAGAATTGCTGGAGAAGGTCGTAAATTCGGGATTGGATTCGCTATTATTTCTCAGCGTCCTTCGAAGTTAGATCCTGATGTTACTTCTCAATGTAATACAATAATTACAATGAGAATTAAGAACCCTGATGACCAAAGATTCATTGTTAAAACCTCTGATATGTTTTCTAAATCTGATATAGAAGAGCTACCTTCTCTATCAACTGGGGAAGCTTTGATCTGTGGACGTTCTATTCCAGCACCATTATTAGTTAAAGTAGGTACTAAGGCTTTACAGCATGGTGGAGAAGCGCCAGCAGTGCTTAAAGAATGGGGTAGCTTCAATGGCTAAATTAATTGATCAAGAATTTGTCAGGCAAGAATTTAAAACTGGGAAATTGCGGCGAAAAGTATTCCCTATGATGACTGATTATGGAATCCCTGATCGTTCAGAAACTGTTCATTCGCATGGATTAAATTATATTACTGCTATTGGTCGAGAACTTAATAATGTAACAGCTATTTCTGAGTGCCCGATTAATGCTCCAAATAGTTATCTGGATACAGTCAGACCTGATTCTGTCTGGTTTGATTTAGAGAATAATCAGCCGTTATTAGTAGCTGAATTTGAAAGATATAATAATTCTGCTGCTAAACAAAAGAAGTTAAAAGAAAAATTAAAAAATTTATTGATTGCTTATCATCAATTAGACTGTTGTTTAGAATCAATTTTATTTGTCTATTGGAGTTATGCAGGAGTAACTGCTAATAATATTCAAGATATAACTACTATTATCGATGAAGGATTAACCTTGTCTACAGGTAAGTATTTATCTGGTATCAATAGTTTTGAGACTAATTATATGGTTTATCATGCGGTAGCAAACGGTAATCGAAATAATCTCAAATTAAATCAATGGATTAAGGTGAGATAGGATGAAAAAATTCAAACCACAAAAAGATAAAACAATTGGTGACAAATATATTTTAAAGGAATTCTTAGGTAGTGGAAGCTATGGTTATGTTTGGAGATCGATAAAATTAGAAAATGAAGAAGTAGTGGCTCTGAAAATACCCAAAAAGCAGGAGTCAGGAGATAAAGTATTAAAAGAAGGTAGTAAATTGCAGGGACATACACATCCTAATATTATTGATATTAATTGGATGGGACGAGTAGATGGAGTTTTTGTAATTGAAATGGAATATTTTGAAGGACATACCCTAGCTGATGAGATAAGGGAATATGGAACAATTAAACCGCGGTTATTTTCTAATTTATATCAAGTATTCCTAAATATTTTGGATGCAATTGAATTTATGCATTCTTTAAATATTTGTCATGGAGATATTAAACCAGATAATATTTTATTAGGTGATGAAGTTAAGATTACTGATTTTGGAACCAGTAGGTTAATAGAAGACTTGTTTGTAGAAACAATCGGGGAAGGGACATGTGGTTTTATTGCTCCTGAAGTTGTTAACTCGCAAAAAAGATATTTGAGTTCAGATATTTATTCCTTAGGTGCTTTATTATATTTCTTATTAACGGGAAGTAAAGTACATGATAGCTTGATTCAAGTAGTTAATAATGCTACTTATAAAAAACCAAGTGAAATTAATAGTGAAATTCCTTTAGCAGTAGAAAAAGTTATTTTGAAGTCTTTAGCACGCAATTATGAGAATAGATATGAAACAGTTGAGGAGTTAAGGCTTGATTTTGAAACTGCTATAAAGACTAAAGCAGATAAGATAACAGTTAAAAGTTATGATATTGCAGATGGTGAAAGTTGGCTAGAACAAGTTGCTAAGTTGTATCAAGCTGAAAAATGGCAGGAAGCAGAAACGTTTTTGGAGCAGGAAGCAGTCGGCGGAGTTGGTCCTGATTTAAAATTACATCTGGGATATGTGCAGTATAAACAAGGTAAATTCCATACTAGTCTACAGCAGCTAAAAAGAATAGACCTTAGTCAATTAGAAGAAATTCGCCAAGATAATTTTGCTGAAGAATTAGATTATTTAACAGCTAAGGTTTATACTGCTTTAAAAGAATATGATCAGGCTTTAGCAATTTACAAGAGGCTAAATGATACTTTTGATCAGACAAAGTATAAATATAGATTAGCAATTTTAGAAGGCTTATGCAGCAATTTAGATCGAGCAATTGAGTTATTAGAAGAAATAAATCAAGAGTATCCGCAGAGATTAGAAATTATTAAGAAATTAGCTTATGCATATGACCAAAAGAAAGAATTTGAAAAAGCACGCGGTTATTTTAAATATTTACAGAAATTAGAACCAAATAATCAAAAAGTTAAGGAAAAATTAGATCAGTATGATAAGTTATTATAAATATTGAGTGAAAGAATACATAAATAATTATGATAGAGCAAAATAGAGAGGCCATAATCTCAAGTGTTAATTGTTTGGGTTTTTAAATCCAACAGCTTCTATAAAGCGGATATCACAGTGAAATGGCTATAAGAGTTACTTATCAATAATCTCAAAATTATGTTTTAATATTTCCAGAGAGATAATGATTTTAACAGAAAAGTTGGGGATACCATTATCTTTAGAATAAACATCAGCAAATTTATAGATAATTAATATCAATTCACCACAATTGAAGAAGTGCTGAAGAAAAAAACCAGTTGGATTTTATCCAAGCTAAAAGAAATGAATAAGATAAAACCTGCTCTCAAAGAAAAAGAATTTATGAGTGGAGAAAAACTCCCTTATCTAGGTCGAAGATACAGATTGGAAGTATCGCCAGCAGAAAGATCAAACACAGAGGTTAATTTATATCAGGGGAAATTCATTATTAACTACCCTGAAAAGTTAAAGGAAGATGATAAGCAGCGAAGAGAATAAATTCGGGCCTGTTTAATTGAATGGTATCGTGAACATGCTAAAGAAAAGATTAATGAACGAGTAGATAAGTATAAGATTAAACTTTATGTTGAACCAAATAATGTAGTTGTAAAGAAACATAAAAAAAGCTGGGGCAGCTACAGCAGTAAAGATAACCTGAACTTTAATTGGAAGATCATCATGGCGCCAATGTCTATTGTGGATTATATGCTGGTACATGAGCTTATGCACCTGATACCTACCAATCATTCTAGAGTTTTCTGGGCAACAGGAGCTGCTATTATTCCTGATATTAAAGAAACAAGAATGGCTTAGGCTGAATGGTAGAAAGCTTACAATTTTATGTGGTTTTGTTATTAAATCTTTGAGGGGGAATAATGTTTTATTTAAAAATTATTAAAGAGATTATGATCATAATAACTTCTGTTATAGGTGGTATAGTTGCAATTATTGGACTAAATACATGGAAAGCTCAGCAAAGAGGAAAAATAGCATTTGAATTATCTAGAAGACTTTTATCAAACACTTATAAATTAAGAGATCTAATAAAACACTTAAGATCTCCTTATATGTCAGGTGGAGAAATGGAAAACCCTCCAGATGAAAGCCCTTTTATTAATAGCGAAGAAGGTAAAAGGTATTATCGTCAATATTCGGGTTATAAAAAAAGGTTAACCCCTTTAGAGAAAACCAAAAATAAAATTTTAGTTGATTTGACAGAAGCTGAAGCATTGTGGGGAGCTGAAATTAGAGAAAAGTATGATCAACTTTTTAGTACGATTAATGAATTAGTTGTTGAAATAGATATGTATTTATTAAGATTAAATCCAGAACAACATGCTATAAGATTTTCAGGTGAAACTACTGAACAAACAAAAACCAGAAATAACTTGATGTATAGAAGTTCGAAAAACGATGAATTTAACCAGAAGATTAGCAAAAACATTGAAGAAATTGAAAATCTGATTAGGCCCCATTTGAAATATCAAAAATAAGTTTTAATGGGTCATTAGATTTTTTTTGGGTTAGGATCAATGGGAGTTAATAAAGCTAAAAGAAAAATACTTGAATGCTATCACTTTGGTAATGAAACTCTTATGAAACAATTTGGGGATCATTCTAAAGTAGTTACTGATAGAGGTTTTAATGAAGATATGGGTCTATTTGTTACTCGTGAAGAAGAATTTAAATGGGAAATGTATTATTGTCCAGTTTGTGAGAAGATAACACTGTTTTATACATATTCTAACTCTTATGCAGATTATCCATCCGAAAATATACTATATCCAAGGTTTGATTATGAGAAGAAAGAGGTTCTAGATAAAATTAATAATTCATTTGTTTCTGCCCTAAAAACTAAACATTTTGACTTATCAATATGTCTTCTTTCGTTAAGAAGAACTTTAGAAATGATATGTAAAGATAAAGGATTTAATGATGGAAGTTTAGCAGCTAAAATTTCTAATATGGTTAAGGAAGGAGTTTTACCTTCATTACTAAATTCTGCTTCTAGTATTGTGAGAGATTTAGGAAATCAAGTTGCACATGCTGATGATTTTGATCATACTCATGAAGAAGTAGATAACTCAATAGAATTTGTGGAACAAATAATAAATTATATATATGTATTGCCAGCTAAAATTAAAAACTTACAATCTGAAAATGATTTTGAGGAACAATAGTTTATTTGAAACTTCACTGAATCTTAATTTATCAAAACAAAAGTGATCTTAATTATGGGATATTTAGCTGTTGCTATTGAAATAAAACATCTAGTATATAATGATTTAGGAAAGATTAGGATAATATTTTGTATTGTTATTTCAGCCATTTGTTTTTTGTTAAGAATTTAATCATATGGAATAACTTAGTTAAAGTAATTGTTAGGGGGGCTATTATTGTGAAAAGTTTCAAAGAAAAGTTTTCTCGTTTTTTTGAACAACCTACTAGAAAAGGATTAAGAGAAATACTTAGAGAAAATTATGGTGAATTAGATAGTCTAGATTTTAAGGGTGATTGGCCTTCTTTATCAAAAATGGGGAAGCACTTATTAGCTTTTGCAAATAGTGGGGGTGGATGTATTATAGTTGGAGTAATGGAAAAAAACAATTCTTTATATAATAAAGGATTAGAAAACATGCTTGATAAATCAACTTTTCATAATGGGGTAGAAAAGTATATTCCTCAGAAGTTAAACTATGAAATAATTAATTTCAACTATGAAGACTCTGATTATTCAGAGATAATAGGCAAAAGCTTTCAGGTATTAGTTATTGAAGACACACCACAATATATTCCGTTTATATCGCAAAATGATGGAGACGGAATTAAAAAGAATAATATATATATACGTAAGGGAACTAAATCATTAAAAGCTTCATATGAAGACCTTCAGAAAATAATTAATAAAAAAATTGAGACAAATTATTCTACTGATTCTGAAATAAAATTAGAAGAACACTTATCCTAACTTAAAGTACTATTTTCTCAAATTGAATCTTCAAAAGTTTATTATAAAGGATTTGGAGATATATTTAATAAAATTGGAGAAACATTTGCAAATAATGTTGAAGTGAAAGAAAATCCTATGTATCCTGAGGAGAGTTTCGATGATTTTATTATAAAAATGATAAAATTAAAGAAAGATAGAATTAAAGAATTATTATTGAGGTGATTTCATTTTGGAAGTTAAGATGATGATTTTGAATTTTTATTAGTATTAAAATTAGCTCTATTTAAGAATATTTTTTCTATGAAATTTGCGATTGATTAGATGATTTATTGAAAGTGAGTTTCTTAATAAGCCCGAATTTCAAAAAAGGAAGTGTAATAATGGATTTATTGGAAGGAATAAAGTGTGACTTAGTAAATGAAAATGTTAATTTAGCTAATACACTGAGAAAAGCTAAAATTCTTGCTTCAAAACTACAGCTACAAGAGTTTAAGGACTGGGTTAAATTTGAACTAGAGGGTTATTCAGATGATGTAGAGTTGCCTAGTTATCGTATTTTTCCTGCACAAAATATTGGAACATTTTCAGGTCCTTTACAATCTGTTGCACGTAATGTAACTCTGCCTACAAGTAATTTACCTGAATTTGTTAAAAGTTTTGCAGAAGAATTAAAAATACATTCTGGAATAGGACAATTAGAAGCAATGTTAAATTCTGACTCTGAAAGCTTTCAAAAAAAATGGAGCCAGGAAGCAATAATTTTATCTAGAGATAGCGTGAAGATGTCAGGGAATATGGTGCTTGTTGATGCATATCAACCTATAACCAAACATATTATAGCAGGGATAATAGATAATATAAAAAATAAATTGTTAGATTTTATAATAGAATTGGAGAATTCTGATATCGATATAAATGATAGAAGCAGAAAAAAAGAAACAAAAAAACAAATAAGAAATTTGTTTAAAGTAAATGTATATGGTGATAATAATTATGTAGCAAGCGGTGAGAATGTTATTCAATCAACAGAACAAGTTAATGAAGGAGATAAAAATTCTTTATTAGATTATCTTCGTTCATTAGAAGTATCTGAAGAAGATGTTGAGAAGTTAAGTAGTGCTCTTGAAAATGAATCTCCATCAAAAAAAGGAGAATTTGGGGATAAGATTAAGGGATGGTTAGGCAATATGGTATCTAAGGCTGCATCTGGAGCTTGGAAAGTATCTCTTGAAGCCGCGCCTCAATTAATAATAGCAGCTCTGAATAAATACTATGGTTGGTAATATTTTTTGTTCGATTTCGTATAATTATGAGTATTGGTCTTAACTGAAAATCAGTTACTCATTATATTTTCTTTTTTATATGTAGTAATGTCTATGATATTATTTAATAAAGAGAATAATCACTCAATTCACCACAATAGTTAATAAGGTGAGTTGACATTTGTGGTCTTTATTGCTGTTATAGCAACCTTAGCGGCGGTGAAGGCCCAATATTTTGCTTATGAACTCACTTCAATAGATGTCTATTCTGTGTTAAATGAGCTTTTATGTATCTTAAACAAATTAGAAAGGGGATTAAACTAATGAAAAAAGTTGAGCCGATCAGAGACAAGGAATTGATTGAGGAGATTAAACGCTTATTGTTGATGGATAATTACAGGAATTATCTACTTTTTGTGCTCGGAATTAATACTGGCCTTAGAATTGGAGACATGCTGCAACTAAAAGTTTCTGATGTAAGGAATAAGACACATATCCAGATCAAAGAACAGAAGACTCAAAAGTCAAAGAAGTTCTTTATTAATGGTGCATTGCGAGATGCTTTAGATCAATACATTAAAAACATGGCTGATCATGAGTACCTCTTTCAGAGTAGGAATGGGGCCAACAAACCGATCACTAGAAGTCAGGCATATAGAGTGCTAAGTTCTGTAGGTAAAGAAGTTGGTCTGGAATCCATTGGCTGCCATTCCACTCGCAAAACCTTCGGTTACCACCATTATCAGCAGTACAAAGATGTAGCAATGCTGCAGAAGCTTTTTAACCATTCTGCTCCGAGCATTACTCTAGATTATATAGGGGTAAATCAAGATTTGATGGATGATTCAATGCGAGAATTTGAACTGTAAGTTAGAAAATAGATAGTGCTCTAAGTTCCTATGTAAAAAGGGCTGAGAAGGCTCGAGAATAGCTGTTTGAAGACCTGTATTTATGCTGGAGATTCTTATGTAGAACGGTTAAGAACAGCTTTAAATAGCCTTTGTGCGCTCCCTGTAGTATATTGGTTGTTAAGTCTTTTTTTCTACCGCAGATATGTGCTATAATAGAGTTAGTAATACGCATCTGAGTATAATAAGTCCAGTAGGAGGATAATGACATGCCTAGAAAAATGGAGAT
Organism: Halanaerobium sp. MA284_MarDTE_T2; assembly: GCF_003337245.1. Classification (GTDB taxonomy): domain Bacteria; phylum Bacillota; class Halanaerobiia; order Halanaerobiales; family Halanaerobiaceae; genus QPJE01. The sequence continues at coordinate 92,033 of NZ_QPJE01000005.1, forward strand.
AGAATATCCTGACACTTTGCCTGATTTACTTCAAGAAAGTCCTGAAGAATTTGAACGAGAAGCTAAATTGGCAATGGCGGTCAAACTATTTGAACTTAAACGAATATCTTCGGGTATGGCTGCAGAAATGGTTGGGATGGATCGAGCCGCATTTCTGTTAGAGTTGCACAGATATGGTGTAGAAATGATAAACATGGACCCAGAAGAATTAGCTTCTGATGTTGAGAATGCCTAAAACTCATTAATTCCTTCATTACTGGCAAATCTCTTGAAGGAGGTGATCATAGTGGGGAAGAAGGAAAAGAAATCTGATTGTCATTTCATCTTAAAAAAGAAGAAAAAAGGTGGTGATAAGAAGCAGGTTAGTATTCAATTAACTCAAGAACGAATTGATAAAGTTAATGAACTAAGTGAGAGATCTGGCCACAATAAGTCATACATTCATGGAGAAGCACTTGATTACTATTTTGATAATGTTGAAGTAATAGACTAATTTTTTAAGATACATCATCTCATTTTTATAAATTCGAGCAGTATGTCGATTACGATATTATCTATTTTGATAAAGAAGATAAGATGAATCAGCATTATGACAAGAGTTATCAATTGTTTTAGAGACATAATATAAATATCAGGAGCTGATAAGCATGACAAAGCAATTTGAAGTTGGCGCAAGTTACCAGGCAAAGAATTATAGAGACAGTGGCTATAACTTTCCAAAAGGAGAGTATCACCTTAAAATTATCCAGGAAGGATTTCCTGAAAAGCCAGTTAATGATGAAGAAGAACTAGTCATTGCTGAAGAACAGTGGCTGGAAGGTTTAGAGGGTACTGATCAATACAAGACTGATCTGGAAGGTAATTGGTACTATTTTGAGTTTCCTTTAAATGATGAAGGAGTAGAATACATGTGGATACCTGAATCAGTGGTATTTGATGTATTTGAATAAACGTTAAGTATAGCAAGAAATGGACCTTTTCTTTCTCTGGCCGGCTGAACCACTATTATATAAGTTTTAGACATAGATCTCCTGTGGTTATAGCCCGGCAGTTAAAATCCTGCGGCGCGCATCCAGGTGTTATCTAATAGGGAGTAAGAGTAAAATATTTAGTTGTCAATGTTCAAGCAGGAGAGACACTATGCTGCAATAGTAGCTGGCATATATCCCTGATCTTTGTAGAAAAGTTCATGCTTTGCCTGATAGTATATATCTTTGGTTATGATGTCACTATTAAGTTTCTCTGCTATTTCTAGAATCTTATCCAGTAACTGGCCTGCTCTTTGTTCTATCATTGAGTAGAGATTAGAATCTTCCATAACTCTTCTTTTTATGTTGGAGCTTTTTGAATACTCTCCCTTACCTTCGATTAACCCACTTTCCCAGTCTACCCCAACAGAATTACTAAACACATATTGGTCCACCTGTCGTTGTAATTCAGGAGTAATTACCTCCAGTGGCTGTTTTAGTAAGTCATTACTTCTCAAAAGTATTTTTCTATTTTTAGTTCTAGAATCTTTTCTAGTTTCACTAATTTCTTCGCAGAGATAATTTGACAACTTAGTCGCTTTTGCCTTTAAATTATCTTTTTTACTGATGTGTAGGCCAGGTCTACTAATCGAATTAAGAGAGCTAATATGAGCTATTCCGTGACCCCACTTATCCTGAAGTTTAGATTGCTCCAGGTACTTTAGATTAGACAGCATGTGAAAGTGTGGTCTACCATTTTCCTGGAATTCTAACACTGCTATGTATTTGAAGTCACCTTCATAGGCTTCTGATAAATTCTTCAGATTCTCAATGAATTTACTGAAAGCAGAGTAGGCATTTTCAATATTATACGGAGACTTACCAGACAGAAGAGAGTTGATTCTTGAAGCAAGTTCTCTTTTAATAGCTTGATTACGAGCACTGACACTTTTGAATGTTTTTTCATCCTTTACAAAAGATTCTTCTATTTTGGAAATCATAGATGAAGCCTGCTTGATTAAGATGTTTATAATTTTTTTACGTAGAGTCTTTTCTTCCTCACTGTTATTTAAGTATCTTCTATCTTTCTCCTTTTTATATTTCAGGTTGGTCTTACCTTTAAGAAGCTGCAATTCACTTTCACTCAACTGATCAGCAAGGTAGAGTTCATTTTTATCTTTATCGCTTCTTTTTGAAGAAAATAGGCTGTAGAAGTCTACATCTCCCATAGTTACAGTTGTAAAAGTATTCATGTCTTCAATATTAGCAATGGTCAATTTCCAGGTCTTCTTTTTCAGTTGATTGATATTAGAAGCTATTCTTTCTTCTGGAGATGGAGTATAGGTGCTTTTACTTCTTGATGATGTGTTATCATTTATCCTGGGCTTCCATTTATTTTCCTTTTCTCCGCCCCTGTATATTTCATCTTTATAACTTATTTCATCGAGAATATTACCGTATAGATCTAGCTTTCTCGAGTACCATACTCCTTTAATATCCCTTTCGATAGAGTTTAATGTTGCTACATTTCTGCCTTCCGCCTTATCCTCATTCTTTTTCATGGTAGTTCTGAGATTTTGAGCTGTCACTGTCATTATTATTACCTCCGTTATTGTTGTCCTGTTTCTTTCTGCTCTGGAATATATCTTCTTTAAGCAAACTAAGTATTTGAATGTTACTGAGTTTAGATTTCTTTAACTTTAAGATTTCGTCTACTTTCACTGTTTTAGAAGCCTCCTTAATCCGATCACAGGATTTCGTAAGTACTTAAGTAGTTATTTAAAAGAACTTAACAGTAGGTCTTTTTTTATGGCTGCAGGCAGAGAACCTTGCTTGGGATCCTCCACCTGCTTCCCCCCATTTTAAAAAGTGCTTCTATATATATAATACCGATTAAAAGGCCGTTTTTGACAGTGGAATTCAAATTTTAATAATAAAATTACTCAAGCTCACTAAAAGAGCATATGTTCATTTAGAATGAAAGTTAAAATATTAGTAAATAAAAAAAGACCCAGGCCCGTTAAGACCTGGATCTGTTGGAGGATTTTCAGATTATTACTTCACTATTTTGAGTGTGATAATTTCGGGGGAGAGGAGACTTTTCTTTCTCCCCCTACTATTATAATTAAACGAACACCTGCTCTGACAAGTCTAAATCTTCTTCAGAACCAAAAAACCATGCAAGGAATTCTGGTCTTGAGACTGTCCATTTACCACCAATTTTTCTTGCAGGGATTTCTCCCGATTCCAGCATCATATAAATTTTAGAATCAGATAGGGGTAAAAGCTCTTTTAAGTCGCTCACACCTAAAGAAAAAGGTATCTGCTCAAAGTCAAAGTTGATCTGTTCTTTTACTGCATTCTTAAAATAAATTATCAGATCTGTTTTAGTATCTTTCATCTTAAATCCTCCTAAAATATTAGTGTGTGCAAATATTGAACAACAATCAATTGCTGCTTATTTGCTTTATTACAATAATATTATAGCATGAAGCCTTCTTTTTGTAAAGTATAATCCTAAAATAATTAAAAAAGTGTTTGTAATAATCCCGAAAATGTGTTACAATCTATTTAGAGGTGAGAGAAAGTGAAAAAAGATAAAGTGAAATTAATGAATTTAGTAAGTAGAGCAATTGGTGATAAATCAGTCACGAAGTTTGCTAAAGAAGCAGACATACACAGATCTTATTTATCTAAACTCAAAAACGGGTCGCTTGAGTTTGATCCTAAGCCAGATATTTTAGAAAAAATAGCCGAGAATAATGATAAAGTTCGTTATATTGAATTAATGGTAGCCGCAGGTTATCTGGATGAGAAGTATCTTTTAGTTATGGATAAGGATGACGAGGGGCAATATGAGGAAAAAAAAGACACTCAAGGAGCAAAAGGGTTACTTTCAACTTATCTTGAGCAGGTAGAAAAGAAGAACCCTAGAGAAATGGTTACAAGTTACAATTATAATAATGAAGCTTTTTGGGATGAGAAGCAAGAATGTGTTAAAGAAGACTATTTCACTTTTCCAGAAGGGTATGTTACAGATTCCTCTTATGCTTTAAAGATGACAGATAATAAATTTAAGGATTGGGGAATTGTCAGAGGTGATTACATTCTAATTAGACCCATGAATGATGAGCCTGAGAATGGCTCTACAATATTAGTGATTATCAGAAAAGGTGGTGATTGCAACAGAACAATAAAAAGATACTACATTATTAATAAAGATAAGGTGAGGCTAGAACCAGATTTTGAGAACTATGGTGAAATTGATAAGACAGAAATTGAAGTTAAAGGATTAGTAGTTTTTGTAGGAAGACAATATATAAAATAATAGGAGGAATTAATATGGGAAGCTTTAAAAAGTTAAAGTCAGGAAACTGGCAAGCACAAGTTTATATTGGGAAGGACCCAGAGACAGGAAAGACAATGAGAGAGTATAAGACATTTACCCGTAAGAGAGATGCAAAAAAATGGGCTAGAAAAATGGAATTGCAGGCTGATCAGGGAGTTGTAGTACAGACGGACATGACAGTAAAGGATTTGTTACTGAAGTGGTTTGAGGAGTACGCGGTTGTTCAGACAGAAAAGACTACTCATGATAGATATGAGATCATACTTAAAACTCACCTGATTCCTGCCCTCGGACATATTAAGTTAAAAGAACTGAGTCCGGCTCACATTCGAGTATATTTGCAGAAGAAGCGGAAAGACGGGAGAAAAGACGGTAAAGAAGGCGGGTTATCAGAAGCAACTCTATTAAAGCACTATAAGAAGCTGAAGCAGGCTTTGAGCTTTGCAGTCAGAAACAGATATATTGCAGCTAACCCGGCTGATCCTGTTGAAGCACCAAAAATTGATCGGAGAAGGAATAATACCATTGTTGCTTTAACAAAAGAAGAAATAAGTAAACTGTTAGATGTTGCTAAAGAGGATGATCCGCTATTACATGATTTTATCTATCTTGCAGTCCATACAGGGATGAGAAAAAGTGAGCTTTTAGGCCTGGAATGGGATAATGTTGACTTTGAGAATAAGAAGATTCGGGTGAGACAGGCTCTGGTAGGTGAAAAGGGTAATGGCTCTGTTCTAAGAGAAAGTACTAAAACGGCAAATAGTAACAGGAATATCGATATTACTGACGAAATAGTAGAAGTACTGAAGAAAAGAAAAGAGAAACAAAAGGAGTTCAAAGAATTCCTGGGAGATAATTATCACGATGAGTATAATCTGGTGTTCTGTAAAGAAGATGGTGAAAAATATTATCCAGACAGATATAATGTTAGATATGCTGAATTAAGAGATAAAGCTGGATTAGATAAAGAAAAAACACTCCATACACTTCGCCATACACATGCTTCGATTCTTCTGCAGCTAAATGAACATCCTAAGATTGTTCAGGAGAGATTGGGTCATGCCTCAATCACTCAGACAATGGATACTTATTCTCATTTAATTCCGACTTTACAGGCTGAAGCTGCTGAAAAAGCTTCTAAATTTCTGGATGCTTGATTGAGGTGGATAGAAAGTACTGCGGTGAAATCACGGTGGGAAGCTTAATGAGAATAGATACTGAAAAAGAAAAACTGCTATAATCGCTGTTATAGCAGGAATGATATATGGTGCCCCCGGTAAGAGTCGAACCTACGCTCAAGGCTTCGGAGGCCTTTGCTCTATCCACTGAGCTACGGGGGCACTTCAAATCCTTAATAATTTTAACAGAAATCCAAATCTTTGTCAATTACCGGAATCCACAGCTTCAATATGCATATGTTCTGCTGCAAAACCGGCATATTCTTCTGCATGTCTATATATTTCTTCTATTTCTTCATCACTCAATTTTCTTATGAATTTACCAGGAAGTCCAACTACTAAACTTTTTTCGGGGATTTCTTTATTTTCTGGTATTAAAGCCCCTGCACCTATTATAGAATTTTTGCCTATTTTTGCACCACTTAAAATTGTTGCTCCCATTCCTATTAGACAGTTATCTCCAATTGTACATGCATGAATAACAGCATTATGTCCAACAGTAACATGGCTGCCTATTTCTGCTCCCAGTCCTTCATCAATATGGACAACAGAATTATCCTGAATATTGGTATAGCTTCCAATTTTTATTGGAAACCCATCAGCTCTAACTGTGGTATTATACCATATGCTTGATTTTTCTCCTAATTCTACATCTCCAATAATTTTACTTCCTGGTGCAGTAAATACATCTTTTTCTAATTTTGGACTTTTACCTTTAAATTTGTAAAGCATTAGCTTTCCTCCCTCTTTGTATTAAGTTTATCTCCTCATATAATATATTTAATCATATTGAAATTTATCATCAAGTTAAATTATTTATTAATTTAACTTTTACAACTTATTTTTACAACTTATAAATAAGCAATTATTTTTTGTTTATATTATATTCAACTGCTATATTTATTTTATTCGATTTACAAGTGATAATTCCTTTATTTTCGGGGAGAAAATGATTTGAAAAGTAGAGTGAAGCGTCAATTCTAGAAACAGCTTTAAGAATTTTCGGCTTATATAAATCCTATTTTGACATGTTTTTCAATTTGATATAATATCAAAAATCAACTTTTCGCAGTGCAGCCATATTATTTTTTTGAGAAAATATTATTTCAAGAAAGGAATATTGGTATTATTATTGAAATATAATATAGTAAATAATCTATTATATTTTGAATTTTATGTTTAGCTGTATCAGTTTTATTGTTAAATATGATAGATAAAAGTATTTAAAGGGGAGGGATTAAACTTCAGTTAGTCGTATTTTTTATTTTTTTATTAATAGAGCAGTTTAGCAGGGAAGAGAAGTTTAGAGCAGTAGTGGATTGCATATAAAAGCAAAGAAAATTATGGAGGTATACTAATGAGTAAAATAAAAACGGGATTTTTATTTTTAATGATTTTGACAGTGGTTCTAGGGATTTCCGTCTCTGCAGCTGCAGCAACTCCAGATGATGCCCTGGTAATGGCAGCAAGTACAGAAATATTTATTTCACTTGATCCAGCTGTATGTTACGAAGTTCTTCCATCAAGAGTAGTAGATGCAGTATATGATCAGCTTGTGGGCTGGAAAAATGTAGATGAATCACTTGTAATTGAACCTGAATTAGCAGAAAAATGGGAAATATCAGATGACAGAAAAACATATACTTTTACTTTAAGAGATGCTAATTTTTCTAATGGAGATCCAGTTACTGCTGAAGATGCAGTATGGAGCTATAAAAGATATTTAAAGATGGAAAAACCATCTGTTTGGCTTCTAAATAGTATTGGTATTTCCAAAGATAATATGGATGAAAATATTAAGCTTATTGATAAAAAGAGTTTTTCTCTGACCTTTGACAAGCCATATGCGGAAAATATTATTCTTGGTATATTAACCAATAACTGGGGGAGTATTATAAATAAAGAAGTTGCATTAGAACATGAAGTTGATGGAGATATGGGTGAGGGATGGCTGACCGAAAATAGTGCAGGTGCAGGTCAGTACGTACTTGATGAATGGGAAAGAAATACCAAAGTTCTTTTAAGTGCAAATGAGCATTATTATGGTGATGAACCTAAACTGAAAAGAGTTCTATTCAGAGATGTTCCAGAAGCATCCACACAGAGGCTGCTTTTAGAACGAGGAGATGTAGATGTTGCCTGGGATCTAACTCCACAGCTTTTAAAAGAAATGGAAGGCACAGAAAATGTTGATATAGTTACAGTACCTGCTCATTCCAATGAATATCTTGCTATGAATGCTTCCTGGGGACCACTTAAAGATCGGAAGGTAAGGCAGGCAATCAAATATGCAATCGATTATGATTCAATAATTGAAGATATAAATGCAGGTTATGCAATTAAAGTACAGGGGTTTATACCTAAAGGATATTTTGGATATGTAGATAAAAATCCATTTAAAAGAGATCTTGAAAAAGCCAGAGAACTTCTAGTAGAGGCTGGTTATCCTGATGGATTTAAAGTAGAAATATTAACAAATCAGAGAGAAACCAGAAAAGCAGAAGCGACTTTAGTTCAATCAAACTTAAATGATATCGGTATTGAGGCAGAAGTAACTGTTATGCAGGCATCTCAGATGTATGCAAAATATAGAGAACAGGGCCATCAGTTAATTGTTGCAGGATGGGGAAATGACTATGCTGATGCTGATAATCTGGCTATGGCTTTTACAAATTATGATGCTGGACAGCTTGCATATAGATGTGCCTGGAAAGATGAAAAAGCAATAAAACTGGCTGAAGAAGGAAGATTTGAGCCTGATCCGGAAAAACGCAAAGAAATATACAGAGAATTAACAGATCATTGGTTTGAGAATGGTCCATTTGCGATGTTTTATCAGTCAGTTGAATTCTGGGGAGTTAGATCAGAATTGAAAGATTTTTATGACTCAGCATTTGGTTATTCTATGAAATTTGATTTTGGTGGAATTTCTAAATAATTAATAAGCCTATGGTTTACTAGCAACAAAATTTATAGGATTAAAATTATGAAAAACTTCCCCACTTTTCAACTGGGGAAGTTAATCTATATTGGGGTGACTTTATGAATATTTGGAGTTATATTGTCAAAAGAATATTATTAATGATATTAGTTTTATTTGGTGTTAGCTGTATAGTATTTTTTATATCTCATATTATACCTGCTGATCCGGTTTCTGCTATTCTGGGAGGAAATGCTCCAGAAGAAGCTATAGAAAAAATGGAGGAAAAATTAGGCTATAATGATCCACTTCCAACTCAGTTTTATAATTTTATTACAGGCGCTGTAGTGGGAGATTTTGGAGTATCTCTGAGAACCAACAACCCTGTAATGGAGGATATAAAAAGATATTTTCCTACAACTTTAGAATTAACATTCCTGGCTATGATTTTTGCAATTATAACAGGACTAACTTTGGGAATTTTATCGGCTGTGTTTAGAAATAAGATGATAGATCAAATTTCCAGAATTTTTTCGATTATCGGTGTAAGTATGCCGGTATTCTGGACAGGATTACTTCTGCTTTTATTCTTTTATTATAAATTAGGCATTTTGCCGGGGGCAGGTAGAATTGGTTTTTTTTCTTCTCCACCTGACCACATAACAGGTATGTATCTTGTTGATTCAATATTAACCGGAAACTGGTCAGCATTTAAAGAGACTATCGTACACTTAGTGCTGCCCGCTTTCTGTCTTGGGTTTCTTGCGACAGCTTCAATTGCTAGAACAACCCGTTCTAGTATGCTGGATGTTATGAAACAGGAATATATAATGACTGCAAAGTCTAAAGGGTTAAAAAATAGTGTTGTTATAATAAGGCATGCGCTGAGAAATGCTTTGATTCCAACTGTTACTATAATTGGATTAACTTTTGGCAGTTTATTAGGAGGAGCAGTTTTAACTGAGACTGTGTTTTCACTTCCTGGATTGGGAAGGTATATAACTCAGGGGCTTTTATCTCTGGATTATAATTCTGTTATGGGTGGAACATTATATTTTGCTTTTGTTTATTCACTGGTTAATTTAATTGTAGATATACTTTATGCGGTTTTAGACCCAAGAATGAGGGTGTGATTTTATGGCAGAGATTGATACTATTCCGAAAACCAAAAAAGAATTATGGCTAAAAAGAATGAAACCTTATTTTGAAGACTTGAATCATACAATAGATCTCTGGAAGAGAAATCTATTAGCAGTTATAGGGACAGTTATTATTGCATTATTTATTCTTACTGCGATATTTGCCCCTCTTTTGACTCCATACAGTCCCATAGAGCAAAATATGTCAGTAAAGCTGCAGGCTCCAAGCTGGGAACATCCTTTTGGAACTGATCAGTTTGGAAGAGATATTTATACCCGTGTACTTTATGGTTCAAGAGTGGCTGTTCAGATTATTTTGATTATAACTTTTGTCAGTGGATTTATTGGTATAAGTGTAGGTATAATAGCAGGTTATTATGGTGGTATAGTAGATGATATTTTAATGCGGATTACAGATATGTTTCTTGCTTTTCCCAGGTTGATTCTTGCAATGGCTTTTGCAGCAATGCTTGGACCAAGTCTTGTTAATGTTATTATAGCAATTTCCTGTGTTATGTGGACGATTTATGCCAGATTGGCAAGGGCTGAAGCAATAAAAGTGAAAAAACAGCCATATATTGAAAGTATAAAATCTATTGGTGGAAGTGATTTAAGAATAATTTTTCTGCATATTTTACCAATGAGTATTTCACCAGTTTTAGTACAAATAACATTAAGAATGGGTACTATTATAATCACAGCTGCCAGTCTGGGTTTTCTGGGTTTAGGAGCTCAGCCACCCAGTCCTGAATGGGGAGTAATGGTTAGTGATGGCCGAACCTTCTTAATTGATCAGTGGTGGATCTCTACCTTCCCGGGTATAGCAATTGCAGTAGTGGTACTGGGATTTAATCTTTTAGGTGATGGAATTAGAGATATGCTGGATCCAAGGTTGAGGAGGTAATTGAATGGAAGCTAGAGCTAATCTTTTAGATGTATCAAATCTAAATGTTGTTTTTTATACTTATAGAGGAGTAATTAAAGCTTTAAATGGTGTTGAATTATGGATGAACAAAGGGGAACGTTTGGGAGTTGTGGGAGAAACAGGTTGTGGTAAATCTGTTACTTCCAAGTCAGTTATGAGATTAATTGAAGAGCCAGGTGAAATATTATCTGGTGATATTATATTTGATGGGAGAAATTTGATGGATTTAAGTGAAGCAGAGATGAGAAAAATAAGGGGGAATGAGATGTCAATTATATTTCAGGAACCAGTGTCTGCTTTAAATCCTGTTATGAATGTGGGATTTCAAATAGCAGAAGTTATAGCTAAAAAGAAAAATACCAGAATAAAAAAACAGTATCCAGCTGCTGCAGAAATGTTGGAATTTGTGGGTTTGGATTCTGAACGTGTGATGAAAATGTATCCACATGAATTAAGTGGTGGTATGGCTCAGCGTGTAATGATTGCAATGGGTCTGGCTCCACAGCCAAAATTATTAATTGCAGATGAACCCACGTCATCCCTTGATGTGACAATACAGTCCCAGATTCTCAGCCTGCTTGATGATTTAGTAAGTGAGCTGGGCAATGCAGTAATGTTGATTAGTCATGATATGGGAGTTGTGGCAGAATTCTGTGATAAGGTTCTTGTAATGTATGCAGGTAATTCTGTGGAATATGCTTCAGTAAAAAATCTGTTTAGAAATCCTATTCATCCCTATACCAAGGGATTATTAAAAGCTGTTCCAAGAATAGGTAGAATAGATGAATTAAAAGCTATTAAAGGGACAGTGCCTGATTTAGTAGATCCTCCTTTGGGCTGTCGTTTTCATAAGAGATGTCCCAATGTAATTGATATTTGTAAAGTAGAGCTCCCACCTTTTGAAGAGATTGAACCAGACCATTATGTAGCCTGCTATAATTATAGTTCTGATAAAGGTGGTGACCAATAATGCAGGATTATATTATGGAAATTAAAAATCTAAAAAAATACTTTAAATTAAAAGAAAATATATTTTCAAAAGCAAAATATGTTAGAGCTGTTGATGATGTTACATTTTCTGTACCTAGGGGTTCCACCTATGCTGTTGTGGGAGAATCTGGTTCAGGAAAAACAACTTTGGGCAGAACTATTTTAAGACTAATAGATGCTTCTGCCGGTGAAATAATAATGGATAATAAAAATGTACTTGATCTCAGCAAAAAGGAATTTATGGAGTACCGCCGGAAAATGCAGATGGTATTTCAGGATCCCTATAATTCTCTTCACCCTAAAAAATTAGTTAAAACAATTATTGGAGAGGGAATGAAAATTCATTTTAAAGGTATTAAAGAAACTGAGATCAGAAAAAGGATTGCGGAAGTACTAAATGAAGTTGGTTTAAGAGAAGAGCATATGTTTCGTTATCCACATGAATTTTCTGGTGGACAGAGGCAGAGAATTGCTTTTGCGAGGGCAATTATTCTTAACCCAAATTTTATTGTTTTAGATGAACCGACTTCTGCTCTTGATGTTTCTGTTCAGGCAATGGTTCTAAAAATGCTTAAAGATATAAAAAAACGGGAAGACCTAAGCTATCTATTTATAACACATGACCTGTCTGTTGTAGATTATCTGGCAGATCATGTTGCAGTAATGTATTTAGGGGAGATTGTTGAAAAAGGACCAAAAAGTAAAGTTTTCAACAATCCGGCTCATCCTTATACTGAACTGCTTTTAAATTCAAATCCAATTCCAGATCCATTTACAGATAGAGAAAGAATTGAGGTAAAAGGAGAAGTGCCTAATCCTATTAATCCACCTTCCGGATGCCGATTCCATACAAGATGCAGATATGCAGAAAATATCTGCAGTGAAAAAAAGCCGGAAGAAGAGATTGTAAGTGAAGAGCATACCAACAGATGTCATTTCTCTTTAGTTTAATATTAAAAACCGGGGTAACTCGGTTTTTTTTAATATAAAAATTAAAGCTGTTTTTGCAGATCTTAACTTGCAAGCCTGATAGATATCAATTATAATTAAATATGTATATAATAATTGAGGTGAAAAAATGAACAGTCCAAAAGGCAGAATCGGAATATTTGGAGGTACATTTGATCCGGTTCATCACGGTCATTTAATTATGGCAGAGCAGGTACAGAGCCACTTCAGTCTGGACCGGGTTATTTTTATGCCTGCTGGTAGTCCACCACATAAAATTGAAGGAAAAATTTCTGATAACAAAAGCAGGATTCAGATGCTGAAACTTGCACTTCAGGATAATCCTTTTTTTAGGATTTCCACCTGGGAGATTGAAAAGCAGGATTACTCTTATTCCGTGAAAACACTCAGAGAATTTGTGCCTGTCTTAAAAGCTGAGGAGGTTTTTTTTATTATTGGAGCAGATTCTCTTGCTAATATTTTCAACTGGAAAGAACCGGAGTATCTATTAAAAAATGGTAAATTTATAGCTGTCAATAGACCCGGTTATGATTTAGATAAAATAATGGGAAAAGAACAATTTAGTCCCTTTTTAGACAATATTTATGCATTTTTCGGACCATATATAGATATATCTTCATCTCTGATACGTGATGAATTTAAAAATGGATTTTCAATAAGATATCTTACCCCTGATCCGGTGATAAGATTTATAGAAAAAAATAATTTATATAATTAGGGATGAATCTGATGTTAGAGAGAAAAAAAGGATTTATTAAAAAGATAAAAAATAAAATGGATGCTGAAAGATTTAAACATACAGCTGGTGTTGTAGAGTCAGCAATAAAACTGGCAGAGGATAAAGCTGTTTGTGTTAATAAGGTGGAAAAAGCAGCTTTTCTGCATGATATAGCCAAAAATAAAACTCTGGAAGAAATGCAGAAATTAATTATTGAATCTGAATGGAAGGTTGATAAACTGGAAATGTCTATACCTGCTGTATTACATGCTCCAGCAGGGGCGGTAATTGCAGAGAAAGAATTCGGAGTTAATGATAAAGAAATTCTGAGTGCGATAAGGTACCACACTCTGGGCCATCCAGATATGTGTCTTACAGCTTTGATTATATTTGCAGCTGATTTTATTGAACCACATAGGAATTTTCCCTGTGTAGAAAAAATAAGAGAAATTATTTTTGAAGATTTCACAAGAGGTATTATTGAGATATGCAGCAGCATGGTTCAGCATCAATTAGAGACAGCAAAAATTATACATCCAAATACTGTAATGCTTAGAAACAGATTCTTGCTGTATTGAGAGGAGCATATAATATGGGTGGTAAGTTTAAAAAAAGTAAATATATTTTATTGATTTTGATTTTTTTTCTTTTCGGCATAGCTGGTTCTATTTTTTTTAATAATGACTTCAGTATTTTAAACAGCAGTCCATTTAAAAAAGAAAAGATAAATGTTTTAATAATTGGTTATGATTCTGAAATAAATGGACCTTCCAGAGCTGATACTATTATTCTGGCCAGTTTTAATATAGATACAAAAGAAGCAGGTATTATATTTATTCCACGAGATACAAGAGTTAAGATACCGGGAAAGAACTATGGGAAGATTAATTCTACTCATGCCTATGGTGGTATAAAACTTACCAAAAAAACTGTGGAAAATTTTCTTGATATACCAATAGATTATTATGTTGAAACTGATTTTAAAGGATTTGAAAACATTATTGATTTAATTGGTGGTGTAGAAATAAATATTGAAAGTCATCTATATTATGTTGATAAGGCGGGTGGATTATATATAAATTTAAAGCCCGGCAGACAGAATCTGAGCGGAAGTGAAGCGCTTCAGTATGTAAGATACCGGGATACAGCAATGGGTGATATTGGAAGAGTGGCCAGACAGCAGAAATTTTTGAATGCAGTTATTGAAAAAGGAACTTCTCCGACAATCATTCCTAAATTGCCGGGGATTATTAAAGAGTTAAATGATTCTGTAAAAACAAATATACCCTTACAGGATATCACCCCCTTTTTATCATTGGCCAAAGAGGTAGATTTAAATAAGATAAAAATTGAAATGCTGCCAGGAGAGCCAAAATATATTTCTGGAGTAAGCTACTGGCTGCCTGATAGAGAAGAAGTAGAAATAATGGTTGATAATTTAATTAGAGATAAATCTTATATTAGAAACAGCAGTTATAAACTTTCTATTTTTAATGGTAATGGAGTTCCCGGCATGGCTGGTGATTTAGCCGAAAAACTAGAAAAATATGGTTTCGAAGTAAAAAAAACATCTAATGCAGATAATTTTAATTACAAACAAACAGAGATAATATATTATTCTAAAGAAGACCGTGATACTGCAGAAGGAATAAAGGAATTAATCAATGGAAAAATGCAGTTTAAACCCAAAGAAAAAAGCGGTATAGATATAATTATTGGTTCTGATTATCTGCAGTTAATTGGGGAGGAAAATAATGAGTAAAGAAATTTCTATTAAAGAGACAGCATTACTGGCAGCAGAAGCAGCTGATGATAAAAAAGCTGAAGATATAGAAATATTAAACCTGGAAGGGCTGACAGTTATTGCAGACTATTTTGTAATCTGCAGTGCAAATTCTGACAAGCAGGTTAGGGCTATCTACAGAGCTGTTGACGAAAAGCTTAGTGAGTTAAATATTGAATATAAAAAAGTGGCAGGTCTTGATGATGCCCGCTGGGTATTAATGGATTATGCTGATGTTGTTGTGCATATATTTCAGAAGAGAGAAAGAGAATACTATGATTTGGACAGATTATGGGCTGATGCAGAAAAGATATTGAGGAAAGAAGGGAGGCAGACATAAATTTGACTTTTTAGACTATTATTAATATAATAGCAGGTAATATAGTATAGATAAGTATAGATAAGACTGTGAAGAGAAGTAGTAGAAAAATTCCTGTTTAAAGAGAGTCGATGGCTGGTGTAAATCGATACTTGAATTTTTCGAACTCATCTCTGAGTCCAGCTGATAAATATTGAGTCAGCTGCGCTGTGTGCGTTAAACACAAATGAGTGGGTTTTTTGCCAAGTTAGGGTGGTACCACGGATTTAATCCGTCCCTGTTTTTTTCGGGGGCTTTTTTTTAATTTAAAAATTCAAATATATTATAAGGAGTGTGAGTTGTATTGCAGGATTTTTATCCATTTAATAAGGTAGAAAAAAAGTGGCTTAAAAGATGGGAAGACTCTGATCTTCACAAAACAGGAGAGGATCCAGAAAAAGAAAATTATTATGTTTTAGAAATGTTTCCATATCCTTCGGGGAATCTTCATATGGGACATGTCAGGGTATATTCTATTGGAGATGTGATAGCAAGATACAAGAGGATGCAGGGTTATAATGTTCTTCATCCTATGGGTTGGGATGCTTTTGGTCTTCCAGCAGAAAATGCAGCTATCAAATATGGAAATATTCATCCTAAAGAATGGACCTGGGATAATATTGCTAATATGAAGAGGCAGATGAAAGCAATGGGATTAAGTTATGACTGGGATAAAGAGGTGACTACTGCCGCAGAAGATTACTATAAATGGACACAGTGGTTTTTTGTTCAGATGTACAAAAATGATCTGGCTTATAAAAAAGAGTCTGCTGTAAATTGGTGTCCCAGCTGTGAAACTGTGTTGGCAAATGAACAGGTGGTAAATAATGCCTGTGAAAGATGCGGCACAGAGGTAAATATGAGGGAATTAGAACAGTGGTTTTTAAAAATTACTGATTATGCGGAAAGACTTTTAAATGATCATGATCTTCTGGATAACTGGCCGGAAAAAGTTAAAATTATGCAGAAAAACTGGATTGGCCGCAGTGAAGGTATGAGAATCAAGTTTCCCATAAAAGATATGGATGAAGAGTTGGAAGTTTTTACAACAAGACCTGATACCCTCTATGGTGCCACATATATGGTTTTGGCACCAGAACATCCACTTATAAAAGAGATGACAAAGGGTACAGAAATGGAAGCTGAAGTTAAAGAATTTATAGAAAAAGCAAAAAAGCAGAAAGAGATGGAAAGAACATCTCCACAATCAGAAAAGCTGGGAATTTTTACCGGTGGATATGCAATTAATCCTGTAAATAATGAAGAAATTCCAATTATGATCGCTAATTATGTATTGATGAGCTATGGTACCGGCGCAATAATGGCAGTTCCGGCCCATGACCAGCGTGATTTTGATTTTGCACGAAAATATGACCTGCCTATTAGAGTTGTAATTCAGCCTAAAGATAGAGAAGAAATTCTTGCTTCAGAAGAAATGGAAACAGCATATGATGGTGATGGTTATTTGATTAATTCTGAACAATATAATGGTTTGAGTGTTAAGGAAGCATTTGATAAGATGGCTGAAGACTTTGAAAAAGAGGGAATAGCTGAGCTGGAAGTTAATTACAGACTGAGAGACTGGCTGATTTCCAGACAGAGATATTGGGGGGCTCCAATACCTGTAGTATACTGTGAAAAATGTGGCACAGTTCCTGTGCCAGAATCTGATCTACCTGTCGAACTTCCTCATGATGTAGAATTTAAACCTACAGGTGAATCACCACTTAAATATGTTGACAAATTTGTTAATACTACCTGCCCTGATTGTGGTGGCCCGGCCAGAAGAGAAACAGATACAATGGATACTTTTGTGGATTCATCCTGGTACTTTTTGCGCTACTGTGATTCTAAAAACGATGATTTTCCTTTTAGTAAGGAAAATGCTGATAAATGGTTTCCAGTAGATCAATATGTTGGTGGAATAGAGCATGCTATACTGCATCTGCTTTATTCTAGATTTTTTACTAAAGTTGTTCATGATATGGACATGACAGAAGCAGTTGAACCATTTACTAACTTGCTTGCACAGGGTATGGTGCTTAAAGATGGTGCTAAAATGTCGAAATCTAAAGGTAATGTAATTGATCCAGAAGAAACATTAGAAAAATATGGTGCAGATACTGCAAGGTTATTTATACTTTTCGCCTCACCGCCAGAAAAAGATTTAGAGTGGAGTGACAAAGGAGTTGAAGGTGCAGAAAGATTTTTAAACCGTGTATGGAGGTTTGTAACAGAAAATATAGAAATCATTAAAAGTGGATCATCTGACATAAGTAGAGATAATCTTGATAAAGGTGGGAAAAAACTTTATAGGACTCTCCATGCCAGTCTTAAAAAGGTTACTGAAGATGTTGGAGAACGGCTTAATTTTAATACTGCAATAAGTGCAATTATGGAGCTTACAAATGAAGTTTATTCATATTTAAATGAAAGGGAAGCAGCAGATATTAATAAAGCACTTTTAAAAGAAACTGCTGAGAATATTCTTTTAATGTTGGCTCCATTTGCACCATTTATTACAGAAGAACTGTGGGAGAAGCTTGATAAAGAAAAAAGTATTCATCTGATGAGCTGGCCGGAATATGACAGGTCAGCCCTTGTAAGAGACGAAATTCCAATTGTCATTCAGGTTAATGGTAAAGTAAGGGATAAAATTTCTGTTGATTCCGATATATCTGAAAGTGATCTAAAAACTGCAGTTCTCAATCAGGATAAAATAAAGTCCTATCTAAAGGACAGTGAACTGATAAAAACGATAGTAATTCCAAAAAAACTTGTTAATCTAGTAATTAAATAATCTTAATATAGTTCTTTTGCTCTCCTGAATAATAGATGCTGTATCGGCTCTTAACAGGAGAGCTTTTTGTTTAATAGATTATTTATTTATTTTTTACAATAACAAAGGATATCATAATTTTTTAGTGAAGAAATATATTGATTAAAAAACTTATATTTATGGTATTTTATGTTTTTTTTATTCAATAAGAGAGGAGATATATAATGAATAAAGTGCTTGAAGGTATTTTAGAAGCTATCGATGATGAAATTGCTGCACAAGAAAAATATAGAAAATTAAAAGAGCAGACAGATGATAAAAAAGCAGAAGCTTTATTTGATCAGCTGATAAAAAATGAAATCAGCCATGAAAACTTTTTCGTTCAAGATATGCAGCATTAAAAGAATATATGACAGATTGATATATCTATTTTAAAATATCAATATTCCAAAATTTGTTTAACTCGTCTAAAAAAAGGTTTTAAAAATATGCATTTTAATCGTTTGTAGTTGTAAAGTGGGGGGGAATAGTAGGTGCAGAAAGAAAATTTTAATATTAAAAAACTGGTTGTATTGCTGTCTGTATTTTTATTTTTAACAGTTATTTTTTATTATATATTTACTTTTAATTTTATTTATATTATTTTTTTTATTACAGCATCACTAATATTTTTTAATTATTTGCTGGATAATTTATTGAACAGGATTAAGATTTTAAAAAATGAGATAAAAGAAAAAAATAAAAACATATTTGATTTAGAAGAAAATATAAAAAGAAAATTTAAAAAAGCTAGAGATGTTCATCAGAGGATGCTGCACAAAAAACTTCCTGAAACTGGAGAAATTATAGTCAGCACCTATTATCGTCCAGCTGAATATATTGGAGGAGATTATTGCAATGTGATAGAGATTGATCATGAATCAATGAGTCCTTTTTGATCAGTATCTGGTTTATTATTTTGATGTTTCTGGACATGGAATCGACAGTACACTTTTAGCTATTTTTATAAATGATACAATGGTAGATACATTAAAGAAATTAATTTTCAACATCAATGATAATTCCGATGCGGTTGTAACTGCTGCTGGAGAATTGAATATTGTTTCTGAGGAAACTGGTAAAAGTTCTGAGGAAATTGCTAACAGTATTACTGAAGTTGCACAGGGCAGTGAAGATATAGGGAGAGAAATAACAAATATGAAAACAGCAGCTGTGCAGCTTGATAATGAAGGAAAAACTTTAAAAGAAAATGCTGATCAGAGCCTCAAAGTTGCAGACCAATCTTCTAGCACTTAATGCCGCTATTGAGGCTGCAAGAGCAGGGGAAAAGGGAAGAGGTTTTGCTGTTGTTGCAGAAGAAATAAGAGAACTAGCTGAAGAATCTTCTGAAGTAACAACTAAGATTACCAGTTTAATTGAAGATATACAGTCTGAGACAACTGCTACTGTAAATTCTATGGATACAAATATTGAGGAAGTAGAAAAACAGATTTCTATAATTAATCAAGCAGGAGATTCTTTGAATCAAATGGTTGAAGCTTCCAATAATACTAAAAATAAAGTCAATGAGATGAAGAATTTTGCTAATAAATTGGATGATATCATTGATATGATCAATCATTCTGTTGATTCTGTCGGCAGTGCGGTAGAAAACAATTCTGCAAGTGCTGAAGAGGTATCAGCTCTTGCAGAAGAGCAGAGTGCAACTGTTGAGCAGATATCTGCTTCTGCAGATGAAATGGAAAATATGGCACAGCATTTAAGATCCCTTATAGAGAAGTTTAAATTAGAATAAAATGTTCACACAGCTCATATTTATGGTTGATATTTATGTTCAATTATGAACATAAAACTGAAATATGGGCTGTGCTTTTTATACCTGACAAAAACTCTAGTATTTTTATCAAATATATATTGACATTGATAATCGTTTTCATTATAATGAATATAGAATATATTAGGAGGTAAAAAAATGACCCTCGCAGATATTAAATATGGTGAAAAATTTATAATAGAAAAAATAAATGATAAAAATACAAGGATGCAGGCACTTCGTTTTGGAATAGGTGAAGGGTCTGAAATAGAATGTGCAGGTCGTCTTCCAGGTGGACCTGTAATTTTGAAGAAAAATCTGCAGGAAATAGCGATTGGAAGAAAAATGGCGGAAAAAATATCTATTAAAGAGAAAGAGAAGGAAATTTTTTAATGGATCAGGGCAGCCAGATAAATATAGACAGCAATATTGAGGCTGAGAAAAAAATTGTTCTTGCAGGTAATCCTAATGTAGGTAAATCAATATTTTTTAATTACTTGACAGGAATATATGTTAGTGTTTCTAATTATCCCGGAACTACACTTGATATCAGCAGTGGTAGGATGGGAAATTATGCTGTATATGATACACCTGGAGTTTATGGAGTGGGCTCTATAAATGATGAGGAAAGAGTAGCCAGAGATTTTATTATTTCTGCAGATATAATAATTAATGTAGTAGATGCAAGTCATCTGGAAAGAGATTTATTTTTAACACAGCAGCTTATTGATATGGATAAAAGAGTTATTGTTGCTCTAAATATGATGGATGAAGCGGAAAAAAATAATATTGAAATAGATATAAAAAATCTAG
Source organism: Halanaerobium sp. MA284_MarDTE_T2 (assembly GCF_003337245.1). Classification (GTDB taxonomy): domain Bacteria; phylum Bacillota; class Halanaerobiia; order Halanaerobiales; family Halanaerobiaceae; genus QPJE01. The sequence goes on from NZ_QPJE01000005.1 coordinate 112,735, forward strand.
AAAATAAACTAGGTGTTCCGGTTGTACCAACTGCTGCTGCTAAAGATAGAGGCCTTTTTGAGCTGAAGGAAAAAATAGATTCAGCCTGCAGAGGAAATAAAATTTTTTCAGAAGATAATAAATTAAACCAGTTATATAAAAATGTCAGTACTGATACAGGCTCATCTCCAGAAGCTGTTATGCTTCTAGAAGAAGATGAGTCTATGGTATCTAAATATGGAGCTGATTATCCTAAATTAAGAGAAGAAATATATACATTGAGAAGAAAAAGAGTTGATATGATAACTGCTGAAATTGTCAGCTATAATTTAACACAAAATAGTTTTGCTGCATCGATTGCCCAATATATGGTTAAACCAGCAACAGGTATTCCTATGCTGTTAGCCCTTTTATTTTTAATTTATCAGTTTATTGGAGTTTTTGTGGCACAATATGTTATAGAATTTACTGAAGGCTGGTTTTTTATGGGGTATTATGAACCTTTTATTAGATCAGTTATTTCTTCAACATTGGGTCTAGATAATTTTATTGGAAATTTGTTGGCAGGAGAATTTGGAGTTTTAACTATGTCGGCAACATATATATTTGGCCTATTAATGCCGCTTGTAGCTGGATTTTATTTAATGCTTTCTATTTTGGAAGATATAGGTTATCTGCCCAGAATAGCTGTTCTTGTTGATAAATTTCTGCAAAAAATTGGACTAAATGGACGCGCAATAATTCCGATGCTGCTTGGTTTTGGCTGTGTTACTATGGCTACTATTACTACAAGATTACTCGGCACAAATCGGGAAAGAATTATTGCTATATTTTTGCTTGGACTTGCTATACCATGCTCAGCACAGCTAGGAGTAATAGCTGGTTTGATTGCAAAATTGGATTTATTTTATGTTGTAGTTTATGTTCTTACTATTTTTATTATTTATGTACTTGCGGGAACATTTCTCAATAAAGTGTTACCTGGTGAGTCAAGTGATTTGTTAATAGATCTGCCTCCAATAAGGCTGCCAAAAATACTTAATGTGCTTAAAAAGACATATCAGCAGACAGCTGCATTTGTCAGAGAGGCTGGCCCAATTTTTGTTCTTGGTGCAGCATTGATAACGATCATGGAAACTACTGGATTTTTAAATACAGTTATCACTTTCACTAGTCCACTTATTACCGACTGGCTTGGTCTTCCTGCAGAAACTACAACAGCATTTATTATGGGAATAATTAGAAGAGATTTTGGGGCTGCTGGTTTAACTTCGATTTCTCTTACATCAGATCAGATTACAGTTTCTCTAATTACACTGACTTTATTTGTACCATGTATTGCTGCAATGATGGTAATGATTAAGGAAAGAAGTCTAAAAGAAGCAGTTTATATCTGGTTTGGAAGCTGGATAACAGCTTTTATTACAGGTGGTATAGTTAATTTACTTATATTTTAATTTTACAAAATTATTTAAGGAGAATCTTTATGAAAAACTGCAGTATAGATAATGATAAACTAGAACAGGAAATAACATGTCCAACTTGTGGTCTCAAAATAAAAGAAATCAAAAAAATAAAATGCCCTAGATGTAACAGCTATATATTTTCTAAATGTTCTGAGTGCAGAAGATGCAGTCTATTTAATTGATTTTTCTTTCCGCTCAAAGTATAATATATTAAATGAGGTGAAACTATGAAGGAATTTGCCAAAGTTTTAAAAAATGAAAATAATAAAAGTCTTGTACGGATAGAAAGAGCTTCTGCCTGCAGTAAATGTAATAAACAGTGTCTGCTGGGGGAACAAAGCCATGAAATTGAAGAAATGGAGGTTTTGGTTGATGATCCAATTGGAGTAAAACCTGGAGAAACAGTTATACTTGAGATGGAGGCTAGACCGATTTTATTTGCTTCTATGATTGTTTATCTTGTTCCAATAATTGCACTTATTATGGGATATTTTGCAGGTATATCATTGTTTTTTGGATTTATCGTTAATGAAGAAATTGCGGGTATATTAGGATCAGTTGTATCTTTTCCTCTGTCATTTTTGATATTAAGGCTTTTTGATTTAAAAGCAAGTTCCAATAACCGCTATCATCCGAAAATAACAGAAATAGTGAAGGATGATACTCTTAATTTTAATGAACAGTGTGAAGTTTAATATTTTTCCGTTCAAATAAAGTGTAGAGTTTTTTTGACTTTTAGACATCATTCAATTTTTTTATAAAGAAGAATAAAATAATCAGATAGTCACCTATAATTAGGAAAATTTAGAGATAGAAAATTGAGAAGGTGGATTTAGTGTCAGCAGAAGAAAAAGGACTTGAAAAGGCAGTTATAGGGGAAGATATTTCAGCAAAAAAATTAATATTAAAACTTGCCTGGCCGGTTATAGCCGAGCAGTCGCTTGCAACAATTACATATATTGTAGATATGATGATGGTTGGGCGTTTGGGAGCTTCTTCTGTTACAGCAATTGGTCTGACAATGCAGCCGCTATTTTTTTCTACTGCGTTTGCTTCAGCACTTGGAGTAGGTACAACGGCACTGGTATCCCGATTTGTTGGTTCCAATAAAGTCAAAAAAGCAGGAAATGTTCTGCAGCAGTCAATTTTAATGGCAGGGGTAATAAGTTTCTTGATTGCTGCTTTTTTTTATTTAAGTGCTCCTAATATACTTTCACTTATGGGAGCAGATCAGGAAGTTAACAAACTTGGAACAGGTTATTTTAGAATTATGATGCCTGGCTATGTGTTTATGGTAATTGGATTTATAATAACTGCTGCACTGCGGGGGGCAGGAGAAACAAAACTTCCCATGAAAGTAAACATAGTGGTGAACATTGTTAATGTGGTTGGTAATTATCTACTTATATTTGGAAATTTTGGTTTTCCAGAACTTGGTTTAAACGGAGCTGCTATTTCTACTACTCTGGCCAGAGCTGGTGGTGGAGTTATCTTTTTTATTATAGCACTGTCTTCTTTAAGTTCCATTAAAATGGAGTTTGAAAAATTCTTTAAATTAGATTTTGAACTTTTAAAGAGAATTTTAAAAATTGGCATTCCTACTGCAATGGAGGAATCAGTAAGACGTTTTGCTCAGCTGCTTTTTGTTAGAGTAATTTCTTCTCTTGGAACTACTGCTTTTGCTTCACATCAGATTGCAAATAATGCAGAGTCGATTTCCTATATGCCGGGATTTGGTATTGCTGTTGCTGCAACGACTCTTGTTGGACAAAATTTGGGAGCAGACAATCCGGATGGTGCTGAAGAAGGTACATACGAAGCATGGAAAATAGGTTCATTAATAATGGGGTTTATGGCAGTAATATTTCTTTTTTTCCCCGAATATCTGGTAAAACTTTATACAGATGATCCGGATATTATTAAGCTGGCTTCTATTAACCTCAGAATTATTGCCTTTTCGCAGATTCCAATGGGGACACATTTTATTTTTGCCGGTGCACTAAGAGGGGCTGGTGATACTAAAGCTGTATTTTACAGTACTGCTGTTTCCAGCTGGATATTTAGACTTATTTTAGGTTATATTTTAGTTCATCCTCTGGGGCTGGGGCTTAAAGGTGCCTGGATTGCAATGGTTATTGACTGGATTATGCGGGGAAGTTATGTTGTTTACAGATTTAGAAGTGGACGCTGGAAATTTATTGATGTTTAATTTCGGATTTCAGCTTATTAAAATCTATTTTTAAAACAAAATTGTAATTCAGTTTATCAAAGGGGGTTAATATGGGTAAAAAGAGTATTGTTTTTATTTTTATATTAGTATTTGCATTTTTATCAGTAAATTTTGTTTCAGCTGATTCTGATTCGGATAATATATCTAAAGATGAAAAGATTAAAGTGGAGATGATTTTAGAAGAAACTACATTTTCAAGAACAGATAAAGAGGAAATTGTATTTAAAATTAGTAATATAAACAGTGAGGATATCAAATTAATTTTCACTTCAAGTAAAAAATTCGATTTTTATTTATTTAATCTCGATTATGAGTTATCCGAGATCATAAAAAACTATAAGTATTCTGCTGTCTATCAGTGGTCAGCAGATAAAATGTTTAGACAGGCATTTCAGGAAATAAAACTTCCGTCAGGAGATAGTTTGTCGTTTAATGTTAATTTAAATTTTACAGATATACCTGAAGGGGAATATCTGCTGATGGGAGAACTGCTTTCTCAAAATTATATAATTCAAAGTTCGATAATAAAAGTCACAGTTAAATAGTGAAGGGAAAAGAGAATAAGGATGGTATAAATATTGTTAATTATATAATTGAAAATTCAGAATATTTTTATTTTAAAAAAGGCTTGTATTTTCTCATAAGTAAATATGATGTGTACACAAAAAGGGTATTTGCGGAACATTAGGCATTTTTTGTTAATCAACCTTAAGCAGTGCTTGTACGAATTAGTTAAATACGTAGTGCCTGTGGTGCAATTTTAATGAGTTAAAAAGAGAAATAAGACCTCAGCACATGATGTGCTGAGGTAATCCTGAAGCAGGGCGTCTCATTTGATTAGGAAGTCTTTATTTCTCCTGTCAACGAATTTTAGTTTGATCGAAAAATGAGTTAGAGACGCAAATACCCTTTTTGTGGGAGAACCAATATATAATTATAAAAAATTAAATAAAAATTAATAGATAAATCCTGAGAAGGGGAGAGTGGTTTTAATCGTAGAACACAGCAATCCAGAACAGATAAGAGTCTGGACTTAAGATCAAAGTGAAGCGTACCCTGGAGGAGTTTTATCAAAGGTTCATAAACATGACATATAAGTTCACAAAAATGAACAGATAGATAAAAACACAAATCTGTGTTAAAGTTAATGAGTGGATAAATGAAATATGTTTGTCAACTGGAGTGGTAACACGGGCAGTCCTCGTCTCTTATTATTATTAAGAGCGGGGACTTTTTTATATATTTTTTAATGGAGGTGATTAAAATTATTAAATTTAAAGGTGTAAATAAATGGTTTGGAGATTTACATGTTCTAAATGACATTAATTTAGAAATAAAAAAGGGAGAAGTTATTGTAATCATAGGGGCAAGTGGTTCCGGTAAAAGCACAATACTGAGATGTATCAATTGTCTGGAAAATTTTGGGGTTATTATTATAGATACTTTATTAGAAAAAAATCAGATTATAAATATGGAGATTATGGAGAAAAATGGAGCATCTCTTCTGAAGTAGGTAAATTAAAAGCTGTGCTTTTAAGAAGGCCGGCTAAAGAAGTGGAGAATGTTACTGATCCAGCAAAATGGCGCTGGGGCAGTACAGTAGATTCAGAAAAAATGCGCTGGCAGCAATAATTGGTCTACTGGAAAATAAGTATAAAAGTTACAGTATGTAAGGATACCATTTTTGATTTATCTGAATAAAAACAAAAAAAATTTTAAAAATCTATTGACAAAATATATATGTTTATATATAATTATTGATGTAAGGACTTTGTGAAATATTTATCTAAAAGAAAATATGGTGTTTGAAGGATATGGGAGAGAGTATTAAAAAATACCACCGAAGGGGTAAGATCTTTATTTCTCAGCATAAAGATTGAAACTCTCAGGTAAAAGGACCATGTCTGGACACAACTCTGGAAAGTTTGTTTTTGAAAACACCGAAGGAGCACTCTGTTATTATACAGATAATCTCTCAGGTATTAAGGACAGAGCAGTGATGAGAATAGTTTTCTCAATGCTGCTCTGTTTTTTATCTTCAGGAGGAGTTTATGAATAATAAAGTAATTGTAACAAATAATCCACTTATCAAAAAAAAATATAAGGATTTAAAAATAATTTTTGTTGAGGATCTCTCTGATGTGTACAAAAAATGTAGAGATATGGTGCACAAAAACTGGGCACTTATATCTCACCCGCTGGCGGGTAGTGTAAAGCCTGCGCAAAACCCCTACAGAAGTATTGTTTTAGTTTCTGGAGAAAAATTTGATTATTATAGTCTGGAAACTATAGAAAATGCAATTGCAAAGCTTGCACAGTTCAGTCATAACCACAAAAAGAGAGAATATTCAAACAAAATTAAAAAAGATTACCAGGTCATTGATCTAACCTTAATTGACTCTGCCCTGAAGAATTAGATAATTATGAGAAAGGAGGTAATAATTTGTTAGAATTAAGCAAGGATAATTTTGAAAAGGAAGTGCTTCAAGCTGACGGTCTTGTTGCTGTTGATTATTGGAGTGACAGCTGTGATCGCTGTCTTGAGATTATGCCTGATGTTGAAGAACTGGCTGAGAAATATTCAGACAAAGTAAAGTTTGCCAAATTAAATATTAAAGGAAACAGGAGACTTGCAATAGGTCAAAAGGTGCTGGGCCTGCCATCTATAGTTTTTTATAAAGATGGAGAAAAGCTTGAACATCTTTCTGGAGAAGATCTGGAAGTTGAAGATATAGAACAGACTCTGCAGGAAGTGATTTAATTATTAAAGGGAGGTGAAAAATATGAAATTAGAACTTGGTAAGATTAAGATTGATGACATTGAGTTTGCTGATGAAACTAAAGTTTCTTCTTCTACACTTTATATCAATAAAGAAGAGCTGCTGGAACTTATTAGAGAAGACAGCAGAATAATAGATATTAATTTAGATATTGTTCACCCTGGTGATAGTGTACGAATAATTCCTGTAAAGGATGTTATTGAACCCAGAGTAAAAGTTGAAGGAGAAGGAGGAATTTTTCCAGGCTTTATAGCCGGCGAAGATATGGTCGGATCTGGTCGTACTAATGTATTAAAGGGTGCAGCCGTTGTAACTACTGGGGATATTGTAGGTTTTCAGGAAGGTATAATTGATATGTCGGGCCCTGGTGCAGACTATACACCATTCTCTAAAACTCACAATCTTGTAGTTGACTGTGATGTAAAAGAGGATATAAAACAGCATGAACATGAAGAAATAATAAGAATGGTTGGTTTAAAAACTGCTACTTATTTAGGAAAAGCTGCCGTAGATATTGAGCCGGATGAAGTAGAAGTTTATGAACATAAACCATATCTGGAAGCTGCTGCAGAGTATCCGGATCTTCCTAAAGTAGGTTATGTTTATATGCTTCAGAGTCAGGGCCTTTTACATGACACATATGTCTATGGTGTTGATGCAAAAGAAATTATTCCAACTTTAATTTCTCCAACTGAAATAATGGATGGAGCAATTATAAGTGGGAATTGTGTATCTGCCTGTGATAAAAATGCAACATATATTCATTTAAATAATCCTGTAATAGAAGATCTTTATAAGTATCATGGTGAAAAATATAACTTTATTGGTGTAATTATTACAAATGAAAATGTTACACTTGCAGATAAAGTTAGATCATCCAATTATACTGCTAAACTGGCAGAAATGATTGGACTGGATGCAGCAATCATATCAGAAGAAGGTTTTGGTAATCCCGATGCTGATTTAATTATGAACTGTACCAAGCTTGAAGAAAAGGGAATTAAAACTGTGCTTATTACAGATGAATATGCTGGAAGAGATGGAGCTTCCCAGTCCCTTGCCGATGCTGATCCTGCCGGTGATGCTGTTGTAACTGCTGGTAATGCAAATGAAGTTATAACACTTCCTCCAATGGACAGAGTTATTGGACATCAAAAATTTGCTGATATTATTGCAGGTGGTTTTGATGGAAGCCTTGGAGAAGATGGATCAATTTCAGTTGAAATTCAGGCAATTATGGCTTCGACTAATGAATTAGGTTTTAACAAACTTACTGCTAGAGGATATTAAAATATTTATTTTAAAAATTAAAATTTAATTATTCAAAAAATATATGGAGGTGTCAGATAATGCTCGAAGGGAAAAAAGTTGCTATTTTAGGTGACAGAGATGGAGTTCCAGGCCCTGCGATAGAAGAATGTATAAAAACAACAGGAGCTGAG
>NZ_QPJE01000006.1 GCF_003337245.1 Halanaerobium sp. MA284_MarDTE_T2
AATTTTCTGCCGCTCTTGCTGACTGTATTCCATAATAGGCATCTTTCGGCACTTTTTTACTGCCTATTGAATCTTGTTCTTCTCTCATTAGCATTGGATAAACCCTCCATTATGTTTATATATATTTATATTTTGAAACATCTATAATTTTACTGAGATTTTTTTGACTTGTTTGATCATCATTAAACCAGAATTTAGAATTTGATAAAATCAATTTATTATCAAGAACTTTCAGTATAACTGGTATATTTCCTTCTTTTTTGAAGAGAAATTTTTTTAAAGTAAAAATTTTTTTTCGTTCAATATTATTCAAATCTATAATTAATATTTTTCTTTCCATCGGGATAATTTTTGAAGCTATTACTTTTTTGTCATCTCTTCTTCCAACAACAAAAATCTGCCCAGATTTCTCCATATCAAAATCCAGTTCAGACAGCAGATCTGGAAATACAATTACATCTATCTTACCTGACCAATCTTCCAATGTCAAGAAGGCCATTTTGTTGCCTCTTTTTGTTATATGTGAACGATTATTTATTATTTGACCTGCAAAAAAAATCTCCCGATTTTCTTTAATATTTTCAATTTGACTTATTGAAAGATCAACTATTTCGTTTATTTTATTTTTGTATTTATCCAGAGGATGACCGGAAACATAAATTCCCAAAAACTCTTTTTCCTGTTCTAACAGAACGTCTTTTCTCAGTTCCTGTATATCCTGATAAGCAAGATCTTCTTCCATAAAGTCATTACTTTTAGAAAACATATCAAAAAATGATATCTGGCCCTGAGCTCTTTCCTTATACAGCATATTATATTTTTTATACAAATCTTTATAGTTTAATAAAAGCTGAGACCTTTTAGCAGAAAACTGAGAAAATACTCCGCTTTTTATAAAAGCCTCTAAAACCTGAATATTTATTCTGCTCATATCTATTCTCTGCAGAAAATCCGTAAAACTTTCAAATTTTTTTTCTTTACGTGCCTCTATAACAGCTTCTATGGAACCGCTGCCTACATTTTTAACTGCTTTTAAACCAAATCTTATTTTATCTTCCGCCTCAGGTGTAAAATAAAATCCGCTGATATTTATATCTGGCGGCAGTACTTCTATATTTATTTCCCGGCATGCTTTAATATAATCCGAAATTTTATCCTGATTACCCATAACAGATGACAGGAGAGCAGACATAAAATCAGCTGGATAGTGTACTTTTAAGTAAGCTGTCTGATAGGCGAGAAATGCATAAGCAGTACTATGGGATTTATTAAATCCATATCCAGCAAAATATTCCATCTGATCAAAAATTTTATTGGCTGTTTTTTTATCTATACCATTTTCTACAGCACCATTTATAAAACGCTTTCTTTCGCCCGCAATTAATTCTAATTTTTTCTTGCCCATGCCTCTTCGCAAAAGGTCAGCTTCTCCCATAGTATATCCACCGAGCGTACTGGCAATCTCCATAACCTGCTCCTGATAAAGAATCATACCAAAAGTTTCTTCTAGAATTGGCTTAAGTTTTGGGTGCAGATATTCCGGCTCTTTTTCACCATGTCTACTCTTTATATAATCATCAACCATATCACTACCAAGTGGTCCGGGCCTTCCCAGAGCCAGCAGAGCTATAAGATCACTAAAGCGGTCAGGTTTTAATCTTCTATTTAAAGATTGAAATAAATATGATTCCATCTGAAAAACTCCAGCAGTATTTCCTGACTGAAGAAGACGATATACTTTTTTATCATCAAGTGGAATACTGTCAATATCTATTTCTTTCCCGTGCCTCTGCTTAATCAAATTTAATGTATTTTCTATAACTGTTAGATTGCGCAGACCTAAAAAATCCATTTTCAGAAGGCCCAGTGCCTCCAGATCACCCATAGGCAGCTGAGTAATTATGCTGTCATCCTGTTTCTGCAGAGGAATAATTTCAGTCAGAGGCTGGGCACCAATTATTATGCCGGCAGCATGTGTGGAGATATGTCTGGGCATACCCTCCACCCCTCTGGCATAATCTATTAATTTTTTAATTTCCGGATCGTTTTTATAATAATCCTGCAGTTCTTTAACAGAACTTAAAGCTTCTTTAATCGTTGTACCAGGCTGAGTTGGAATAAGCTTTGCAATTTTATCAACCCTTCCGTAGGATATCCCAAGCGCTCTACCTACATCTCTAACAGCTGCACGAGCTGCCATTGTTCCAAAAGTACCAATTTGTGCCACTCTCTGTTCTCCATACCTCTTTTTTACATATTCAATAATTTCATCTCTCTGTTCATCAAAATCTATATCTATATCAGGCATTGTAGCTCTTTCTGGATTTAAAAATCGTTCGAATAAAAGCCCGTATTTTAAAGGATTGACCTTTGTAATATTTAATAAATAAGCAACAAGACTTCCAGCTGCAGAACCTCTACCAGGGCCAACTCTAATACCGTTTTCTTCCGCATATTTAACAAAATCATATACAATCAAAAAATAAGAAGCATAACCCATTTTATAAATAATACTAAGCTCATATTCCAACCTTTTTTCTGCTTTTTTAATATCCTGAAATACTTTATTTTTTAATCCTTGACAGCACAATTTTTTGAGAAAACTTTCAGGATTTTCTCCATTTTCTATATCAGGATAATCAGGAAGATAAAACTTATCAAAATCGAGTTCAACATTACATCTTTCAGCAATTTTTACTGTATTCTCATAAGCAGTTTTAATATCAGGAAATAATGCTTCCATTTCTTCAGGTGTTTTAAAATAAAATTCCTTTCCTTCAAAGGTCATTCTATTTTTATCATCTATTGTTGTTCCTGTCTGCAGTGCCAGCAGAACATCCTGAAGATCTGCATCTGATTTATTTAAATAATGTGCATCATTGGTAATTACAAGAGGAAGATCAAGCTCCTGAGAAATCTTTATAATTCCTGAAGCAGCTTCTTTTTCAGACTGAAGATTGTGATCCTGAAGTTCAAGAAAAAAATTATCCCTGCCAAAAATCTGTCTGTATTCTGCTGCAGCATTTTTAGCTGCTTTATATCGACCTTTTAAAATAAGCTGAGAAATCTCTCCTTGAATACACGCAGATAGACATATGAGACCATCACTATATTCTGCCAGCAGTTCTTTGTCCACCCGCGGCTTATAATAAAAACCTTCCAGCCATGCTTTGGAAACCAGCTGAATAAGATTATGGTATCCTATGTTATTTTCAGTCAGTACAATCAGGTGATACCGTTCTCTAGATTTTTCAAATCTGGAACCTGTGGTCAGATAAAGCTCACACCCTAGAATTGGCTTAATATTCTCACTTTTTGCATGTCTATAAAATTCTATCATACCATAAAGAACTCCATGGTCTGTCATAGCAACTGCAGGCATATTATTTTCTTTTGCCTTTTTAACCATATCTTCAATCCTAAGAGCACCATCCAGCAGGCTGTAAGCGGTATGGTTATGAAGGTGTACAAATTTAGACATTTTATCATTCTCCTATTAACAAAATCGAAAATATAATTTAGATAGAGTTTCCCCAAAATTATTTTTAGAGTTGCAAAATGGGAAAAGTCTTTATATAATTTAGTAGGAGTTTCTCCAAAATTTATTTTCAAGCTGCAAAAAGGGGCTTTAGTCATCAACGAAATTTTTAGATTTATCTAAAACACAATTCGGGTGTGAAATAGGGCACACTAATCAATGAGTCCTCCTGACTCATGATTAGCTCACTCCATCCTGTAGTTCAACCCTATTTCTTCCTTAATTTCGTTAAGATTCATTGACTAAAAATTTCAATATTCCTGCATCTCCCTTTTTTGCAGCAGTATATAAAAAATGGGGAAAATCCAGATAATTTAGGTGTTGTAAAAAGTTGAGTTTTTTAGTATAATATAATCAAATGTAAATTAGGAGGTGCAACATTGAAAAAAGAAGTTGAAAAATATATCGATAAAATCAGACCCAGCCTTCAGGCTGATGGTGGTGATGTTGAGCTGGTAGAAGTCACTGAAGACGGAATTGTAAAAGTTAAATTACTTGGAGCCTGCAGTGGTTGTCCAATGTCAACACTGACCATAAAAAATGGTATTGAACGTACACTGAAAAATAACATTGACGGTGTAAAAGAAGTACGTCCTGTATAACCTGTATAAAATGTATCTTATTAAAAGCACCCAGACACTGGGTGCTTTTTTTCTGCCTGACTTTTAATCCTCTTTTTCTGAACTACCTTCTTTTTCTGAACTATCCTCGGCTTCATTATTCTGCGGTATACCAATTTCTATATCTGAAAATATAATTTTCTGAAGATCATTTAACATAACACTTAATTTATATTCTGCCTCCAGATATTTTTTAACATTGTTATTAATTTCAATAAAATTATTAAGATTATTGAGCTTTTCTTTTTCTTCTTCACTTATTTCCTGCCCGGAAAGCTGTTTTGTCTGCAGCTCCATCATTAAATTCTGATAGTCTAAAAGCATTTCTCTTGAGCCTTTTTTTCCCATAACTTTTTTTCTTAATTCAGTGTATTCCTGATATTCATCAGAATCTTTTATTTTTCTTTCCAGCCTTCTTGCAATATCATACACAGACATTAAGATCCCTCCTTTAGAATTTTTATTTCAGAATTTATATCTTTATTAATATCTATTATACCAAAGGTATAGTTTTTCTCAAATCTTTTATCTGTTGGAGAACCTGGATTAAAAAATAATTTTTTGTTAATATATTGATTTAACGGTCTGTGTGTGTGGCCAAAAATTATAATATCACAGTCCGGAAAACTGTAATCCAGAGAATTAATTAAATCTCCAGCCCTGAATTGATGGCCGTGAGTCAGCCCAATTTTCCTATCATTTATTTCAAATGTTATTTTTTTAGAAAGCTTATTTTTTATTAAATAATTATCCATATTGCCATAAACAGCGCGAACAGGTTTAATATTTTTTAGTTCATCCAATACTTTTTCTGACACATGATCACCAGCATGTATTATTAAATCTACGTTTTTTAATTCTTCCAGCAGTTTTGGAGGGAGTTTTTGCCCCCCCATAGATATATGTGTATCTGAAATTACACCCAGTTTCATTAATAAATATTCCTCCTCTATCTGCTAAAAAAAAGTTTGCCCAGCCAGGGATGTTTAATATTCACTGCATCATAAGGGCATAATTCCTGACAGCAAAAGCAGCGAATACATAGATCTAAATCAACTTTTGGAAAGCTGTCAACCATCTCTATTGCTTCAGGAGGACAGTTTTCCGCACAGGTTCTGCAGCTTACACATTTATTTTTATCAAAAACCGGTTTGGGCCGCAGAAATTTTTCCAGAAGTTCTGCTAAAAAATTAGGCATTTTATCCTTTAGAAGATTTGAATTCCCTTCTATAGAAGGAATTTTTGCATCTTTATAGCTGTCAAGCTGATCACCCACTATTTGATAATTATCTTCAGCAATTAAACCATCTTCACGAGAGATTTTAATAAGTGGAACTTCCTCTAGTGGATTAATGCCTAAAATTTCTACTGCCACCCTATCCAGATAAAAAGGGGATTCTGAAGCAAGCAGATATTTAAAATTTCTTGGTTCTCCAGAAGAAGGTCCATCTCCTTCCATTCCTATTATTCCATCCATAATTGTTAATCCTGGTTTAACAAGTAAGGCAAGATCATTTAACATACGCGAAAAATCATCCACATTTGGCATTTTAAGATGATATTCTGCTTTTAAAACACCCGGTATACATCCAAATAAATTTTTTACAGCTCCTGTATACATAGTTAATCCATGTGTTTTTAATTTAGGTAGATTTATAATAAAATCTGCATTTAAAACATATTCTCCAAGAACAAAAGACTTGATTATTTTCCCATCTTTAAATTCCACTGTTTTTTCTTCCGTATTATAATTGAGTTCAAAACCTTCCTCAGCTGCCATTTCATAAATACCGCTTTTTTTATAGGCTCTTTTTAGTAAATTTTCATTAAAAGGTCCTCCAGGACTATCACCAATAACTACCTCTGCTCCCAGAGATTTTACTTTTATTCCTACAGCTCGCAGAATCTCCGGATGTGTAGTTACAGCCTGATCAGGATCTTTTCCCATTAAAAGATTTGTTTTTAACAAAACCCTTTTACCTTTTTTAATATATTGCTCCCATCCACCAAGATTATCGATTAGAATATCCAGTGAATTTTTTATTTTTTCTCTATTATATGAATCACATTTTTTTAAAGACACTTTTATCATTTTATTTTACCTGCCTTTATTTTACCTAAAATTAATTATAATTTTATACACTTCATCAACTATTATACAGCTCACACAGGAGAACATTTCAAAAAAAGCCGGCACTACTAGTGCCGACTTTTATTGTTTTTAAGATGCTTTATCAGTATTTTCCTTATTTTTCTTTTCTTTTTTTTCAGATTTTTTATTTTCCTGATTTACATAAAAATTAGAACCTTTAAAAATAATGCCGGGAGCACCTATAATGCGTTTTACTTTACCTCCACACTCCGGACATTCTTCCAGAGGCTCATCCTTAATATTTTGAAATTTTTCAAACCTTCCACAGCTTTTACATTCATATAAATATGTCGGCATTTTTATTCCTCCCTATTGTGTTATTTATATTTACTTATTTATTTTTTAGACCCTGTTCAGCAGAATTTTTTACCTGTCTTATTATAATGGGAAATATTATTCATGTTCAGCATTTAATAATCCCCAGTAATTATAAAGCTGAATAAAAATGAACAGGGCTGTTATCAGCCATTTTTTTGTATAAATAAAATAGCCACCACCTATTACTGTCGAAATTAATATTGATATCAAAACAAATTTTTTGTTCAATTTAATTTTCAAAAGCTGCCATGGTATTAATCCAAACCCTATAAATATACCTGAATCAACCTGATAAAAAAGGCCTGCAGCCCCAACTAATACAAAAAGAATCAGAAAAAAGATATTCATATTTACTCCTCCTATTTTGTGGAGCATTTTTTAACTATACTATAATATATCACAAATCACCCTTAATGAGCAAGGAAACAATTTAAAGAAGTTTTTCATATTTAAGCATAAAACTTAATATTTTATAAGAGGCAGTTTTCTTATGTAAATTTTTTTAATAATGCAACAGACTCAACGTGATATGTCTGTGGAAACATATCAACTGGCTGTATAACTTCAACCTTATAATCACTTTTTAAGTTTTTTAAATCCCTTGCCTGTGTGGCTGGATTACAGGAAACATATATAACCTTCTCTATACCACTTTCTTTTACCATTTCAACTGTTCTATCTTCCAGACCTTTTCTGGGGGGATCAAAAACCAGCAGATCTATCTTATTATCCTTTAATAATTTTCCCAGTTCTTTTTCTACTTCACCTTCAATAAATTCAATATTATCCAGAGAATTCAAATGTATATTTACTTTCCCATCTTTAACTGCAGATGCAGAATTTTCTATACAATATATTTTTTCTATATTATTTTTTTCTTTTTTCATTTTCTGATCCAGGTAAACAGCAATACTTCCTGTGCCAGAAAAGGCATCTACTATTTTTTCGCCTCCATTAAATTCAGCCATTGAAAAAATCTGCTTATATAATTTTTCTGCCTGAAGTGTATTAACCTGGAAAAAAGATGATGGAGAAATAACAAACTCTGCTTTCCCAATATATTCTTTTATCTTATTTTCTCCAAATAGATTTATATTTCTGCTGCCCATAATTCTATTTGTATTTTCTATATTTATATTCTGAGTTACGCCTTTTAGTTCTGGAATTCTGTCAAAAATTCTTTTGGCTATATTTTTAGAATTTGGAAATTCAAGTTCTGATGTTACAAAAGTAAGCAGAGCTTGGTTTGTACATACTCCAGCTCTAATTATTAAATGCCTCAGCAAACCAACACCTTTCTTCTCGTCATAAACTGATAGTTCTTCCTTGTTCAGCACTTCAAGGGTTTCTCGCAGAATTCTATTTATAAGTGGGTGCTGGATCAAACAGTTATTATATGGAACTATAGAATGAGATGCTCTCTGATAAAATCCAGCCACTATTTCCTCACCAACTTCTGTGAGTGGAAATTGAGCTTTATTTCTGTAGCGAAATGGAGGCTGATAGGGAATTATTTCTTTTAAAGGAATATTATCAAGTTCTCCGATTCTTGCCATTAAATCATAAATCATATTTTTCTTGAATTCCAGCTGTTTTTTATAATTTATATGCTGAATCTGACAGCCCCCACATATATCAAAAACCGGACACGGAGGTTCTATTCTATCTGGAGAAGATTCAATTAGCTCTATTAATTCACCCTGTGCAAAATTCTTTTTTTTGTATGTTATTTTAATTTTTACATAATCACCAGGAAGAGTTAGGGGTACAAAAACTACCAGATTATCCTCTATTCTTCCTACACCATCTCCACCATTGGCAAGATCTTCAATTTTTACTCTATATATATCATTTTTTTTAACCATTTTAGCAGCCCCCTGTAAATCTTATAAGACAATTTTATCAATTAAAACTTAAAATGCAAATATATTTACTAAAAGACTTTCCCCATTTTTTTATATACTGCTGCAAAAAGGGGAGATGCAGGAATATTGAAATTTTTAGTCAATGAATCTTAACGAAATGAAGGAAGAAATAGGGTTGAACTGCAGGATGGAGTGAGCTAATCATGAGTCAGGAGGACTCATTGATTAGTGTGCCCTATTTCACACCCGAATTGAGTTTTAGATAAATCTAAAAATTTCGTTGATGACTAAAGCCCCCTTTTTGCAGCTTGAAAATAAATTTTGGGGAAACTCCTGTTATTTACTGTTTTTGACAGCCCACATCTTCTGTGGTAGAATTACTTGACAGTATTTATTAATATTTTGCCAGTATAATTTTAAATGGAGGCTAAAATCTTGGATTTTCAACTGATTATTGGACAGATAGTCTCACTGTTTATTCTTATTTTTATCGGTTATTATTTGAGAAAAATCAATTATCTTAATGAAAATAATATGGCAGCAATTTCTAAGCTGCTGATGAATCTTATTTTACCGGCAATGATTATATCATCACTGCAGATGGAATTGAATAAAAACTTGATATCTAATATGAAAACTATTTTAATATACTGGTTTATTTTCTATATTTTTCTTATTATTACAGCAAATTTAATCACCAAACTTTTCTCACTACCTAAAAGTAAAAAAATAATAGTAAAATTTTTACTAATTTTTGGTAATATAGGTTATATGGGGATACCGGTAGCAGATGCACTGCTTCCCGAAAATGGCCTGGCATATGCTGCCCTTGGTCTAATTCCATTTAATATAATTGTATGGACTTATGGGATCAGACTTTTTATAAATGACAGTGATGAGCTGGATTTTAATTTTAAAAGCATGTTTAACAATGGATTAATAGCAATATTTATAGGACTATTTTTAATGATTACTGGCCTTAAACTTCCCCTTCCTCTAGAGTCTGCAGTTGATATGCTGGGAAATGCTACTTTCCCACTTTCTATGCTTGTTATTGGCAGCAGTCTGGAAAAAATACAGTTGAGGGGAATTTTTACTGATATTAATTTAATAGTATTTTCTATCATTAAATTACTGATAATTCCGGCAGCAGCTTTTTTGGTGCTTTTTTATTTTGAAGTAGACAATCAAGTTAGAACTATTTTAACCTTACAGATGGGTATGCCGGCCGCATCCTATGGAGTTATATTTGCGGAAATATATAATGGCGACTACACCTATGCAGCAAAAAGTTTATTTGTTTCTACACTTTTTTCAGCATTAACAATACCTGTAATATCTTATTTTATCATTTAATTAATTTTAACAGCATATAATCTATAAGACAGAGGAGGTCTACAGAAAATGCAGCAGAAAGGTTCAGAAAAACTGGGAACTGAAAAAATAATACCGCTTTTATTGAGGTTGTCTGTACCATCAATAATTGCTATGGCCATTCAGGCCCTCTACAATGTAGTTGACAGCATTTATGTTGGCAGACTCAGTACTGAAGCTCTTTCGGCATTGTCACTTGCTTTCCCAATTCAAATTATCTTAATAGGTATTGGAGTTGGAACAGGTGTAGGTGCAAGTTCTCTTATTTCAAGAAGACTTGGGGAAAATAACAAAAAAGCGGCTGCAAATGCGGCAGAACACAGCATCATGATTACCCTAGTATATGGAATAACAGTAGCTGTAATTGGATTTTTTTATGCTGATAAAATCCTGCGTCTCTTTACAAATGATAAGCTTCTCATCCAAATGGGAGGTGAATATATCAGCATAATTTTAATGGGATCAATCGCCATGTTTTTCCCCATAATCACAAACAATATTCTCCGCGGTGAAGGTAATACATTTACACCAATGATTGCAATGCTTATCGGATCTGTAATAAATATTATCCTGGATCCTTTTTTGATTTATGGATGGTGGATCTTCCCTCGTTTGGAAGTTACCGGTGCCGCAGCTGCTACTGTTTTTTCCAGAGCAGTAAGTGGAATATTCCTTTTCTTTATTTTTTTCGATGAGCGCAATGAACTTCAAATAAAGCTTAGAGATTTTTCTTTCAGATTTCAGATAATAAAAGAAATTTACAAGGTAGGTTTCCCGGCAATGGTAATGCAGTTTTTGGCCAGTTTTATGCTGGGTGGTATGAATAAAATCCTGGCTGGTTTTGGCAGTACAGCTATTGCTGCCGCAGGTATTTATTTTAGACTTCAGTCATTTGTCTTTATGCCTGTTTTTGGACTCAATCAGGGATATATGCCTATTATGGGATATAACTATGGGCATAATAATCCAGCAAGAATGAAAAAAGTATTTAAATCAGCATTAATGATTGCTTTTACCTTTACTTTTATAGGATTTATCATCTTCCAGACTGTTCCAGAATTTTTGATTAAATTGTTTAACAGTGATCCAGAACTCATAGATATTGGAACAAATGCACTCAAAAAAATAAGCACAGCTTTTCCAATTATAGGTCCGGCAATAATTGTCTCAACTACTTTTCAGGCACTGGGAAACGGATTACCAAGTTTATTCTTTTCTTTCTTGAGACAAATAATAGTTCTGCTTCCTTTAATGTATATTTTAGGAAGGACTGTTGGTCTGGAATATCTTTGGTTTGCCTTTCCTATTTCAGAAGTTATAAGTGGTATACCGGCAGCACTCTGGTTAAAATTTAAACTTAATAAAATATTTTTCCAGATGAAAAATAAAGGCAGTTGATATTTTCAATCAGACTGCCTTTAATATTATCTTCAATCATCTAAGGACATTACGATTTTCTTAGCTTTATCACTGATAACATAATAATTTCTTTCCAAACCATTTCTTTTGCTCGAAAGTATACCTGCATCTCTTAATTTTGCTAGATGCTGTGACAGAGTTGACTGAGGTATATCCAGACACTGCTGCATCTTCGAAACATTACATCCTTCAACATCCAGCAGCCCTCTTACAATACAGAGCCTCACCGGATGTGCAAGCGCCTTTAAAATTTCAGCTTCTGACTCAAAATTAGAAAAATTATCTTCCAATAAATTTCCCGTTTCTGAATCTGTAAAAAAGGGCATTTTATTTCCTCCCAGCCTTTAATATTATTGTATTCAAATAATACGATATATAGAATAGAATGTCAAGCTTTATACTCTGTTTTTTAAGATATCAATAAAGTTTTTACTTATTTCTGCTGTTATTCCCCATATTATTCTATCTTCATACCTGTAAAAATAAACTGTATAGCTGCTTCTGCGGTGGTTGTACTCCTCTCCCCCTGGAATTAAATGATAGGGGAAATTATTATCCATTTCACTTTTCAGCTCTGCTCTGTATTCTTCTGGCTTATGGATCATAAGATAATCAACAGGAACTTTAAATATTTCTTTTACTTCATTTTTGTTAACTTCAATCCCATATAAATTATCAATATCAATTTGAGCAACAAACGCATATATTATAAAATTAAATGGGGTAATTAAATAATCTATTTCTCCCAGAACATCTATTTTTTCTTCAGCAATGTTTAATTCTTCTGAACACTCTCTTACAGCACCCTGACAGAATGTTTCTCCTCTTTCCACACGTCCGCCAGGAAAAGATATTTCTCCCGGCTGTGTGGAAAGATGATCTGCTCTCACCTCATACAGAATATAAGTTTTATTATTTATCTCAATCACTGGTATTAATACAGAATAATATCTTTCTATCCTCATCGGTCCTGGAATTCTGTTTTTTATTTTATTTTTTATTTTATCAATTTTCATTTCACCTCATCCTTATTTTGAACCCGCCTTTTCTGCGGCGGGTTCAATTGGTACTTATTTTATTCAGCAACTTTTTTCCTCAACATCTGATTTACCAGTCCAGGATTGGCTTTTCCTTTTGTCTCTTTCATTACCTGACCAACCAGAAATCCAATAGCCCTATCTTTTCCGTTCTTTATATCTTCCACTGCTGATGGATTATCTGCTATTATTTTATCAACGATTTTTTCTAGTTCATCCTCATCACTTATCTGCTTCAGTCCTTCTTCTTCAACAATTTTTTCAGCACTTTCTCCACTGCTGTACATCTTTTCAAATACTTTTTTAGCTATTTTCCCACTTATTACTCCTTCATCAATTAGTCCAAGCATTTCAGCAAAGTTTTTAGCCGAAATCCCAGTCTCATCTACACAGTCATTATTTTCATTAAGCAGGCGGAGAAACTCACCCATCATCCAGTTGCTGATTGTTTTAGCATCAGAGTAAGATTTTAAAGTTTCTTCGAAAAGTTCAGCCATTGCTCTATCTCCTATTAATACACCTGCATCATATTCCGGCAGTCCTAATTCAGAAACAAATCTTTTGTATTTTTCACGCGGGAGTTCCGGTATTTTTTTGCTCATTTCTTTTTTCCAGCCCTCATCTATTTCTAGAGGTACCAAATCCGGTTCAGGAAAATATCTGTAATCATGAGCTTCTTCTTTACCGCGCATAGATATTGTTTTATTTAAAGATTCATCCCAAGTTCTTGTTTCCTGAATAATCTCTCCTCCCTCTTCCAGTATCTGCTGCTGTCTTTTTATTTCATATTCCAATCCTTTTTCTACTGCACTAAAAGAGTTCATGTTTTTAAGTTCAGCTTTTGTACCAAATTCTTTTTGTCCTGCAGGGCGCAGAGAAATATTGGCATCACAGCGCAGAGAACCTTCTTCCATATTACAATCTGATATATCAAGATATTCCATAATAAGTTTCAGCTGTGTTAGATAAGCTTTAGCCTGAGCTGGAGTTCTTATATCCGGCTCACTAACTATTTCTATCAGCGGAACTCCGGTTCTATTATAATCTATTAGACTTCCTTCAGATTTATCAATACTACCTTCGTGAATTAATTTTCCGGCATCTTCTTCTAAATGAACTCTGGTAACACCTATGTTAAAAACTCCTTTATCTGTCTCAACTTCAATATTTCCATGTTCTGCAATTGGAAGATCAAACTGTGAAATCTGATAGGCTTTCGGCAGATCAGGATAAAAATAATTTTTTCTGTCAAATTTAGAATACTCTGCAATTCTGCAGTTTAAGGCAAGTCCTGCCATAATTGCATAATCCACTGCTTTTTTATTTAAAACCGGCAGTGTTCCTGGTAGACCCAAGCAGACAGGACAAGTATTTTCGTTTGGTTCTTTTCCAAATTCTGTACTGCAGCCGCAGAAAATTTTAGATTCTGTAGCCAGCTGTACATGGACTTCAAGTCCAATTACTGTTTCATATTTAGTAGCCATTTTTTCACCTCTCTCAATGATTTATAATTCTGCTCTTCTATCTTTAATATTCAGCAGTTTTTCTAGGGTATATGCTGCCTGTATAATTTTACCTTCACCAAAATGTGGTCCAATCAACTGCAGTCCAATTGGCATATTACTGGAGTCAAAACCACAGGGAACAGACATTGCAGGGACACCGGCTATATTTACTGGTACTGTAAAAATATCTGAATGATACATTGTTAAAGGATCACTTTTTGAGTCCAGTTCAATAGCTGTTGAAGGCGCAGTTGGAGTTATGATTAGGTCAAAATCATTAAAGATTCGGTCAAAATCATCCTTGATTAGAGTTCTAACCTTCTGTGCCTTAAGGTAATAAGCATCATAATATCCTGAACTTAATACATAAGTTCCAATCACAATTCTTCTTTTAACTTCATCACCAAAACCTTCATATCTGGTGTTTGTAAACATTTCTTCCACATCTGAAGCATGCTCACTGCGCAGACCATAACGCACTCCATCATACCGGGCCAGATTGGAACTTGCCTCAGCTGGAGCAATTACATAATAAGCTGCAAGAGCATAGGATGCATCTGTCATATGTACTGTTTCTACTTCTGCACCTGCTTTTTTTAGCTTTTCTACTGCTGACATTACACTGTTTTTAACTTCCTGATCAAAATCTAAGTTAAAATATTCTTCGGGAATACCTATTTTCATGCCGCTGACATCTTCTTTTAAGTATTCTGTATAATCTTCTTTTTTTCTCTCAACTGAAGTGGTATCTTTTGGATCATGACCTGCAATTACATTCATCATAACGGCACTATCTTCCACATCTTTGGTAAGAGGGCCTATCTGATCTAAAGAAGATGCAAAAGCAACCAGACCATAGCGGGATACCAGTCCATAGGTAGGTTTTAGTCCAACCACACCACAGTATGAAGCCGGCTGTCTAATTGACCCACCTGTATCAGAACCAAGAGCAGCTGCACATTCTCCGGCTGCCACAGCTGCTGCTGAACCACCACTAGATCCTCCTGGTGCACGATTTAAATTCCAGGGATTGTGGGTATTAAAAAAAGCTGAATTTTCTGTGGTTGAACCCATGGCAAATTCATCCATATTGGTTTTACCTAAAATTAATGCTCCAGCATCATTTAGATTTTCAACTACTGCAGCATTATAAGGTGGTTTATAATTTTCCAGTATTTTGGATGCACAGCTGGTTTTTATTCCATCAGTTGACATATTATCTTTTACTGCTATTGGAATTCCAGCCAGCAGGCCATCCTTATTTTCTTCATAGTTATTTAGCTGACGATTAACCAGCTTATCAATAACAGTAATATATGATTTGACTTTATCTTCAACGTCATTAATTCTATCTAAAAAAGCATTTTTTATCTCTGCTGCAGTCAATTCTCCATCAGAAAGTTTATCCTTTAATTCATGGATCGTTAGATCATAAATGTTCATTTTATTAATTACCTCTCTTTCTGCCTATATTTAGTCTGACATTATTTTGGGTGCTCTAAACTGACCATCTTTTTGATCAGGTGCATTTGCAAGTGATCTTTCTCGTGGAAGTGATTTTTCCACCTTATCCTCACGCAGAACATTTTTCATTGGTACTGTATAAGCTGTCGGCACAACACCATCTGTATTCAGTTCATTCAGCTTATCTACATAATTTAATATTTCACCAATCTGTTCTGTGTATTTTTCTTTTTCTTCTTTATTAAGTTTAAGCTTTGCTAAAGCAGCTGCGTGTTCCACATCTTTTCTTTTAATCATTAAATTTCCTCCTCACATATATAATTCATTTAATTTTTAGTATAAAATATCAGTTTCTTATCCTATCTTAGTGTTTTTAATCGGACATTTCTTCAATCATATTTTTAAATTCATCTTCATCTAATACTTTAACTCCAAGTTCTTTTGCTTTATCATACTTAGAACCTGGATTTTTGCCAGCAACAAGATAATCAGTTTTACTGCTGACTGAAGAAGAAGCTCTACCTCCAGCTTTTTCTACTATATCTTCTACTTCTGAGCGAGTAAAAGCGTCCAGTGTACCTGTAAAAACAAATTTTAAACCTTCCAGATAAGAATCCTTATTATTATTATTTTCTTTTTTTAACCTTACTCCTGCCTGTTTAAGTCTTGTTATCAGATCTTTATTATGTCTTTCCGAAAAAAATGAAACTATACTCTTGGCAATAACAGGACCAATCTCATCAATCCTGACAAGTTCTTCCTCTCCAGCATCTGCCAGCTGGTCAATTGAATCATAATTTTTATCCAGCACACGAGCTGCACCAAGACCTACGTGTCTTATTCCCAGTGCAAAAAGCACCCTAAAAAATTCTCGTTCCCGGCTTTTTTCTATTGAATCTATCACATTTTGCGCTGATTTCTCGCCCATCCTCTCCAGTGGAATAAGGTGTTCTTTTTTGAGAAAATATAAATCAGCATAATCTTCAATAAGATTATTTTCCAACAGCTGGTCAACCAGTACTGGCCCGATTCCTTCAATATCCATAGCATCTCTGGAAACAAAATGAAGTATACTTTCTTTTCTCTGGGCCGGACAGGTAATATTAGTACATCTTGTAACTGCTTCACCTTCTTCTCGGATAACCTTACTGCCACAAACAGGACATGAATCAGGCATTTTAAATTCTTTTTCACTGCCGTCTCTTTTTTCTTCAATAACTTTTACCACTTCCGGTATAATATCACCAGCTTTATGCACTAAAACATGATCTCCAATTTTTATATTTTTTCTTTTGATTTCATCTTCATTATGAAGTGTAGCCCTGCTGACAGTGGAACCTGCCAGCTGTACCGGTTCCAGAACAGCTGTAGGTGTAAGTGCTCCTGTTCTTCCAACTGAAATTTCTATATCTTTAATAACTGTGGTCTTTTGCTGAGCTGGAAACTTATATGCTGCTGCCCAGCGTGGACTTTTAGCTGTTGAGCCAAGTTTTTCCCTCTGAGATAAATTATTTATTTTGACTACAAGTCCATCTATCTCAAAATCAAGCTCTTCTCTTTTATCCTCCCACTTTTTACATATAGCAATTACTTTATCAATATTTTCTGCTTTCTGATACCAGTTTACTCTAAACCCAATTTTTTTTAGATATTCCAGACTTTCAGTATGTGTTTTAAATTCTTTTTCGGAATGATCAATTAAGTCATATATTAAAATAGATAAATTTCTTTCTGCTGCAATTCGTGGATCCAGCTGTCTTATACTTCCAGCTGCTGCATTGCGGGGATTGGCAAAAAGAGGTTCGCCATTTTTTAGCCTTTTTTCATTGATCTTCTCAAATTCTGTTTTGCTTAAAAATACTTCTCCTCTAATTTCAATATGGGCCCTATCGTTTATTTTTAATGGCAGAGACCTAATTGTACGGAAATTTTCTGTTACATCTTCACCAACAACTCCATTACCTCTTGTTGCTCCAAGAACAAAACTGCCGTCTTCATAGGTTAATATTGCCGATAAACCATCAATTTTGTGTTCAACAACATATGAAAAATTATCTTTAATTGTCTTTCTTACACGAGAATCAAAATCACGCAGTTCTCCCTCATTAAACGTATTAGCAAGGCTCAGCATCTGTCTTGAATGTTCAACTTTTTTAAATTCACCTACCGGCTCTCCACCCACTCTCTGTGTGGGAGAATCTTCAGTAATAAGTTCAGGAAATTTTTCCTCCAATTTAATAAGGTCACTCATAAGCTGATCAAACTCAGCATCAGAAATTGACGGATCATCCAGAACATAATATCTATACTCATGATCTCTTATTTTCTCTCTTAAAGCATTTATTTTTTTTTCAGCTTCTTCTCTGCTTAATTCCTGCATATAATCACCTACCTATACTTTCTGAATTGGAGCATATTCTGCGAGAAGAGTCCTTATTCCACCATTATGAAAACTTATTTTTAATTCTGTCCCTTTATTCTCTTTGATAGAAATGACAATACCAATTCCCCAGCGTGGATGTACAATTTTCTGGCCTATTACATATTCTGCAGGAGGATTTTTAGCGGTATAGTTTTCTTTTTTATCTTCTATATCTGTTTTTTGATCTTCTCCTGTTTTTAATAGTTCAGAAGGTATTTCTGCAAGGAATTGAGATGGTGGATTCATTTCTCTTTCTCCAAAGCGAAGCCGCAATTTTGCTCTGCTCAGATAAAGTTTGTCTTCAGCTCTTGTCATACCAACATAACATAATCTCCGTTCTTCTTCCAGACCATCACGTTCATAAAGTGAATTGGAATGAGGGAAAATACCATCTTCCATACCAACTAAAAAGACAACAGGAAATTCCAGACCTTTAGCAGAATGTATGGTCATCAATGTTAATGTACTTTTCTCATCTTCCATAGAATCCACATCTGACATAAGTGTCACTTCTTCCAGAAAACCACCCAGATTATTATCAGAACTCTGCTTCATGTATTCATCAATTACTGAAAATAGTTCTTCTATATTTTCCAGACGCGATTCTGCATCTGCAGTATTTTCTTCCTGCAAATTTTTTCTGTATCCACTTCTATCAAGCACTTTATCCACCAGCATTGAAAGTGCCATCTTATCCTGTTTTTTACGGAGTTCTTCCATTAATTCAAAAAAAGTTTTTATCCTTTTTAAGTACACTCCTGTAAGTGCTGTTATATTATCTGCCTGTAGTCCTGCTTCGTAAAGGCTAATATTTTCTTTTTCTGCATAATCACGCAGCTTAGAAACTGTTCCTTCACCAATTCCCCTTCTGGGCCTGTTGATAATCCTGAGCAGATTAATATTATCAGAAGGATTATATATAACTCTCAAATAAGCCATTAAATCTTTTATTTCCATTCTTTCATAAAAGCGAACTCCTCCAACTATCTGATAGGGAATTCCATATTTCATAAGCATATCTTCAAATGGTCTGGACTGAGAATTTGTCCTGTAAAGCACTGCTATATCATTGTAATTATAACTGCCTTCTTTTTTTAATTCTTCTACCTTTTTGCAGATAAAATCTGCTTCATCTTTTTCGTTTTCTGCTTCATAAAGTTCCAGTTTTGACCCCTCACCTCTGTCTGTCCACAGATTTTTCTCTTTTCGAGAAAGATTGTTTTTTATTACAGATTGAGCGGCCTTTAATATGTTTTCTTTGGAGCGGTAATTTTGCTCTAATTTTATTACCTCTGCCTCAGGATAATCAACTTCAAAATTTAAAATATTTCTTATATCTGCACCTCTAAAACCATAAATACCCTGATCCGGATCTCCAACAACACATATATTTTTATATTTATCTGATAGGAGTTTTACCAGTTCATATTGAGCTGTATTAACATCTTGATACTCATCAACAAGAATATATTTAAACCTCTGCTGATAATATTCCAGAACTGCCGGATAATTTTCGAATAATTTTACTGTAAGCATAATTAAATCATCAAAGTCTACTGCATTATTATTTTTTAATCTTTTTTGATATTCTTTATAAATATCTGCTGAAAGTTTAGCAAAAAAACTATCAGCAGTTAAAAGTGCTTTTTCCGGACTTTTTAATTCATTTTTGGAACCGCTTATATTATTTAAAACCGCTGCTGGTTTTGTCTTCTTTGTATCTAAATTTTTATCTTTTATTATCTCTTTTAAAAGCTTTTTTTGATCAAGTGTATCAAAAATAACAAAGTTGTTTTTATAACCCAGTTTTTCCGCTTCTCTGCGCAGTATTTGCACACAAAAGGAATGAAATGTACTGACAAGAAGTCTTTTATTTTTCTGACCCACAATTTTTTTAACTCTTTCTTTCATCTCATCTGCAGCTTTATTTGTAAAAGTTACTGCAAGAATATTTTCTGCAGGTACCCTGTATTTATCAATCAAATAGGCAATTCTATGTGTCAGAACTCGTGTTTTTCCACTACCTGCACCTGCAAGAATAAGTAGAGGACCATCTTTATATTTAACTGCTCTTTTTTGTTCTTTATTTAAACCAGCAAGTATATCATTATCTTCCATATAACCACTCCTTAAATTCTGAATTAACATCTATATTATATAATAACTCATTGACAAACACTTTCGCAAAGTTTTTTTGAAAAAAAACAAGATGACTCCTGCAGCTGCAGTCTCCTGCACCAAATGTGGGCACAACTATTCTGCCATTATTATTAATCATTAAATCAGTTAAAAAACACTCCCCCTTTTTAGGCAGCTCAAAAGCAAAATCATCTATCAGTTCTGCTTCTCCCAGCAGATAATCAATATGCCAGTGATATTTCTTCTCCTCAGAATAATGTCTTCTAACTCTAGCCGGTAAGTTTCTCTGTGCTGATCCAGCATAAAAATAATATCCTTGTGGAAATTCACATTCTCCTAAGGCTCCAATTTTGATGATCTTATTTTGAGATAAATATATTTTGAGAAGATAAACACCTTTTTTAATTTCTTTCTGCATATATATTCCTTTCTACAGTGTAAATAATTAAAATATTTCCTGATAAATACCCATATTTTTTCTAAAAATTGCTCCAACATTTATTATTCTTGATAAAGTGGTGAGAATCCTTTATTTATAAGCAAAAAGAAAAATGCCTAAAAACGGCATTTTGTTAAAGTTGTATTATATTTATTTTAATTTCAGATTTGATCTTTCAGCAAAATTTTCTATTAACTTTCTGGCAGCTTTTGGATTTATCATACTTCCAGGGCCACCTATACATCCATCTTTACAGGCCATTCCTTCAAGAAAGTCAAAATTACTTTTTCCTGCCTTTAAATTAGTCAATTTTTTTATACATTTTGCCAGGCCTTCAGCATTATCAGCTTTTATTTTTCCTTCAGATAATTCTTCTATTACACCTTTCAAACCCCCAGAATAAGCAAATTGTCTGCCGAATTTTGAAGCATCTCTAATTTCTCTTCTTTCAATGACTTTTTCAAGATTAATCTCAAATCCAGTAATAAGAGCTATGAGTTCTTCAAATGTAAGCACATAATCTACCACTTCACTATCTGCTGCCTCCTCTTTTTTAGCAGTACAGGGTCCAATAAATACAGTATTTATGTCTGAATTATATCTCTTTAATTTTTCTGCAGTTGTTAACATTGGTGAATCAGTATGTGAGAGATTATCTTTTAGATCAGGAAAGTCATTTACTATCATCTTCTTAAAAGCAGGACAGCAGGAACTAAGCAATATTCTATCATTTTCTAAACTCTCTATAGCTTCTCTGCTTTCTTCTAATGCAACTCTATCTGCTCCTTCTGCAACTTCAATAACTTCATCAAAGCCTATTTCTAATAAAACATATTTTACTGTTTCAGGGCTTACTTTAAATCCAAATTGTCCTACAAAAGAAGGTGCAATTAAAGCAGCAGTTTTTTCATCTTTTTTTAATATTTTATCGGTAACCTGCACAATACTTGACTTATCAGCGATTGCTCCAAATGGACATGCTACTATACATCTTCCACAGACTACACATTTTTCTTTATTAATTCTCGCCTGTCTTTTAGCATCAGATTTTATGGCATCTACCTCACAGACTCTGACACATGGTCTGCTGTTTTCTAATATTGCTCCATAAGGGCATTCTCTTGCACATTTTCCACATTCCAGACATTTGTTCTGATCAATAAATGCTTTGTTCTGGATAATTACAATTGCATCTGCTGGACAGGAGTTAAGACATTTATGAGCCACACAGTTTCTACAGGCATCAGTTACTATATATTTATCAATGGGACAGCTGTCACATGCCTGTTCAATAACTTCAACAATATTATTTATATTATCAGCCTTATAGAGATCTGAAGCTAACTCATGTAACTCTATATTTTTATTATTTAAAGTACTATATCCAAGAGCCATTTTTATTCTCTCTGAAAAAATCGCCCTCTCTTTAAATTCACAGCATCTGTATCTTGGTGTGTCGTCTCTGATCATTTTTTTGGGAAGATAATCTATTTCTTCTACCAAATTTTCTTTTATCATCATTTTGACCAATTCTACATATAGCTTTCTTTTTAATTTAACTACCTCAGAGATGGTATTATTGGACACTTCTATCACTCCTATTGTGTTTTTTTTCTTATAATCTTACTCAATCTCTCAGGGGTAACATCAAAATATAATTTATCATCAAATTTTATTACAGGTCCTTTTTCACATTTATCCTCTAAACAGTGGGATGTCCTCAACTCAATCTTATCTTTTATTCTACTTTCAAGATTATTGTAGTATTCTATTAACTCTGAGGCTCCCATCAGATAACAGGGTGTTCCTATGCATATTTCCAGTATTTTTTTAGTCAATTAAAGACCTCCTCAAAATTTATTTGCAGTTATTATATATTATAAATATGTTGAATTGAGTTTGTGGTTTTAATACCATTCAATATAAATCTCTTTTTTTAGCTTTTTTAAATGGGTTGCTATCAAACTTATTATCTGGCTTCTTATTCCAAGCTCAAGTGGCAGGTTAAGACTCTGATGTGATTCATTGACTGCTCTGCCAACAAGAAATGTTATTTTATCACTTTCTAATAAGAGTTTTAATAATTTTGAAGCACCATCTTCCTTTTTAATAATTATCTGTCCAGGTTTATAAGTTTCTAATTTATCAAGTACTTTATTTAATGTCAAAAGACCTTCTGTTAATAAATCAATACCTTCCATCTCACTAATCGGCGGTACACTTTTATCTTCATATTTTAGGCTTGTTTTCAATTCTCTATCAAGCTCTCTAGCTGCAATATGAGCTGTTGTTCCTCCACTAATAACTTTTTTGCCATCTGATTTAATCAATTTTTTTACAATACGGCTGTCGTCCTGCTTTTTTAGAGGTGGGCCTGACCAGAGAGTAAGTTTTCTTTTTTCTCTATATCTCATACCTATTATTGTAAAATCATCTCCTGGCTTATCTTCATAAAAAGCCATAAAAATCTTTACCAGCTTTTCAATAATTTCTTTTAGATCAAAATCATTATAATTGATTACTCTAGTAATTTGTTCTGCTGTTCCATCCCACCCTAAACCAAAACTTAAAAGACCACCTAAACCGGCATGTATTACTCCATCACTAACTAAAAACAACTTATCATTTTTGTGAAAGTGAAAACTACTTTCTCTAATATTTTTTCCTTCCAGCACATATTCTTTATAATTTAATTTTTCTATTTTTCCATTTCTATACAAAAAAGCTGCTGGGGTATCTATTTCTACCAGTTTAGCATCTTTATTATGGTCAATTACCATAAAAGCCAGAGTAGCATATGCAATACCTCTAACTTCACAGACAGGCAGAGCAGCTAAAATTGTTGAAAGTATTTCTTTAAGTGGAAGCTCTTTTTCTAGCAAACCAGATGCAATTTTTGAGGTTAGAGTTGATAATATATTGGCTTTAATACCACTTCCCAACCCATCAGAAAGAACAATAATTGTCTTATCGTTTTTCTTAATTATTTCTACATTGTCTCCACATACTTCTTGACTATATTTAGGAACTGATTGATAAAACTCTTCAAATACTATATCCAAGGCTATTCACCCACCTGAAGCAGGTCTGACAGCTCTGAAAGTGCTGCTTTTGTTTCCACAGTTGTTTCTCCTAATAAACCTGCTATTTCCTGTACTATCTGCATCTGTTTATTTATTACAATATTTGTTTTTTCTACAGCAAGTTTTTTCATTTCCTGTACTTCTTCTCTCTGTTTTTCCTGTTCTGTTATATCTGTCAGTATACCTATTACAACTTTGTGTTCTGGAAGAGGAAATATTGTTTGATCAACTACAGTACTTCCGTCGAAATATGAATATTTATGATGTGAAATTATCTGCTGATTTAACCAGGCTTTTTTGAATATAGAACTATCTATTATTTTACCCAGCTTTAAATTTTTTATTTTTCTATTATTTTTATTAAACAATTTATTTGCTACCGGATTAAATTCCTGAATTTCCATTTTCTCATTGACAACTATTATAGCATTGTGCGAGGATTCCACTATGATTTGAGAGAGTGATTCTGCTCTTGATTTCATATATGGTATACACATTTTCTTTTCTGCAAATCCATAATAAACTGCTGCTGCCTTTTCTCTACAGGTAGAATAACCACAGCCTCCGCAGTTTTTTTCATCTTCTTTAGAATATTTACCTATTGAAACAAGTATTTCTCTTATTGCTTGTTCGGGTGGTTCTTCACGAATTTTTTTCTTATCTTTATGAATACGGTTTAAATCAATCTTTTCTCTAACAGCAGTTTTGCTTTTCTCCGGATCATAACTTTGGGATTTTTGCAGATAATTGTTAACTAATATTTCCTTTACCGGTATACTGAGGTCATTTTCTATTGCTGGTCCGGAGATACATCCTCCATCACAGGCCAGCAGCTCTACAATATCTGTATTTAATTTCTCTTTTTTTATATCCTCAAGCACTTCAACAATATTATCTATTCCACTTATGTAAACTGAAGTTATTTTATTATCAATTCCATCAGCACTTAAGCCAGCTGCCTTTACCGCTCCACCTGAAAGTGGATAATCAGCAATTTGTGGGCCAGCCACCAGATCTGGTTCAGATTCCTCAAAGTCTTCCGGGAAAATACCATTTTCCTCAAATAAAACTCTCAGCTGTTTAAAATTAATAACAATATCAGGTCTTAATAATCTATCTTCAACCCGATTCATTTCCTCTATTTTCGATAGGCACGGTCCGATAAAAATTACTCTTGCCTTTTTATACTTTCTTTTTAATTCTCTGACCTGCAGCATCATTGGTGATAAAACCGGGGCCAGCTGTGGAATTAATTCTGGATAATGTTTTTCAATCAAATTAACAACAGTAGGACAGCAGGAAGTAATTAAAGATTTGTTCATATTATGAGCATGATAATTAAACATTGCAGCAACCCTTTTTGCAGCTTCAGCTGTCTCTGCAATATACTCAAAACCAAGTTTCTTTAGAGCTGTAATAATCTGACCACTTTTATATTCAGGAAAAGCAGCTGCAAATGACGGGGCAAGTGAGGCAATAATAAAACTGTCAGACTAAAGAAAAGACTCCACTTTCTTTTTTTCAAATAATGCCTCCTTTGCCCCCTGGGGACAGGTTTTAATACAATTACCACAGTATATACATTTATCTTCTATAATCCAGACCTGATTATCTTTAAAACCAATTGCACCAACACCGCATTCCCTGAGGCATTTATGACAGTCTTTACAGCTTGCTGGATGAACTATTAGAGGTTCTACCATCATAAACACTCACTTATTTTTTCTCTAAATATTTTCTCAGCATTTTCCGGGCCAACATCTGGAATGATTTTACCATCAATAACTACATTAACCCCATTTGTACAATTTCCCTGACAAAAACTTGCACTGAGCTCCACTTTGTTATCTAAACCTAATTTTTTATGTAAATTTTTAAAAATATCAACAACTTCTGCAGCTCCTTTTAAGTGACAGCTGCTTCCTACACAAATAGAAACGTTTTTCATTATCATCACCTCTATTTTTTCTATTTTTGTGAATATCTTCACAAATAATTTTAACGCAAAATCATCTCTCTGTCAAGATGGTTTGAGGGTGATTTTTATTATAAATTTACCCTTAGAGATATTTTAACCTATCAACAAAAATGCTATAATATATTTACATAGAGTTGAAAACTACAGACATGAATTTACTGAAAAGATAAACTTAATTGAAAGAGGGAGGTAATATCTATTAATAATAATTTTAAAGTCTCAAATGAAGATAAAATGTATAACCTTAACCAGCTTAAAGAAAAGGCTGTGCTTGTGGGTTTAAATGAGAGTGATTTAAATGAATTGGAACAGCTTGTTTATACTGCTGGTGCTGAAACCATTTTAAAAATGTCATATCATAATAGAAAAATAGATCCTGCTTTTTACATCGGTACAGGTAAAGTACATGAAATTAAAAAAGCTGTCAGCACAGTATCAGCAAACCTGGTTGTTTTTGATAGTGAATTAACTCCTGTACAGCAGAGAAATCTTGAAGAGGAAATTGATGTTAAAGTAGTAGACAGAGCCCAGATTATACTTGATATTTTTGCCAGACATGCCCACAGCAGGGAAAGTAAAATACAGGTCGAGCTGGCTCAACTGGAGTACAGACTACCCCGTCTAAGGGGAAGAGGTATAGAAATGTCAAGGCTGGCAGGTGGAATTGGCACTCGAGGCCCTGGAGAGACAAAACTGGAAGTAGATAGAAGGCGTATTGAAAAACGAATTTATCGATTAAAAGAGAATTTAAAGAAAATAAAAGGAACACGCAGTCTGCAGAGGTCAAATAGAACTGATCCCCTTATTTCTCTAGTTGGATATACAAATGCAGGCAAGTCAACACTCATGAACCTTTTAACTAATGCGAAAACCTTTGTGGCAGACCAGCTTTTTGCAACACTTGAGTCTACAATGAGAAAAATAACTTTACCTGTGGGCAGACAAATAATTTTAAATGATACTGTTGGTTTTATAGATAAACTTCCACATCAACTTGTGGCTTCCTTTAGAGCCACCCTGGAAGAAATTAAAGAGGCGGATATTTTAATACATGTAATCGATGCATCTCATGAAGATATGGAACGGCATATTAGAGTCGTGCAGGAGGAGCTGCGTAATTTGCAGGTTGTTGATAATACTGAAATAATTAAAGTATTTAACAAAATAGATTTAATTTCTAAAGATCGTCTGAAAAATCTCGAATTAATCTATCCAGATGCAGTTTTTATTTCCGCCCATACTTCGCAGAGAAAAGATGATCTGCTTAATTTATTAAATAGCATAATAAAAGAACAGATGATTGAACTGGAAATTGACCTTCCTTATTCTGCTGCTGACTGGATAGAAAAAATATACAATAGTGGGCAGGTTAAGACAGAAAAATATGAACAGGAATATATCCACTTAAAAGCACTTCTTCCATCTCCACTTGCAGCTAGATTAAATAAATACAGCAGCAGGAATTAATTATCCTCTGCTGTATTTTTAAGCAGCTCTTCTATTTCTTCTCTGGAAAAACTATATACACTGTTGCAGAAATGACATTTTACCTCAACCTTACCCTGTTCTGCAAGTGTTTCTGTTAATTCCTCTTTTCCCAGACCAGAAACCAAATTATAGATCCTATCTCTACTGCACCTGCATTTAAATTCAACTTTTTTACTGGTCATTACTCTAAAATCAAATCCATCCAATACTTTCTCCAGCAGCTCTTCGGGCTGCATGCCTGATTCTATTAGTCTGCTGACAGAGTTAATTTGTTTTATATTTTTTTCCAATCTATCCACTGTTTCCTCTGATGCATCCGGCATAAGCTGTACTATAAATCCTCCTGCTGCCCTAACAGTTAAGTCTTTTTCGACAAGCACACCCAGTCCAACAGCTGATGGTATCTGTTCAGATGCTGTAAAATAATAACTTAAATCCTCACCTATTTCGCCAGAAACAAGTGGTACACTGCCAGTATATGGTTCTTTTAGCTTCATCTTTTTTGTTACAGAGAGCTTTCCATTCCCAACTGCTTTTGCAACATTCAGTTTTCCTTCAGGAGTTCTGTAAAATTCCAAATCAGGATTAGAAATATACCCTCTAACTTCTCCATACTGATTTGCTTCTGCAACAATATTTCCTGCAGGGCCATCCCCTTCTACTTTTATGGAAATTTCATCACCAGATTTGACCATTGAACCAACCAAAACTGCTGCTGTAATTACTCTTCCCAGAGCAGCTGTTGCCACAGGTGTCGTATTATGAAGTTTCTGTGCAGTTGAAACGGTATATGTAGATTTTACTGCCAGAGCTCTAATTTCTTTATTTGTAGTAATTGCCCTTATAAGATAATCTTCCATATATAAATTCCTCCATCTTTAAATTAAAATTAGTTATCAAACTGATAAAATTTATTTAAAATACCAAGATATTTATTTTGATGATCAGATTTTTTTAAAGTAAATATACTGTTTTAGAAGGATTGCTTGCAGCTGCTGCCAGCAGCACAGTCATTTCAATAAATATAATTATCAGTATTTTTTTATCAATTTTCTCTTTTCAAAGAGATATTTTTGTTAGTTCAAAAATATCTTCACCCTGTTTTTCAGCTTTTAAAACAAAATCGAATTTATCAAAATCCAGTGAATAATAAAAATCTTCTTCCGGCATATCAGCCTGTGTATCATCTGCAAAAAATCTTCTGCCTGTACTTTTCTGCAGCCGATCAATCAATTCTTTTCTTTCAATTACTTTATTTCCAAGCAGCAAGTTTTTTAAATGTACAGCACAGCTAAGATCTTCTTCAGCTCTTTTTTCCCCACCGATTCCCATTGCAACTAGTGATACCTCTTCTGGTGAAATTTTTTTAATATATTGAGCCACTGAAGCTGAATTAACAAAACTACCTGTTATTATCTGTTCGGCATTTTCAGCACTGATAATTCCTTTAGTACCAGAACTTGTAGTCAGAACAATTTCTTTTTTGCTAAAATCATGCTGATCAATTAAATAAGGAGAATTGCCAAAATCAAATCCTTTAAGTTTTTTCCCACCTCTTTCTCCAACTAAAACCGGCCTATCTAATTTACTTTTTAATTTTAAAGCTGTTTCTATTTTGCTGACAGTATAAACATTTTCGGCACCATTTGCAAAAAGGTAACAGGCTGTAGTAAATGCTCTAAAAACATCTATTATTACTGCAAGCCCTTCAGCTTTTTTGGCCCCGGCAATCAGCTCATATATATTTATTTTCAATATTAACTCTCCCTAATTATTTTATTTTTCATTATTTATTTTCTTTCTTCGTTCAGTTTGCTGATAATTAAATTCTTTATATCTTCTGTATCAGCACTAAGAATATATCTGCGGAAAGCACGGCTTTCCTCAAGCAGTTTATTTAAATATTTCCAGGCAATTCTAGTTTTAGAAGGTCTTTCTATTCCATTTTTGGAGACTACTAGATTGTTATAATCCAAATATTCATAATCTATAAACCCTCTGCCTGACAAATAATCTATTCCCCTTCTCACTGTATTTTCTTGTTCAGAGAGAAATAATGCAGCTTTTTCAATAGAGAAAATTCTATTTTCGTTTACAAAAACATATTTAATCATAGCAGTCAATTTTTTTATAAACTCCTCAATATTTTTAATATTTTCAGCAGCAGAATAAATTTCAATATATTCTGCACCGGTCATTACTACAGCTTCTGCCAAAATATCGGCTGATGGTGGAATACTGAGAAAAGCTATACATTTTGCCTTTTTATAGTAGAAACGGTTAATGAGTGGATAAATATTTTCCTCGGTTCTACCTTCTAAAAAATAAGCTGTTCCTTCTTTACCAGCTTCAGCATCTTTAATATTTTTATTTCTAAAATCTCTTACTTCCAGCTTTATATCAGCTGATTTTTCCTTTTTTATCTTTTCAGTTTCAGTCTCAATAAGTGATTTGATTTCCAGCTGCAGACTTCTACTGCCATTATAAATATTTTCATTCAGTGTATATAAAACCCTTATTTTTTCCTTAATTTTAACTTCATCTGCCCACCACCACAGAGCAGTAAAATGATTTAAACCATCACTCAAAACAAATTTTTTATGATTTTCTGCAATTATTCTAGAACTAATTATCTTTATTCCATTAACTGAAAAAATAGGTTCAGGATTTGCCTCACCAAAAGGAGCCATCATTCTCAATTTGCTGTAAAAATCTTCATCAATTTCATTAAATTTAAGTTCTATATCTGCTTTAGGTTTATAGCTGCTGCTTAAATTTATCATACTGCAGTTCAGCAGCTGATTTAATCTAATTTTTAATTTCTCCAGTTGAGATGGTTTTAAAGAAAATCCGGCTGCTGCCGCATGTCCTCCATATTTGACCAGCAGATCTGAACACTGCTTTATTATTTCATTTATATTTACACCCTCTACAGATCTGGCAGAGGCTGTTATTAATTCTCCTGTTTTATTTTTAGTCATCAGTACAGTAGGAATATTATAGTTTTCACTTATCCTACCTGCAGCTATGCCGATAACCCCCTGGTGCCAGTCAGGATTATATCTGATCAAAGCTCTCTGCTCAGTTGACATATTATTTTCCAAATCTTTGACAATTTCTGAAGTTATTGTTTTTCTTCTTCTATTTATATCTATTAATTCTGCAGTAAGTTCAGCTGCTTCTATTTTACTATCTGTCAGCAGAAGTTTCAATCCTTTAGCTGCATCATCCATTCTACCAGGTGAATTTAATACAGGACCAAGCTGAAACCCCAGCACCTGTTCATTTATATCACCTGCAGAAATATTCAGTTCTTTATAAAGTGTTTTTAAACCAATTCGATCCGTATTTTTTAAATATTTAAGACCTATCTGATATAAATATCTATTTTCTCCAACAAGTGGAACAACATCTGCAATTATAGCAAGCAGAAGAAGATCATAATATTCCTTCTCTTTGCCGGACAGTCCTAATTTTTTGTAAAGTGCTTTCAGCAGAAAAAATGCCATTCCCGCACCAGGAAGCCAGTAAGCCCTATGATTTTCTGGCAGCAGTCTTGGAGAAAGAACATAATCTGCATTTGGGAGTTTTTCCGGCAGTTCATGATGATCTGTAATAACTATTTCTAAACCCATTTTCCTGGCAAATTCTACTTCTTTATGGTTTGTAATACCACAATCACAACTTATAATTAAATCAACTCTGTCACTATATGCTTCTATCACATCTCGATTTAAGCCATATCCTTCTTTAAATCTATCAGGAATATGATAATATACATTTTCGGTTAAATCAGATAGTCCACCTGTTAATATAGATGTAGATGTAATTCCATCAACATCATAATCTCCATAAATAAGTATTTTTTTATTTTTCTCTATTCTGTCAATTATAAATTGAGCGGCATTCATTAGATCTGGAAATTCTTCACAGTCAGCCGCATCATAGTATTCTGGATTAATATAACTTTTTACATCACTTAAACTGCTGAAACCCCTTTTAATTAAAAGAGAAGCAATCTTTTTATTCCCAATATATCTCTCAATCTGTTTTCTTTTAAAATCCCTATTACTGGAAACTTTAGATTTCATAATTACACCTCAAAACTAAAATTCTAATTCTTCTATCTCCTCCCAATTTAAATCCATATCTAAATCTTCTTCAAAAATCTCTTTTTCTTCAGTTTGTTTACTGCGGCAGATAGGTCTGTACTCACAGTAGCGGCAAATATTGAGGTTATCGGTCATTGGAAACTCATCTTCCATTAAAATTTTTTCAACCAGTTCTTCAAAATAAATGCTGTCATTAAAGAAATTTTTATCACTATAATTAACAATTTTTTTTTCTTCAGGAAAACGCGGATTCCAGAATATTAAATCCGGATTGTTCTGAATATCAAATTTATCTGAATAATATTTCTGACCTACTTTTTTAAACAGATAAAGATAAAATCTACTCTGAGTAGAATTTTCCAGTTCTTTTTTCAGCAGGCTTTTTTTATCTGTTTTCCAGTCATATAGTTCTATCAGCTTTTTACCTTTATTGTAATAAAGGAGATCATATTTTGCCAAAAATTTAAATTGTTTTTGACGATAGCGAAGTTCCTGTTCAGCCGAAATAATATATTGAGAATAAGGCAGAAAACGCTTTAATCTTTTTAACCATACATTTAATTCTGGATCCTCAACAATCTGATGCTGTATACTGCCACCTAAATAATACCTTTCAGCCAGCAGATGAAATTTCCTCCCTTTTTCCAGCTCTTTTTCTGTCTCTGCATCTATTCCCCATTCAGCAGGCCAGTAAAGACCATCAATATATCTATACTGAAATCTCTTCCTGCATTTTTGAAAGATATCCAGAGCAGACTGACTAAAATACAAATCATGCAGTTTATTATCAGACATTTTTATTCCTCCAGTTTTTTTCCGCATTATCAATAAATTGATCCAGAATATTAAATGCTGCAGCTGCTTCTTTTTCCCATTTTTTACCCTGCTTCTGATGAGCTGATAAATAAAGATTTTCTTTAGCTCTGCTTATACCAACATATATGAGCCTGATTCTTTCCGCAATTATTTCCTGCCTGGCCTTTACTTCAGGATTTTTTGCGAATTTATCTTTCAGTATTTCCTCCAGCTGTGCCTTTGCTGCTGCTTCTGGGTTTTTAATTTCTTCACTGAGGTAAAATTTTTCACTGCGAAAATAGTCTTCTTCAGTATGCTGAAACTGGTCTGAAGTCAATGCACCTAAAAATACAGTGTCCCACTCCATACCTTTTGCTTTGTGAATTGTTGAAAGGGTGACTTTGTCAGCTGCAGGTTCAAAACCATCCAGATCATTTAAAGTTACTATAAAGTGCTTTAATCTATCTTTTAAAGAAGGCATTTCTCCCAGCAGCTGATCAAGCCGCCAGGCAGGATGCTGATTTAAAAGGCGGCTGAACTGAAGTGCTAAATTTTGAACTACAGCAAGTTTTTTCCCTTCCAGTTTTATTCTTTCAGCAATAAACAGAAGGAGTTCATCAGGGGGGATTTCTGATGCTGCTTCCAGCCATCCCTGTATTCTATTTAAATTTTTATAAAACTCATTAAAAAATTTATTTCTTCTTATTTCTCCTGAAAAATTATTGCAGCTCAAACCTGCATCAGGATAGATCAAACTTCTGACATCATTACTATCAATTATATTTTTGCTGAATAAATATTTTTCCTCTTCCTCTTTATAAAAAATTTCCCTAAATAACATCTTTAATTTATCTTTTTGATGAGGGTAGGTCAAAAAATTAAGTATTACTTCTATTTCATTAAAATAATTATCCCCACTGCTGCTGCCTGTAATTTGATATTCAAACCCCATTGAATTTATCTCGGCTCCTATCTTTTCCAGCTGATATCCGGCCGGCATAAGTACTGCCACAGTTTTGCCGTCATTTTTTTCTGCCATGCGGACAGAATTGCGTGCCAAAAATTTAGCCTCCATCTCCCAGGTCTTAAATAATCTTGATCCTATTTTATAGCTGTCTGGTACTGGATTGGGCATCGGGTCATCTTCTGGCACAGGTCTTATATATCTTTCTTCTAACGGAGAAAACCCTTTATCTGAAAATTCTTCTGTACTCCAGCGGACAAGATAATTAGCCAGATCTATAATGTCTCTGCTGCTTCTGCCGGACATTGTTAATTTCTGTACAGAAACATCATCCTTACTACAGAATGATCTAAAAATCTCTGGATCTGACATGGTAAAGGTACCTGTAATAGCCTGATTGCTATCTCCCACTCTCACAAAATTTTTTTCACTGCCTGCCAGCAGGTAAAGCATCTCTTCCTGTGCTCTATTGGAATCCTGTGCTTCATCTTCGAAAATATATTTATAATCTTCTGCCATTCTCTGACAGAAGTCGCTGTCTTCTTTCAGCAGCTTCAGGCTGTGCTGAACAAGGTCATCAAAATCAAGCAGTCCATCTGCAGCCAGTCTATCTGAATATTCTTCATATATTTCTGCCAGCCAGCTTAAAAGTTTAAATTTTTTGTTATCTATTTGATCTGTAATTTGTTTTAGCTTTCTACTGGAAATTAAGTTTAATTTAAAATAAGAAATCATTGTAGAAACAAAATCAGGAAAATCATTCTGTCTCCATTTATCAGCATATTCGTTAAATCTATAATAATTTTGATCTAAATCAAAAAAATCCATCAGGCGGTCGCGATTTTTCCCTGCCCATATACCGGATATTCTTCTGATAAGTGAATATCTCTGTCCACCATCTACCAGCTCAAATTCCTTATTGATTAGCCTTGCTTCGGGTTTTTCTTTAATAATTCCTAAGGCCAGGGAATGAAGAGTTTTAACAGTATATCCTCTGCTGCGAGGGCGACCTCTATCTGCCAAAAAATCTCCAATTTTTTTACGAAAATTTGCTGCGGCAGAATTCATATAAGTAACAATTAATACTTTTTGATTTCCATTAATTTTCTCGTCAATCAATTTTGCCGCCAGATAGGCAAGTACTGTAGTCTTTCCTGCCCCAGGTACCGCCGGAATTGCCAGCATACCACCGCTGTAGTTCAAAATCTTCTTCTGTTCTGGTCTGGGTTTAAACTTCATTATTTTCTCTCCTAACCATAATCCATTTATATAATGGGCCATCCTGTTCCCATCCCATGCTGTTTAAAAAACTATCAGTAAATATAATTCCATTATTGACTTTATTGACTAAATTTATTAAAAAATCACTCAACTGCCTCCTCCTTATATTTTGATCAATTTTGTCATTCCATTCTTTTTTAATTTTCCACTGATCGGTAAATATATAAGGATTAACCAGCTCTTTTGCAATACTTCTCAACCAGTTTTCACTAGAAATATCAATTAAAAACATATATTCTACCCCATCGGTTTCTGGTGAAAAAAGAAATTTATAGGGAGTTGAAAGAATGATTCTCTCTTTTTTTTCCTCTTCCAGAAAAAGGGTGTCGGCTGCAAGTGTACCCTCATAAATCATATCAATATATCTGCCGCTGAGGTCATCATTCTGCATATGAAAGTTGCTGACTGCTTCTCTAAATCTAGCCACAGATTCAATCATCTGTTTGCAGGCAAAAATATCCTCTCGTGATGGATTGAGGGGAGATAAAAGCTGGCTGAATACCGCCTGGAAAAAATGCTCTATTTCCAGTTCTTCATTTTCTTTTTCCTTCAGCCATTTTTTTAAGTAATCATATCTTTCACTGCCTGCAAAACCAATTTTTTCTCTAATGTTTTTATCATCAAGATCTATCAGCCTCATGCCGGCAGCTGCTATTTCTTCTGCCAGCAGTGAACTCCTCACAGGATCCAATTCCAGGAGCAGAGAAAATGTCTGCTGCAGAGCCGATATGCCTATCATTTCTGTTCTATTTTTATAAAAAAGATATAGTATAACTAAAGCTCGGGCAAATGGTATATCTACAAGTTTTTTCGATTTATTTAAATTATTTAATTTATAGCCATGTTTTTCTAAAATATGGTTTAAACTAAACAGAAGAACCTTATCTATCTGGGGAGAAATTACAGCGATATCTTCAGCTTTAACACCCTGTTCAATTAAAAAAATAATTTTTCTGCCCAGCTTTATAAGCATATCACCTCTAAGTTCACTATCTATTTCACCTTTAAACAGAGGTGATTCAACAAACTTTTTCT
The DNA here is from genome assembly GCF_003337245.1 of Halanaerobium sp. MA284_MarDTE_T2. Lineage (GTDB taxonomy): Bacteria > Bacillota > Halanaerobiia > Halanaerobiales > Halanaerobiaceae > QPJE01. Next base: position 35,029 of record NZ_QPJE01000006.1, read on the forward strand.
TCCCCATTTCTATTACTGATTTTATTTCCTGTTCTAAATTATCACTTTCAGCTGGCGAAGTAAAATTGTTTTCTAAATCAATAATACTTTCTGCATCTTCTAAAAATAACTTTTTAGAAAGCTGGGGATTACCCCCAAAAAACCTATTGAATCCTCCATGCTCATTATATGTAAGATATCCATCTGTACCCATGTCGATTATTTTTTTTATAAACTTCTGTCCTGATGGAACCATTTTTTCCAGATCATCAACTAAAATGTGTTTATAATTTTTTTCTAAAAAACTATAGTAATCTTTATTTTTAAGCATATTATTATTAAACAGGCTTACTGATAGTGAATAATCCAGCAGCCTATATTTTATGCAAAAAGCCCGAAAAATTTCCATAATCTCTAAAGATTCTTCAATATATTTTTTCTTCTCCATATCACCATTAGTAGAATAAATCAGTCTGTTTTTCAAGTCATCTAATGACAGAAGATTAAATGCAGCCAGGTTTAGATTATCAATTAGCTGAACAGCTATCTGAACTGATTTAGCTTTTATGTTTTTAAAAAAATTTTTTTTGCTGCGAAATTTTTCTACATAATTACTCATCAAAAAATGAGAAGTTTCTATAGTCATAAAAGTTGGTTCAATAACTGATCTGTCATCCTTAATGTTTTCCTCAAGCAGCGGCCAGTGTTTTTTTATTTCTGAGTTAACAAAACCAAAATAAGTGTATATATTTAGATTTCCAGCAGTCATTAAGTTAATGTTTTCTCTAAAATTTCTTACATTCTGAGCACTGCTGAGAAAAACAAGTATATCTTCTGTACCATTATTTTTAGCTATACTGTGATATTTTTTTAATAATTCAGTAGTTTTTCCACTACCACCTGACCCTCTATAAATTGTGTGCATTTTAACCACCTTAAGTTATCTCAATAATAAACCAAATAATTAAAATAATCTGCAGGAAAAATCTTGCTGCAGTTCCTGCAAAAAATCCCATAATAGCACTCAAAGCCAGTTTAAAAGAGTTTTCTCTATCTCTGCTTTTCCAGTACTCTAAAGCAAAGATAAACAAAAAAGGAGCTACAGCAATACCAACTGGTCCCAGAAAAATTATCCCAACCACCAGCCCCACAGCTGCTGCAAGCATTGTATCTCTGCCGCCACCCCTTTTTTTGATAAAATAAATATTTGCCAGATAATCGGCAGAAAATATCAGCAGTGTCAGCAGTATAGAAGCAGTCCAAAAATAAGGGGAATATAAGGTTCCAGACATTACAAATCTATAAAGAAGTATAGCAATCCAGAAAAACAATGAATCTGGAAGTGCCGGAATAAAAACTCCTATAATATTAAAAATAAGCAGTACAGCAGTTAAAAAAATTATAAATAATTCCAATATTTATTTCCCCTCGTATAATATGATTAGTGACATTAAATAAAGTCACTTTATATTAATTTCTTTTCATTTAAGTTAATTTTAACCCCTTGTAAATGGACTGTCAAGCTAATTACATAAATAGACTTTCCCCATTTTTTATATACTGCTGCAAAAAGGGGAGATGCAGGAATATTGAAATTTTTAGTCAATGAATCTTAACGAAATGAAGGAAGAAACAGGGTTGAACTGCAGGATGGAGTGAGCTAATCATGAGTCAGGAGGACTCATTGATTAGTGTGCCCTATTTCACACCCGAATTGAGTTTTAGATAAATCTAAAAATTTCGTTGATGACTAAAGCCCCCTTTTTGCAGCTTGAAAATAAATTTTGGGGAAACTCCTTAATTACATAAGGAGTTCTCCCTAAATTATTTTTAAAGTTATAAAAAAATTCGTAATAAATGAAATTTATACATGTTTATTCTTAAGTGACCTTATTACCCAGAAATTAAAATTAAATTTGGAAGATATTCTCTTTTAAAAAAAATACCTCCAAATAGACAGCCTAATTAATTAGGCTGTCCACTTTGGAAGTATCCATAAGATCAGTATTATCTTTAAAAACTATATTATTATATTTCAATATTCGTATTTGTACTACAAAGAATTATCTTTAACTATTGTCTTCAACTGCAGCTATAACTTCCTCAATATCAGGAAGTTCAGGTATATCATAAACCTTAAACCAGAGAATCTCACCACTGTCATCTACCAAAATATTTACCCGACCTGAAATTCCTTTTTCTTCAATAAATATTCCCAGCTGATCAGCAAACCCACCATGCGGCCAGAAATCTGACAGTATCTTTAGTTTTTCAAGTCCCATATCTCCAGCCCAGGCTTTTTTAGATGGAACAGGATCAACACTTAAACCAACTGCAGCTGTATTATTTTCTGCAAACTTATCATAATTTTTCTCAAGTGCCTTCATCTGCTTGGTGCAGACACCTGTCCAGGCCAGTGGATGAAAAGAAAGAAGAACATTAGTTCCTTTAAAATCAGATAGACTTACTTCCTCACCATTTTGATCATTTAACTTAAATTCTGGAATTTTGTCTCCTACATTCAATTTCATACTATCTCCTCCTGTTTTAAATTACGTTACGTCAAATCTAAAAAATTATCTTTAGTAATTAACTATAGTTTACTTCAATTTTTTATTAATAGCAAGTTAATATTTTACAAAAATGCAGATATTATTATTTTTAGAGTTGCAAAAATGTTGAACTCCTTTTATAATATACATTAAATCTGGATAGACCTACTGTTGAAGCAGTATATAAAAATAGGTTTAAAATAGGAGCAAATAAAATGACAAAAAAACTTTATTATCAAAATCCATATCTTACTGAATTTCAGGCAAAAATACTGGATATTAAAGAAAAAGATAATTTTTTTCATCTTTTACTTGATCAAACAGCATTTTATCCTGGAGGTGGTGGACAACCCGCAGATAAAGGCACTATAAATGATATTGAGGTAAAAGAAATTTATACTGAAAAAGACAAAATATTTCATGTAATAACAAAAATGCCTGATACAAATTTAATTAAAGGTGTAATTAACAAAAAATTTCGCCTGGAAATGATGCAGCAGCATTTAGGTCAGCACCTTTTATCTGCTGTCCTATACAAAAATTTTTCTGCCAGAACCGTTGGCTTTCACCTCAGTGAAAACAATCTAACAATTGATATAGATAAAGTTCTCAATCCTGCACAGATTGAAAAAACAGAAAAAATAGCAAATGATATAATTTACAGTAATCTGGATGTAAAAAAAATTTATCCAGGAGAAGAAGAATTAAAAAATATGCCTCTGAGAAAAAAACCCTCTGTTTCAGATAACATTAGAATTATAGCAGTGGGTAATTATGATTTTTCTCCCTGTGGAGGGACACATCCAGAAACTACAGCAGAAGTAGGAATTATAAAGATCAATGAATTTGAAAACTATAAAAATGGATTGAGAATACATTTTTCCTGTGGTATAAGAGCTTTAAAAAATTATGCTAAAAAAGAAAAAATTCTTCAAAAAACAGTTGAAATTTTATCTGTACCTGAAGAACAAATTACTAAACGAGTAAATAAATTGCTGACAGAAAATAAAAATCTGCAGAAGGAAAAAAAATTTATTAAAAATAGACTTCTTAAATTTTTAGCAGAAAAACTGCTCAGTGAAAGTGAGGATTATGCAGGAATTAAATTTATTTCTAAAATATTTTCCGACCAAAAAATCATTACACAAAATGAACTCTCATACTTAGCTTCAGAGCTAACTAAAAACAAAGATGTTGTATTTATCTCTTCTCTTAATATAAATGGAATATGCAGATTTATTTTTAGCCGCTCCAAAAATATTAACAGCCTTAATATGCAGCAGATACTGAATCAGGCACTGGAAATAACTGGTGGAGGAGGTGGAGGCAGCAGCCTTACTGCACAGGGGGGTGGTGGTGATGCATCTAAAGTTAAAACAGCCTTTGCAGAAGTTAAAAACAGCATCTTAGAAAAGATATCTTAATGAACCTCCCCCTAAATCACAATTAAATTTAGCAGAAATTCATTTTTACCATTTTTTAATAAAATTGCAATTTAAAAATTTATCACTGCTGGAACTTTACTTATTAACTTTATTGTGCTATAATATTTTTTGTTGATAATTAACTGGCTGTGGCGCAGCTTGGTAGCGCGCTTCGTTCGGGACGAAGAGGTCCGGGGTTCAAATCCCCGCAGCCAGACCATTTCATTTTATATACTTTAAGAACAAAACCGACCTGATCAGGTCGGTTTTTAGTATTTATTCTGCTAAAAATATTTTTTTATACTTATAGTGGTTATAATAGTGCTTATAATTTTTTTATAATTGAATCTGCAATAACAATACCAGATACAGATGCCTGCATTAAACCTCTTGTAATGCCTGCTCCATCACCACCGGTATAAAAATTTTTAATTTTTGTTTCCAGATTTTGATCTACTTCAAGTCTGGAAGAATAAAATTTCACTTCAACACCATAAAGAAGAGTATCTCGGGAATAAAGACCTGGAGCAAGGTTATCCAGAGCTTCAAGCATTTCCATAATTCCGGTTAAATGTCTGTGCGGCAGAACAAGTGACAGATCCCCTGGAGTAGCGCCTTTAAGAGTGGGATCAACTATACTCCTGGCCAGCCGTGTACTGGTAGATCTCCGGCCCTGCAGCAGGTCCCCCAGTCTCTGAACCAGAACACCTCCTGCCAGCAGATTTGCAAGCTTTGCTATATCTTTACCATATGTAATAGGTTCATGAAATGGTTCAGTAAATGTTTTACTAACAAGCAGAGCAAAATTTGTATTTTCAGTTTTTATATCAGAATGACTGTGTCCGTTAACTGTAATAAGCCCCTGATTATTTTCACTGACTACTTCTCCATAAGGAGACATACAGAAAGTCCTCACTTTATCATCAAAAGTAGGTGTCTGATATATTAATTTTGATTCATAAATATTATCGGTTAGATATTCTGTTATGACAGCAGGACATTCAACCCGCACACCTATGTCAACTGGATTTATAGCCGTATTTATGCCCATTTTTTTCGCTTCACTGCTCAGCCATTCTGCATTTTCTCTCCCAGCTCCTACAACAACAAAATCTGCATAAATTACTTTTCCGGATGCAGTTTTCACTCCTTTTATTTCATTTTTTTCTGTAATAATTTTTTTAACATTTTCTCCAAATCTAATTTCTACTCCTTTACTGGCAAGATAGTCCTGCATATTCTGCAGTACTACTTTACTGTAACCTGTTCCAAGATGACGCAGTTTAGCCGGTATAAATTTAAGGCTTGATTTAATAGCCTTTTTCTTTATTTCATCTAATTTATCTCCTTTAACTCCAAAAACTCTTTCTGGTGCACCAAATTCCATATAAATATCATCAGCATATTCTATATGTTCAATTAATGATTTTTCTCCAATATATTTTTCTAGATTACCGCCAATTCTTGGTGAAAGGGACAGTTTTCCATCACTAAAAGCTCCAGCTCCTCCCCAGCCTGAAACGACTGCGCAGCTGGGACAATTGACACATCCAGTGCCAGGATTTTCTTTCATTGGACAAACTCTGTGTTCAAGATCTGTACCTTTTTCTAAAATTAGAATATCAATATTTTTTTCTTTTTTTACAAATTCAATTGCAGTAAATATTCCTGTTGGACCAGCACCAATAATTATTACATCATATTTTTGGCTGTTCATACGATTAATACCCTCCAGATTTTAACTATTCTTTACCATAGTCCATCAATAATATTCTATATTATTAATACAAATCCTTTATTTTTTATAATTCTATTTTAAAGCATATATATTTGCCTCAATTTGTGTAAACAGCAGAAGCAGATCTTATTTATTTAAAATTAAAAATTCCCTGCAGACTGATATGCTGAAACACATCTGCAGGGAGCATAATTTATTCACTTTCAAGTCGATTTAAAATTAAATTATATCCATCTTCTCCATATTCTAAAGAACGTTTTACCCGACTTATTGTTGCAGTACTTACTCCTGTCTCCTCAACAATATGGTCATAGGTATACCCGTTTTTTAACATTCGAGCTACCTCTAGCCGCTGTCCCAAAGCTTTTATTTCACCAATTGTAGCAATATCACAAAAAAAACGATAACATTCATCTACATTTTCCAGCTTTAATACAGCTTTAAATAACTGTTCTGTAAATCTATCTCTAATCTCTTTAGACAAGTACTACACCCCTTTTCTTTTATTTACTCCCATTCGATAGTTCCAGGGGGTTTAGAAGTAATATCATATACAACCCGATTTACTTCTTTTACCTGATTTACTATTTTAACTGATATAGACTGCAGTAAATCATAAGGTAATTTCGCCCAGTCAGCTGTCATAGCATCATCACTTGTCACAGCTCTAAGAATCACTGGATAGCCATAGGTTCTCTCATCCCCCATAACACCAACACTCCGCAAATCCGGAAGAACAGCAAAGGACTGCCATATTTCTTTATATAAACCTGCTTCTTTAATTTCTTCCTGTATTACAGCATCTGCATCTCTTAGGATTTTTAATTTTGCTTCATCTATTTCTCCAATTATTCTGATAGCAAGTCCCGGGCCTGGAAATGGCTGCCTCCAGACGATTTCTTCCGGAAGTCCAACTACCTCACCAATTTTCCTTACCTCATCCTTAAACAAAAAGCGCAGTGGTTCTACCAGATCAAATTCCATATCTTCAGGCAGTCCCCCAACATTATGGTGGCTTTTTATTGTAGCAGCCTTATCTGTACCACTTTCTATAACATCAGAATAAATTGTTCCCTGAACAAGGTATTTCACATCTTCAAGTTTAGATGCTTCTTCTTCAAATACACGGATAAATTCGTTTCCAATAATTTTTCTTTTTGTTTCTGGATCACTTACACCGATGAGTCGGTTTAAAAATCTCTCTCGTGCATCCACATATACTAATGGTATATTAAACTCTTCACCAAAAGTTCTCCTCACCTGTTCTGCTTCCCCTTTACGCAGCAGTCCATGATCAACAAAAATACAGGTCAACTGATCCCCAATAGCTTTATGCACGATTGCAGAAGCTACAGCAGAATCTACCCCACCAGAAAGACCGCAAATTACTCTGCCTGTTCCAACCTGATTCTGAATTCTATCCACTTCTTCATTTATATAATCCGCCATATTCCAGCTGGCTCTAACCTTACAAATTTTAAAAAGAAAATTATGAAGAATAGTTTTTCCCTGTACAGTATGTAGTACTTCTGGATGAAACTGAACACCATAAAAATCTCTCTCATTATCTGACATTGCTGCTACTGGAGTCAGATCTGTTCTGCCAATAATTTCAAAACCTTCGGGTACTTTCTGTACGTGGTCTCCATGGCTCATCCAGACCTGTTTTTTATTATCCAGCCCATCAAAAAGACTTTTATTAGTAAAAATTTCTAATTCAGCTTTTCCATATTCACCATGTTCGGCCTTTTCTACAACTCCCCCTTCAAGCAGCTGAGCCATAAGCTGCATACCATAACAGATTCCCAAAATAGGAATTCCCAGCTCAAATACAGCGCTGTTTACACCAGGTGCACCTTCTGATGTAACACTATCCGGACCTCCAGAAAAAATTATTCCATCTGGATTTATTTCTTTTATTTCATCTAAAGCAATATCATGTGGTTTAATTACAGAATAAACATTAAATTCTCTCACTCGACGTGCAATAAGCTGACTGTACTGCCCGCCAAAATCGAGAATAAGTATTTTATTGTATTCCATTCAAATCTCCTTTCCAACTCTTTTTACTTTCCTGCTTTTTTTAACTAAAGTATTTTTTAAAGTATACAGTCAATTATAGTTAATTGTCAAGAAAAAACTCTTCAGATAAGGAATCAAGGAATCTCTCCTTCACCTGAAGAGTTTTTAAAATTAATCTTTTTTTATTCTCAAAAATTACTCATTATCTATAGCTGATTGAGCAGCTGCAAGTCGGGCAATAGGAACTCTATAAGGTGAACAGGAAACATAATTTAGACCTGTTCTATGGCAGAAATCTATAGAAGCTGGCTCACCACCATGTTCTCCACAGATACCTACTTTAAGATCCTTATTGCTTTTTCTTCCCATCTTAACAGCCATTTCCATTAACTTACCTACACCTTCCTGATCAAGAACAGAAAAAGGATCTTTGGGTAATATCTCTTCATCTACATATTCACCTATAAATTTACCAGCATCATCACGAGAAAATCCAAACGTCATTTGAGTAAGATCATTAGTTCCAAAGGAGAAGAAATCTGCATGTTTTGCTATTTTATCAGCAAGCAGGGCAGCTCGCGGCACTTCTATCATTGTACCAACTGAGTAATTTATATCAACTCCTGCTTCAGAGATTAGCTCTTCAGCAATCTCTACTGCCATTTTTCTTAAAATAACCAGCTCTTTTTCAGTACCAATAAGTGGGATCATAATATCAGGTTTAACATCATATCCTTCTTCCTGTTTAACTTCTACAGCAGCAGATATAATTGCTCTAACCTGCATTTCATAAATTTCTGGATAAGTTATACCCAAACGACATCCTCTGTGACCGAGCATTGGATTCATTTCTTTTAGATCTTCTACTGTTCTCTTCAGCTCATCTGCAGTAATACTTAATTCTTTTGCCAGAGCTTTTATATCTTTCTCAGTGTTGGGCAAAAATTCATGTAGAGGTGGATCCAGCAGACGGATAGTAACATTTAAATCTTTCATTACTTTAAATATACCTTTAAAATCTTCTTTTTGATACGGGAATAATTTATCCAGTGCTTTCATTCTCTTACTTTTACTGCTGGAAACAATCATTTCTCTTACAGCCATAATTCTTTCACTGTCAAAGAACATATGCTCTGTCCGACAGAGGCCTATACCTTCTGCTCCAAAATCTAAAGCTACTTCAGCATCATGTGGAGTATCAGCATTTGTCCAGACACCAAGTTTTCTGTATTCATCTGACCATTCCATCAGTATCTTAAAGTTTTCTGTTAAAAATGCATCGGTTGTTTCCACGATTCCAGCGTAAACCTCTCCAGTAGTTCCGTTAAGAGAAACAAAATCTCCTTCTTTAAAGACTCTATCATCAACAGTAAACTGCTTATTTGCTTCATCTACCTTTATTTCACCGGCACCAGCTACACAGCATTTGCCCATTCCACGAGCTACAACAGCTGCGTGTGAGGTCATTCCACCACGTGATGTAAGAATACCCTCAGCCTTAACCATTCCTTCTATATCTTCAGGTGAAGTCTCCTTACGTACTAAAATTACTTTTTCTCCATCTTCTGCTGCTTCTGCTGCTTCTTCAGAAGTAAAATATACTTTACCTGTTGCTGCTCCAGGTGAAGCTGCCAGTCCTTTTGCAAGTATATCAGCTTTTTCTAGTTCTTCATCTTTAAAGTTAGGATGTAAAAGCTGGCTAATATCTTCAGGATCTATCCTCATTATAGCTGTCTCTTTATCAATCAAGCCTTCTTCTTCCATATCTACGGCTATGTTAACTGCAGCATCTGCAGTACGTTTTCCTGTTCTTGTCTGCAGGAGGAATAAATTACCTTCCTGAATAGTAAACTCTATATCCTGCATATCCTTATAATGCTGTTCTAATGTCTCAGTAACATCCATAAATTCTTCATATACTTCAGGCATCAGTTCTTTTAACTCACTAATGTCTTTTGGAGTCCTTATACCAGCAACAACATCTTCTCCCTGAGCATTAAGCAAAAATTCTCCAAATACTTTATTTTCCCCTGTAGCAGGATTTCTGGTAAATGCAACTCCGGTTCCAGAGTTTTCTCCAATATTACCAAAAACCATTGCCTGAATATTAACAGCTGTTCCTAAATCGTGTGGAATATCATTAATGTTTCTATATGATATTGCACGAGAATTATTCCAGGAACTAAAAACAGCTTTTACTGCCATTAAGAGCTGTTCATTTGGGTCCTGTGGAAACTCTATGTTAGTTTTCTTTTTAATTAATTTCTTATAATCATCAATTATATCTTTTAAATCTTCTACTGTCAGTTCAGTATCATTGTCATATCCATTCTTCTCTTTTTTCTTTTCCAGAAAATTATCAAACTGATAACCCGGTATTCCCAGCACAACATTACCAAACATCTGAATCAATCTTCTGTAGCTGTCATAAGCAAATCTCGGATTATTTGTTCTTTCTGCCAGTGCTTCAACACTCTTATCATTAAGGCCGAGGTTGAGCACTGTATCCATCATACCGGGCATAGAAATTACGGCACCGGATCTAACGGATACCAGTAAGGGGTCTTCTAGATCACCAAAATTCTTACCGATCTTTTCTTCAAGTTCTTTCATGTGTTCAAAGATACCTTCTTTTATACTTTCCTCCAGAGTTTCATCCATTTCAAGATATCTTATACAGGCCTCAGTGGTTATTGTAAAACCTGGGGGTACAGGTAATCCTATATTGGTCATCTCCGCCAGATTTGCACCTTTACCACCTAATAATGACTTCATTTCCTTTTTGCCTTCTTCAAAAGAATAGATATACTTTTTCAACAAAACCCCTCCTTTAATTAATTCAAGTCATTGACAATATCAATAATAATACTTGCTGCTTCTTCCACAGCTTTTGTAGTCATATCAATAACTGGACATCCAATTCTCTTCATTACGTTTTCTGCATAATTTAATTCTTCCATTATTTTTTCCAGTGAAACATAATCTACACTGTTGTCCAGTCCTAAAACCTTTATCCGTTCTTTGCGTATTTCAATTAAATCAACTGGGTCTATCGTTAAACCAACAATTTTTTTCTTGGGAATTTGAAATATTTGCTCAGGAACTTTTGCATCTTTAACCAGGGGAATATTTACTACTTTATAGTTTTTGTGAGCAAGATACATGCTGAGTGGTGTTTTTGAGGAACGGGAAACACCGATTAAAACAATATCTGCCTTTAATATCCCTCTTGGATCTTTACCATCATCATATTTTACTGCAAATTCTACTGCTTCAACTCGTTTGAAATAATTTTCATCCAGTTCTCTAATCAGTCCAGGCTGGCGAATCGGGTCACTGTTGAGAAATTCACTAAAAACTTTTAAAGCAGGAGTCATGATATCAATATATGGTATATCTTCTTCAGAACAAACCTTTATTAAATATTCATAAATATCGTCATTTACCATAGTGAATATTACAATAGATTTACTATTTTTAACTTCAACAATAATATCATCTATTGATTCTCTGCTTTCTACATAGGGGTATTTTTTTATTTCATAATCAATGTCTCTAAATTGTTCGGCTGCAGCTCTTGCAACCTGTTCTGCTGTATCTCCTATTGAATCAGATATTATATAAATCTGATAATTGTTTATCATGATATCACCAAACCTCAGCATATTTATTTTTAACTTTATCATTAATTATTATACCATTTTAAAGGAAAAAACTCAATGTTTTACTCTCTTCGAGAAGTTTCCGTATTTTTATTAAAATCATCTTCTGCAGACAAACGTTCCAGCAGTTTTTCTCGGTAATCGACAAATACTTTATCGGTTCTGCAGCGGGGAGGTTGAAGGTCAATCTTTAATTTGTCAGTTATTCGCCCTGGACGCCCGTTTAAAATAATAATTCTATCTGCCAAAAGAATTGCTTCTTCAATATCATGAGTAATAAATAAAATAGTCTTATCCAATTTTTCCTGAATTGATAAAATCCATTCCTGCATGGTAGTTCTTGTCAGTGCATCCAGAGCTCCAAAAGGCTCATCCAGGGCTAGAATATCATTATGTGTTAGCACTGTCCTCAAAAGAGCCGCCCGCTGACGCATACCTCCAGAAAGTTGATCAGGATAATGATTTTCAAATCCTTTCAGGCCAAAGAGGGGAATTAATTTTTCTGCTTCCTGATAAGCTTTTTGAAGATTTTCTTTTTTTATTTCAACTCCGAGCAGCACATTTTCCATTACAGTTCTCCAGGGAAACAGAAGATCTCTCTGCGGCATATAAGCAATATGTCCCCGGGTTCCAGTTATATCTTCACCTTTCAGAAATATTCTTCCTTTATCAGGTTTTTCTAAACCAACTAATATATTAAAGAGGGTACTTTTTCCACAGCCGCTCGGTCCTATTATACAGATAAATTCTCCTCTTTTAACAGATATATTTATTTCAGCCAGCACAGGCAGTAAATCATTGTTTTCTTTATAATCATAATAAATATTTTCTATTTTAAGCAGCATTTTTTCCATAATGACACCCTCTATTTTATTTACTGGACTTTCCCCATTTTTTATATACTGCTGCAAAAAGGGGAGATGCAGGAATATTGAAATTTTTAGTCAATGAATCTTAACGAAATGAAGGAAGAAATAGGGTTGAACTGCAGGATGGAGTGAGCTAATCATGAGTCAGGAGGACTCATTGATTAGTGTGCCCTATTTCACACCCGAATTGAGTTTTAGCTAAATCTAAAAATTTCGTTGATGACTAAAGCTCCCTTTTTGCAGCTTGAAAATAAATTTTGGGGAAACTCCTAATTTTATTTACTGTTTATTTTTAAAATTTTCTATTTGCTGTCAGGCAAAAATTGATTTGTAAAAGCTTTTTCTGCACTGAATTCTTCATCTATTAAGTCATTTTCCAGCATCCAGTCAGCAAATTCTTTCCAAATCTCCAGCTTTTGATAACCCCAGTAAGGCGCATCATCTATATAGCGTGGACTCAGCCAGTTTTGGCTTTTTACAATAAATTCTCGGCTGCTTTCTGGAATTTTTTTATACAAAATTTCTGCAGCTTTATCAGGATTTTCTGCTGCAAAAATGTACCCTCTGCTCACTGCTTTCATAAATTTCTCCAAAAGCTGAGGTTTTTCTGCAGCCATTTTTTCTGAAGTAATTATAACTGGTGTATAGTAATCAGGAACTAATTCCTGATAATCTTCAAGCATAAAGATATCAATATCAATATCTCTCATTTCTGCCTGAATTCCATCAACCGCATAAAATATCCAGGTAAAGTCAAATTTATTGCTGTTTAACATAGCAAGCAGATCCCCACTCCCAATATTAATAAATTTAACTTCTGAAAATTCTCCTCCTGAACCTTCAACTAGAGATTTTATTATTGCCTTTTCTATTGGCATTCCCCAGCCTCCATATCTTAAACCACTTAAATCAGCCGGAGTCTCCACATTTTTTTCAGAAAGTACAGCAAATCCAGAAGTGTTATGCTGAATAATTGCAGCTATGGATATAATAGGTACTCCTTCTATTCTGGCAGGTGTTACCCATTCCTGAAAGCTAATTCCTAAATCTGCTTTTCCGGCACCAACAACTTGTTCAACTGACATATTACTTCCTGGTTCAATAAAATTAACCTTAATATTTTCCTGCTCAAACCATCCCATCTCTTCTGCAACAAATAGCCCAGTATGATTAGTATTGGGAACCCAGTCCAGCAGAAAATCAACCTCTTCTGCAGCAGTATTTGCTGACAGTAAAAGCATCAACACAGCTGTAAAAATAATTATTTTTCTCATTTAAATTTCCTCCCTTTTTTGTTCTTTCCAGGGAATTAAAATCTTTTCTAAAAAATCAATAGATTTGAATAATATTATAGAAAAAAAAGATACAAACACTATTCCAGCAAAAACTCTTGCGGTTAGATAAGAATTGGAAGACCTTACTATAAATACACCCAGACCCATATCACTGCCCATCCACTCTGCTACTACTGCCGCCATAACAGAATATGTTGCTGAAATTCTCATGCCGCTAAAAATCATCGGTAGTGCTGCAGGAACTCTTACTTTAGTAAATACCTGCCAATTTGTTGCCCCCATTGATTTTAAAAGACTTATCATATCATTATCTGCTGTAGAAAGACCATCAATTGTATTTACAGCAGCAGGAAAAAAACAGGCAAGTATTACTATTAAAATTTTTGGTAAAATACCAAATCCAAACCAGATAACCAGCAGGGGTATTAAAATAACTATTGGAACAGTCTGAGAAATAACAAGTAATGGATAAAAAGTCCTTTTTAAAATATCAAAATGGAAAATAACGACACCTGTAATAATTCCTGTAATAAAGGAAATAAGCAGCCCTACTATTGATTCAAAAAGTGTTCTCAGAGAATGTCTTAAAAGAAGTGATCTGGTTTTAATTATTTCTTTGATTATTCTATGGGGAGCTGGCAGTATCCAGCTTTCTATATCAAAAAATGCAACAGCTAATTCCCAAACTAAAATAAGCAGGAAGAAGAAAACAAGTACAGGCAGATGGTTTTTAATTTTCTTTATCATTTTTAATTTCCCTCATTTTGCCGTTTAAGCTTTTCTGTAGTTGAACCAAGATTGTTTCCTGTAGCAAGCTTTATATAGCTTATAACATTTCCACTGGAAGCATTCTGAACTGCTTTGTGAGCTTTTAAGGCAGTATTCCAAATTTCTTCCAGTTCTCCCTCTATAGTAGTTGAAAAAGCTGCAACAGTGTAATCATGACCAGATTTTTCTATTATATCTATAGCTATATCAACCAGTTTATACAATTCTTCTTTTTCTGCAACTCCCAGAGGAAGACACTGAATATCTACTGCTGATTTCATAATATCACTCCTTTCATTAAAATACAAAAGCTCCCCAAATGGGAAGCTAAATTTTATTCTTCCCTACACTGGAATTATCCAGACCAGGTTCTAAGGGTTGAAATTTATCTCTCAGCCTTTTGGCACCCCTGAAAACTATATTTCTTATAATATTATATTTCGAGATTAAATATTAAAATCCTCTTATTCAAGCAGGATCTTTTTGAACAAAATATCTTTCGGACTTTTTTATTATAGTAAGGTTAAATTTTGTTGATGTCTAAAATTATGAATCCACAAATTTTATTCACAATAAACCATCTGATATAATTTTTTAGACATTTTAAAAAGGCATATCTGTAAAAAAACAGACATGCCTTTTAAATATCTATATTAAATTAAACTATTGGGGGCGTTTGGGCTTACATCATACCGCCCATTCCACCCATGCCGCCCATTCCACCGGGCATGCCGCCTCTCATACCGCCACCACCATTATCGTCATCGTCATCACCTTTATCGGCAACTAGACATTCAGTGGTTAACAGCATAGCAGCTGCACTGGCAGCATTCTGCAGGGCAGAACGTGTTACTTTAGCAGGATCAATGATACCAGCTTCAATCATATTTACATATTCGCCTTTCATGGCGTCAAATCCAATTCCTGCTTCCTTTTCTTTAACTCTTTCTACAACAACCGATCCTTCAAAACCAGCATTATCAGCAATCAGACGAATTGGAGCTTCCAGAGCTTCTCTTACAATATCTACTCCTGTAGCTTCATCACCTTCAAGATCTAACTGATCCAGAGCTGACATTACTTCCAGATATGTTGTTCCTCCACCAGGAACAAGTCCCTCTTCTACAGCAGCTCTTGTTGCAGAAAGTGCATCTTCAATTCGATGCTGCTTTTCTTTTAACTCTGTTTCTGTAGCAGCACCTACCTGAATTACTGCAACTCCGCCGGCCAGTTTTGCAAGGCGTTCCTGCAGTTTTTCTTTATCAAAATCTGATGTTGTTGTTTCGATTTGCTTTCTAATCTGATTAATTCTATCCTGAATTTTATCTTTTTCTCCATTACCTTCAACAATTGTTGTATCATCTTTGGTAATAGTAACTTTGTGTGCCTGACCTAAATCATTTACACTTACATTTTCTAACTTAAGTCCCAGATCCTCTGTTATAACTGTACCACCAGTAAGTACAGCAATATCTTCTAACATTGCTTTACGGCGGTCACCAAAGCCAGGAGCTTTAACAGCTACACAGTTAAATGTTCCTCTAATTTTATTTACAACCAATGTAGCTAATGCTTCACCATCAACATCTTCAGCAATAATCATCAGACTTTTACCTGATTGAGCTACCTGCTCTAAGAGAGGCAGAATATCCTGAATACTGCTGATCTTCTTATCTGTAATGAGAATATATGGATCTTCTAATGAAGCTTCCATTGTATCTGTGTCTGTAACCATATAGGGAGAAAGATATCCACGGTCAAACTGCATACCTTCAACGACTTCTAAAGAAGTTCCCATACTTTTTGACTCTTCAACAGAAATAACACCATCCTGCCCAACTTTTTCCATCGCTTCAGCAATCAGCTGTCCTATTTCCTCATCATTACCTGCAGAAATAGCGGCAATCTGAGAAACAGCCTCTTTACCTTCAACAGGCTTGGCAAAACTTGCAATTTCATCAGTTAACTTTTCTACAGCTTTAAGAATACCTCTTTTGAGCAGCATTGGATTGGCACCAGCTGCAACATTTTTTAGTCCTTCTTTAAAGATAGCTTCAGCAAGAACTGTTGCAGTAGTAGTTCCATCACCAGCTACATCATTTGTTTTAGTTGCAACCTCTTTTACAGTTTGCGCACCCATATTTTCATAATGATTCTTTAATTCTATTTCTTTGGCTATACTTACACCATCATTTGTAATTGTTGGTGCACCAAAACTTTTTTCCAGTAAAACATTGCGTCCTTTAGGTCCAAGTGTCACTTTAACAGCATCTGCTAAAGATGTAACACCCCTTTCTAAACTGCGGCGGGCATTTTCGCCAAATCTTAATTCTTTTGCCATTATGTATCCCTCCTATATAGGTTAAATATCTTTATTTTCTAATTTTCAATCCATAAAAAACAAAATTGTTTATCCAATAACAGCTAAAACATCTTCAATTGAAAGAATAATATATTCTTCATCATCAATTTCGACTTTTGTTCCAGCATACTTATCAAATACAACCATGTCTCCGACTTTTACTTCTGCTTCTTCATCTTCAGGTGCTATATTCTTACCTACAGCTACAATTTCACCTTTTTGTGGTTTTTCATCCTTTTTGGCTGTGTCCGGTAAAACAATACCACCCTGTGTTTTTTCTTTTTCTTCTTCTTTCACAAATTTTACAGCAACTCTGTTGTCTAAAGGTTTGATATTCATACAAAAATAACCCCCTTTTATTTTTTTTCTTATATAATTATTAGCACTCATTAGCATCGAGTGCTAATAAGCACTATAGATATAATATCTAAGACTAAATTTAAAATCAAGTCTCTTTAATAACTCTACAGCGCTATTAGAGGTTATTAATAACTTTCTTAACTATTTAGCTTTCAAATTCTTCGATTTTCTTTATATTAATATTATTTTTGATTTATATATTTTTTCAAGTTCTGTATAAGAACTCATACTAAGATCATAACCGTAATAGTCATACATTATTTCCGGCAAAATCATTCTTTTAAAAGAAAAATTGTTCTTTTCCAGCACAGAAACTATATCACTATTTAAAAGCAGACCGGCTGACATAATAGAACCTCCAAAAAATTTATTTTTTGCTTTAACAAGTTTTAATTTATAATTATCTTTACTGTTATTATGGACTAAATATTTCAGCATTGGATATGCAAGCTCTGAAGTGATGATAACAGTGCTGACATTTATGCACTGTTTTAAATATCCCAAAAATTTTTCTTTTATATAAGGTGAAATATCATAAGACATTATCAATCCTGATTTTTCTCCTTCTTTTTTAATAATTTTTAAATTTATTATTTCATTACCTCTTACTATCCTTAAATTTGGATTTTCAGCTTTTTTTATTCTATAAAATGCATCTACCCTTGATTCTGATTTATCTCCATCAATTTCTTCAATTAGATCATCTTTTTTAATACCGGCTTTATAAGCAGGTGATTTATCGATTATCCCTGCTATTACTGCATCCAGATTACTTATTATCTGAGGTTCAAGAATTACTGGATAACTGTAATTCTCACTGATCTTATCTATAAAATCATTTAATTCATTATAGATATTACCACTAAAGGTTAAATTATCAGGTGCATGTCTGCTAAATCCGGGCAAAAAAATTCTGAGGCTTTCCGGACTATATAATTCCATTCTATCCAGGGTCTTTTTAATAAAACCAAGCCCGGTAATATGGTGCATGGAAACTATACTTGCCTGAAAAAATATGCCGTATTTTTTTAACTTTGAAAGAAGTATAAATACATTTTCCGCATTTTTGTCATTCATTAAAATTTTTCTGGCTTCAGCATCTGGTCCATTAACAGAAACATTTAATTCAAGATTTTTAAATCTCTGCAGCTGATAAAGTTCTTCATCTCCAATATGAGAACCGTTTGTTGTTATTTTTAAATTTATCTCCGGATATTTTTTGTAAAGCAGCTCTAATACTGTATTGATCTGCGGATGTAAAAAGGGTTCTCCTTCTATTATGCGTGTTGCTGACTCACCAATAATAAGTGGTTTTTTAGGATCAATAAATTCTATTAATTGTTTAATAACTTTTAAACTAAGATCTCCAAAAGAAAAGGTTTCAATTTCTGGCGGATTATTTTTATGACTGCAGAAAATACAGTTCAGGCTGCATTTAGAGGTTATGGGAAGAATATTATCACGCTGTACTGTGTCAAATAATAGTTTTTCTCTGCTGTAATTCACTTTTTCCTCCTTCTATTGTGTTATTCTAAATTATAAAAACTGATCAAACTAAATAATTTAAGAAGATTCCCCAAGATTATTTCTAGAGTTATAAAAAAGAGATTTCGTCATAAATGTAATTTTTATACTATAATTTAAGAGAAGGATCTGCACTTAAGCTCAAATCTGAAAAATCTCTGTTTAAATACTGATAATATGCAACAGCTGCTATCATGGCAGCATTATCCGTACAAAACTGTAGAGGAGGATAGTAAAAGTCCAAACCATATTTTTCTATTTCTTTTTTTACAGCTGTTCTCAACCTCTTATTAGCAGCAACTCCTCCTGACAAAACAACACTTTTTATATCGTATTTTTCCACTGCCTGCATCAATTTAATCTTTAAACTATCAACCACAGCTTCCTGAAAGCTCGCGGCTATATCTGCTTTATTTATTTCTTCATTTTTCTGTTTTTTGTTATTGATATAGTTCATTACTGCTGTTTTTAAACCACTAAAACTGAAATCAAAACTCTCATTATCACTTATAGCTCTGGGAAAATTAGCAGCTTCAGGATTGCCATTCATGGCTGCTTTTTCTATTGCCGGCCCGCCAGGATAACCAAGATTCATAAAACGCGCAATTTTATCAAAAGCCTCCCCGGCAGCATCATCTCTTGTCCTCCCAAGAATCTTGTAGTCTTTTAAGTCTTCAAAATAAAGAAGATCTGTATGTCCACCAGAAATAGTTAAACAAATAAGAGGTTTTTCTATAGCTGGATTTTCAATAAAATTAGCATAAATATGACCTGCAATATGATTAACTCCGATTAAAGGTATATTTAAAAAAAGTGACACCGTTTTTGCTGCTGTAAGCCCTACCAGAAGTCCTCCAACCAGACCCGGTCCATAGGTTGCTGCCACAGCATCAATGTCCGAAAATGAAAGCTGTGCTTTTTCTAATGATTCATCAATAACAGGCAGGAGAAACTCTAAGTGTTTCCGTGAAGCTATTTCTGGAACTACACCTCCAAATTTTTTGTGGAGATCAACCTGTGACGAAACAGTATTAGAAAGTATTTCCAGCCCATTTTTACTAACAGCAGCTGCTGTCTCATCACATGAAGTTTCAAATGCCAGTATGTAAATATCTTCATCTTTATTTTTTAATTCATATTCTGAGTTCAATTCTAATCTAACTCCTTCCACATTATTAGTGCATCACAGCCTGGACCATAATAATCCAGTCTAACTCCTTCAGCTGTAAAATTAAATTTTTTGTACAGATTTACTGCAGCAGTATTTTCTGTTCGCACTTCTAAAGTTGCTCTATTTGCACCAATACTTCTGCCGTAATTCAATGCCTCATCGAGTATTCTGCTGGCAATTCCCTGCCTTCTATAAAGAGGTAGAACAGCCAGATTAACTATGTGCAGTACATCTAAAATAAGCCAGCACCCTATAAAAGCAGCTATATTGTTATCAACAGTCATTTTAAGATAAAAAGCTCTTTTATTATGTTCAAGATCTCTCAAAAAAGCATTTCTGGTCCACGGTGAATCAAATGATGATTTTTCTATTTTTATAATTTCCTCCAAATCTTTAGAAGTTAATTTAGAAATTTTAACTTTCACTTTTTTGGCTCCCATATTTTTTAAGCCAGTTAATTTCTGCCTGTGGTTTTTTTAAATATTTCGGCTTTATTTTATATAAGTCATCTTCACGTTTCTGTTCAATGTACTCATGACCCAAAACAGCCAGGATAGATGACTGCGGGTAATCAAATTCCCTTCCAGGATAAATAATATTATTATCCAGCTCGGCAGCCAGGATATCAGCTGCTTTTTTGCTTTTTTCTCCTACCACATATATATCTTTACTGCCGACTGCTGCAGCCTTTTTTGAAATAATGTCCAGCTGAGCAGCTTCAGGGTCAGATATTAATTTGAGGTTATTATCTTCTCTAAGATAGATAGAAAAATAGAACCTGTTTCTTCCCGCATCAATTAAAGGAATAATTATACCATTGTTTTTTACAGATGATGCTGTGATTTCAAGAGTAGAAACACCTTTTATAGGAATATTATTAATTCTGGAGATTATTTTGGCAGCAGTTATACCTATCCTTAACCCTGTAAAAGAACCTGGGCCGGTCGAAACGGCCACAGCCTCAATTTCTGAAGGCTCAATTTCTAAAACTGCAAACATTTCTTTAATTAAAGGCAGCAGTTTTTCGCTGTGCTGCCTCCTCAATCTAAGATTATATTCTGCCTTAATTTTATTTTCATCTGCCAGGGCCAGCCCCAGCACCTCAGTAGATGTATCAATTCCTAATATCAGCATTATTATTCAGCCTTTCCATTATAATTTCTTTCTGCTTACCTTCTCCAAAAATAATTATCTCTCTTTTATTATCAGTTAATTTTTTTATCTCAATAAATACAAAATCAGCCGGAAGAAGAGAAAAAGCTAATTCCGGCCATTCTATAATAACAATATTATCTTTATCCAGATATTCTTCAAAACCTATTTCTATCAGCTCTTCTTCAGTATTGAGCCTGTATAAATCCATATGAATAATATTTTTGCTGCCACTATTATATTCCTGTATTATGCTAAAAGTTGGACTGGTAACTTCGTTTTTATACCCAGCTCCTTCAGCAATCCCTTTTGCAAGCAGTGTTTTACCACTACCTAAATCACCCAGCAGTAAAAGCAAAAATCCTTTTTCTATAAATCTGCCGAGCAAAACACCAAAATTAAATGTTTCTTCAGGTGAGTTCGATATTTTTCTATATTTTTCAGTCAAATTTATTCACCTCAATCACTGCTCCCCAGCTCTTCTGACCGTTCTACTGCCCTATTCACAGCCTTAATAATGGAAGCTCTAAAAGCTCTGTCCTCAAGTACAGAAAGACCGGCAATAGTTGTACCTGCAGGAGAAGTAACCATATCTTTAAGCTCCGCTGGATGTCTGCCTGTTTTAAGCACCATCTCAGCACTGCCTTTTACTGTCTGAGCAGCAAGTTTTAATGCTGTTTCTCTAGTTAAACCATTTAAAACGCCAGCATCAGACATTGCTTCAATAAGTATATAAATAAAAGCCGGGCCACTGCCGCTTAGCCCTGTAACAGCATCCATATATTCTTCTTCGATAACAGCAGTTTCTCCCACAGCAGAGAATATTTTTTTGGCTGTTTTAAGCTCTTTACTGGTAATACTGCTGTCAGGAGAAAGAGCAGCTGCACCTGAATTTATTAAAGCGGGAGTATTCGGCATTACCCTAATAATTTTCGCATCATTACCAAGCTTCTGTTTTAAATAATCTATTTTTATACCCGCAGCAATAGATATAAAAAGCTTTCCACTGCTTAAATCACTTATTTCTTCAAGTACATGTTCAATAATTTGCGGTTTTACAGACAGCAGCACTACATCTGCCTCTTTAACACCACTCCGGTTATCATCTGTAAACCTGACCTGCCTAAAAACTTCATCAGGCTTATTATCAGGATCAGAAAATTTTTTATCACAGGCAATTATATCCTCTGCTTTAAAAATTCCCGCTTCTCTAATTCCTTTCAAAATAGCTGTCCCCATATTACCTAAACCAATAACTGCTAATTTCATAATAACCTCCTGCATTCAGATACCATTTTATTCGCGTATCTGTCCATCTCCCATGATAATATATTTTGTTGTTGTAAGTTCCTTTATACCCATTGGACCTCTTGCATGCAGTTTTTGGGTACTTATACCAGTCTCAGCTCCAAGTCCAAATTCGCCACCATCAGTGAATCTTGTAGACGCATTGACATAAACTGCGGCTGCATCAATATCATTCAAAAAATTTCTGGCAGTTGTATAATTTTCGGTTACAATAGCTTCAGAATGTTTTGTTCCATATTTATATATATGTTCCACTGCCTCATCATAATTTTTAACAACCTTAACCGAAATTATATAATCAAGATATTCCCTGCCAAAATCTTCTTCAGTTGCTTCAGCTGCATATGGTACAATTGCTCTAGTCTTCTCACATCCTCTTAACTCAACATTATTTTCCGAAAAAATACGTGCCATCTCAGGTAAAAATTTTTCGGATATTTCTTCATCAACCAGCAGACTTTCTGCTGAATTGCAGACAGCCGGTCTGCTGTATTTAGCATTAAAAACTATTTTTTTGGCTTTATTTAAATCTGCATCTTTATTAACATAAACATGACAGTTTCCTACCCCGGTTTCTATAACAGGTACCCTGGATTCGTTAACTACTTTCTGAATCAGACCTCTTCCACCTCTAGGGATAAGTACATCCAAATATTGATTTAATGTAAATAATATATCTACTGCTTTTCTGTCAGTTGTACCTATAAGCTGAACAGAATCCTCTGGAAGATTAGCCTCCTTTAGACCACCCTGTATAATATTTGTCAATATCTTATTTGAGTTAAATGCATTTGAACCACCTCGTAAAAGAACTGTATTCCCCGACTTTAGGCATAAACCTGCTACATCAACTGTAACATTTGGTCTCGCCTCATAGATTATTCCAATTACTCCAAGTGGGACTCTAACTTTTCCGATCTGCAGACCATTTGGTCTTTTCCACATATGAAGCACTTCACCAATTGGGTCTTCCTGAGCTGCAACCTGTCTTAACCCTTCTGCCATAGATATTATTCTATCTTCATTAAGTTTAAGACGGTCTAAAAGTGCCTCTGATAATCCCTCCTTTTTTCCCTTTTTCATATCTTCTTTGTTTATTTTTAGTATCTCTTCTTTTCTGGCAATTAGTTTATCAGCTACTAACATAAGTGCTTTATCCTTATCTTTACTTGATAAATTGGCCAATTCTCTTGCAGCTTGTTTAGCCTTTTTAGCCTGCGAAATAAGATTTTCTCTAATACTCATTATTTATCTCCTCCTAATACCATATTATCCCGATGAACTACCTCAGCCTGATTATAGTAACCAAGCACCTCACTTATTTTATTAGAATGCCTTCCCTTAATTTGTTGGATCTCATCAGAACTATAATTTACTAAACCTCTGGCAAATTCTCCTGTGAAATCCTCTATGATGACAAGCTCTCCTGCATTAAATTCCCCTTCAACATCCTTTATTCCCCCTGGAAGAAGACTTTTCCCTCTTTTTTTGAGAGCCTCTGCTGCTCCTTCATCTACTATTAATTTCCCAGCAGGTGTTATATTATAATTAAGCCACTGCTTGCGCTTACATAAACTATCACTGCAGGGCATAAATGTTGTCCCAATATTAGTTTTTTCTTTTTCAGCCATTTCCACCAGTTTAAGAATAATATTTCTATCATGTCCAGGTCCAATTATCATCATTATCCCTGAATTTACAGCAATTTTAGCAGCAGCAATTTTGGTCATCATCCCACCAGTTCCAATTTTACTGCCTTTACCTCCAGCCATTTTTTCAATTTCTTCTGTAATTTTTTCTACTTTAGAAATTAGTTTTAACTTATCACTTTTTTCACTTGGATTACCATTATACAGGCCTGGAACATCAGATAAATTAATTAATAAATCAGCTTCTACTAATCCAGCAACTCTTGCAGCTAACCTGTCATTATCTCCTACCTTGATTTCATTAGTAACAACCGTATCATTTTCATTAATTACTGGAATAATGCCATAATCAATTAAAGTTTTTAAAGTATTAAAAGCATTTAAATAACGATTTCTATTCTCTAAATCACTTGAAGTCAATAAAATTTGAGCACATTTTGCCCCATACTCTCTAAAAAATTTGTTATAGATTCCGATTAAAACTCCCTGACCAACAGCTGCACATGCCTGTTGTTCTGGAATAGATACTGGTTTTTTTGCATAACCCAGCTCTCCCATGCCAGCTGCTATCGCTCCTGAACTAACCAATATCATTTCTCGACCCTGATTTTCTAAATCAACTAACTGCCTAGTCAGAGCCTCAATTTGACTAAAGTTTAGCTTGGCGTTTTGATTGCTTATTGAACTGCTGCCTACCTTTACTACAATTCTTTTGAAATCCATTATTAATCATCCCGTTTTTAATATTAGATAAAAGTGTTTTTTTTATTATATCAAATTTATCTAAATATAAAAAGGGAAATAACTAAGTAGCAGATATCTCCCTTATTAAACATACTATTTAAGGAATTTCCCCCAAAATTACTTTTATAGTTAAAAAAGGGAGAAACTCCTTTTCTATTAAATATTTAAATAAATTATTTAATTAAGCTAATTCTATTTTAAGAACTTTTGTTCCAGCCTTAACTTTACCTGTTTTAACCAAATCCATGCTTTTAACTTTTTCCATATTGGTAATAATAACAGGAGTTAAAATAGAAGGAGCGTTATTTTTTATATACTCTAAATCTATTTCTATTAAAGGTGTTCCCACCTCTACTTGATCTCCATTTTTAACTAATTTTTCGAATCCTTCTCCATCCAATTTTATAGTATCTATACCGATATGAACTAGTACTTCTAGCCCTTTTTTAGTTTTGATTCCAACTGCATGTCCTGTTGAAAAAATCTGTACAATTTCTCCAGCACAGGGTGACTTAACTACATTTTCTTCTGGAGTTATAGCAAAACCATCTCCCACCATTTTTTGGGCAAAGGCTTCATCTGGTACCTGTTTTAAATCAGTAACATCTCCGGCAAAAGGTGCAGTCAGATATTCTTCTTTTTTCTTAAATATATTGAACATTAGATCTCCTCCTAAAATCATCATAATATATTTATTTTAATTTAGACAAGCTAATTCATTTAACCAATTTAACCAAATATACTTTATTTACATTAAACTCTTTATTTTATCCTTTAAAGCATCAGATCCTGGGCCAAATACTACTTGAACACTGTTCCCTGATTTCATAATACCTGACGCCCCTAATTTTTTCAGCTCTTTTTCATCAATTACTGCATTATCTACAACTTCTAACCTCAATCTTGTTATACAGGCATCTACACTTTCTAAGTTTTTGCTGCCTCCTAAAGCAGCTAATGTCACTAGAGCTTTACCAATCTTTTGTAATTTCTTAAAACCTTTCATTAAAATAATTCCTCATATTTATGTTGTAAATAAAATTTATCGATTAATTGAAAGTGCCATCCGGCGATAGGTATGTCTTTTTCCTCGAATTGTTTTAGATAAAGTTAAAATATTTTCAGGTAAAGCTATCCCTGCATATCCGGCATCTCCTATATGCTGAATATCAGCTCCTGCCATTTTACTCATCATAGCTATATCTCTTATTGTCTGCTGATCAGAACTTTCCTGTGAAGTTCCAATTGCAGTTAAAGCCAATTTACCACGATTATGAATCAATTGAATTATTTCTTTAAGGGAATTTAAATCAATTCCGGGAACTGTACCGGGAGCAGGTAATAAAATTATATCTGTGCCTGCAGAAATTAAAGAATCTATATATTTAGCTGCTAAATAATCTTCATTTATACCTGACATATGCATTTTTCCAGCTGCTATAATTATTTGACCACCAAAATTTTCGTCAGCAGCTTTAACTGCTTCAATAATTGCCTGATTACTAACTCCAACTGAAGGATTTCCTGTAAAAGTTATCATATTAAAACCTGCTTTGACAGCCTTTTCTATATTATTTAAAGTTGCTTTGCGGCCAGAACTCAATTTTATAAAACGTTCAGATTGAAGTTCATCTGTACTAACCGGTTCTAGGTTAATTGCTAAAGGACGACCACATAATTTTTTTATTTCTTTAACTATCTCAAAAGCTGTCTCCTTTGCTATGTTTTTGAATTTTGCCTGTTCAAGATCAAATAAATTTAAAAGTAAAATATCAGCTCCAAAAGCAGCGGCTATTTCTGCATTGCTGACATCGCGAAAAAGAGATGTTTTACCAATTACTTCACTCAAAACAGTTCTCCCTTCAGAAAGTTTAATGCTTTCTAAAAGTTCTTCTGCATTATAGTTTAAAATCTCTTTAGGAGTAGAACTCAACAGTCTCTTTAACATTTTTAATCTCTCCTATCATTTTAATTCTAAAATTTTTAAAGATGGATATAGCCCCTAGTTTCGGTCATTTACACAACTTATTATATAACTGCTAGTAAATGTTTTTTTATCATTAATCTTAAAACAAATGACACTTTTTTTGAAAAAAAATTTTAATACTTATGTATTAACTCAAATATAAAAGGTAGGTAGGTCCTACCTCCCTTTTATAGTCATATTATCTGGATAGCTCTTTTTTTATTTTATCAGCAATTAATTCTGCTTTTGTTCCAACAACAACCTGAGCATTGTTTTTATTTGCTTTTAATACCCCGGCAGCTCCCAGACTCCTAAGAGCATTTTCATCTATTTTATCCGAATCTTCTACTTCAAGTCGCAAACGTGTAATACAGGATTCAACTTTATTAATATTATTTTTTCCACCAAGAGCTGCTACATATTTTGCAGCATCACTTTCTTCTTCTGCTGTTTCAGAAGAAGATTTTTTCTTCTGTGATTCTGGCATAATATTCATTCCTGCACTGACTGCTGCTTCTTCTTCTAAACGCCCTGGTGTTGGAATATCAAATTTTTCTATCACAAAGCGAAATAAAAAATAATAAACAACAAATGTAACTAGCCCAATAGGTATAATCAAAAATGGTTTTGTGGCAAGTCCATAATTTAAAAAGTAATCTATTGCCCCTGCCGAAAAGCCAAAACCATGTTTAATACCCAAAATATATGTTACAACAAGCAAACCTCCAGTTAAAAGTGCATGAATTACATATAAAACTGGTGCCAGGAACATAAAGCTGAATTCTATCGGTTCAGTTATACCTGTCAAAAAGGAAGTTAAAGCAACACTTAAAAAAATACCTGCAACTGCTTTTTTATTTTCCTCTTTAGCTGAATTATACATTGCTAGAGCAGCAGCTGGCAGTCCAAACATCATCATTGGGAAAAATCCAGCCATAAATATACCTGCAGATGGATCACCAGCAAAAAATCTTGATAAATCTCCTGTAACTACCTCTCCTGCAGCATTTGTAAATTCGCCAAATAAAAACCAGATAAAACTGTTCATTACATGATGTAAACCAACCGGTATTAATAATCTATTTAGAAATCCATAAACTCCAACTCCAAGAGCTCCAGCATCAATAATCCACTGTCCAGCTGCCTGAATTGCCTCCTGTATTGGCGGCCATATAAATCCAAATATACCAGCCAGTATAACACTGGCAGCTCCAGTTACAATTGGCACAAAACGGCGTCCGCCAAAAAATCCTAAAAAATCAGGTAGTTCAATATCATGAAAGCGATTATAAAGAGCTCCCGCCATCAATCCACCAATTATACCAGCTAAAACTCCCATATTAATATCAGAATTAATTGCCTGTGTACCTCTGGTTAACACAAAATATCCAACTGCACCTGCAAGTCCAGCAGCACCTGAACTGTCAAAAGCAATTCCTACAGCAACACCAATACCAAATAATAAAGCAAGATTATCAAATATTGCTGAACCTGCTGCCATTACAAAAGGAATATCAAAGACATCTGGTGCTCCTAATCTTAAAAGAAGAGCTGCTGCCGGTAAAACTGCAATAGGCAGCATAAGTGATTTACCAATTCTCTGAAGCTGTGAAAAAAAATTTCTCATTTTATTTTCCTCCTATCTATTAATGGTTTCCTGACAGTTAGAAGAGATTAATCCCCCCTTTCCAATATTATATTTATTTTCCAACCTGCAGCCTCTGCAGGTGTAAAGCAAGATAACCGACTTCATCTATGGGCAAAGATTTACCTGTACGCTTTTCAATAATTTCTGACAGATTTAATGCCAGCTGAAAACTCTGTACAAATTCTTCTTTAATTTTATCTATTAGAGGATTTTTAATGGTTTTTTTATTTTCAAGCCTCTGCAGTGAAAATCTTAAATGATTGATCAATCTCATATACGAAAGATCTTCTTTAGAAAAATCAATTTTCAGTTCTGCTTTTACACATTCGACCAGTTCCTTAATTAATGAGGTCTGTTTAACTGTTTTTGAAACATCTTTATTTAATCTTGCTGCATGAATATGCATCGCAATAAAACCAATCTCAGATTCTGGAATTTTAACATTTAATTTTGACTCAATAATTTTTTTTCCCTCTTCTGCTACCTGATATTCTTCAGTATAAAGTGCTTTTATTTCTTCAATAAATGGATTGGCAACTTCCATATTATTAGCAATTCTTTCCACGGAAAAACCAATGTGGTCTGTTAGAGCTATATGTATATGAGGATTTAACGAACCAAATTTATCTACAGCTAAATCAATAATTTCTTCACTTACACCTATAACAGAATCGTCAAGCTGATTAATTAATTGATGATATTTTTCTCTATCTCCACTTTTATATGCCAGAAAATATTTTTCTATTTCTCTGGCAGGAATTTCTACATTACTGCCAACTTTAGTATTAAAACCTATACCTTTACCTACTACTACCACTTCTCGATTATCTTCTGAATTTATAGCCAGAATAACATTGTTATTATAAATTTTCTCTATTCGAAAACTATATTTAGCTGCCAATTCTCTCCTCCCTTCAGTAACTTTTGATCAATAATTAAATTTTAAAAGACAAAATATCCTTAGAAATTCTTTATTACAGTAAGGTTAAATTTTGTTGATAGCGGAAATTATGGATCTATAAATTTTATCCACAATAAATCATCCAGTATCATTTCCTGGTATTATATACTGTTGATAGATAAGAAAAAAGGACTTTTCCCATAGACATTAATAAAACCAGGATTAAGGATGATATAACTATCCCAAATCCTGGTTTATGCCTGCCAAACAGTAACACACCAATTAACTCACTATCTACTTATCTGAATATTCAATTCTATTTTTATTATACTCAATTAAAATAATTTTGTCAAGAATTTTGAGTTTTTATAAAATTCCATAATTGATTATATTTTATAGAACCCTTTCTCAAATAATCTATATTAGTTTTTTGGTCTTGCTTTGTATTTTGTATGCAGCAGGTGATGAGATTCTCCACTGAGTGGTTCTCCCAAAAATTCTTCATATAATTTGATTATCTGTGGATTTTCGTGTGATTTTCTAATTTCATTGCTGACATCTATATTACTTAAACCAGCAGCTCTTTTATCTTTTTTCTCATTTGTTGCAGGACGAGGCTGACCCCCTCCACCAACACATCCGTGTGGACAGGCCATAATTTCTATAAAATCATAATCAGATTCACCTGCTCTGACTTTATTAAGCAGTTTTTCTGCATTGGCCAATCCATTAGCAATGCCAACTTTTATTTTTCTATCTCCTATCTCCAGCTCTGCAGAATTTATACCTCTAAAGCCAAGATTCAATCTTTCAAGAGGTTCACCTGTCAATTTTTCTTTAACAGTTCTTACAGCTGCCTCAGTAACTCCACCTGTCGTACCAAAAATAGTACCTGCCCCACTAGACTCTCCCATCAGTTCATCAAATTCTTCATCAGGCAGTGAATTAAAATCTATTCCTATTTCTTTAATCATTCTTGCAAGTTCTCTAGTTGTTAAAACTGCATCTGTATCTTTAAATCGGCTTGCATTGATCTCATCTCTGTCTTTTTCGAATTTTTTAGCTGTACAGGGCATTACTGCCACTGTATATATATCTTCTGCATCAATTCCACTCTGCTGAGAGTAATAAGTTTTGCTAAGAGCAGAAAACATCTGCATAGGTGATTTAGCTGTTGAGAGATGATTAAGCAGATCCGGAAAGTTGTGTTCTGCATATTTTACCCAACCCGGACAGCAGGAAGTAATATGTGGCAGTTTTTTATTTCCTTTCAATCTCTTTAAAAACTCATTACCCTCTTCTAAAATCGTCAGATCAGCTGCAAAGTCAGTTGAAAATACTTTATCAAACCCTATTCTGTGCAGTGCAGCTACAAGTTGACCTGTAACAACTGTTCCAGCATCCATGCCAAATTCTTCTCCAATTGTCGCCTGGATGGATGGTGCAGTCTGTACAACAACATGTTTTTTATCATCTTCCAGTGCAGACCAAACTTTTTCGATTTCGCTCATTTCTGTTAGTGCTCCAACAGGGCATACTGTAGCACACTGACCACAGTTAGCACAATTTATTTCTGCCTGAGGCAGGTCAAATGCTGTTGTAACAATAGAATCAAATCCTCTCTGTGTAAATTGAAGTGCAGAAACGCCCTGTATTTCTTCACAGATTCTGACACAGCGGCCACAAAGTATACATTTATTTGGATCTCTTTTTAGAGCCGGTCCAACCGTATTAAGTGGTAGTTCTCTTCTATCACCTTCATATTTTTCTACATCTTCTTTCTGTATTCCAAGCTTATAAGTTATATCCTGAAGTTCACAGTGCCTATTTCGGTCACATCCCAGACAATCATTGGGGTGATTTGCCAGCAGCAGTTCAACATTTTTTCTTCGGGCCTTTCTCGCCTTCATACTTCTTGTGCTAATCTTCATCCCATCACCAACTGGGGTGGCACATGAAGCAAGTAGTCTGCCGCTTTCCAGATCTTCTACAACACATACTCTGCAGGCTCCGTGCAGGCTGAGATCCGGGTGATAGCACAAATAAGGAATATCTATTCCTATTTCTCTGGCAGCTTCAAGTATTGACTGATCTGATTTTGCCTCAATCGTCTGACCATCTATAGTTAAATTTATTTTACTCATTTTTAAACCTCCTATATTTCCAGATTAACCCTGGGAGATAGCGTCAACAGGACACCTATCAGCACATGCTCCACAGGAAATACATGTTTCTGCATCTATTACATAAGTTTCTTTCGGCTTACCAGAAATCGCATCAACAGGACAAACTTTAACACATTGTCCACAGCCCACACAGGATGATTCATCAATCACATATGCAGCTGCAAGTTCTTTACATACACCGGCAGGACACTTGTTTTCATATATATGTGCTTCATATTCATTTCTAAAATAATGTATTGTACTTAAAACTGGATTTGGTGCTGTCTGGCCCAGACCACATAAAGCTGTATCTTTAATATGCTGGCCTAAGTCTTCCAGAAGTTCAATATCTCCCTCTTCACCTTCACCCTCACAGATGCGGTTTAAGATTTCCAGCATTCTTTTTGTACCTTCACGACAGGGAGTACATTTTCCACATGATTCGCTCTGAGTAAAGTTTAGAAAAAATCTGGCTACATCTACCATACATGTTCCTTCATCCATTACAACCATACCACCTGATCCCATCATTGCTCCAACTTCCAGCAGAGAATCATAATCTATCGGTAAATCAAGATATTCCTCCGGTATACATCCACCAGAAGGTCCACCTGTCTGTACAGCTTTATATTTTTTACCTTCCTGCAGTCCACCACCAATATCAAATATTACTTCTCTTAAAGTCGTACCCATCGGTACTTCTACTAAGCCAGTATTATTTATTTTACCGGTCAGTGCAAAAACCTTTGTTCCTTTACTTCCTTCAGTACCAATGGAAGAAAAGGCTTCAGAACCTTCTTTTATGATATATGGAATATTACCTAGTGTTTCCACATTATTTATATTGGTTGGTTTACCCCACAGTCCACTTACTGCCGGATAAGGAGGCCTGGGACGAGGCATGCCTCTTTTGCCTTCTATTGAAGCCATAAGAGCTGTTTCCTCACCACATACAAATGCTCCAGCTCCTTTTTTAATATGAAGTTTAAAGTTAAATCCACTTCCGAATATATCTTCACCAAGCAGGCCGTATTCTTCAGCCTGTTTGATAGCTTTTTCCAGTCTTCTTATTGCCAGTGGATATTCTGCTCTTACATATACATACCCTTCATCTGCTCCAATTGCATAAGCAGCAGTCATCATTCCTTCAATAACTCTGTGGGGGTCTCCTTCCAGCAGACTTCTATCCATAAATGCTCCTGGATCACCTTCATCAGCATTACAGATTACATATTTTTTTTCACTATCAGAATTTCTTGCAAACTGCCATTTTAATCCTGTGGGGAAACCTCCACCCCCACGGCCCCTAAGTCCTGCTTTCTTAACTTCATCTATAACCTCCTGTGGAGTCATTTTGGTTAATGCTTTACCGACTGCTTCATATCCGCCTAAAGCAATATATTCGTTTATATCTTCGGGATCTATGCGGCCGCAGTTGGCAAGAACTATTCTTTTCTGCTTTTTATAAAAATCTATATCACTATATGAAGGAATATTTTCTTCAGTAAAAGGTTCTTTAAAAAGCAGCCTATCCACGATTCTTCCTTTAAGAAGATGTTCTTCTACTATTTCGGCAACATCTTCTGATTCTACCTGACAGTAAAATACACCTTCAGGATAGACAATCATAATAGGTCCTTTTTCACAGAAACCGTGACATCCTGTTTCTACAATCTTAATTTCATCACTGAGATCTTTTGCAGCTAACTCATCTTCAAGAGCCATTTTTATATTTTTTGACCCAGAAGAAACACAACCAGTACCTGTACAGACCAAAACATGGGAACGGTAAATTGTTTCTTTCATTAATCGATGCCTCCTTTTCTATATTTAATCTTCGTGTTTTGCTATTACAAGATCTTTAACAATATTTCCGTTAATAACGTGTTCCGCAATTATTTTTTTTACATCATCGGTACTTAAATTACCATAGGTAATTCTTTTTTTACCGGGCATTTTTACATCTATAAGCGGTTCTTTTTCGCACATACCTATACATCCTGTTTGAGTCACTCTTAAATCAATATTTCTTCTGTCTACTTCTTCCAGTATTGCTTTTAGAATATCTCTTGCTCCTGCTGCTATTCCACATGTTCCCATGCCAACTATAATTTCAGGTTTTGTACTCTGATCTCTCATTTCCATTTCTTTTTGCACTTTATTTCTTAATTCTTTTAATTCTTTTAAAGATTTCAACTTAATTTTCACCTCCATATATTTCAGCAAAGCTATCTTTTAGATAATTTTTTATCCAACTTATTATTTCTTTTGATTGAATAGAAATACCATCCAATTCTTTTTTTACTTCTCTGCTGTCAAAACAAAATTCTCTATTTTTAAATTTATGCCTGTAAATTAAATCGATAGAATCTCCATTTACTGCTATAAAAGAAATTATTGTGGTAATAATATCTCCCAGTGGAGCTCTATCAATATGATTATAGGGAAATTCCACCATTACTTCGGTACCTTTTCCTTTTTCTGATTTAATATAAAAATTTCCACCACATCTTTCAGCAGCTTGTTTAAACAGCGATAGGCCCAGACCAACTTCTCTGGTTGTGCGCGTGGTAACAAATGGATTAGTAATATCTTCTAATTTATCTTCATCTATACCTGAACCATTGTCTTTTAAAAAAATTTTTAAACTATCCTGTTCGGGCTGTTCAAAAATTTTGAGTTTTATTAAATCTGCTCCCGCTTCACGAGAATTCTCAATGATATCCAGGATATGAAGTGTTAATTCCCTCATTTTAGCTGTATTTAGCCAGTATTTCCGGAATTTTTTCCGGAGTCAGCCGACCGTGAGTGTTATCATTAACCATCATTACCGGAGCCAGTCCACATGCACCTACACAGGCTACAGATTCCAGAGTAAATTTAAGATCTTCCGTTGTTTCTCCACTATCAACATTCAGTTCATCTTTAAGTGCCTCTAAAACTTTGTCACCACCCCTAACATGACAAGCTGTACCCATACAGACACGGATAATATTTTTTCCTCTGGGTTCCTGATGAAACTGACTGTAAAAAGTTACTACTCCATAAACCTGACTTAAGGAAAGATCGAGTCCACTTGCTACTTCTTTTAAGACTTCTTCTGGCAGGTAGCCGTATTCTTCCTGGGCTTCCTGAAGAACTGGAATTAAATAGTGCTCTTTTTTTTCATAACGCTCTAAAATTTTTCTAACAGGTGTCAGATATTTTTCTAATTTTTCTTCTTTAATTTCTGCCATAATATAAACCTCCTAAGTTTAATTATATATCGTTAAATTTTATTTTTCTGCCGTTTTTAGACTTTAAGGCCAGTAAAAATTCGGCAAAACTTTTTTCTTTCATAACTAAAGTAATATAAGATCTAATATCATCAAGATAATGGCTGTCAGAATTCTTCATTATATTTATCTGTTCTGATATGTTGTATTTTTTGCGGAAGTTAACTGGATCAGCATTTTTTGATATTTCTACTACATCTATTGCAAGATCATCCGGTATAAATCCCAGCTGACTTATTATACTTTTATTTCTATCCAAATGTGCAGGAACAGCTATTCCATTCAGGTTTTTACTCTCTTTTATCACCTCAGATAGTGTCATATTCACAGCAGCAGCAAGCATTTTATCGTTTTTTTTGCTGTATTTGTCATTAAAATCAAGTACAATTTGGGGTCCAAAAAATTCTTCGTCATTTTTTATATCTGGTAAAGATTTATATACTTTTTCCTGCCATTTTTTTAAGGTATTTATATCGGGGAAAAATGTTAGTACATGAATTTCTTCTTTTGTCTCTACTTCCATCCCAGGTACAAACATTATATTATTTATTTCACAATAATATTGAAAGATTTCTGCATTTTCTGCAGAGTTGTGATCGGTTAAAGATATGATATCTATCCCAATTTTTTTAGCTTTTTCTATAACTGCTTTAGCTGTCATAAGTAGATCTCCACAGGGAGATAGTACAGAATGCAAATGAAAATCAGCTTTATATTCATTCATTTTATAAATTTCTTTCACACAATTTGCAGGCAATTTCATAAGCAGTTTCTTTACTTTTAAGCAGATTTACTCCTTTTTGATATGCTTTTTTAACAGCTGCTTCGTCAAAATCAAACCCTTCCACAATAATAACAGCTGAAACATCTACTAAAAGAGCTACTGCAGTTGTGTTCTGATGTCCCTGTACTGTAAGCCAAATGTTATCTTTTTTTGCATTTGCCATTACATTACTCAGCAGATCACCACAGTAAACTCCACTGACTTCTCTATCCAAATCAGGCCCGGCAATAACCTCTAATTCTAACTCATCAATCAGATCTTTTACTTTCATTATTTTCCTCCTTTTTTGATGACATTACAGGCGGCAGCTCATGTGCAAGTTCAGACAGCTCATCTGCAAGCTGACCAACATTTTTTCTCAGCATAAAGATACAATCAGATTTATTTGCGAGTCCATTAACTATATCTTCTGCAAAGGTTTTGCAGTCAGGAGCACCACAGGCAGCACAGTCAAGACCGGGCAGGCTTTCTATTTCTTTTTCCATCTGTTCTAACTTTTCCATTGCTTTTTGGAAATCTGGATCCAGTTTTCCGACATCTTCAGCTTCTATTTTCTCTGTAATTAAAAAATTGTAAATAAAATCTTTTTTATCTTTTTTATCCAGCTCAGAAATTTGTTCCATTCTTTTCTGAAGATTAAATTTTGCCTGGAAGGGATTTACCACATTTAATACTCCTCCAACACAGCCATTTATACAGGAACTGAGCTCAAAATATTTTATATCAGAAGAAATATTGTTTCTTTCAATTTCATCGAGAATTTTCTTAACCTGATGTATACCGGAAACATTTACAAAAGAAATTCCCTTCCATCTTTTTAATATATCTGTTTCTCCACCTTCCTGTCCCCATATTGTTGCAGGTGAAAAATCCGAAAACTGTTCTGTTTCTTCAGCAGTTATTTCAGAAAGTTTATCATATATTTTCTGATAAATATTTTCTACACCTATTGCACCAGTTAAAAAACTTTTTTTCTGACCCAAAGGATATTTTATGGTGGTTAATTTTGCAGGACAGGGAGTCAGCAGAAATATATCTGCTTTTATATTTTCCTTTTCCCACAGCAGTTTTTTTGTTTTTTCTGCACAGAGTTCAACTGGAGATTTAAAAGGTATGATCATATCTATGAGACCCGGATAAAGCAGTTTAATCAGCCGTATAATAACCGGACAGGAAGCTGATATAAAACTTCCGCTGTTATTTTCCAAAAATTCTAATGTTTTTCTGGAAAGAGCTGCTGCAGATTCTGCTACATCGTAAACTCTTTTAAAACCAAGTTTTAATACAGCTGCCTTTATTTTAGTTACTGAAATATCAGATTCAAATTGACCATAAAAACTCGGCGGTATTATAAGAACCGGATAATTATAATTTTTAATATCATCCAGCTGATCGGTTTCTGTATATTTAGCATGATATTCACAGGTGCGTATACACTCTGCACAATCTATACAGAGATCTTCTTTAATCCATGCTCTCCCCTGATGAACTCTTATCGCTCTTGTTGGACACTTTTTTACACAGTTTGTACATCCTTCACATTTATCTTCCTTAAGAAGCACAGAATGCTTATCTACCATCTTAATCCTCCCATGAACACTCTATAAAGGTTTTTCCAGTTTAATAGTCACTTTAATATTTGTACCTTCACCTTCAGCAGTTCTGATATCCATATTATCGGCATATCTTTTGATATTAACAAGCCCCATTCCGGCTCCAAATCCCATTTCTCTAATTTCACTTCCAGCAGTAGAAAAACCAGGAGTTAATGCCTTCTCTAAATCAGCTATCCCTGGTCCTTTATCATCTGCATAAATTACAAGCTCATCCTCTGATATTTGAGCAGTGATTTTACCGCCGAAAGAGTGAATTATTACATTCATCTCCAGTTCATAAGTCACTATTGCTGTTTTTCTAACAATATCCGAACTTACACCTAATTTGCGGAGCATATTTTTTAATTGACTGGATGCTTCTCCACCACTCTGAAAATCAAATCTTTCAATAGCAACATTTAAAATTTCTTTTTTCTGCAAGGAATAGTCAGCTCCCAATAATTTTTTTGAAGGTTATTAAATATAATTCATTTCTTCTGGACGAATACCATATTTATAAAGCAGACCACAAGCTTCAAAAAGAGTCTTTTCGGTACTGTAGAGCAGTATTTTTAACTCTTTAGCAAGAAAAACTGTTTCTGACGGTGGTTTTTTCCCCCTTACAAATATAATAGCCTGAATACCTATCATTTCAGCTGTTCTAACAACCTGTGGATTTGTCAGTCCTGTCAGCAGCATTGTTTTCTCCTGTGAAAAGGCAAGAACATCACTCATAAGATCAGCACCACAGGCACTTTTTATTATCAGGCTGTCTTCAATATTTTTTTCCCCATAAATTGTTTCCACATTGAGCAGGGATTTAACTTCAGATAGCTTCATTTTTAACCTCCATTAGCCGCCATAATAAATCATTAAAAAAGCCGATCCAGTCTAGAAAATTTATATTTATACCAAAAGCGGTGAATCAAATCACAATCTTTCTACAAAAAAAATACACCTGTAAAAATTATATGACACAAAAATCATATTGTCAAGAAAATAAATATAGGAGTTTCCCCAAAATTTATTTTCAAGCTGCAGAAAAGGTGATGTAGGAATATTTATATTTTACTTTAATTCTGCACATTTGAGCTATTTAAACACATAATCTGCTGCTTTAAAAATTAAGCAGCAGAAAAATATGTAATGATTTTAAATATCTATTAAGCCCAGACTTATTTCCAGTGAAGTATTAACATCTTCTATGACATCATCACCCAGATGGGCAATATGTCTCTGGAGTCTTTTTTTGTCTATTGTTCTTATTTGTTCCAGCAGAACAACAGAGTCTTTATCAAGATTTGTATAATCAGATGGAATTTCAACATGGGTTGGCAGTTTTGCCTTGTTTATTCGGGAAGTAATA
The DNA here is from genome assembly GCF_003337245.1 of Halanaerobium sp. MA284_MarDTE_T2. Taxonomy (GTDB): domain Bacteria; phylum Bacillota; class Halanaerobiia; order Halanaerobiales; family Halanaerobiaceae; genus QPJE01. The sequence continues at coordinate 73,308 of NZ_QPJE01000006.1, forward strand.
GCCGCTACGATAACAGTAGGACTGTATTTATTACCAATATCATTCTGGACTATCAAAACCGGTCTTACTCCCCCCTGTTCTGATCCAATAACAGGATTCAGATCAGCGTAAAAAACATCACCTCTTTTTACTTTCAATTTTTTCACACTCCACAAGTCGTTGTTCATAACAATAAAAAGAATAGCAGTCAGTAGAAAGACCTTCATCGGCCAGCTGCCGGTTTAAAGCAGCCATTTTTAGGTATCCTCTTTTTAGATCATTTCTGACCTCTTCTTTTTTTCGTTCTCTTAAATATAATTTTACTGCATCAAGTAAAATAGCATTCCGATGCTCATCATTCTGCCCGGAGTAGGAGTTTAGTTCTTCTAATAAATAGTTAGGTAATTTTAGCTTTATTTCTTTAAATTCTGGCAAAGAAAGCACCCCCATTTATAAATTATATTCTTTTAAATCTAATATAATTATATACATTTATATTAAACTGTGTCAATAGAGATATTGGATATTAAAAATGGTGTATGTACTTTGAACAGCTTGATTATTTTAAAAAACAAGATGAGGCTATTTAGCCTCATCATCACTAAAAATATTTTCTTTTGCCAGGCTGCTGTTAATGGAAGCTATCTTTTTGTATCCTTCTATCATGTCCCTTGCAATCTGCCTTTTCTCAGCCTCAGTAAATTGACGCCGCTGCCGAATCCTTTTCACCATATAACCACCTCATTATTACTGAAATAAATTAAATGATTCTTTTCTCTTTTTTAGTATATAATAATAGAATATAGGTGTCAATCCCGGCAAAAAATATTATTTTTTTTTAAAGTTTATAAAAAAGTCCATTTTCTCTTATATAATCAACCAGTGATTTATATGTCTTATGTTTGGAGATAGTATTGATATCTCCAATAAATACCAGCTTTCTTCTTGCTCTTGTCAGAGCAACATTCAGCCTTCTTAAATCCCGCAAAAATCCGATATTACCTTTGCTATTGCTCCGCACTGAAGAGAAAATTATCATTTCTTTTTCTCTTCCCTGGAAACCATCTACAGTATTAATTTCAATATTTTCAAATTTACAATGCTGATAGAGCAGATCCACCTGATCTTTATAAGGAGTTATAACTGCTAAATCTTTTTCATCAACACCCCATTTTACAGCTTTATCAGCAATATCAAGTACTATTTCAGCTTCAACAGGATTGTCATAAGAATTTGATCCAGAAAGAGATCTTTCTGCTGCCTCCATTTCTGAAGTATCTAGAAAAACTACCGGATAATCTTCAAACAGAACTTTATCAGCAAAACAGTCACTTCCATCACTATCAACTGCGACTCCAATATCTTTAAGTGTGTGTTCTGCAACTTCCTCTGCTGCTTCTAAATTTGAATTGTAAAATTCCCTACTGGAAAATTCCATTATTTTTTTGTGCATTCTGTACTGTATTTTTAGCTGATAAGAAAATTCTTCTCCATACAGCTCCATAAATCTTTCAAACAAAGAACGATCCAGTCCCTGTTTCAGAACTTCTTTACTTAAAACAGTTGGAGGAAGCTGTTTGTGATCACCAATAAGAATGGTTTTTCTGCTTTTTAAATATGGTATCAGTGCAGATGGTTCTGTTGACTGTGTCGCTTCATCTATTACAGACAGATCAAAAAATTTATCTTCTAACAGTTCTGAACCGGCAGTAATATTTGTAGTGCAGACTACATCTGCTTTTTCTATCAATTCATTTACTGCTGACTGTTCTAATTCTTTTATTCTGCTGAAATAGTTATTTATTTTTGACTGAAGTTCAAGCCAAACTGCCATTTCATTAATTATTTTGGGTTTGATTCCTCTTACATGATGATCAATACCTTTTTCTGCATATTCTCTAATTTCCTGATCTGATAAACCGCGCCGATATTTCCCACTAGGATGAATATAATCTTCCTGTTCATTTATTAGTTCAGATACTTCATCTCTAAGTTTTTCGGCTTTTTTGTAATCTGGATGTTCAAGAACCATATAATCCAGGGTGTGTTCTCTTAAACTTTTTGTTATGCGAATTGGATGGCCGATTCTTAAGACATCAATATCTTCTGCAGCCAGCAGCTCCACCAAATTATCTACTGCAATATTTGAATCTGCTGCTGCCAAAACACTGTTATTTACTTCAATATTATTTTTTATAATTTCAACTGCTGTTATAGTTTTACCTGTTCCAGGTGGACCCTGAATTAAAAATATATCTTCTGCTTTTAAAGATTTTTCTACTGCCTTTTTCTGATATTCATCTAAATTATTATTAAGTACTTCAATTTCTTTTTCACTGTAGGCTGGTTTTACTTTATTAAGCAGCAGATCTCTTTTCTTTTTCATCTTTTTAGGACAATTTTTAACCTGTTCCAGAGCTGTAAACATACGCTGAAAACTTATATCATTTACATATAAATCCAATCTGAGATTTTTGCCGTAAACAAATGAAGGCGGCTGTCTGTCAAAAGCAACTGTTAATGAAAATCTTGTCTTTTCAGAAACAGTCCCGGTTGGATTATCTGAATTTAAAGGGTTATTTAAACTTATCATCACAAGATCTCCAGGGCCAATTTCTGTATCCGGAAGTTTTGTACCTTTATTTTGTTTAATAAATTTTACAGCAGGTTTATGGCCAAAAGCTGTTCCATCATCTTTACCTTTTAAATCTAATATAGCCCTTCCTTTGGCCTGCCTTTCTTTCGGACTGAGGTATTTTATCTCAAGCTTATGTCTTTCCATCTCTTCCTGTCTTTCCAATTCAACAAGACTGCGGAATTTTTTGTAATATTCAATTACTTTTTTATCATTTAAATCATCTGGGCTTTTTGCTTTTACTCTGACATGTACTCCACCGATCTGATTATCATCCATTATTTCCACAACTTTTTTAGCACTTTCTTCTGCTACTTCTACTTCTGCTTTTTTATTTTTCTTGTCTATTTTTATCTTTCCAATATCATTACTGTTAAGGCCAACCTCATTTATAAAAGCACCTACAATATCACCAGGTCCAATTGATTTATCTATATCAAAAATTTCGAGGTTTATAATTGTGAACACCTCCTACGGTTAAAATTACTTATTCTCTAAATCATCATATACTCTGCTTCCTACTGTATTTTGCTGGAACTGATATTTACCTCGATAAGGATTTTCAGCTGTATTATCCATTTTTGCAAAAACCAGCTGACAGATTCTGCGGTCAGCTTCCAGTTTTATCGGCAGACGATTAGCATTATATAATTCCAGAGTAATCTGACCTTCAAAACCGGGATCAACCCAGCCGGCGTTCTGTATAAACAATCCCATTCTCCCAATAGAACTTCTACCTTCCACAAATGCTGTTAAATTATCAGGCAGTTTAATATACTCATTTGTAGTTGCCAGCAGAAAAGAGTTGGGAGGAATAATTATTTCACTTCCCCTAAATTCCTTATATTTTATTTTATCAGTTAGTGTCATAACTGGCAGCATATTTTCATCAACTTTCAAAAAATCACGACCAAGTCTCATATCTACAGATGCAGGCTGAATCTGAATTTCATCCAGGGGTTCTATAATAAGTTCTTTATTTGCTAACATATTTTTAATTGTTTTATCAGATAATATCATGTCTTTTCTCCTTTATTAATTTATTAATATTTTCTTATCAGCTGCTTCCAGACAACTGATAAGTTTTCTATTATATCTCCTGCAGTCATATAGTATTCAGTATACTTTTCTGCTGCTTTTTCACCAGCTTTTCCATGTATATAAGCTGCCAGCACTGCTGAAGAAAAAAGATTCATCTGCTGAGCAGCCAGTCCTGCAGCAATACCAGTCAGAACATCACCACTGCCTGCAGTAGCCATACCATCTGTACCTGTTGTATTAATGTATGTTTCTCCATCAGGAGAAGATATGACAGTTGAAGCACCTTTAAGTATTAAATTAACTCCATATTCAGCAGCAAATTTTTCTGCAGTTTCAATTCTATTTTTATTTATTTCCACTGCTGTCTTCCCAAGCAGTCTGGCCATCTCTCCCGGATGTGGTGTTAAAAGAATCTCTCCTCTACTTTTTTTCAGTATAGCTGGGTTTATTATAGAATTAATTCCATCAGCATCAATTATAAGTGGTTTCGAAATACTGGTTATTAGTTCCTGCATAATCTCCTGAGTGTTTTTACTGCTGCCCATACCTGGGCCAACCACAACCAAATCAGCCGTTTCCGCTGCTGCAAATATAGTATCCAGGGCTGCTGTGTCCACAATGTTATCACTGCTTTTTAATGAAATTACAACAAGTTCTCTACTTAAAGACCCACAGGTTCTAGCAGCAGTTTCCGGTACAGCAATATAAACCAAACCCGCACCAGTGTGGAGGCAGGATTCGCCACTTAAAACAGCTGCACCTTCCATACCCATCTTCCCACCGATAATTAGTACTTTACCAAAACTGCCTTTATGACCATCTCTCTTCCGCTCCGGAAGAAGTGCTAAAATCTCCCTATCAGATAATACTTTTAAATTTGAAGTGTGCTTTTTTATTACATTATCAGTAATACCAATATCAGCTACACGAATTTTACCGGCATATTTTCTGCCCGGAAATAATAATAATCCTCTTTTGTATGCTGCCATTGTCACTGTAAACAGTGCTTTAACAGCTCTACCACATATCTCCCCGGTTTTTCCATTTATTCCTGATGGTATATCAACAGAAAGAACAGGAGAACTGCTTTCATTCATTACATCAATTAAATATCTGTAAACACCTCTCACTTCTCCTTTTATACCTGTACCGAGAAGTGCATCAATTATAAGATCAGAATTTTTTATTTTTAAGGCATTACTATCATTTAAACTACCGGTTATTTTACAAATATCGACTCCGCGATTTTTTAAAATGGAATAATTTTTAGCTGTTACACCCTTAAGATCATCCTCTTCTGCAGCAAGAAAAACCTTAACTTCATATCCCCACTGGTGAAGAAATCTGGCTGCAGTAAGGCCATCTCCTCCATTATTACCCTTACCTGCTGTAACTGAAATGATTATTTTATCTTTCTGCAGAATGCAGTCATCAACACTGGTAAGTATTTCATCTGCATACTCAGCAGCAGAGAGACCAGCAGACTCCATAAGTAAAATCTCCGGAAATCCATTTTCTATAGTTTCTTTATCACATTCAGCCATTTCAGATGGTGTTAAAATATACATTTAATCTTCTCCTTCCAGAATAACCTGGGCTATACTATAGTTTTGTTCATGTGAGATGGTGACAAATATTTTTTTTACACCCATTTTGGCTGCTATTTCAGCCGCATTACCTTTTAAATTAATTTCTGGTTTTCCCAATTCACTGTGAAATATTTCTATATCATGCCAGCTGTTGTCCCTAAGTCCGGTACCCAGCGCTTTTAAAGCTGCTTCTTTTGCTGCATATCTTGCTGCAAAACAGCTTACATATTGCGCCTTATCTTTACAGTAGTCAGCTTCAGATAACAAAAATAATTTTTCAATAAACCTGTCTCCATATTTTTTTATCAATTTTTCTATCCGCTGATTTTCTACAATATCAACACCTGTACCAATTATCATTTGGCCGATCCTTTCCCAAATTGCTTTATTTCTAAAAAGATTAATCTTTAATTTATTATAATAAATTAAGGCAATAAATGCAAAGTCCGGGCCAGACTCGACCCGGACTTGTTAATCTAAAATATATTTTACTCAACAGTAACACTTTTTGCTAAATTGCGCGGCTGATCAATATCCCTTTCACAGATAAGGGCTGTATAATATGCAAGAAGCTGCATCGGCACAACAGCAAGCAGGCCGGCAAAATAATCATCTATATCAGGCAGTTCAATGGCTTCATCAACAGTGTTTTTATCACAGCTGTTTCCTGCCAGAGTAATTAGAAATGTTTCTGCTCCTCTGGATTTAACTTCTTTTAAATTGCTGAATAATTTTGCAAAAAGTCTTTTCCGCACAGCAATTGATATTACCGGTACCCCTTCTTCAACAAGAGCAAGTGTACCGTGCTTCAACTCGCCGGCCGGATATGCTTCAGAATGTATATAAGAAATCTCTTTCAGTTTAAGTGCACCCTCTAAAGCCAGTGCATAATCAGTATTCCGACCAATAAAGAATATATGTTCTTTATCTGCATATTTTTCTGCAATTTCTTTTATTTTTTCTTCAGTATTATCTATTACCTGCCTCAGCAGTTCCGGTAATTTTATTAACTGATCTGTTAATTTTTTTAGCTCTTTTCTGCTAAAATCATCCTTCTGCCTTAGACCATCGAGAACCAGCATATAAAAAGCAGCTACCATATTGGTATATGCTTTGGTAGATGCAACAGCAATTTCCGGACCGGCATTTAAATAGAGAACCATATCAGATTCTCTGGCAATACTGCTGCCTCTAGAATTTGTAAATGCCAGAATATCTGCCCCTTTCTTTTTAGCAAGTCTGAGTGCAGCAAGTGTATCTGCTGTTTCTCCTGACTGACTTACAGCAATCATGAGGGTGGATTTATCTACAAGTGGCTTTCTGTATCGATATTCTGATGCAGCCTCAACTTCAACCGGTATCTGCAGCAGCTCCTCATACAGATATTTTGCCAGCAGTCCGGAATGATAGGCAGTTCCACAGGCAACAATATGAATTTTACTGTATTTAGACAGCCAATTCTTATCAATATTACTGTCTCTCAGATCTATCTGACCATCTGTTAGGTGATCCTGAAACAGCCATTTTAATGCTTCAGGTTGTTCATTAATTTCTTTGAGCATAAAATGTGCATAACCCTGTTTTTCAGCCATTTCTGCATCCCAGTCTATATGTGTCTTAATTTTTTCTTTTTTTTCACCGGAAAAAAAATTGTAGATATCTATAGAATCCTGCCTTATCTCAGCCAGTTCCCCATCTTCTAAGATATAAAATTCATTGGTTCTGCTCAAATATGCAGGAATATCAGATGCAAGAAAGTTTTCATTTTCTCCGATACCAATAATTAGAGGACTGTCTTTGCGGACAGCTATTATACGGTCACTATAATCTACCGACATAACTGCCATTGCAAAAGAACCTTCAAGTTTCTGCACAGATTTCTCAACTGCCTTTTTAAGATCATGCTTGTAATTGCTCGAAATAAGATGGGCCACAACTTCAGTATCTGTATCTGATTTAAATTGATGACCCTTTTCTATCAGCTCTTTTTTTAAGCTTTCAAAATTCTCAATAATCCCATTATGAACAATTACTATCTCCCCATTATAGTCATCATGAGGATGAGAATTTCTGTCTGATGGTTTGCCGTGTGTTGCCCATCTTGTATGTCCTATCCCTGCCTTCCCCGAAAAAATCTCTGATTTAATTTCCGAACTTAAATTATCAAGTTTACCTTTTTTCTTCTTTATTTTAATTTCATTGTTTTCATGTACTGCAATACCTGCAGAATCATATCCTCTGTATTCAAGTTTTTTTAAACCTGAAATGAGAATTGATGCTGCATCTTCTTTCCCAATATAACCTACAATTCCACACATTGATTAATTTAACCTCCATTTATTTTCTATATTTAACTGTCAGCCGACATTTATCTCCTCTGTACTGATAATCACTTATCAGTTTTTAAAGACAAACTATTAGGTGCTCGGCCAGCACCTGAGAGCATCCGCCGAATTTTCGATAACTCTCTCCCTCGTCAACTTGGATTTTCTGCGTCCATCCAAGCCCTGGCGCTTTTTTTATTTTCTTTTCTGGCCTCACCTCCTTAAATTAATACATATGTATTAATTTAACTCTTTCACTATTACTTCTCTTATTTTTTTAGACCATTTAGCCAATTTATTTTCTTCCTTTCCTTCCAACATAACTCTTACAAGTGGTTCAGTTCCAGATGCTCTGACAAAAACTCTGCCCTGACTGCCTAAATCAAGCTCAGCTTCAGCAATCACTTCAGCAATTCTGTCATTATCTTTCCACTTATTTTTTTTCTTCACTTTAATATTATCCAAAATTTGTGGCCAGTAATACATAACAGATTTCAAATCACTTAAACTCTTGTTTTCTTCTTTCATTATTTCTGCAATTTTAACTGCAGTTAAAATTCCATCACCTGTTGTATTATATTGACTAAAAATAATATGGCCGGACTTTTCTCCACCAAGTTTATAATCATTTTTCAGCATCTCTGCCAGAACATATCTGTCTCCATTTTTAGTTAAAACAACTTTTCCCCCAGCTTTATGTAATGTCTCTGTTAGCCCAAGATTGCTGTATCTTGTAGTAACAACAGTATTTTTGTTCAGCTCATTTTTTTTCATCATATTTAAAGCTGCAACTGCCATTATATTATCCCCTGGTACAACCTCTCCAGTTTCATCTATTAGTATTACTCGATCTGCATCACCATCATAGGCAATTCCTAAATCTGCATTTATTCTTTTTACTTCTGCTACAGCAAGTTCTGGCGAAGTTGAACCACAGTTAACATTGATTGCAGCTCCATCTGGATGATTATTGATTACACTTATCTCTGCCCCCAGTTTACGGAATACTTCTGGGGCTGTTTTGTAAGCAGCTCCATTCGCACAGTCAATTACAACTTTAAGTCCTTTTAAATTTTTTTCAGCAGAAGAAATAAGGTATGCTATATACTGAGAAATCCAGTCATATTTCTCATCTACAATACCAATATCACCATCCACAGGATAGGGAAGTTCTTTTTCTTTGCCTGCAAAAAAAATCGACTCTATTTCAATTTCTTCTTCATCACTCAGCTTTACTCCTCTTTCGTTAAAAAATTTAATTCCATTATCGGCAGTTGGATTATGTGAAGCAGAAATCATTATACCACCCTGTACATCTTTATTTGCTGTAAGGTAACATACTCCTGGAGTAGGTATAATACCAAGTCTGCAAACATCAATTCCAACAGAAGTTAATCCGGCCATAAGAGCTGCCTCCAACATATCACCAGATAATCTAGTGTCTTTACCAATGATGACTGTTGGACGCTGTTTCTTATTATAATTTTCCGTCAAAAAAAAGCCACCTATTCTACCCAGCTTATAGGCTAAATCGCCCTTCAATTCCTGGTTTGCAACACCACGCACACCGTCAGTTCCAAATAACTTCTTCAAAAAATTCACCTCAACATATAATTTATTTCTCTTCAATATTAACAACAACATAGCCAGGATCTATACTAATTAGTCTCGCTCCAGTTGGAACATTTACTTCAATTATTTTTATATTATCACCAATTGAAACATCTTTCAAATCTATATAAGCATTTATATCTTCTTTATCAAGCTGAACTAGATATGACACATAATCAATCCTTATCACAGCTTTATCGCCTGATATTGATTTAATTCGATATTTGTCATCCAGATTCCGGTATTCTAAATCAACAATAAACGATTCATTTTTTTCTTCACCAAAACTGAAGAGGTTATTAGCCTGATTATTGGCATAAGTCCACAGTAAAATAGCTATAAATAAAGCAAGCATTATCTTTTTGTGTTTTTCCTGCAGAGAAAACATATTATCCGTGCCTCCTCATAAAGGATTTCCCTTTACCTTTAGTAATATCAAAATAGCTGAAAAGGGATTCCCTTAATTCGGCTTCATCCAGGTGCCGCCTGAGCTGTCCCGAAGCCGCAAGGGATATTACACCTGTTTCCTCTGAAACAACTATGGCTAAAGCATCAGATTCTTCTGTAATACCTATAGCAGCTCTATGCCTTGTTCCCAATCGTGGATTGAGATCTGATCTGGTAGATAAATTCAAAAAACAGCTGGCTGCCTTAATTTTCCCATCTTCTATTATAACAGCTCCATCATGAAGGGGGGCATTGTGAAAAAAAATATTTTCCAGCAGCTGCTTACTTATATCTGCATCAAGGCTAATACCGGTCTGGATGTAGTTTTTTAAACCCACTTTTCTGGATAATACAATCAAGGCCCCTGTTTTATTTTCTGATAATTCTGTTGCAGCAGAAACAATCTCATTAAATTCTCTCGGTCCCCAATTCTGCCAGAACTGCTCACGCAGAAATCCACCTCTACCTATCTGTTCCAGTGCTTTTCTTAATTCTGGCTGAAATACAATCGGCAGAGCTACCATCACAACCGTTAAAAAGCTCTGCAGAAACCAATTTACAGTATTGAGTTCTAACAGCTGGCTTATTAAAGCTGCAGCAAATATTAAAATTAATCCTTTTATAAGCTGTACTGCTCTTGTACCTGATATTATATTTAAAAGATAATATATTATCACTGTTATTATAAATATATCTACTATACTGGTTATTATTTTCCAGTTCATATAAAAACACCTCTAAAATATTTATTCTGTAAAGATAGCTGTTTTACCTTCCTGATATATAATTATTAATTAAAAATTATTTCAATTTAAAGGTTTTCTCTAAATATTATAGAAAATATATTAAATGAGGTGAAAATAATGGAAAATCTATTTAAAGATGAGAGATTAAATTATAAAGATGTACTGATAATATTATTCACCTGGAGTTTTTTATTTATCACTGTTTTTTATTTAAACACCTCTGAATTTGCTGACATTATTATTATAAATGATTTTCTAGCATTTATGCTAAAAACTACTGCTTTAGCTGTTTTTACTGCTGTTTTTTACAGCTATTTTAATCTAATTTATGACTTGTCTCTTAAAGATCTGGGCTTTGATTTTAAAAATTTTAATTTCAATATCTCTCTATCAGCAGCTTTTTTTGTTATATTTTTTATATCAGCAGTTTTAATAACTTATACAGCTGACCAATCAAATACAGTTGGGGAATTTAATCCTGTTTATAGAGCAAACAGTTTAAAAGCAATAATGAGTGGTTTCCCACTCATTATGATAATCTTAATTTCAACAGCTATTATTTCAGCTGCAGAAATGTTTTTAGTTAACAAAGTAATCTTTGCCCTTTTTGACCTAAAATTCCCGTCTGCTATTGCATCTGTGCTAACAGCTCTGTTTTTTCCGATAATGCTCCTGGAATTTAGGCCGAATAAAATACTAATATTATTTCTGGCCGTTTTAACAGCTAATTATATCTACAGGATCAGCAAAAGCAACCTGCTGCCTGCTGTTTTATTTTACACAGCTTATCTGACAAATTATATAATATTTATTTACGGATATGATTTTTTGCTTTAAATTTAAAATTGACCATTTACAGCAGTTTTACAGTAAGGGCATTTACCATTTTTAATTAAATTTTTTATGCTGTATCCACTTCTGTTTATTATAGTTTCCCCACAGTTGGAACAGATAGTATCTCCAGCACCCGCTATATTGATATTACCCAGGAATATATAGGAAAGCTTTCTTTTTGCTGTTTGATAGGCCTTTTTTAATGTCTCAGGATCCGTAGATTTTTTCTTTAGTTTATTAGCAGGGTAATATCTGCTCAAATGGAGAGGTATATTTTTATTAATAGATGCAATCCAGTCTGTTATTTTTTCTATCTCTTCTCTGCTGTCATTCAAATCTGTTATTATAAGATTGGTCAGCTCCAGATGTATAGTCTCTGCCATTATTTTTATTGTATTTTTTACTGGCTCTAAACTTCCACCACAGTATTTTTTGTAGAAACTGCTGTTAAAAGACTTTAAATCAATATTTGCTGCATCAATAAATGGAATCAGTTCTTCCAGTGGGTCTTTCTCTATAAAACCATTGCTGACAAGAACTGTCTTTATATTATTTTTTTTGGCCAGTTCAGCAGTCTCTTTAACATATTCATACCAGACAATAGGTTCAGAATAAGTAAAAGCAATCATTTTTATATCCTCTTTTTCAGCAGCAGCAATAATTTCTTCAGCACTGTATTCTCTTAATACAGGTGTCTCCTGACTAATCTGCCAGTTCTGACAGAAAGTACAGCTGAAATTACAGCCATAGGTCCCCACAGAAAGAACTTTACTGCCTGGATAAAAATGATACAGAGGCTTTTTCTCTACCGGATCAACTGCTAACGAACTTATTTTATTATAATTTAAGGAATATAACCTTCCTCCTTCATTTTTTCTTACTCTACAGATACCACTTTTCCCTTCTTTTATCAAACAGTTATGTGGACATAATTTGCAGTGAACCGATAAATTGTCCCCTCGGCTGTAATAAAGCGCTTCTTTTTTAGCCATTTTCTTCAAACCTTCTTACAGAAAACCTATATATTGTTATATCCTCACTTTCCGACAGACCCGCTTTTTTTCTTGCCACAGCAATCTGTTTTTCTACTGTATCTATACCATCTAAATCAGGCAGCAGAAGACCTGTCTGATGATTCCCCTGAACAATTATACCATACTTTTTTGGATCAAGCTCATCCAAAGATTTTACTTTTTCAGGTTCTGACAGCAGATCCACCGATATTTCCAGCTCATCAAGCTCATCTTTCTGCACCGGACTAAAACGCGGATCTTTTTCTGCTGCACTTATAGCATTGCAGATAATTTCTTCGGCTGCATTTTTTTGTACTGCTTTTATAGTCCCAATACATCCCCTGAGCTTATTATTTTTCTTCAATGTTACAAATGCTCCACATCTTTGCTGCAAAATTTCTGGCAAATCATCTGGAACATCAATCTGAATACCAGATTTAACATATGCTTCAACTGATTTTCTTGCAAGATCTGTAATAAATTTTGTATCACTGCTCATAGTTTTAACTCCTTTAACAATGTTTTTAAATAGTTTTTTAAAAAATGAAGTTTTTCTTCAAAAATTTATTTAACCTGAAAATATAATTCAGCATAACCAACACCAAAAGGTCCTTCATAAGAATAAAAATCGACATCAACATCTTTATTTTCTATAGATCCAAGCATCATAATTATTGGGCGCAGACCACATTCTCCTGCATTTTCGATTAATTTTTTATTAATCTCTAAAACTTCTTTAAATTTTTTGGTTTTTAGCTTATCAATTAATATTTTATCAAAAACTTCTCCATCAGGGTGATAACCAGCAGGTGCACCTCTTTTTAAGCGGTGAGAAAGATCTCCACTGGCTAAAACAGTAATATTATAATCCATCTGTTCTGCTGTTTCCGCTATAATTTTACCAATCTTAAAAAGTTCACTATAGGAAATAAAGCCTATGGTGATAGGAATAATCGGCAGATCGAGACCGGCCTGTTTGAGATAATACCAGGGAACCAGTATTCCGTGATCAAGCTCTTCCTCAATTCCATATTTCTTGAGAACTTCAGCTTCAAGTCCAGCCAAATTTAAACCCTTTTTTTCTGCATTATTGACCAGACTATGAGAAAAATCAATATCAGACTTTTCTTTAAATTTTAAAGATGGTTTTCCAAATTCTTTAAAGCTGCCAAATAAACTCTCTTTAATTATTACAGCTGCATGTGATTTAAATACCGGTCCATGTGGTGAAATTGTAATCAGCAGATCCAGATCTTCAGTTTTAGCGATTTTTGCAGCTGTTTTTTTAACCCCATCCACAGTCTTTTCAGCATTATCAAGCTCTCTACCACCAATTTCTGGTATAATAATCGGTGGATGTGGAAGCAGAGCTGTACATTTAACAGTCATTTTTACTCACCTCTTATTTTATTTAATATTTATATAAAAAAACAGAGAGATAGAAATCTCCCTGCTGTATAAATAAATTTATCTTTTTGAGAACTGAGGTGCTTTTCTCGCTTTTTTGAGTCCATATTTTTTTCTTTCTTTCATACGAGAATCTCTTGTTAAATATCCTGCTTTTTTTAGTGGTGTTCTGTAATCTTTATCAACTTCCAGTAGGGCTCTTGCTATTCCATGTCTTACAGCACCAGCCTGACCGGAAAGACCTCCACCCTGTACATTAACAATTATATCAAATGTATTAGTAGTATTGGTTACTTCTAATGGTGACATTATATCTTTAATTAGGGATTTTCTATTAAAATAGTTATCTATTTCACGCTCATTAACAATAAATTTTCCATCTCCAGGCAGCAGGCGAACACGTGCAGTAGAAGTTTTTCTTCGCCCTGTACCTCTGTATTGTACTTCAGCAGCCATCTATTAAAATTCCTCCTTTCTCATTTTACAGTTCGATTTTTTCAGGCTGTTGTGCCTGATGAGGATGATTTGCACCCTTATAAACTTTTAATTTTTTAAACATTTTTCTACCTAATTTATTACTCGGAAGCATGCCCTTAACAGCTTTTTCAATAATAAACTCAGGTCTTTTACTGCGCAGATCTTCATATGTGAATTCTTTAATACCACCTGGATAATTACTATGGCGGTAATATTTTTTATTATTCCACTTATTTCCAGTAAGTTTTACTTTTTCAGCATTAACTACAATAATATAGTCTCCAACATCAATATGAGGAGTATATGTTACCTTATGTTTTCCGCGGAGATATTCCGCTATTTTAGAAGCCAGACGGCCCAGAGTTTTTCCTTCTGCATCAACTATATACCAATCTCTTTCTGCTTCTTCTGGTTTTGCCATAAAAGTTGTCATCATTATCCCTCCTTATTACTTATTCGTTACGTCAACTGCTGAATATATTCTCAACGGGGCTTGTTGGACAGAATAATTCATAGTAATTTTAATACAATCTTCTTAATTTGTCAAGCTTCTTTTAAAATTAATCATAAAAGACTTCAATAAGTGTTAAACCTTTTGCAGGAGCTGTAAACCCAGCATGTTTTCTTTTACCTTCTTTTACAGCCTTTTTTACATTTTTTAAACTCCTCTTTTTTTTGCCAACTTCAATTAATGTACCTGCGATTATTCTCACCATATTATATAAAAATCCATCACCGATTACATCAATCCAAATCTGATTTGACCGGGCTGGATAAACATTCAGTGAATAAATATTTCTAACTGTAGAATCTGCCGCTCCACCAGAAGCCATAAAAGCAGCAAAATCATGACTTCCTTCTAAAATTTCTGCAGCACTCTGCATCAATTCTATATCCAGTTTTTTGTGAACTTTATATACATAATTTCTAATAAAAACTGAATTAAAATCACTGTTCAAAATCCTGTACCGGTATTTTTTCCCTCTTGCATTATATCTGGCATGGAAATCATCTGATACTTCTTCAGCATTTATACATACAATATCTGAAGGTAGATAAGTATTTAAAGCTAATGGTATTTTTTCTACAGGTATTGAAACATCAAGGAAAAAATTTGCCGACTGACCAGCCGCATGAACCCCGGCATCTGTTCTTCCTGCACCTGTAATATCTACTCTCGATTTATTTAATTCTGAAAGAGCTTCCTCTAATACCTGCTGAATAGTGTGTGGAGTATTTTTTTGTATCTGCCATCCACTGTAATTAGTACCATCATATTCAACAACTATTTTTATATTTCTCTTCATCATATTCACCTAAAAATTACTAACCAGTACAGACAAACATAGTATAATAAATAAGGCTATAAAATCAGTATAATGATATTTCATTTCATGTAATCTTGTTCTACCTTCACCACCGCGATAACAGCGTGATTCCATAGCAAGTGCAAGTTCATCAGCCCTTCTAAAAGCACTTATAAATAAAGGAACCAGCAGTGGAACAAGACTTTTAGCTCTTTCAATTAGGTTGCCTGATTCAAAATCTGCGCCTCTGGCCATCTGAGCTTTCATTATTTTATCTGCTTCTTCCAACAGTGTTGGTATAAACCTGAGGGCAATTGTCATCATCATTGATAGTTCACTGGCCGGAACACCAAATCTTTTTAAAGGGCTGAGAATATACTCAATTCCATCAGTAAGTTTTAAAGGAGAAGTTGTTAAAGTTAATAATGAAGTAAACATAATTAACAGAAAAATCCTTGTCACCATAAAAAATCCAGTATAAACTCCATTTGATTCAATAGATATAAATTTCCATGACCAGAGAACTTCACCCCCACCAGTTAAAAACACATGAATAAATAATGTAAGTAATATTAAAAATAAGATGGGTTTTAATCCTTTTATAACCCTCATCACAGGTAATTTGGAAAGCAGTATTGAAACCATCAAAAATAAAAAGAAAATACCAAAACCTGTAAAAGAATCGACCATAAATAGAGCTGCAATTAAAACTGCTGTTATTATTATTTTTATCCTGGCATCCAGTGAATGTACCAGAGAATCTCTGGCAATATACTGTCCTATTGTAATATCTTTTAGCATTTTCAACTACCTCTCAATGCTTTTATAATTTCAGATGAGGCATCATTAATCGAAAACAGATCTGTCCTAATATCAAGACCTTTTTCATTCAACCTGTGCAGTATTTCTGATATTTGCGGAAGCTCCAGCGAAAGCTGATGCAGTTTTTCCCCTTTGGAGAAAATTTCAATTGGACTTCCATCCATCACTATTTCACCTTCGTGCATAACAATTACTCGAGTTGAAAGCTGGGCAATTTCCTCCATTCGGTGTGAAATCAATATAATTGTCATATTTAAATTTTCGTGGAGATGTTTCAGCAGATTAGAAAGCTGATCTCTTCCATTAGGGTCTAAACCAGCAGTTGGTTCATCTAAAACTAAAACTTCCGGTTTTAACGCTAAAACTCCAGCAATGGCAGTTTTCCTCTGCTGACCACCACTTAACTTAAAAGGAGAGCGATCTTTAAACTCATTAAAATCCAGCCCTACCAGCTCCATTACTTCTGCAACCCTTGTTTCTATTTCATCTTCATTAAAACCAAGATTTTTAGGTCCAAAAGCAATGTCTTCATAAACTGTTTCTTCAAATAGCTGATGTTCTGGATACTGAAACACAAGCCCAACACGCCTGCGTATTTCTTTTAAATTTTTTTTCTCACCACTTACCTCTATATCATCAACCTTTACCACACCCTGAACCGGCTTAATTAACCCATTAAAAAGCTGAACCAGAGTTGATTTACCAGAACCTGTATGTCCTACAATACCAATAAATTCACCTTTATCAATTTTTAAATTTATATTATTTAATGCGGTTACATTGTTTTCATCATTATAAACATGTTTAACATTTTTTAGATCGATTAACATAAAGAATCCACCAACTCATCAATCGTTAAGATATCTGGAACTTTAATTTGATTCTGGCGCAGGATTTCTGCTACTTCAACAGCTACCGGAACATCAAGGTTAACCTCTTTTAATTCACTAACCTTCCGAAATATCTCTCTAGGGTTTCCTTGATGAATAACTTCTCCCTGGTGCATAACTAAAATTTTATCAGCACCTGCAGCCTCTTCCATAAAGTGAGTTATGTGTATTACAGTTATATTTTTTTCTTTATTTAAAAACTCAATAGTATCCATAACTTCTTTTCGTCCCCGTGGATCAAGCATTGCAGTAGGTTCATCAAGAACTATACAGTCAGGTTCCATGGCAATAACACCGGCGATTGCAACTCTCTGTTTCTGACCACCAGATAATTTATGAGGAGCAAACTTTTGAAAACCGGCCATCCCGACCATTTCCAGAGATTTATCTACTCTTTCTCTAATTTTTTCAGCAGGAATACCAAGATTCTCAGGCCCAAATGCTACATCATCTTCAACCATAGAAGCAACCAGCTGATTATCAGGATTCTGAAAAACCATGCCTACCTGCTGCCTAATTTTCCAGGTATTTTTTTATCTCTGGAATTTAACCCATTGACCAAAATATCACCTTCAGAAGGCAGCAGAAGAACATTTAATAATTTTGCCAGGGTGGATTTGCCAGAACCATTTGAACCAATTACTGCAATGAAATCACCAGACTCTATATTGATGCTTACATCTTTAAGGGCCGGCTTTTCATTATCATCATTTTCATATATATAACTTACCTCATTTACTTCTATAAGGCTCATAATAACACCTACATTCAGAATTATTCTACCAATTCAATAATAGCTTTTTCAGCAGCATCTCCTCTGCGTGGATACATCTTTAAAATTCTTGTATAACCGCCAGGCCTCTCTGAATACTGAGGTGCAATTTCATCAAAAAGTTTTGCAACTACTTTTTTATCTTTAATTTTTTTCATAACTCTGCGTCTTGAATTTAAATCATTGCTTTTAGCAGCAGTTATCAATTTTTCCGCATATGATCTCAGTTCTTTTGCTTTCGGCAGAGTAGTCTCTATACGCCCATGACGAAAAAGTGAGGTGGCCAAATTTCTCATCATGGCTTGACGATGAGCAGATCTCTTCTGCAGTTTGCGTTTCACCATCTAAACTCCCTCCTTAAACTTCAGTATCTTTTAATTCTAAGTCAAGTTCATCAAGTTTATCCTTAATTTCCTGTAAGGATTTTTTACCAAGATTTCTAACTTTCATTAAATCATCTTCGGTTTTGTTTATTAATTCTTCTACAGAATTTATTCCAGCACGTTTCAAACAATTTGAAGACCGTACAGATAATTCTAATTCTTCTATTGTTGTGTCTAAAATCTTATCTTTTTCTTCTTCTTCAACTTCTACCATTATTTCCACATCTTCTATTTCATCTGTTAAATTAATAAATAATTCCAGATGTTCTACCATTATCTTTGCTGCCAGGCTTATTGCATCATCAGGATGGATACTTCCATTTGTAAATACCTCTAATATTAAACGGTCATAATCAGTTACCTGTCCTACTCTAGTATTTTCTACCTGAAAATTAGCTCTAAGAATAGGACTGAAGGAAGAATCAATTGGAATTAAACCAATTACTTTTTCAAAATGTTCTTTATTTTCTTCAGCAGTATAATATCCTCTACCCTTTTCTACAGTAGCTTCCATTATCAGATGCCCATCTTCTGACAGTTCAGCAATATGGTGATCTTTATTAATTATCTCAACATCACCTGCAGAAACAAAGTCTCCTGCGGTGACTTCACCTTCACCTTCCACTTCCAGCCTGATAGTTGTTTTTTCGTCTCCAGAATACTTTAATACAACTTCTTTTAAGTTGAGAATAATATCAGTAACATCTTCTACAATCCCAGGCATAGAAGAAAATTCGTGTTTAACTCCTTCTATTTTTACAGATGTTATTGCTGCACCTGGCAGTGAAGAAAGCAGTATTCTTCGCAGAGAATTACCAAGGGTTGTTCCATATCCTCTTTCCAGAGGAGAAATCTCATATTTTCCATAGTTATCATTGCTTTCAAGTCTTTCCACATGAGGTTTTTCTATTTCTATCATTATTATTAGCTTACCCTCCTTTTATTATGCAGTTTTCAACCTGAGGGCAGTCAATTAACGTGAATAAAACTCGACAATCAGGTGTTCTTCAACTGGATAATCGATATCTTCCCTCTCCGGTAAAGAAACTATTTTTCCTTCTGCTTTTTCAAGATCAACATTTAACCATTCTTGATTAGAAAAGTCAGCATTATACTCAAAGATTTCTTTAAATCGCTTGGATTTTCTGCTGGAATCTTTTACACTGATTACATCATCAACATCTACCTGATAGGAAGGGATATTTACTTTTCTTCCATTAACAACTATGTGACCATGTAAAACAAACTGTCTTGCTTCATTTCTGGATACAGCAAAACCCAATCTATAAACAACATTATCCAGCCGTCTTTCTAACAGACTTAAAAAGTTCTCACCTGTTATTCCTGGAGCTTTTTCAGCAGCTTCGAAATAATTTCTGAACTGCTTCTCCATAATACCATACATTCTTCTTACTTTCTGCTTTTCCCGCAGCTGTAATCCGTATTCAGAAACTTTATGACGTCCCTGACCATGTTCACCTGGAACATACGGTCTGCGGTCAAAAGAACATTTATCACTAAAACAGCGGGCGCCTTTTAAGTAAAGTTTTTCACCTTCACGCCTGCATAATTTACAAACTGGCCCTGTATATCGTGCCATTATTTACACCTCCATTTATTTTAAACTTATAATTAAACACGTCTTCTTTTGGGTGGTCTACAGCCATTATGTGGAATAGGAGTGATATCTTTTATTAAAGTAACATTTAATCCAGCAGCCTGCAGAGTTCTAATTGCAGATTCTCTACCTGAACCAGGTCCTTTAACAAAAATCTCTATTTCCTTTAATCCCATATCTTTGGCTTCATTTGCAACATTTTCAGCAGCTAACTGTGCTGCAAAAGGAGTACTCTTTCTTGACCCCTTATAGCCAACTTTTCCAGCACTGGACCAGGCAACTACTTTACCTTCAGTATCAGTGATAGAAATAATTGTATTATTAAATGTAGATTTTATATGGGCCTGACCTTTTTCTATATTACGTTTAACTTTTTTTCTTTTTCTATTTTTTTTGGACTTAGCCATTTATTTCCCTCCTTACTTAGTGGCTTTGCTTCTACGTACACCAACAGTCTTTTTCGGACCTTTACGTGTGCGAGCATTTGTTCTTGTTCTCTGTCCGCGTACTGGAAGACCGCGGCGGTGACGAAGACCTCTATAACAACCAATATCCATCAACCTCTTAATATTAGCTCTTCTTTCTCTTCTTAATTCACCTTCTACAATATAATTATCTATTTCACTTCTCAAACTGGAAATCTCAGCTTCTGTCAGATCTTTTACACGGGTATCTGGATCCACTCCAGTAGCTTCTAAAATATTTTGAGAAGTAGTACGGCCGATTCCATAAATATATGTCAATCCTACTTCAATTCTTTTATTTCTAGGAAGATCAACACCTTCTATTCTAGCCATAATCTCACCTCCATTATATTATTAACCCTGACGCTGTTTATGTTTTGGATTTTCACAAATAACCATTACTTTTCCTTTACGCCTAATAACTTTACATTTATCACAGATAGGCTTTACTGATGGTCTTACTTTCACTACAATCACCTCTTATGATAATTTATTTTGCTTTATGCCTGTAAGTAATACGTCCACGGCTCAAATCATATGGAGAAAGTTCAACTGTAACCTTATCTCCGGGTAAAATGCGAATAAAATTCATCCTCATCTTTCCTGATACATGAGCGAGAACTTTATGTCCATTTTCCAATTCCACTCTAAACATAGCATTTGGTAGGGGCTCTACAACTGTACCCTGGACTTCAATAGGATCTTCTTTTGCCATAAAACTATTTAGCCTCCTCTTTTTTTCTGTAGTTCTTTAAAACATACTGAATATCTTCATTACGCAGTCTTTTACCTTCTGTAAGCCAGATTGAAAATTCTTCATGTACTATACCTGTGCTCTCAATGTGTTTTATATTTTTCTTTTTTGGATTATTTATTTTTTTATATTTTCCATCTGCAGCCAATATATATTTAGGTGAAAGTATTTCCACAACTATATAATAATTTCCCAAATCTCTCCCAGCTGTTGAACGGACAATTTCACCTGGTTGAAATTTTTTATCCATTATTTAATCACTCGTCCTATCATAATTAAAACCTGTATTTGTAAGCACACTGGTTATTATACCATAGATTAATTAATTAGTGCAATAAAAGTTAAAGTACACTCAAAATTCTCGGACCTTCTTCTGTCAGGGCAATAGAATGTTCAAAATGAGCAGAAAAACTGCCATCTTTGGTCACTACTGTCCATTCATCTGCAAGTGTTTCCACTTCATAACTACCCACATTAACCATTGGCTCAATAGCAAGGACCATTCCTACTTTTAATTTTGGTCCTCTTCCTGCAGGTCCAAAATTTGGAATTTGCGGATCTTCGTGCATATCACGACCAATTCCATGGCCAACATAATCTCTTACTACAGAAAATTTATTAGATTCAACATGTTTCTGAACAGCATGAGAAATATCAAATAATCTATTTCCAACAACGGCTTTTTCTATACCTTTTAGAAGTGATTCTTCAGTAACTTTTAGGAGCTTTTCTGCTTCCTCATTTATATCTCCCACTGCAAATGTTTTTGCAGCATCTCCATTAAATCCCTCATAAAAAGTACCAATATCGATGCTTACGATATCTCCATTTTTCAAAAAGCGATTTGGACTGGGGATACCGTGAACAACCTCATTGTTGATTGATATACACACAGAAGCCGGATAACCTCTATATCCTTTAAATGAAGGTACAGCACCTCTGCTGCGGATAAATTCATCTGCCAATTTATCAAGTTCAGCAGTTGAAATACCTGCTTCTATGATTTCTGATAGATACTGATGAGTTTCAGCAACAATTCTATTGGCCTCCCTCATGATATCTATCTCTCGTTCGGATTTTAAAATTATCATTAGCTATTCTCCTTAACCAAACTCAAAAGACGCGAATGTACTTTATCGATTCCTCCAGTACTTTGAACTTCATAAAGAAGGCCTTTATTATTATAATAATCAATCAGTTTTTTTAGTTTTTCTTCATTGACCTCTATTCTCCGTCTAACTGTTTTTTCTTTATCATCACTGCGCTGAATTAATTCAGTGCCGCACTTATCACAAATTCCTTCTTTTTGAGGAGGATTATTATGAATGTGATAAGTTGCACCACAATTAGGACATACCCTTCTGCCAGAAAGCCTTTTCACCAGTTCTGATTTTTCAGCTTTCAGATAAACGACCATATCCACTTCTCTGGAAAGTTTATCCAAAATATCATCCAGAGATTCAGCCTGATTTATAGTTCTTGGAAAGCCATCAAGAATAAAACCATTTTTACAGTCTTCTTCATTAAGTCTTTCTCTAACAATCCCAATTGTAACTTCATCTGGTACAAGTTCTCCAGCATCAATATAGGATTTAGCTTTTTCCCCAAGCGGAGTTTTTTCTTTTATTGCTTTACGAAAAATATCTCCGGTAGCAATATGAGGAATATTTAAATCCTCTTCCAATTTTTTTGCATGAGTACCTTTACCTGCCCCCGGCAGTCCCAGAAAAATCAAATTCATCTGACTTCCTCCTTCTTATTTCATAAAACCTTCATAATGCCTCATCAAAAGATGTGATTCAATCTGCTGCATTGTCTGCAGAGCAACACCTGTCATAATAATTAGTGAAGTACCGCCAAAGTTAATCGAGACACCTGTCAGCGGCTGTATAACAAACGGCAGCAGTGCAACAGCTGTTAGGAATACAGCTCCAGCCAGTGTAACACGCATTAAAACTTTATCAAGATATCTAACGGTAGATTTGCCAGGTCTGATTCCAGGAATAAAACCTCCATATTTTTTCATATTATCAGCAACTTCTTCCGGATTGAAAGTAATTGCAGTATAAAAATATGTGAAAAACAGAATCATTAAACCATATAATATCATATAAAGTGTTGAGCCAGGTCTTATCATATTTGCCATTGAAGCTGCCCAGTCATATGGTAGAACCTGTGCAATCACACCAGGGAAGAGAAGAACTGATGAAGCAAAAATTACCGGAATAACACCAGCCTGATTAATTTTCATTGGTATATGTGTACTCCTACCACCATAGACTTTTCTTCCAACAATTCTTTTAGAATACTGTACAGGAATTCTTCTTTCTCCCTGCTGAACAAAAATAATTCCAGCAATAATTATAATGGCCAAAACACCAAAAACTAACACATTTAAAACAGATATTGTTCCTGCCTGCAGCAGTTTAAAAGTATTGTACAGATCTCCCGGAAAGCGAGAAATTATTGAAGTGAAAATAATAATGGAAATACCATTTCCAATCCCTTTATCTGTAATCTGTTCTCCAAGCCACATCAAAAATGCCGTTCCTGCAGTTAAACTGGTTACAATTAAAATTAGATCAAAAATTCCTGGATTTTCTACAGCACCGAATCTCTGTATATAAAGAGTAATACCAACACCCTGAATAACAGCCAGTACAATAGTTCCATATCTTGTATACTGAGCAATTTTCTTCCGGCCCTCATTACCCTGTTTTGATAATTCCTCAAGTTTTGGTATTACAACAGTTAAGAGTTGAAGAATAATTGAAGCAGTAATATATGGAGTTATACTCATAGCAAATATGGTGAAATTCCTCAAAGCTCCACCGGCAAAAAGATCTAAAAAGTCAAATACTCCTCCTACACTTCCCTGGAAAAGCCTCTCTCTAATAATCTGAACATTTACTCCAGGAACCGGAATATGAGCTCCCAATCTATAAACAGCCATCATAGCAAGAACAAATAATACTTTTTTTCTTAACTCTTTTACCTTAAAAACATTACTGAGAGCCTTAAGCAAATTAAATCACCTCATACTTTCCGCCAGCATCTTCGATTTTTTCTCTGGCAGAAGAAGTAAAAGCATTAGCTTTAACAGTTAATGATTTATTCAATTTACCCTGTCCAAGTATCTTCACTCCACTTTTTGCCTTTTTTTCAATAATACCCATCTCCAATAAACTTTCAGATGTTACAATATCACCATCAGAAAATTTATTTAATTGATAGATATTAACTTCATTGTATTCTTTTTTAAATCTATTATTAAATCCTCTTTTCGGAAAACGTCTAAAAAGTGGAGTCTGCCCACCCTCAAAGGTAGGACGAACTTTACCGCCAGAACGTGCATTCTGACCATTAGCTCCGCGGCCTGAAGTATAACCACGTCCGGAACCAATTCCACGTCCAACACGTTTGCGATCTTTTTTATATCCTTCAGCAGGTTTTAGATTATTTAGTTTCATCTTGACACCTCCTCGGTATTATCCTAATAATTCTTCTACTGTTTTTCCTCTTAATTCTGCAACTTCCTCAGCACTCTTTAATTCTGTTAAACCTTTTATTGTAGCTTTAATCATATTAATAGGATTTGAAGTGCCAAGTGATTTCGTTAAAATATCGCTTATTCCGGCCAATTCAATTACCGCACGAACTGGTCCGCCAGCAATTACACCAGTACCAGGTGCGGCAGGCTTTAATAGTACTCTCCCGGCACCAAAAACACCTACTATTTCGTGAGGAATTGTTGTATCTACAATTGGCACTTTAATTATTTCTTTTTTGGCTGCATCAATTCCTTTTCTAATTGCTTCAGGAACTTCATTAGCCTTACCAATTCCGGCGCCGACATGTCCTTCTCCATCTCCAACAACAACTAAAGCGCTGAAGCTGAACCTGCGGCCACCCTTTACAACCTTGGCAACACGATTTATATTAACTACTCGTTCTTCAAGGTTGAGTTTTTCAGGATCTATATTTTTCATTATTATACCTCCTTTTTTAGAACTTTAACCCATTCTCTCTGGCTGCATCTGCCAGTGCTTTAATTCTTCCGTGATATTTATATCCACCTCTATCAAATACAACTGTATCGATACCTTTTTCCAGAGCTCTCTGGGCAGCAACTTCTCCGACCAGTCTGGCTGCAGCTTTATTGCTGGATACCTCAATGTTCTCTCGAACAGCTGGATCAAGGGTAGATGCAGAAACAAGTGTATTGCCTGATAGATCATCTATAAACTGCACATAAATATGTTTAAGACTGCGGTATACACTCATTCTGGGTCTGTCAGATGTACCAACAACTTTATTTCTGATACGCATATGACGTTTTTTTCTTGCTTCACTTTTACCCACTCATATTCACTCCCCTCTATTAACCAGTCTTACCAACCTTGCGTCTAATATGTTCTCCGACATACTTAATACCTTTTCCTTTGTAAGGTTCTGGTTTTCTTACTTCGCGGATTTTTGCTGCAACATCTCCAACCCGCTGCTTATCTATACCTTTAACGGTAATATTAGTATTTTTTTCTACCTCAAATTCTATATTTCCTTCAGCCTCAATAAATACTGGATGTGAATAACCAACCTCAAGTTTTAATTTGTCTCCCTGAACCTGAGCATTATATCCTACGCCAACCATTTCTAGCTTTTTTTCAAATCCTTTAGTAACACCTTCTACCATACCTTCAATCAGACTTCTCACCAGACCGTGCATAGAACGATCTTCAATATCATCACCATTGCGTTCTACAATAATCTGGTTATCCTCAACTTTTATATCAATACCCGGCTTAAATTTTTTAGTCAGCTCACCTTTGGGCCCTTTTACTGTAACAGAATGCCCATCAACAGCTATATCAACTTTTTCCGGTATATCAATAGGCAGTTTTCCTATACGTGACATTTATTTCACCTCCGTAGATTTTATCTTAGAAAAGTTCTCTCAAGCAAAAGTCATCAGTCAGTCACTAGAGACAATCTTAATCATCTCTAACATCCAACCTCTGACGCGCTCGATGCGCTAATGCTGAGCTATCCTTGCGTTTATAAAAGAAAGCTCAGTGCAACTTCGAACTACCAGATATAACAGAGAACTTCTCCACCCACACCTATTTCGCGAGCCTGCTTATCAGTCATTACTCCCTGAGGAGATGAAATTATTGCAATTCCTAAACCTCCCAGTACACGAGGCACTTCATCTTTACCAACATAAACACGCAGTCCAGGCTTGCTTATTCTCTTTAGACCAGTAATGACTTTTTTATCATCTTTACCATATTTCAGATATATACGAATCATATTCTGTGGTTTCTTTTCAACTACTTTTACATCATTGATAAATCCTTCTTCTTTCAATATCTCACCAATACTGGCTTTGATATTTGAAGCAGGAATATCAACAGTATCTTTCCCGACATTATTTGCATTGCGAATTCGGGTAAGCATATCTGCAATTGGATCAGTTATATTCATTTTGTTGACCTCCTTCCAAGTTTACCAGCTTGCTTTTTGAACTCCAGGTATTTCACCTTTATGGGCCAATTCTCTAAAACAAATTCTGCAAAGATCAAATTTTCTCATATATCCACGCACTCTGCCGCATCTGCTGCAGCGGTTAACTCTGCGTGTCTCATATTTCGGCTCTTTATTGGCCTTTTCAATTAATGCTTTACGTGCCAAATCAAACCCCCCTTATTTTATAGGTGTTTATTTTTTAAACGGCATTCCCATTGCACTTAACAGCTCAAATGCTTCCTCATCTGTTTCTGCAGAAGTTACAATGGTAATCTCTAATCCATGTACTTTATCTACATCATCGATATTGATCTCCGGGAAAACAGTGTGTTCGTTAATACCTAAACTGTAATTTCCACGCCCATCAAATGATTTTGGCGATACTCCTCTAAAGTCACGAATACGCGGCAGTGCAATATTAATAAGTTTGTATAAAAACTCATACATCATTTCACCGCGGAGTGTAACTTTAACACCGATAGGCATACCTTCACGAATTTTAAAATTTGCAATGGATTTTTTGGCTCTGGTAACTGTTGGTCTCTGTCCAGTTATTTCAGCAATTTCATCAACTACTGTATCAAGCAGTTTAGTGTCTTCTTTAGCATCACCGAGGCCGACATTAACAACCAGCTTTTTCAGTTTAGGAACTTCCATAACGTTGTTATAGGAAAATTTTTCGACCAGCTGTGGCGAAATTTCTTCCCTGAATTGTTTAGCTAATACTGACATCCCTTGACCTCCTTTCGATTATTATTTATCCACTATTTCATTACATTTTTTGCATTTACGAACTTTTTTTCCATTATCTAAAAATTCTGCTCCAACCCTTGTTTTTTCGTCACAACGGGGGCAGACGAGCTGTACGTTTGAAACATGAATCGGTGCTTCATTTTCTATAATTCCACCCTGCGGCATATCCTGTGTAGGTCTAACATGGCGGTTTACAATATTTACACCTTCAATAATTACTCTATCTTTCTTATGAATCGCTTTTAAAATTTTACCGCGCTTACCTTTATCTTTACCTGCAATAACTTCCACAGTGTCACCTTTTTTAATTCTCAATCTAATCCCCTCCTTTATAATACCTCCGGTGCAAGGGAGATAATCTTCATATAATTCTTATCCCTCAGCTCACGAGTTACAGGACCAAAAATACGTGTGCCTTTTGGATTGTTATTGTCATCTATAATCACTGCAGCATTTTCATCAAATTTAATATAGGTGCCGTCTCTGCGTTTTAAAGGGTTTTTCGTCCGCACAATTACTGCTCTTGCTACTTCACCTTTTTTAACCATTCCATCTGGAATAGCCTCTTTAACGGTCACTATAATTTCATCACCGATTTTAGCATATTTTTTCTTTGATCCACCAAGCACCTTTACACAAAGTAATTCACGGGCACCTGAGTTATCTGCTACCTTTAAACGGCTTTCAGATTGAATCATGGTCAGGTCCTCCTTTCCTATCAGAACTTATTTTGCTTTTTCTAAAACTTCAACTAACCGCCATCTTTTTGTTTTGCTGATGGGACGAGTTTCCATAATTGTAACTTTGTCACCTTCACTACAAACATTTTCTTCATCATGAGCAGTATATTTTTTAGTCTGTTTTATAATCCGTTTATATAAAGGGTGCTGTGTTCTTCTTTCTACAGCAACAGTAATGGTTTTATCCATTTTGTCACTAACAACAACACCTGTTCTCATCTTACGATTGTTTCTCTCCATGGGAAAACCTCCTTTCAACAAACGGTTAAGCCCGTTCTATACCTAATTCTCTTTCACGTAAAACTGTTTTAATACGTGCAATAATTCTTTTTACCTCTTTAATCCGCATAGGATTATCCAGCTGAGCTGTAGCATGTTGGAAACGAAGATTAAATAGTTCTTCCTTAAATTCGCGGGCTTTTTGTTCCAGTTCTGCATCAGTTAAATTTCTTAATTCATCAGCTCTCATCGGCCTCACCATCCATTCCCTCTCGTGTTACAAATTTAGTCTTGATCGGCAGTTTATGAGATGCAAGCCGCATTGCTTCCCTGGCAATTTCTGGTGATACACCAGCTAACTCAAACATGACTCTACCTGGCTTAACAACAGCAACCCATTTTTCCGGGGCACCTTTACCACTACCCATACGTGTTTCGGCAGGTTTGGCTGTTACAGGTTTATCAGGAAAAATTTTAATCCACACTTTTCCTCCACGTTTAATATGTCTTGTTAGAGCAACACGTGCAGCTTCTATCTGTCTATTAGTAATCCAAGCAGGTTCAAGAGCCTGCAGACCATATTCACCAAAAGTGATTTGGGTGCCGCGGACCGCCTTACCCTTCATTCTTCCTCTCATTTGCTTACGATGTTTTACTCTTTTCGGTACTAACATCAAAGAGCCTCCTTTCTTCCTGAAATTATCTATTCGTCAATTTCTGGTAATACTTCTCCTTTATTTATCCATACTTTTACACCGATTTTACCATATGTGGTATCTGCTTCAGCAAAACCATAATCAATATCAGCGCGCAAAGTATGTAGTGGTACACTGCCTTCACTGTATCCTTCTCTTCTTGCCATTTCAGCTCCACCAAGACGACCACTGCTCTGAACTTTAAAACCTTCAGCTCCCATACGCATTGCACGGTTAAGTGCCTGCTTCATGGCACGGCGGAAAGAAATTCTGCGGAGAAGTTGGCCAGCAATATTTTCTGCAACTAATTGAGCATCCATCTCAGGTTTGTCTACTTCAACAACATTTATCTGTACTGTTTTTCCAGTCAATGCTTCAATATCATTTCGTAAAGCTTCTACTTCTGAACCACCACGACCAATAACCATACCTGGTCTTGCAGTATATACATCTAATTTAAGGCGGTTAGCAGCTCTTTCTATTACTATTCTAGAAATACCTGCTTCGTACATTTTGTCCTTAACATGATTTCTGATTTTTTGATCTTCATTTAAGAGTTTTGAATAGTCATTTTTATCAGCATACCATTTAGCATCCCAGTCTTTAATGACTCCTACTCGAAGACCATGTGGATTTATTTTTTGACCCAAATTCTATCCCTCCTTTTTATCACTTAACACAATTGTTATATGGCTTGTCCTCTTATTTATCGGGCTTGCCTGTCCCATAGCACGGGCACGCCACCTTTTCATTGTTGGTCCTTCATCAACAAATGCTTTTTCTACATAAAGATCATCAACAAACATATCATGATTATTTTCTGCATTTGCAATAGCTGAATTAAGAATTTTTTCTGTCATTCTAGCAGCTCTTTTTGGTGTATTCTTTAAAATAGCAAGTGCTGTTCCTGCATCCTTACCTTTTATCAAATCAGTGACCTGTCTTGCTTTACGGGCAGTAATGCGCAGATACTTGCCAACTGCTTTTGCTTCCATTTTAAAACCCCCTTACTACGAAAGTGTTTATCCAGTCTCTATTTAAGTGCTGTTGAACGCTCGGTATGACGGCCATGCCCTCTAAACTTCCGTGTTGGAGCAAATTCTCCTAATTTATGTCCAACCATATCTTCAGTTATATATACAGGTACATGTTTGCGTCCATCGTGAACAGCAATTGTATGACCAACCATTTCAGGGAAAATGGTTGAACTTCTTGACCATGTTTTAACAACCTGTTTTTGACCGCTTTTATTCATTTCTTTTATTTTGGAAATTAATTTTTCCGAAACAAAAGGTCCTTTTTTTACAGATCTACCCATCTATAATCCTCCTTTCTACTATATTACCGTTTTTTAGCATGACGAGAACGAATAATATATTTATCAGAACGTTTTGGCTTACGTGTCTTTTTACCCATAGTAGGTTTACCCCAGGGTGTAACAGGATGTCGCCCGGCAGGTGATTTACCTTCGCCCCCACCGTGTGGGTGGTCATGTGGATTCATTACTACACCACGCACATGTGGTCTTTTACCTTTCCAGCGGCTGCGTCCAGCTTTACCAACTGTAATATTTTCATGATCAATATTTCCAACCTGACCAATAGTAGCTTTACATTCCTGATGAACAAGTCTAACTTCTCCAGAAGGCATTTTTACATGTACATATTTTCCTTCTCTAGCCAAAATTTGTGCCATAGAACCGGCTGAACGTGCAATTTGTCCACCTTTTCCTGCATGCAGTTCTACATTATGAATAATTGTACCTACAGGTATATCTTTAAGTTTTAGAGAATTTCCTGGAGTAATATCTGCATCCGGTCCAGTTTCCAGTATATCTCCCACCTGTACCTTATTGGGAGCAAGTATATATCTTTTTTCTCCATCAACATACTGCAGAAGAGCTATCCTGGCAGAACGATTTGGATCATACTCAATTGTTTTTACTTCAGCAGGAATTCCTTCTTTATCTCTTTTGAAATCAATCATACGGTAACGACGCTTATGTCCTCCACCGCGATGACGGCTTGTAATTCTACCATTAACATTACGGCCACCTGACTTCTTTAATGGAGCCAGCAGACTTTTTTCCGGCTCTACACTTGTAATTTCTTCAAAAGAAGAAACTGTCATATAGCGGCGTGATGGTGTGGTTGGTTTAAATTTCTTAATCGCCATCTTCTTTCCCTCCTTTTACTATAATTTTAGAGGCCTTCAAAAATTTCTATCTCATCACCGGCTGCAAGCTTAACCATTGCTTTTTTCCAGTCAGGTCTTTTCCCTTCATGAAAACCGAGTCTTCTTTTTTTACCTCTAATATTCATTGTATTTACATTAGTAACTTTTACATTAAAGATTTCTTCAACTGCTTTTCTAATTTCAACTTTATTTGCCTTTTTGGCAACTTTAAAAGTATAAGTATTTGCAGTTTCCATTAATTCCATACTATTTTCGGAAATAATAGGTGCTATTATAATATCACGTGCTTCTTTCACTGGCCAAGCACCTCCTCGATCATCTTAACTGCTTCCTCCACAAAAATTATCATTTCATTATCTAACAGATCATAAGCATTAACTGAACCTGCTAATAGAGTTTTTACATTAGGTATATTTCTAGCAGATAAATAGAGATTTTTATCTTTTTCCGGCATTACGATTACAACTTTTTTATCTATTAAATTAAAATTATTCAAAATCTCAACAACAGCTTTTGTTTTCGGTTTATCAATTTTAATTTCATCAACCAGCATAATTTCTTCTCTATTTAACTTATCTGTTAAAATAGATTTCAAGGCAAGCCTGCGCATCTTTTTGGTTAGCTTTTTATCATAATTTCTTGGAGTAGGACCAAATGTAATTCCCCCTCCTACCCAGAGCGGTGAACGAATGCTTCCGTGACGTGCACGACCTGTTCCTTTTTGTCTCCAGGGCTTGCGGCCACCACCTCTAACCTTGCCTCTTGTTTTTGTAGAAGCATTTCCACTTCTTCTAGAAGCAAGCTGTGCATTTATAACCTGATGAACAACATGTTTATTTATTTTTTCGTTAAATACAGATTCTTTTAAACTGACTTTATCTATTTCTTTTCCAGTTTGGTCGAATTTTGCTACCTGCGGCATCTGTAAATCCTCCTTCCTCTAACTTTATTTAATTTTCCACAGTCTGGATTTCTAGGATACCTTTTTTGGGTCCGGGAACAGGGCCTTTTATTAATAAAACATTGCGCTCTGTATCCACTTTTACGATCTCCAGATTTTTTTCTGTTACTTTATTTGAACCCATTCTACCGGGCAATTTAAATCCTTTAAACACTCTTCTTGCATCTACAGCTCCAATTGAACCTGGTGCACGATGAAAATGTGAACCATGTGATTTTGGACCTGTATTGTGATTCCAGCGCTTAATATTTCCTGCAAAACCTTTACCTTTTGAAATACCAGTTACATTTACCAGCTCACCGGCCTCAAAAATATCTACAGTTATCTCACTACCTTCACTAACATCCATATCATTATTTTTAAATTCTCTAAGATGCCTTTTTGCTTCTATATCTCTGCTTTCAAATTGGCCTTTTATGGGTTTGTTCAGCCTCTGAGTTTTAACTTCTCCAAAACCCAGCTGTACTGCATTATAGCCGTCCTTTTCAGTAGTTTTTACCTGTGTAACAACACAGGGACCGGCTTCTACTACTGTTACAGGTACGACTTCACCATTATCCTTAAAATACTGAGTCATTCCCAGTTTTTTAGCAATTATAGTTTTTGCCATGGCCTAATACACCTCCTGACATTAAAGTTTAATTTCTATATTTACTCCTGCGGGCAAATCAAGTCTCATTAATGAATCAACGGTCTTTGAAGTAGGATCTAAAATATCGATCAACCTTTTATGAGTCCGCATTTCAAATTGTTCTCTTGAATCTTTATGAACATGAGGTGAACGAAGTACAGTAAATACTTCCTTCTCTGTTGGAAGAGGCACAGGGCCAGATACGTTAGCTCCTGTTCTTTCAGCAGTAGAAACAATTTTCTGGGCTGACTGATCCAGAAGCTCATGTTCATAAGCTTTTAGGCGAATCCTTATCTTTTCATGTTTTGCCATTTGCTTACCTCCTTTATCTATCCGGTTTTGGCTGTATATAAGCAGCATAGAAAAAGAGAGGAGAGCAGCTCCTCTGCTTTTTAATACTTACTCAATAATTTCGGTAACAACTCCGGCACCAACTGTGTGGCCACCTTCACGGATTGCAAAACGCAGTCCTTCTTCCATAGCTATTGGAGTAA
>NZ_QPJE01000007.1 GCF_003337245.1 Halanaerobium sp. MA284_MarDTE_T2
TTATTAGCTAAACATAATAATTGAAATTCAAAACCGTCTGCTATTTTCTCGGGGCAAGCCCACGA
Source organism: Halanaerobium sp. MA284_MarDTE_T2 (assembly GCF_003337245.1). Taxonomy (GTDB): domain Bacteria; phylum Bacillota; class Halanaerobiia; order Halanaerobiales; family Halanaerobiaceae; genus QPJE01. The sequence goes on from NZ_QPJE01000007.1 coordinate 66, forward strand.
GGTTTGCTAGCAGACTATAACTTCTATCACGAAAGCGGTCCTCGAAAAAAGATGGGAGTGTCATAGAATCTGTCACTTCTGTATATACACGCAGGCGGCTGGCAACATATTTCCAGTTCAAAAATGTGCCGATAAAAAGACCAATTGCTATCCAGGACTGGCTTAATCCACCTAAATATACTGCACCGGGGAGCCCCATAAGAAGCCATCCACTCATATCACTTGCCTGAGCTGAAAGGGCTGTTACCCAGCTTCCCATAGCTCTTCCTCCAATAAGATAATCCTCAAGACTGGCTGTTTTATTATAAAAATAAACTCCAATTCCCATTAAAAAAATCAGATAAACAGAAAATGATGTATAAGTTGCTGACAATATTCCTCCACTCCTATCTTCTTAAATTAATTATAGTAATTATATATACTATACCAAAAAATTATTGCTAAATAAAGTTTCTGCAGCTGTATACATTTTTTCAATCAGAGATTTAAATCTGGCAGAACTGCTGCTTCAATATATAATAATTCATTAGTATCCATTTTCTCCAATCAAAGGCACAAATCTTACATAATCAAGTTCCCTGCAGCTGAACTTCTCTGCCGACTTTCTTTCTATCAACATCAGCTGCTGTATACCACCTTTTTCGCCAACAGGAACAACCATTAAACCTCCATCAGCAAGCTGTTTTTTCAACTTTTCCGGTACTGATGGAGCTGCCGCAGAAACTAAAATTTTGTCAAAAGGACTGTATTTTTCCCAGCCCAGAGTCCCATCAGCAGTTTTAACCATAATATTGCTGTATTCGAGATCTTTAAATCTTTTTTCTGCTTTTTTAGCAAGCTCAGCTATTCTTTCTACAGTATAGACTTCAGCAGCTATCTGGGCCAGAACTGCAGCTGCATATCCGGAACCTGTACCGATTTCCAGTATTTTATCTTCCTTTTTGGGTTTAATTAACTGAATCATGGCTGCAGCAATATAGGGCTGGCTAATTGTCTGCCCGAAATCAATCGGAAGTGCACTATCTGCATAAGCCCTATTTTTGTATTTTCCCAGCACAAATTTTTCGCGGGGTACAGTTCTCATCGCATCAAGTACATTTTTATCATTAATTCCCCTTGGAACAAGCTGTTTTTTTACCATTTCTTCTCTCATTTTTTTGTAATCAGCTGTCACAAGTAATCCCTCCAGTTTTTTAAGGCAGCACTAATAAAATACTGCCCGGTCTGCAGTCAGCTAGTTATAAATCTCTAAGCACTTTTTTGTCAATCTTTCCAGTAGTTCCTTTGGGCAGTTCATCCACAAAGTCCACCAATTTGGGTATTTTATAATTTGCAAAATACTCCATACAGTATGTTCTTATTTCTCTTTCAGTAGCAGTTTCTCCTTCTTTCAGCACAATCACAGCTTTTGGTATTTCACCTCTGAGCTCATCCTTTGCTGCTACAACTGCTGCTTCCAGTATTTTAGGATGTTTGTAGAGCTGTTCTTCTATTTCACGCGGATACACGTTCATACCCCCAACATTAATCATATCTTTTTTCCTGTCAACTATATAGATATAGCCGTCTTCATCCATTTTCCCGAGATCTCCAGTGTGGAACCAGCCACCTCTCAATGCTTTTTTAGTTGCTTCAGGATTTTTAAAATATCCCTTCATAACATTATCACCCTTAACAGCTATTTCTCCAATTTCTCCTCTGGGCAGTTCATTATCATCTTTATCTACTATCTTTACTGCTGTTCCAGGAATAGGCAGTCCAACAGAAGTGGGTTTTCTGATACCTTTTGGTGGATTGGCGTAGGCAACAGGTGAAGTTTCTGTTGGTCCATTACCTTCAATTATTGTTACATTAAATGTCTCTTCAAACTCTTTCATAATCTGCTGAGGCATGGCTGCTCCACCAGAAAGACATAACTTTAGATGTGAGAGATTATACTGATCTCTGTTTTTTACATTTAATAAAGCTGTATACATGGTGGGGACACCAGTAAAAAATGTTACATTTTTCTCCTGAATTGTACGCAGCACCTTTTCGGGGAGAAACTTTTCGGCAATAACTATATCTGCCCCTAAAAATATAGGCATCAGCATACACACAGTTTCTGCAAAAGCGTGGAACATAGGCAAAACACATATATATCTGCCGGTATCATCTACATGCAGATGTTCTATCGTAGCCTCTGTATCATAAATTAAATTATGGTGTGTCAGCATTGCACCTTTAGGATCACCAGTAGTTCCAGAAGTATAAAGACAGGCTGCCACTGACTGTTCATCTACATTTTGCAATTCCGGCAGCTTATCTGATTTATCAGCAAATTCATCAATATGGATTGTTTCCTCTTCCTTTTCATCAACCAGTATAATATTCTCCAGATAATCAAGCTCACATTTTTTCAGCAGGGGCAAAAAGCCTCTGCTTGTTATTACTGCTTTAGCTTCAGAATTATTAAGAATATATTCGACTGCAGGAACTTTAAACATTATATTTATTGGAACCATTGTGGCTCCAGATTTTATAACACCAAAATAGGCTGTCAAAAATTCCAGACTGTTGGGCAGCATTATACTAACCATATTTTCTGGCTCTATACCCAGATCTATCAGCCCATGGGCCAGTTTGTTTGATCTGATATTTAGTTCTTTATAACTTATCGTATCATTAGCAAAAAAAGCCGCTGTCTTATCACCTTTTTCTGCTGCAACTTTATTTAAAACATCTCCTACTAACACTTTTTTGCCTCCTTTAAATTAAATAAAACAAATTGATTTTCTCCGCTCTACTCAGCTGCTCTGTAATTTAATTTTAATCAAACAATATTAGGAAAACGTCAGATGTAATTACCACCTTGCTTTAAAGCCTCTACTGTCTAAATGAATAAATGGGCCGCGGATTCCGTTTGCCCTGTATTTTGCAATTCCTCCAATAAGTGGTCTGTAAAATTCTTTATTTTCTAGGGAAATAAAAATACTGTACAGAACATCTGCATCTCTAATATCAATTCTTCCATCACCATTTAAATCATCCATAACTCCATTCTGATTTTGATCTATAAAAATATCGACTGCATCTCCAAAAATATGACGGCTGTGCTCAGAGTTACCCAGTGAGCTGTTGTAAAAGGGTGTCCTGTATCCACTCATTATGTTAAAGGTATCTGCTTTGATACCTTTCTGATTTATTTCTATTAAAAAATATTCCAGCTTAATCAGTATATCTTCTTTTAAAACAAGATATTTAGGGTAATCACCTTTCTGACTGCAGATAAACTGTCCCAATTTAAAATGTGGGCTTACTTTTACATCCAGTATAGATGGCATGATCTCGACAAAACCGCTTGGCGTTTGATAATACTGCCTCATTTTTTGTGGAATCGATGGATAATTACCTATCCGATAATTATTAATAAAACTTCCCTTTTCATTCTGATAGGGATAAAGGACAAAAACTTTAAAGTTTATCTTACAGTTGTTAGAAGCACTGCTTCTTCTCAGCTCCAGTTCATAGAGTCCTACCTCTTCTGGTGCCTTCCACCTGAAGCTGTATTTTCCTTTTTTGATCAGCTGACCTGAATCATAGAGCAGCTCATAACTGCTATTTTGGAATTCTTCTGCTGCTGTAAGTTCTATAGTTTCTCCAGGTATAACAAAAAGGCTGAATTCTTTAAAAGGTATTCTATGATTTTTATAATTTACTGCAAAATCTGCTTTTTGAAGAGAAAAAGCCTGCAGTGGAGCTGCTGTAGTGATTAAAAATGCTGATGTTATTAATATTAATACTGCTGTTTTTCTTATTTTCATCAAAGTGGTCTCCTTATGTCTTAGTTTAATCGCTCTTTTTTAAAAAATGATTCCTTTAATTTTGCATCTCTTCCATAGATATCTTTTCTAAAATTTATTTTCCCTTCTTCTCCAACCCAGGCTGTAGAATACTGAAGGTGAATGGTAAAGGGACTGCTTAAAGTTATATATTTTTCTTTATTTTTCTGCAGCTCTTTGTCTATCTTTTCTTTAGTCCACTCCGGATTATCTCTCAGCAAATATTGGGCCAGCTCCAGCGGCTTCTCGATACGAATACAGCCTGAACTGAAGCTCCTCTCACTGTGATCAAACAGCCCTCTGTTGGGTGTGTCATGAAGATAAACACTAAATTTGTTGGGAAAAAGAAATTTTACCCTCCCCAGTGCATTGTTATCACCGGGATCCTGTCTTATAATAAAATTAAAATTATCTTTATCTATATTTTTCCATTCAATATCTGCCGGATCAACCTCTACCAGTGAGCCTTCTCTGTATTTAAAAAGTCGGTAGTTATTTTCCGCTAGATATGATATATCTTTTTTTATCAGAGGAAGTTTGTCCTCGACAGCTATTGTTTTGGGAACAGTCCAGTAAGGATTCAGCACAACATATCTAATCCTGTCACTGAAAACAGGTGTGCTCCTCTGATCATTCCCGACTATAACCTTCATCTCCATAACCTTTTTGCTGTTTTCCACAACATCAAGGCTGAAATCAGCAATATTGACATAAATATAATTTTTACCAAGGCTGTCAGGCAGCCAGCGCAGTCTCTCCAAATTTACTGTAATCTGATTTATTCTGTCGTCAAGGTTTATATTAAGCTCTCTAACAGTATTATTGCCCAAAATCCCATCTGTGGTCAATCCATAATCAGACTGAAACTCCATAAGAGCTTTTTCTAAATTTTTATCAAAATAATCGTCAGAAGCATCTCCACCTATACTGTAGCCGTGTGCAAGCAGATTCTGGCGCAGCAGTTCAACCCTCCTGCCTGAAGCTCCAACTGCAAGCAGTTCTCCAGGTGGTATATAAGACCACTCGGAAACACTTTTTTTTCTGCAAAATTCCTTAAGCTTTTCTCTTAAATCACTGTACTGCTCAAATCCCGGCAGCAGAGTCTGGAGAGAGCCCTCTATATTTTTATTTTTTAAAGCCATATTTAAATAGCTCATAAAATCCATATTGTTTTTTTCTATATAAAATTGAGTTTCAAATTCCAATGTTTCCGGATCTATCTTTCCCAAAAGATAGTCACCGGCAAGAGTAAAATATGCATCAGTAAGCAGTATATCCAGCAGATAAAGATCATCAAATTTCTCAGGCTCTTTACTATTATATTTTTTCAGCAGAGCTGTCAGCGAATCAGCATGATAATCAGCTGGGTTCAGTCCTTCTTCCCGGCTCCTTTTTACCTCTGCAATAAGGTCATATGCATTATTATCTATCATATTATTACTAAACCAGATCAATTGATATTCATTATCTTCATAAAAGGATAGTATTTTATCCCGGTAGTTAATGCTTTCTCCTTCCAGCAGTCCTTTACTAAAAGAAGGTGCTTTTAAGAGATAATTTTTTACAGAAGTGTCAAGAACAGCAGAAGCTGACAGGCTGAAAGATATAATCAGCACTGCTGCTGTAATAAAAATTAATTTAATTATTTGAAGCTTCCACCTGCTGTCCTCTTCTCTACTATGTTTTTCTATACTATTCTCTCCTGTACTGCACTTTTTCCTGCTGAGTCTGTCAAAAATATATTTTTCTGCTAATTTCTGCATAGAGTCCCCCTTGTATATCTATCTTTTACCTCTATTTACTTAATTATCTTATCTGATATGCTTTCACTGTAAAAAGTATTAAATGATAATTTTTGACTTATATAATCCCTATCTTAACAAGCTTCTCAAATTGGCATGATATTAAAAATCGACTTTTTTCGCACTGCAATCATGATATACATTGACACTCCACTGGGCAAGTACGTCAGGTTTTCTAGTGTCTAACTTCTATAACTACTAATTATTTTATCATAAAAAAGAAAAAGCCGAAAGTTACATATTTTAAGGGCAGCCAGCAATATTTTTTATCCATTCAAAACAAAAAACTGCCAATAATAAATAGTTTAGCTGTTGTCAGATAAAATTTCGTTGATGACTAAAGCCCCCTTTTTGCAGCTTGAAAATAAATTTTGGGGAAACTCCTATTAATTTTGTAAATTGTAAAATGTGCTTAAAAGTTATATAATATATTACAAAGTTAAATTTATCACATTTTAAATATTATGGAAGGATGATAAAATGAAAAAAATAATTACTCTACTTATACTAACAACTGCAGTTTTAACTATCGGCTGCTCAACTATAAACTATGCTGAGGCTGAAGACCTTTCTCTAAAGATAGGACTTATGCCTGCTGTTGATTCTGCCCCGATTTTTTTAGCTGAAGAAAAGGGGTATTTTGCAGAGCTGGGTTTAGATGTTGATATGCAGATCTACAGAAATGCAAATAACCGTCAGACCGCCCTGCAGAGTGGTGCTCTGGATGGTGCTATAACAGATCTAATCGCCTTTATTAATAATGTTAACAATGGTTTTGGTATAAAGATAACTACCAGTACTGATGGAAGTTTTCCCTTTCTTGTAAAAAAAGATTTTAAAGAAAAAGATAAAATTGAAATAGGTATGATGAAGGTAAGTGTATCCAATTTTCTTTCTGAAAAATTTTTGGCTGATAAGTATGAGCTGAAAAAAATATATATTCCAGCTATTCCAGCCAGACTGGAAATGATCGCTGCAGGTCAGCTGGATATGGCAATTATTCCGGAACCGATGGCTTCAATGGGAGAACTGAGGGGCCTCAAAAAAAGGTTTTACGAAAATAAAGATGAATTTATGCCTGAAGCAATGATTTTTACAGAAACAGCTTTAAAAAACAAAGAAAAAGAAATTGAACTGTTCCACAGAGCTTACAATAAAGCGGTAGAAGATATTAAAAAAGATGATGCTTGGGCAAGAAAAGTATTGATTGCAAGGCTTGAGCTTAATCCAAAAATAGAAGGTATGATAGAGATGCCTGAATACCATTATTCTCGTGTGCCGAGCCAGGAATATATGTCAGAAATTATTGACTGGGTGGAGAAGGTTCAAAATGAAATTATTGATGTAAAATATGAAGATATGGTTGAAAGGAAGTTTAATAAATAGTGATTAAGATTAATAATCTCTCAGTCAGCTACACTGATAAAGAGAAAAAACTTTTTGCTCTGCAAAATATTAATCTCACCATAGAAAAAAACAGCACCTGTGCTGTGATAGGTCCTTCTGGCTGTGGAAAAACCACCCTTATTTATGCTCTGGCAGGTCTGCTTGAAAAAGAGAGCGGCAGTATTGAGATATTTGGTGAAAAGCAGAATGGCATTCGCAAACAGACCGGACTTATTCTTCAAAATTACGGTCTTCTGCCCTGGAAAATAGTTCAGGAAAATATTGCCCTTGGTCTTAAAGTTAGAGGTGAAGATCCAAAAGTTATTGAAACAAAAGTAAATAAAATATTAAACAAACTTGATATAGAAGGACTTGAACAAAAATATCCCGCACAGTTGAGCGGTGGACAGAAACAGCGGGTTGCTATCGGGAGGTCACTAGCCTTAAGTTCTGATCTGCTTTTGATGGATGAGCCTTCTTCTTCACTTGACGAAATTAGTAAAGAAAAACTGCAGAACCTGATATTAAAGCTGTACAAGGAAAATCAACTTACACTGGTCATTGTTACCCACAATATTGCTGAAGCTGTATTTTTAGGACAGAAAATTGTAGTTATGAAAGATTCTGGGATAAAAGATATTCTGGATAATCCCTATTTTGGAGATGAATCTCTGCGCTATAAGATGGATTTTTATAAAATATGTCTGGAAGTAAGAAAAAGTCTGGAAAAGGAATGAATTTCATGAATAATAAAGAAGAAAAAAAAGAGAAAAAAATATTATATAGTAAGAATAAAAATAATGATAAAAATTCAATTTACAGATTGATAGAAAATCTGAATACTGCTTACGGAACTTTTATGATTTTTCTTTTCTGGTATGGCTTTTATTATCTTATTGATTCACCTGTTATTCCAGCACCACACCGAGTTCTGCTCAACTTTATCGAACTGTTCCCTGAAGTAATATTTATCCATTTAATAAGAAGTCTAATCCGCATCACAACAGCTGTATCTATCTCTCTTCTGCTCGGTGTTTCAATTGGTCTGGCCCTGGGCATGAACAAAAAAGTGGATGAAGTATTAAGTCCGGTAATTTATATTTTATATCCCATTCCAAAAGTTGCCTTTCTACCTGTGCTGATGATACTGATGGGGCTTGGAGATTTGCCGAAAGTAGTTCTTATTACGTTGATTATCATCTTTCAAATTATTGTTACAACCAGAGATGCAGTTAAAGGTCTGGGAAAAGAACTTTTTTATTCTGTCCGGTCACTGGGAATGAATAAAAAGCAGATATATAGACACCTTATTATCCCTGCTGTACTTCCGGAAATACTGACCTCACTGAGAATCAGCGTCGGTACCAGTATTGCTGTCCTCTTTTTTGCCGAAAATTTTGCCACTACATATGGAATAGGATATTTTATTATGAACAGCTGGTCTACTGTCAATTATACTGCTATGTTCAGCGGTATTCTGGCCCTCAGCCTGCTCGGACTGGCTTTATTTAAAATTGTAGATATTATTGACGCAAAATTGTGTGCCTGGGTAAAAGTGAGCTAAATTGCTTCAACTTTCTTGAAAAAAACTGTTTTATAGAATAAATATAAAAATTTGGAGGTAAATTGATGAAAATATTAATTTTGGAATACTTCATCAGCAGAGGCGGACTTTTAAACCAAAAAATATCTTTTTACAGTGAGGGAATAAAAATGCTGAATACCCTCCTCCACTCTTTTGCAGATATTGAAGGTGCAGAAATAACAACTTATATAAACAGCGATTTTTTTCACTTTTTTCCGGAAAGATATAAAGATGAAAATATAAGATTTAAAAAAGCTGATATAAAAAAGGACGTGGATTATTTTTCGTATTTAGACAAGAATATTTCTGATGAATACGATTTTTTTCTGCTTACTGCTCCAGAATCCGATAATATACTGTACAAACTCAGCAGACTGCTGGAAAATAAAGGTATAATTAATCTCGGATCCAGCTCTGATACTGTTTCTACGGCAGGAAATAAATGGACAGTTTATAATTCTCTTAAAAACAGAGCAGTCAGGCAGCCTCCCACTTTTTTGATAAATAGCTTAAAAACAAAAAACGGTTTTAAGATTAACAATCTGACTTTTCCTGCTCTGGCCAAAGCTGTCCACAGTGCAGGTTCTGAACTGGAATTTATAAATAAGAAGCAAGATCTGGACAATCTCGATAGACAGAAAAATTACCTGCTGCAGCAGGTAATAACTGGAATTCCGGGCAGTATTTCTGTTTTAACAGCTGAAAATAAGTTTGAAATTTTAAGCATAAATAAGCAGATTATTGATCAGAAAAATTATAAATATCTGGGAGGTATTATAGATTATCCCTTTCCCTACCAGGAACAGCTAAAAAAAATGACAGCAGAGGTTAAAAAAGCTTTCCCCTCTCTTACGGGCTATTTTGGCATCGATTTTATCTATAGTGAGGGAAAATATTATCTGCTTGAAATTAATCCAAGAATCACCAGTTCAATTATAGGCTTAAATCAAAAAATTCCACTGGGCAGATCAATAATAAATTCTGTCCTGATGAACAGACTTCCTGCCGACATATCTTCTAAAGGTCAATATACTTTTTATCTGGACTTTCCCCATTTTTTATATACTGCTGCAAAAAAGGGAGATGCAGGAATATTGAAATTTTTAGTCAATGAATCTTAACGAAATGAAGGAAGAAATAGGGTTGAACTGCAGGATGGAGTGAGCTAATCATGAGTCAGGAAGACTCATTGATTAGTGTGCCCTATTTCACACCCGAATTGAGTTTTAGATAAATCTAAAAATTTCGTTGATGACTAAAGCCCCCTTTTTGCAGCTTGAAAATAAATTTTGGGAAAACTCCTAACTTTTTATATAAGCGAATTTCATAATATGCTTATATAAAAATTGATGTTATTTCTTCAGCGAGCGGTTGGCATTATTAACTCCCCAAATCGGATTTTCAGTGATTTGAAAATATTTATGTCAGGAAAACACAAAAAAAGGCTGCTGGAGAATAACCAGCAGCCTATACAGAACTTATGCTGTGTTCGTTGCAAAAAGTTGGGGAATAGCTATTTCCTTTCTCCTTAATTAATAAAAAGGAATATAAATTATTTTCTTGTTAATATTTTTATATATTTAATGCCACTTCATTTGCACTCCAAATAGCATCCATAATATTTGATGGCTCCTGGGCATCTCCAACCATATAAACATCTGATCTGGCAGCATATAGTTTTTCATATAAATCCTGCTCAGAATTAAATCCACTTGCAATTCCAATTGTATCAGCTTTGATAGATGTTTTATTATAGTGATTGTTTATTAGTACAGCTCCTTCATCAGTAACTTCTAATAAACAATTATTGGTCATGACTTCTATATTATAATAATTCATTAAATCAATTAACATTTCTCTATTCATATGCGGCACAGGTTTTCCCTTGCTTAGAATATCATCCATCATTTCTACTACAGTTACATTTTTTCCTTTTCGAGCAAGATATAGAGCAGTTTCACAGCCTACCAGCCCACCACCAATCATAACAACATTCTGACCTGCTTTTTCCACATCATTTAATAATTCTACAGCAGTTAACACATGTTCTTTTTCTATACCAGGTACATCTAGTTTTGCTACTTCAGAACCTGTGGCAACAATTATAGCTTCTGGATCTTCCTCATTTATTAACTCTTCAGTAACTTCACTGTTTAATACAACATCAATATCAAGTTTGTTTATTTCATGTTTATACCATTCTAACAGCCTTTTGTCTTCATATTTAAAATCAGGAATGGCTCCTGGTATAATATTTCCTCCTAGTTCTTCACTTTTTTCATAAAGAGTTACATTGTGTCCGCGCAAATGAGCTATTCTGGCTGCCTCCATTCCTGCTACTCCACCACCAATAATCATTATTTTCTTAGGTGAAGTAGTAGGTTCTATCTTATAATATCTTTCTCTGCCAACAGCTGGATTTACCGCACAGCAAAGGGGTTTGCCGTCAAATCCTCTTCCCAAACACCCTACATGACATCCAATACAGGGACGTATACTTTCTTCATCATTATTCATTACTTTTTTCGGCCATTCAGGATCAGTCAATAATGGTCTTCCAAGACCTATAATATCTGCCTGATCATTATCAAGAGCTTTTCCAGCTACTTCAGGATTACCCATTTTACCAGCAACAATAACAGGTACATTTACTACTTCTTTTAATTGTTCACTAAATTCTAGGTAACATCCGTCACTTTGATATAGTGGTGGATGGGCCCAATACCAAGCATCATATGTCCCTGCATCAGCATCAAAAGCATCATATCCTGCTTCCTGTAATATTTTAGCAGCTTTCAACCCTTCTTCAACAGTACGTCCTTTTTCCTGGTAATCTTCACCTGGAAGACCACCCTGCCTCCAGTCTTTAATACAGCTTTTTATACTATATCGTAATACTACCGGAAAATCCTGACCAGCTTTTTTCTTGATTTCCTGAACTATTTCAATCGGCAGTCTTAATCTTCCTCTTAAATCTCCACCGTATTTATCTGTTCTTCTATTAAAAATCGACAGAGTAAATTGATCAAGCAAATACCCTTCATGCATAGCATGAATTTCTACTCCATCATAACCTGCATGTTTAGCAATGGCAGCAGCTTCACCTGTTTTTTCAACTAATGTTTCAACTTCTTCTGTAGTCAATTCTCTACAGGTTGTTTCAGGATCCCAATAGTTAGGAATAGCTGAAGCTGAAACAGGTGGTGCATCTAAAATTGCAGGAGCCCCACTTCTTCCAAATCCCAGTGATAATTGCAAAAATACTTTTGTCCCGTATGAATTACATCTTTCAACTAATTCTGCCGAAGTCATCCCAAATTTTGCAGGGTTTTGTGAAATACATGGGATAAGTCCGGTTTTAATTTTATCAAGTTCATTTTCTACTTTAGTAAGACTTGTTATTATTAACCCAACATCGCCCTTAGCCCTTTCGACATAATAATCAATTCCTCTTTGAGTAAAACATCCTTCAGAATCAACAAGACCAAATGCCCCCATAGGTGCCATAGCTGTCCGGTTTTTAATTTTTACATTTCCAATACTAATCGGTGTGAATAAATTATTCCTAGACATAAAAATTATTCCTCCTTCTCTGTTAAAGTATCTCCTAAAATGTGAACTTTTAAACAAATAATCTATTGATTAATTTGTTTATTTATTCACATTATATCTTGATAGATAATAATTGTCAAAATATTTACGAAAATTACGCAATTTAATTTTTAAAATTATAAAAAAATAGATTTCGTCATAAATTAAATTTTTAGATTCATCTAAAACTCCAACTATGGTAGGAAATAGAATTCCTTAATCAAAGAATCCTCCTGCCTCATGATTTCGACACACAGGATGTGCTGGTGTTCCAAATTGCTGCAGGATATAGTAAATTAATCTGTAAATTTGCAGTATTTTGAAATATCTCCACTATCATAATCAAGATTTTTTATATAATATTCTAAAGACAATTTATCAATTATTAAATTTTTAGGATCTGCAATTTCAGCCAGAGGTATAAGCACAAATGCTCTTTCTGTCATTCGTGAATGAGGTATTTTAAGATTTTCACTTTTATATTTTTTATCCCCATAGAGAAGAATATCTATATCTATTGTTCTCGGACCCCATTTTTTTGTCCTTATTCTTCCCAGCTTTTTTTCTATTTTCAGCAGCTTTTTGAGCAAATTTTCTGGAGAAAGCCTGCTTTCTAATTTAATTACTGCATTTAAAAAGTCGTCCTGGTCTTTATAACCAACTGCTTTTGTTTCATAAATAGAAGATTTTTTAGTTACTTTTGTTTGCGGCAGCCTGTTTATCTCTAAAACAGCTTTTTTTAAATAGGATTTGCGCGGATCAATATTTGATCCCAAACCCAAATATATTGTTTTCAAATTATCACTTCCTTTTTCTACTCCAAAACATATTACTCTTCCTATTATCCTGCCGATCAACTTTAACGTCCATCATTAATAATTTTATAGCTGATTATTTTATCATCATCAATTTTATTGTTAATATTCCAGTCATTAGCGTTTTTACCATATCTTATTAATATATTAAAAATTATTATTTTTCAAAATTTGATCTCTGTCTTTTTAATACTATAGAGGCATCTTTAAGTATACCTTCAATAGGTGCTGATGGTTTTTTTATTTCTATCTTAACTGAATCCAGTCTATTAAATTCCGAAAATAGTTTTTCTATAATCCTCAATCCAAGTGCTTCTATAAGATCAAAACGCTCATTTTCTACTACTTCTTTAATCATTCTAAAGATATCACCATAATGAACTGATTTTTCAAGATTATCTTCTCTAGCTGCAGCTTCAAGATTCAGATAACCTGTAAAATTGACTGTAAAACGCTGGCCCATTTTTTCCTCTTCTTTAAGTGCTCCATGATATCCATAAAAAATCATCTCATTTAATGATATTTCATCTTTACTGTTCATTATTTCCCTCCCATTTTACCGCATCTGCCATAACTGTAGCCCGTTTTATTTCTTCTACATCATGAACCCGGACAATGCTGGCCCCATTGAGCACAGCAGTGGTCACAGAAGCAGCCGTACCAAAAATCCTGCCAAATTTTTCGTCTTTAGTCACATATTTAATTAAAGATTTGCGGGATGTACCTATCAAAATTGGGTAATTCAGCTCCTCAAAGCTTTTAAGCCTGTTTAAAATCTGAAGATTGTGCTGCTGTTTTTTCCCAAATCCAATTCCTGGGTCAATAATTATTTTTTCATCCCTGACACCTGCTTTTCTGACAGCTTCTATGCTGGTCCAGAGATATTTCTTTATTTCAAAAATAAGGTTTCTATATTCAGGATTTTCCTGCATCGTTTTCGGTTTACCCTGAATATGCATTAAGACAACTGGAGCATCATAATATGCTGCGGTTTCTGGCATTTTCCTGTCAAATCTCATCCCACTTATATCGTTTATTATCGAAGCTCCCATCTCAAGTGCCGCTGCTGCTGTTCCACTCTTATAAGTATCTATAGAAATTGGTACAGATACTGCTGCCAGTACTTCTTTCAAAACTGGCAGCAGCCGCTTTTTTTCTTCCTCTAGAGAAACCCTGTCTGATCCAGGTCTTGTAGACTCTGCCCCCATGTCAATAATATCTGCACCCTGTTTTTCCATTTCGACTGCCCGCTGAACTGCTCTATCAATTTCATTATATTTTCCACCATCAGAAAAAGAATCAGGAGTTATATTTAAAATACCCATAATAAGTGTTTTTCTGCTGTAATCAAGCTCTCCTCTATTTGTTTTGATTATTTTTTTATTATCCACTAAAATCACTCCTTAAAACTGTAATTTTTTCTGCAGTTTTTTGTATTTCCAAATTATTTATCTGCAAAATATCTTTTTCCCATTTTTTGGGAAAAGACAAATATCCCTTATAAGCTCCCAAAATTGAACCGGTTATTGAAGCAATTGTATCTGTATCTCCACCAATAGAAGCTGCTTTTTTTAAAGCCTGATAACCATCATCAGCATATAATTTGAATATTACCAGAGCGGCAGGAAAAACATCAGCAGCACTGATTCCTGTACCAATAACTTCAGAAATAAAAATGAGCACTTCTTCTCTAGAAAAAGCAGACCTGCTGAATTTTAAAATATGTTTTGTGCGTGCAGAAACAGAAGGCTGGTATGTTTTTATTCCCAATTTTTCTCCTTTTTCCATCATATCAATAGATTCTGATATAATTTTATCCAGACAGCTGCCTGCTGCCGCTTCTGATACTGCAGCTGCTGCTCCACATGCTGCAGTAATGGCTGTATCTGTATAATGAGAATAGTAGGCTGTCTGTTCTATTATCTGCAGCATAAGACTCTTTTTAGCAGGCGGAAAAATCAGACCTACAGGTGAAATTTTCATTACAAGTCCGGATGTTGTACCTGTTCTGTCAGACAGCAGAAGTTTTTCTCCCTTTAAAAGCTTTTTAACTATATTACTAGTACTGGGTCCTATAAGTGATCTTTCTATAAGTTTGTTGGTCTTTATGTATCTGGCAAAATCTAAAATATAATCATCTTTATCCATTTTCCCATTATTTTTAAGCAGGTAATCGGCCAGATGAAAAGTCAAAAAAGTATCATCTGTAACCTGAGCTCTGGATAAATCTCTTTTCAGAAAATTTTTTTCAGGAATATCATAAAAATCATTAATCTGCTTATGAATTAACTTAATTTCTTTTCCGGACATCATTTCAAAAGGCATTCCCAGCGCATCACCAACAGCCGTACCCATTAGTGAAGAATAAATCCTCTCATATATATCCAAAAACAGCCCTCCTCAGCATATTTAACATTCACTCATCCAGTATATTGAACAGATTAAGTATTTCTTCAGCACAGCATATCTAACAAATTAAATTCCTGTCCAGTACAGGAGTTGAATTAAATTTAGAGATTGTTTTAATGAATTCAAGTAATTCTTGTTAAAATTGGATTTTCACCCTTTAAATATTCGACTGTCCGTTCACTGTAACTTCCATTGATAATAGTGGTTTTTATGTTAGTTTTATAAAATAAAGTAGGAAAATAATTATCTATTAATCCCTCTTCTCTGAGTGATTCTGCAGCCTGATAATATATTTTTTTAGTTTTGCTGTCATTTCCTCTAATCCCGGCTTCTTTAAGAAAAAGTGGATCTCTTGCTTTTAATAATATCAGTTCTTCTGCACATGCTCTGTCTGCCAGCTCAAGAGCAATACTGTCTGAACTTACGTCCCAGCTGTGTGGAAGTGGATCATATTTTCTATAGTAAGCTGACGGCAAAAATATACTTATTTTATTTTTCTCTATTTTGCTTTTATTAAATTCTCCGTCTCCTGTTTTATTAAAATCGCCATCAGCAGCATTTAAAAATGTATAATCATTTAAAAAACTGCTCAACATATATGCATTTATTTCCACAGCTGATATGGCAGCAAAATGAGCACTACTGTCATTTAAATCATATTTTCTGTCAAATTCTCTTATCAAATCAGCAGATTTTCCACCACCTACAGTAAATACTAATCCTTTTATATCAAGTGCTGAAATATCTTTTAAAATTTTTTTTAGACTGTTAAAGATATCAGATGAAAAAAAGCTGCCCCCTATTTTTATTACTTTAATATTGTTTGTTTTTTTCACTGTTTCACCTGCTTTTTAAAGTACTGTTTTAAATTATTATTAAAATTCTAGAATTATCTACTAGCCGCTAATAATATTATCTGCCAGTATAAAAGCTGCTGCTGATGTGGTCAAAATATTGTTTTTTATAAATGGAACTTCTTTGCAAATCTTTTTACTGTCAGCTTTGAGATCATTTAGATAGGGATATAATTTTTCTGCGCCTCTATTTAAAAGCAAGGGTATATTGAATTTTGGATCAATCTGAGAATATATCTGATAAATATTTTCTTTAATAAGATAAAGTTCTCTATTTAAAATATATTCTGCTGCCAGATCTATCTCTTCAGCAGCAGAAATATCCATATCACTTCCGATCAATTTTGCAATTCTGTTCCTGGCCGATTTTTTGTCTCCGGGTCTTCCATCTGCAGATGGAATAAGATATTCCTCACTGCTGATAATATCTGTCAGAAGATGAACATCGGCTGTAGAAGCAAAATATTCCCTCATTACAGGAATAAATTTCCCTCTATAGGGAATCTTATCTACAATATCAGCCAGACTGGTGCGTAAAAGTCCCAGATATATTAATTCTCCCATATATAATCTTTCTGTATCTGTTCTGGCTTCCAGGGCCAGCCTCCTCCTCATGACAGGCACAAGATCAGTAGTAGTACTCCCCAGATCAAAAAGAACAAAATTTTCTACAAAATAACTCAAAAACTTTGCCGACACAGCCCAGTTGGCGGCTGCAAGTTTGCTTATATCTGTAATTTCACCTGCTTTTTTTAATTCAGCAGAATGATTAAAAAAATATAACTTTTTCTGCGGAAAATTATCCACAAAAAGTGATATTACATATTCTATTCCCTCTCTTTTGCTAAAAAATCTGTCCGCCAGCTCTGCAGTCATTACCACAGCAAAATAGTCAGCATCACCCAGCTGATCTGCTATTTCTCTGATCATTTTGACAGGAGATAAACTTTTATTCCACATGGGAAAATATCGAGATAGTGATTTAATTTCTCTTACACAGCCTAACTTAGATTCTGATGTATAAACAATTCTGGTTGCCTTAATATTTGCTCCACCAATATCCCAGCCTATTACTTTAAGTCCGCACATTATCTCTGCTCTTTCTATTAATCAATTTGTAGAGGCTGTCAATTTTTTCCGGGCTTATTTCACTCAGCCTGTTATTTTTCCTGCACACCGCACCTCTAAATCCAATTATATCAGCACCTATCTCCATCAATAAATCGATATCTTCTGCTTTTAAAGAGCCGGCCAGTGCATTTAGTAAACCAGACTCTGCAGAAGAGCTGACAAATTTTTTTAACTCATCCACTTCCATAAAATCAAATAGATTTTTTCCACTTTTATTAAGGGTATCTATCATAACCCCATCAATATCTGCTTTGGCAGCTATCTCAGGCAGGAACAGCGGATTTAATGTATTGTTTTCTGCATAATCAGCATAGCTGACAGCTATAATATTAGGGCTGTATCCTGATTCTCTAACAGCAGACTTTACATTCTGCAGCAGATAAACGGCTTCTTCCGTCTCTTTGGGACCATATAAACCTATTTTTATATAATCAACCCTGCAGTTTGCAAGTCCATATGAGACAAGAGAAGCAAGGCCAGGCAGATTCGGCATATCTCCACCAGCTGCACTGATCGGAAAACCACTGTACAGGCGGCGAATTTTATTTATTTGCTGAGGAAAATTAGCACCGAGTGAACCTTCCGCAGGATTTTTAATATCAAGTATATTAAATCTGCTGTCTTTTATTTTTAGCGCTTCTCTGTAATCTTTAACACTTATTAAAAGCTTCAATTTAACATCCCCCACATTCTTCAAGCCACTCTTCTGGAGCAGTATTCTGACAGATAATATAATGATTGTTTTTACGAAATTCATCATTTCTCTGTTTTAGTTCATTTCTAATTTCTCCAATTTTTCCTCTTCTTTCCGCACAAACTTCATAGCTGTGTATTCCCTCATAATTTATCTGTTTTGCCAGCAGATAGTCTTCATCATCAAGCCATTTAAATTTGCTGATAGTTCCTGAAACCATCTCTCTGACCACATCTTCTACAAATCTCGGCTTAAGGTGAGCGTTTTTTACTATTTCCAGCTCATCAACCCTTTTTAAGAGATCCAGCACCCTGCTGCTCATCGAATTTTCTACTATTTTGACAAGTTTTTCGGCATCAATACTTCTGTCTGTACCAATCATTAGTGTACCTTGTCCCCGCTGATTGTGTGAGGGTAGGGGAAGATATTTAAAAACTTTTTCCAGTTCTTTACTGGTAAAACCTTCTTCTTTTAATTTTTTTTCTGCAAACTCTTTTATCATCTGCTGTGCACAGGGGCAGACTGTCATCCCATTTGTTTCCACACCAACAAGGTGCCTGCTCCCTTCTTTACTGCTGACCGCCCAGCCAATAATTGTATTGATTTTCTGCGTTTTTTTACCTGATACAGGTGCTGTTTCATCAACCGGATATTTTGCCTTTATTCTGACTTCGGCCTTATTTGCATGCTGTCTTTCTCTGGCCATTTCAGCCATATAAGTTGCAAAATCTTCTATAACCATCGATTTTTTTCTTATAGTCTCATCTATTATTTGAGTAATTGTTTCATCAAAACGCGACATATGGGCACCTTTCTGCTCAGGCAGCAAATCTACATAAATATCAAAGGTGGAATAAAAGAGATTATCACTATCTTTATTTTTTATTCTAATTATTTTTTGGATATTAGTTACTCCCACTCTGTTAAGTCCTACGACAAAACGGGGTTTTTCTTTTTGCACATCACGTTTAAAATCTTCCATAATTATCAGCCTCCTCAATTATCACTCCAGTTCTAATTATCTGGTCCAGCTTTTTACAAATTTAGGTCCTCCAATTAAAATGCTCAAAAAAAGTGCAGCTGTAATAAGATCAGCTGTTGTTCCAGGATTAACTTTTTCTTCTCTGCTCCTTAAAAAACCATCAAATTCTTCTGTCATTTTTTGGCCAGTTTTAGTTTTAAGTCCACCCCGGTCAATTATTTTTAGAGCTTTTTGTGAAACTAAGTCTGCTGTTTTGCTGCCGTACTTGCGAAATATTAAACTATCTCTGTATCTGCTGAGCACTTCAAGATAGGTCTGCACTACAGCAGATTCTATATCATCAAAGTAGAGTAAATTGTTTTTTAATCGGGGATAAGTAAAGTCCAGAGTTAATGCAAATCCGCCTGCATATTCAGCTGCTATTTTATCTCTTTTTTCGGCCAGCCTCATTGCCTCCAGCAGAGTTATATTCACTTCTTCTCTTATATCTGCTTCTTTTACTTTAGACAGATTGCCGGCTCTGGAAAGATTAATCGCCTGATAGGCCGCCTCTGCATCTGCTTTTGTCAGACTGTTCAGTACTGATTTGATTTCTTCTTTCAACAGTAAAATAATATCATTTTTTTTTATATTATCCAGTTTATTATTTTCTCCAAGCTGACAGAATGCTGCAGCAACTGGAACACAGAGAAGTATTATACCCAGATTTGTATTGCTGTCTACATAAAGATGGGTGTTTTCTACAGCTTTCAGAATTCCCCGACCTGGGTTTTTGAGATCAGAACAGTTAAAGGCATCAGATGCCGCAGCAGCACTAATAAGAAAATCCCTGTAGTGAAGATCAGAAAAAGATCTGCCTGGATAAATATTTCCTGGTTTTGGTGAAGAAACTTCTATCAGGCAGGCAATCTCAAAAGCATGAGAAATTTTGCTATCTTTTAAATCCATTATTCTCCTTTCTAAATCCATTATTTCCCTTTCCAAAAAAATTTTATTATAAATTTAGACAAGCATATCAATAATTTTGTCTGCTATATTAAAATCTGTTACCTGCTGCAGACCATGCCAGCCAGGGATACTGTTTACTTCAATTAAATAAGGCCTCTTATAATCTCCTTCTTCAAGAACAATATCAATTCCTGCATATTTTAGTTTTAATATATCGGCTGCATGTACAGCCATATCTACAATATGACCTGGCAGATCTATTTTTTTACTGCTGGCACCTCTAGCAACATTAGTTTTCCAGCTGCTGCCACACCTTTCGGAAGCAGCAATCAGCTGTCCATTACAGACAAAAACCCTGATATCACTTTTTTTATGAGGAATATATTTCTGCAGATAAAAAACATAATTGTTCATCTCCCAGGCCCTAAATACTCTATAGGCAGTATCCTCGTCTGTTATTCTTACTATCCCCTTACCTAAAGAACCGAATAATGGTTTTAAAATGATATCCTGCCATCTGTAGTAAAACTCCATTGCCTCAGTAAAATCTTCACTGACAAATGTTTCTGGGGTTGGAATTCCTTCATCTGCAAGTAAAAACTGTGTATAATATTTATCAACTGTTTTTTCAATCACAGAAGGATTGTTAATAATCTTTTTCTCTCTAGCTGCCATCCTATTAAGTATATCCATTCTGAGTATAATCTGTTCTAAACTCCCATTAGGTATAACCCTAACAAAAATATAATCGGCACTGTCCAGAACAAAATCTTCACTTTTTACATCAAAATCAGTCCCGATTCCTGCTCCCAGTTTTGAAATAGGGATCCTCCTTGCTTCAATATTTTTCTTTTTAAGTGCTCTAGAAATCTCCTTTACATGCCAGCCGTCATAAGATGCCAGTATTACTGCCTGCAATTTACTGCCCTCCAAAAAAAGATTTTTTCAATATTTCATAATTTATACTGCCGGCAGAAAAACTGCTGCCTGTCTTCCTGTTTGTTATAATAACTCTTGCTGGACTAAAGAGCATCGGATCGATATCATAAAAATTATTATATTTTTTAAAAAGTTTTAAAAAACTTTCTCCATAATCTTTAGATGAATTTGATGGGATTTTATCTATCAGATCTTCTATTTCCTCATCTTCACAAAATACTGTGTAATATGCTGTACCCCCATACAGCACTGCATCATTGGTTCTTCCAATAGCTGTCAGGTTATCTGCTGCCACTGGAGAAATAGGACAGCTCCCCCAGCCGCTTTCTATTTTACGGAGATCAAAGTTGAGTTCATGCATTTTATGCAGTCCGGTCTCTACTATCCTGCCGCTTATCTGTATTGAACCTGTCAGTGATTCTGCTGGTGCAGTAAGTATATAGACATCATCACAGGGAGTTGACAGTTTATCTGCTATATAGTCTGCTGCTTCTAAATCTGGCAGCTCGGAAGATTCCAGAACAATAACTGCCGGTACCCTTTCGTTTTCATGATATTCACTGAATTCTTCATATAACTCTTCTTCTTTTAGCAGTATCCTGCCTGGACCGGAAGCCATAGCAAAAAAATCTCCACTTTCTACTTTCCAGCCTGCATACTGAGAAAGCATACATGCTTCCAGTGGATGATCAACCCGTACTTCCACAGACGGAAGCTGATAGCTCTGTAGATCAAAGCTGCCAAAACTTGCTTTCCCCATTCCTCCGAGACAAATTTCTATAAAATATTTACCCGCTCTGTAACCTCCTTTAGTTTTAACACCTCCATCTATAATCATAACACCATTTTCCATCTGTTGAACATCAATATTTAGATCTTCTTTATTTTTAATCATTTTTTTAACCAGCATAACTGCATTTTTATTGAGAGTTAACCTTCTTTCCATATAAGGATCTCTCCCTTCCCTATTTCTGTATTATCACCTGTATATCTATGATAATAACCGGAAAACATATTTTGGGGAATATCTATCTTAAACTCATTTTTGAGGTGGGCAAAGGCAATTTTTAAAAATTCTGGATAATAGCTGATATTATAATTAAAAGTGGGCAGCATTTCCAGCTGATGGGCAGAAATAATTGTTCCACGCTTCATAGCAGCACCTGTTCTTTTACCTGCTTTACCAAAAAGATAGATAGAACCTGCCACCATTTGAGCTCCGGCCATATCTCCACAGCTGCCGCTGACAATTATCTCTCCTCTCCTCATTCTGCTGCCGAGAAAACTGCCAGCACTGCCCTTAATATAAATTACCCCTCTGTTCATGCCTAGCTTATCTCCCCTAAAGGCTGAACCTACATAATTACCTGTATTCCCATTTACCTTAATATATCCACCCTGCATTTCTGCTCCCAGCCAATCACCGGTGTCTCCATTGACCTCTATTTTACCTCCACTCATTTCTGAGCCTGTATGCATACCAGTACTGCCATTAATAAAAATTTCACCGGTTGTCATACCTGCTCCTATATATTTAAAATTATCCAGCTCTCCGTCTATAAATATGTTCTGAGAGGGCTCTCCTTCTATTTTGAAAAAATCTTTAAGCTTATACTTTTTTCTTCCTGCCAGCAGAGTCAGCTCAGCTATTTCGGAAATAGTCTTTTCTGCAGTTATATCAGGAGATATATTTTCTGCTTCTACCGGCAGTTTACCTGCTGTTTTACCTTCTGGCTGAATTAAAGATGGATTATCCTTTTTTAAAATCAGCTTTAATTTACTCATCAAGATCACCCCTCAGTATTTCGTGCAGGTAAATATTTTCTGTGCCGAGATCTCCACCATAGTTTCCTGCAGTTATTTTTATTATCCCTGGTATACAGGCATTTTTTATGCCAACTGCCATTGCGTCTGATACAGCTTGTGTACTTAAACCATCTATAACTATTTCCAGAACTGAACCTGCATTTTTGGTCAGCATACTGTCTTTAACCTGTGCTTTAATGGTTGGACAGTAGGGTGTATTGGTAGATGCATTAAGAAATTTATATTTTGAACTGACTTTACTGCCACTGCTGACTATTCCCCCAGGGAAAGGCATTATCACATCATTTAATCTGTGCACTGCTGCCACTGCTTTTTCGGCGGCTTCAAGTGCTGCCTGACTATCTTCCCCTATTATTAAGAAATTTCCACCACCAAGTCCTTTTTTGATACCAAAACTTTCTTCTATTAAGAATTCACCACTCATTATTGGAATCCGCCAGAATCTTCTGTCACTGTATAATTTGGAGATCTGATATCCATCACCAAAATAGCGAAGATTACCGCCCACTTTGATTTTCTCGTCTGTATGCAGACCGTTAAAACATGAAGTGGTGGCTGCAGTCATGATGGTCTGTCCTATTCTTTTTGTCAGTTCATTTAACATACTTTCTTTTTTCATAGTAAAAAAAAGCAGGCTGCAGCCGGGTCTTCCATCCGATGTTTCCTCAGGCAGCAGTTCTTTTTCCAGCCCGGCCTCTATCCCACACTCTATGATAGATGTTGCAAAGCCGACTGCTTCTCTAGCAGCTGTTCTAGCCCATTTTTCGTTTCTTGCTGTGACAATAACTCTGCTTCCGTACATAGTAAATGCTTCTGCAAAAGTATCTTCAATTTCTACACCTTTCAACTGCATGGAATCACCTCCAGATTATTAAAATAGCTGTCTGAAACCGGATAGTTTTCAATCGAAATACTGTAGTAATTTTTGAAATCTTCACCGATTATTTCACTTATATTTTTATCATAATCCGGTCTGGCGACAAGTGTTTTTCCTTCTCTCAATTTTTCTACCAGCTTTCCATCTTCAACAATTATTTTCCCTGATTTAATTACAATTTCAGGATGAGCAAATACTTCTGCTATTTTATCTTTGCTTTCCAGCCTGCTGTAAACTGTAATATCTGCATCTGCTCCCACACCAATATGACCTTTATTTGCCAGACCTAGTGCTCTGGCCGGTCCAGATCTTGTAATCACAGCTATTTCATCAAGGCTGTATTCTCTTTCCAGTTCTGCTATATCTGTATAATTTCCAAGTTTATTGTGCATTTCTGATATCATCTTCAGCCGATAATCTCTACTCATCAGCAGTTTTATTATCCAGGGATAGGCAGTAAATGGACCTGCATTTGGATGATCTGTTGTCAGAAAAACCTTCCAGGGATCATCTATTTTTAAAAACAGCTCCAGACCAATTGCCCACTGTATTCCATTTATAAGATTTTTCTTTTTGTAGTTCATGGGCACTATACCTGAACCGGTTTCCATCTCTACATCTGTATTAACCCATTTGCTGCCTGTCAGCTTATGAAGATTATATTCTAAAATACCATCAGCTGTCATGGTTGTTACCTCACCAAATACTATCTGACCAATATCAACAGTTAACTTATCATCATTATTTACTTTTTCTGCTATCTGATCTGCCGCAGAGACAAATTTAATTTTGCTTTCTTCATTAAGACCATAACTGCTGAACTGGATATGTGTTATATGTTTTCGGTAATCTTTGAGCAGATCAAGTGTGGAAATTGTAGTTTTATAATTGCCAGGTGAACCTAGATCATTTGTATGAATATGAACAGGGTGCGGCAGTCCCAGCTCGTCATTTGCTTCTGCCAGTGCCAGCAGTATTTCTCTTGGAGAAAGATTAAAATGTGTCCCTTTTTCTTCAATTCCCCTGAGCCTTTTTCCTTCTTTCCAGGCCTCCACTCCACCTGGATTAACTACTTTAAGTCC
The DNA here is from genome assembly GCF_003337245.1 of Halanaerobium sp. MA284_MarDTE_T2. Lineage (GTDB taxonomy): Bacteria > Bacillota > Halanaerobiia > Halanaerobiales > Halanaerobiaceae > QPJE01. The sequence goes on from NZ_QPJE01000007.1 coordinate 24,809, forward strand.
AAATGCACCTGTGACATTTATCAGCCAGGCAAGATAATCTTTTAAGGCTTTTTTGTTTTTCTCTTTTATAAATTTAAGTACAAAATAATTATTGCCGCTTAGGACAAGAAATCCCTTATCAATAAATGGAAGTCCTCCGAACTCTTCGTGTATATGTCTGGCCTTCATGGGGGGACCTGCTGCTTCCATAACCGTAGTATATCCCATCAGGCTGTAGCGGTATCCTGTCACATAACTTGTTGGTACTGTTGAACCTACACCGGACCGCAGTCCTCCTTTTTTGGGAACATTATCGTGGCGATGATCTTCCGGCCTCAACACACGACCGGTATTAATTTTAGGTCCTGCAATATGTGCGTGAATATCTACTCCTCCCGGCATTACAATTTTTTCTTTAAGATCTATTTCCTGATAACTACCCTGATTTTTTGCACTCTCTATCTCTTCCGCTGAAGGTTTTGAAACTATTTTTTCATTTTTAATCCATATATCTTCTTTTACAGCAGACTTATTATTTTTTGGATCATAGATAATTCCGTTTTTTAATCTAATCATTTTCAATCAGCTCCCCTATTCTGGATACTGCAGAAGCATCATCCGGCCAGCTGTCGTCGAGAAATTTTCTCAGCTGAAGTGGAACATGGTCCATCCTGTAAACTGTTCCGGAAGCACCAATACCCTTTACAGCAGATGGTATTACTACATCTGCTATTTCTGTAGTTAAATTCCAGTGAGGATCCAAAACTATGGTTGGTATTTTCTTTAGATATTCTGCTGCCTCATGTGGCAGACTGGCTGCAGGGTCAGAAGCAATAATAAAAGCTGCATCTACTTCTCTGCGGGCCAGCAAATCAACTGCCGAAAATTCTCCTGGATTATAGCGGGGATAATTTCTGCTGAAATTAACAGCAAACGGATAACCTGTCTGCCAGGCCATTGTAATTTCACTGCCGGCAACATTTCCATGTCCCCGCATAGGTATCATTACAAATCTTCCATAATCATTAAGATTTCTGACCAGGCTCATCGCAGCCCAGGTATTCATATATTTTCCTCTACTCATAGTTAAACCCATTCCATAAAAAACAGACCCATATTTTACCTTTTTCATTTTCTCAGCCAGATCTTTCAGCTTTACCAGCTCTATACCACCTATTCTGCCGTCTTCTGAAGTCGGTGTTCTGCCGCTTACTAGCATCTGCAGAGCCATCAAAATCTCGAAATCAGAATTTGGTTTTACCTGAAAAAAATGATCTGCCAGTTTGGCAGTGGGAGTTTTTCGGACATCAAAAACAATTATTTCCCTATCCTTTCTATTCTTACGATACATACCCTGTGATAATATCGAATATCTTTTGGCATGATTAGGATGAGCTTCCACTGGATTTGCCCCCCAAAAAATCATCATATCTGATCTGTTTTTTACCTCACCTAATGTAGCAGATACCATCCCTACAAGCTGTTTTGCCAGTGTTCCCGGGCCGTGGCAGACAGAAGACGTGCTGTCTATATTGGCACCACATTTTTCCGCCAGTTCAACTGCAGCTTTTTGTGCCTCTGCAGTTGTACTGCTGAGACCGTAAATAAGTGGATTCCTGCTGCTGCTTAAAATTTCTGCTGCTGCAGAAACCGCTTTATTATATTTAACTTCTTTACCTTTTATCTGGGGAACAGTTCTATCTTTTTGAGCATGTTCGTATTTTTTTCTGGAGATAGCACAGGCATTTTTTATATTTTCTATTTTATTATTTTTAACCTTTATTTCAATATCATCACATAGTGCACCACAAAAGGTACAAATTATATTTTGATAGGTTTTGCTTTCCTCATTCAACTATCCTCCCCCTCCTTTCTTTTTATCATTACTTTTTTTCCTTTCGAGCTGGGCATTCCAGTTCCATCTGTATCTGTACCGATCAATTTATTTGCCTGGGGACCATAGGGAATAAAAACTATTTCTTCCGGCAGATCACCTTTTTTACAGCTCAGCTCAACCTCTCCGGAATCGGTGTAAAGTAATATTTTTTTCCCTTCACTTAAATTATATTCTTCTAAAATATTTTCATTTAATTCTACATAAGCTGTACTGTCTTCATAATTCTGATTATTTTTACCCGAAACAGATGCCATTCCCTGTTTTATAGTTCTACCAGTTATCAGAGTAAATGATCTTTTATCAGCCAAATTTACACCTCCTCTACAACAAATTCTTCCAAAAAAGAAAAAGCATTTCTGCACAGCTCAAATAATTTCTGCCTACTTCCTGCACGAATCAAAACTGTGCAGACAGGAGAAGTCTTTTCTATATATTCTCCTGGATGAGGCAGATCTCTAAATTCGTATTTTCCGCTCATATTAATTTCTTTATAATCAAGCAGTTTTGTTATCTCTTTTTTTACAGTCAGATTAGATTTTGCATAATATATTACCTTCGCATATAACGGCATTTCGGAAAAAATAAATTTTTCTCTGAGATTTTCATCTATACTGCTGCTGAAATAAAGATTAAAAAGTTCTTTCCCAAAAATAGGCAGCAGAAGCTCAACTGCTGCAGTGAAGCGGGGATTTAACTCTATAAAATATATTCCATCTGGTGCAAGTATAAAATCTATTCCACTGATACCTTTAAGTCCATACTCCCGGCTCAGGCTTTCTGCCATATTCTGCAGCTTCTTTATAATATCCGAAGTGCTCCTGATTAATAGATTACCTCCATAGCGAAAACTATTCTGAAAATTTAAATCTTTAAGCTGTTCTGTAATTCCCAGAATTTCCGCACTTCTGCCGTCAGCTGCAAATATGGCTGAAGATACTCTACCTTCGATATACTGCTGCAGATAAAAATTTCCCCACATTTCTGTATCAATTTCTTTTTGAGCTTTATTGAGATTGTTATAAACTGTTATATTTTTACCTCCACCACTTAAATATGGTTTTAAAAGATATTTTCTATCTGGATTGATCCTGCTTTGTTTCTTCAGTTCTTCTCCGGTCTTTATTATTTCAGGCAGGTTAAACCCTCTTTTTTTTAGATAACTGAATATGTCACTGCCTTTTTCTCTGCTGACTTTACTGCTGATTTTCTTAAGAACTTCTGCTGAATTTCCCAGCAGTTTAATTTCTTTTTCTGCCAGAACTTTATTTAATAATTCCGGCCTATTATCCCAGTCAGAACTGTAAACAAAATACTGTTCTTTATCATAATGTTTTTCTATCAGCTTAAGCAGTCCTTCAGTACTGTAATTCTGACCTGCTGAATTTCTTTTGATACTGAAGCTTCTGCTGCAGAATTTTTTTAAATCCAGATCTCCAAAAAAATCAATACAGCTAACATCACAACCTGCTTTTGCTGCTGTTTCCGATAGAGCTCGACCAGAAAATCCGCTGACAAGTACTTTCATCTAGTTCAGCTCTTTGTAAAGTTTATATACTTCCACAGCATTAAAAATACTGTCAGTGCTTTTAAACAGTTCAGCTACTGCTTTTTTGTGCAGTTTCATTTTTAAACCACCTATTCCCAGTGCTCCAAATACTTTAACTCCATCGATAATATCACCATCTGCTCCAGGCTTTATACCTTCTATTCCGGCCGGACTTACAGCATTAATATCTCCCATAACTTTTATGCTGTCTACTTTTTTCCACATATCTTCTGTAAGAAAATTAATTTTTGGTGGGCCAGCCGATAAAATTACATCTTTACCACTTATTATCTTTTCAAACTCTTCTTTTTTAGAGCCCTGAACTCCAGAAATATTTTTAACATCATATTTTTCCATTATTTCTTCTGCCTTCTTTTCTGCCCTTTCCCGGCTGCGTGATGTGATAACTACTTCTGCTCCTTCTCTGGCTAACAGCATAGCTGCTCTTACTCCTACCGGTCCTGTACCGGCTATTACGACAGCTTTTTTATCTTTTAAGTTCACAGAATTTTTAATTTTCAGGACTGCTGCTGCAGCTGTTGTATTTGCTCCATTTGAATCAAGAAGCACTGAAACTCTAAAATTGGCAAAAAATACATCTTTTACTGCGGCAAGGATTTCTTCACCTTTATTTACATCAGAACCACCAATAAATACAGCCGTGTTGTTCATTTTTTTCGGACTCCTGGTAAAAACAGCACCATAGATTATATCTTCCACTTCTTCTTTTTTTATATCAGCATGAGAAATTATATTATCTGCTCCTGCATCATAGGCAACCACCTGGTCGAAAGTGCTGGCCCTCTTATCTGTATCAAGCTGAATAAGTAGTTTTTTCATTTCCGCTGATCACCTCTGTATAATTTTTGAAGACAGTGGGAAATCCCACTGTCTTCTTAATACTTAATATTACATCTGCCGTTTTTTTAAATTAATTTGAATTAAACTGTATCCTTCCAATTGCAGTGTTTGTGCTTTTTAACATAAGTACATACAGCACAGTCCTTACAGTAACGGGCAGGTGCAACTACTGCTTCTGGCTTTGTGGCAATTATATTTGTCATCAGTGTTGCAGTAACCGGCTCACTTGTCAGCAGACATGGGAAGTCAGCCAGACGCATCAGTGATGAGAATTTAACTGTAATTGCACAGGCAGGATATGCATAGCGCTGTGTATTCTGCAGTATTTCACTGTTTTCTATCGGGCTGAAGTCTATTTCGATACCTTTAACTTTACACCCGGCACCAATTGGTTCATCATCTATTATCTTGTCACCACGGTGAATCATATCCATAAAGTCAACATTGTGCAGCTCTACAGCCTGACCTCTACCTGGATTTAAGTTAACATAGTTGTGGAATCTCTTTGTTAAAAGATCAATAACCATTGGAGCAGTAAATCCTTCGTCCCAAAGCATTGAAGAAACTGCTGCTGCTGTTGAACCTGTAGCAACACTTAGAACATCATAGAGGCTGTCATAGCCTTTTTCCAGACCTTTTTCCAGTGTGTTTTTCATTACATTGGAAACAACTTCTACAATTTCCATTGTTACATCATCTTTAAGCATATTGTAGGTTGACTGTGCAATGTGGTGGGCAATATCTCCAACACAGTATGCAGGTACTACAACTATATTTGCGGGATGAACTCCTGCTTTTTTAGCTGCAAGTACATAAGGCTTCATCCATTCTTTGTAGCGTTTCATATACTCTTTTGCATCAAATGAAGTCATACCTTCATCTTCCATCAACTTAACCTGTGCATCTATCGGCTTATCATAGAGCATCTGCATAGTTTTAACTTCTTTATCAGCAGCTTCTGCTGCAGTTTTACCACTTTCTACAGCTTCTGTCCAGGCTCCACCAATACCATAAGAGGTATTCATACCCCAGGATTTGGCTGCCAGCAGTGTCTTTTTGTAATCTCCATCAATATCAGTATTTTTGAGAATTTCATTTACTACATTACTTACTGATCCAGGACTAAAGGCAAAGTCAACAACACAGGTAGGCCCATACATTCCACCATATCTGCGCATTGCTTCACGGGCGATAAGAGCTTCTTCTTTTTTAATCTGCTCGATAAACTTCTCTGCTGCTTTGCGGAAATCCGGATCATCTTCATATAAAATTTCAAGAATTGGAGGTGTCTGATAGTGCTCAACAAATGGATCATCCTCAGGACGAACAGTATCTGTTAAGTCTTTCAGTATTTCATAATGGGCTTTAACAGACTCAATGTGAAGATCAAAAACCTCTTTTGACTGTCCTTCAATTGGCTTCATTTTTTTAACAGCATCAACATAAGGCTTCGCATCGGTAATTTTAAATTTCTTACCTCTTTTTTCTTTAAAAACACCAACATCTGCAAATTGAGCTGCAACAGCCTCATCAATCATTTTCTTAGCAATTTTAGCTTTGTCTACCATAAAATATCCCCCTTCATGAGATTATTGTCAATTACAACTACACCTGCTTATCCCTACTCAGTATTAACAACTCTCCAGATTTCCCCCCCTTTCTATATTGATAATTTTTAGATTTACTATATCCATTATATATTAATATGCATATATCGTTCCATTAATTTATATCTGAAGAATTATTTTATCTTTCCCTATCTGTCAGCACTTTCAGTACAGATAAATGGCATAAAATGTTTTCCAAGTTTGAATTTTCAGATATAATACGCTTAAAAATTAAACAATGTTTAAAAATTAAACGCACTTTTCAATTTTTACCCCCTCAGCGGCTGCTTTTGTGGTGATTATATCTGTAACATCACCTTTAAATTTATTCAGCAAACTGATTTTTAACATTTCTGCTGTTTTTTTATCTGCACAAATTCCGTAAAGCGAGGGACCCCAGGAGCTCTGCCCTGCTCCATATGACCCATTTTGAAGCATAAATTTTACTATTTCTGCAGATATTTTTGTACTGTACCTCCCTCCCTGTACCTGTTTAAAATAATCTCCCACATTTATTTCCAGCTGTGTTAAAGCTCTGCCGAAACTTTTAATATCTTTTTCCACCAGTGCAGGAAGCATACCCAGGAGAATATGATGAGCATTTTCTGCAGCAGTATCTCTTGACATAGATTTTAAATTTCTGAAAGTTTTAATTTCTTTTCTTCCAGAAAGGCCTGTTTTATCTACCTGTGGAAAAACAATAACTAACCTCCATTTTTCGGGCACTTTTTTTTGGAAAATAACAGGTGGTAGATAACTGTCATTTTCTTTTTCAGCCACAGGACGTCCACCATCTACAATAAATCCACCGGTATAAAATACTCCAAAACCTATTCCCGATCTGCTGTGCTTTCTGTCTACATATGCAGCTACCTGTTCAGGTTTTAAATTCAGCTGGTAGAGATTGTTCAGACCTTCCCCAATGGTAAGTCCAATCTGAGTTCCGGAACCAAGTCCCTGATGAAATGGCAGAATTTCTTCTATCTCTACCACAGCACCCTGATTCTGGCCCAGCATATTTTTACTGTGGAGCTTTTTTATAAATTTTTCCAGAATTTCTGCAGTTTTTTCTGAATATTTTCCTGTAACAGAAATGTTATCAGATTTTTTGAATTTCATAATACAGGCAGGATTTTCTACTCCTATCCCTGCTCCTCCATAAATTCTGCCTCTACTTCCATCTAAATCGATCTGCCCGAAATGTATTCTGGCCGGACTTTTTATCTTTATCAATATATCACCTCTCAGAATAATTTAATAGTATAGCGTATAATTGTCAATAGTTTTTTAACAGGAGTTTCCCCAAAATTTATTTTCAAGCTGCAAAAAGGGGGCTTTAGTCATCAACGAAATTTTTAGATTTATCTAAAACTCAATTCGGGTGTGAAATAGGGCACACTAATCAATGAGTCCTCCTGACTCATGATTAGCTCACTCCATCCTGTAGTTCAACCCTATTTCTTCCTTCATTTCGTTAAGATTCATTGACTAAAAATTTCAATATTCCTGCATCTCCCCTTTTTGCAGCAGTATATAAAAAATGGGGAAAGTCCAGCTTTTTAAGCAGCCTCATTGGAAAATATATTTTTTAATGCTCAGTTAACAGGTTAAAAGTTCTAAAGCACAGTGGAAGATTAATTTAAATAATCTTTCAGAAAATGATAGCATTCGATTTCTCTGCTGCCTGCAGTTTTTATTATAATTCTTTTGTTTTTCTGCAGAAACTCCTTAACTTCTTTTCGGCTGGTGCTGATGCCGATCCGTGATGCTCTCACTGCTGCCTCTACAAGCAGATTACTGGCCCGATTGAACCCTCTGTATTCTCTGAGTATGACTCTGGAAACTATTTCTGCTTCAATACTGTATTTCTCTTTTTTTTCTGCGGTGCTGTTTACGTTAAATTGCAGATAACTGCAGGCTCGGCTTAGATAAAATCCATCTTTATCAGGGGTTTTTTTTACTTGAAAATCAGGTTCTATAAGGGCAGATTTAACAAGATGCAGTGCACTATCAGTTATATTTATTACTCCCTTTTTTGTCTTGAGTAAATTTTCTGCTGTAATTGAATCTTTATAAAAGTAAAATTCCACTCTATCTGATTTATCTGAAAAAAGTTCTACACCTGCAGCTGCAAAATGAGGAGTTTTATTTTTATTTATAGTTGTCATTACAGTTTCTATAATCACTGCCTTCTCCTTCCTCGTTAAATAGCATTTACATCTTTAAATAATTTTCATCTCGTTAAATAGCGTTTACCCCGTTATATATTTTTTACCTCGTTATATAGTATTCAACACTTTAAATTTCGTTTAGATATTTAATACTCTTTTAGCGACAATATCAAAAGATTACTCTAAATCAAAATGATCTAAATAACCCCAGCTGAGTTCATCTTCCTGTCGATAATTTTTCTTCAATTTTAGTGCTGTCTCTGCTTTTTTTAGTTCTTTACCCAGGTAAAATGCATGAGATAAACTGCCCACATAATTCAACCTGTCAAACAGCTCTTTTATATCCTGTCCATGGTAGTATTCTTTTCCATTAAAAATATGAATTTCCTTTCCATCACTGAGGATTCTGTAATTTGTATCTCTGACAGAGGCCCTAATCTCCTCTATTTCTTTACTGCTGTAATTCTTGTTTTTTCTGTCTTTTAAAGTTATCAGAAGTTCAGACAGTTTATTGGGCAGCATATTTTCTTCTTTAGCATATTCATTGATCTTCAGTGCCAGATCCAGCTCTTTTACAGAACCTGAGGTTTTAGCAGATGCTTCTGTTGTCAGAACATAGTCTATTCCCAGCTCTGCTGCTAGTCCGGCCGAAATAAAATTGAGCCCCGTACTGTCGGCATCTGTAAGTTCTATCAGATTTCCAACCCCCATCATAACTGCACTATTTCTGCTGCTGTCTGTGCAGTATTCTATATATCTGGAAAGTGATTTTTTAAAGCCAAAGTTAATAGGATCCAGTATGGGATCGGCAATATAATTTCTGCAGCCTCTTTTTTTAACTTCCTCAATATTTTTGTAAAGTGAATTTAATCCAACCTCTGGATCGGGAATTATAACAGGAATAAAGCCTGCTCCTTCAACAGCACTATAGTTGCTGCTGTTAATACTTAGAACATAGTCTATATTTTCTCGGTCAGCTCTTTTTATTTCTTCTGCATTTAAACTGTCCAGACTCAGCTTGAAACCCCGCTTTTTTAGCTCATATATTGTTTTTTCCAGATGGGGAAATTCTCTCCCATTGACACAACCTAGATCCACTATATCAGCCCCACTCCGGTGATAATACTCAGCTTTAGTGATAATTTCTGGAAGTGAAGTAAGGGCTGCTTCGTTAATTTCGGCAATAATTTTTATCTTACGTTCTTTTTTTTCGAAATCAACTGCGGCAGGTTTTTCTCCAAAAAATTCCGGCAGATCAATTATTTCATCAGGTCCCCGTACTACCTCAACCTGATAGTCAAATATTTTGTTAATTTCTGTTTCAATTTTATCTTCTTCTGCTCTGGAGCGTCCGGGCAGATATACTATTAGTTTATCTTCAGTATAGTTTTTCAGCAGATGACTTTCTTTGAGCTGTCTGATAATAAAACTGCTGTCTAAAAGCGCAGCAACTGTAATCGGTATTTTTAGTATGCTGTATTTTTCTTCAAAATTTATCTGTCTCAGTTTTTTCTGCAGAGAAGAAAAAGCAAGTTTCCCAGTTATAAATAGTTTTTCAGCCATAACTCCACCTCATTAGGATGTGTAATTACCTTTACTCTTTCTACTGATTTTAACTTTTCTGCATTATCAAGATCAATTTTGCGGGGAAAAACATCTACCATTTTGTCTGGTGCCGGAGATACTAAATTTTCCTCTATGTCTGTCGGCAAAACCAGAACCGGAACCTTTGCTTTACCGGCATGTGCCATCATATTTGTAACCAGTGTATCCGAAATCCCATATAAATATTTTGCAGCTGTATTTGATGTTGTCGGTGAAGATACAACAAAATCGTAATGGCCCTTATATAATCTTCCTATTACAGCCGCACTGGGACTGGTGTCTTTATGAATCTCACAGTTTAGCTGTTTCAATTTTTCGTAAAGGCTGTATATTCTCAGCACTTCAGATCCGGCATCACTTAAATATATATCGATCTTCCACCCAGGATATTTTGTTTTTAAATATTTTATTTCTGCCAGAGTTTCCTCCAATAGATGGCCGGCTCCGGTTATACACCAGGCTATTTTCCCTTTCAAACTGTCATCTTCTATCAGCTTTATTTCTGCTCTACCCAGTGATCCACTGTGGAAGGCTGAAGCTATGAGGAGCCCAGAAAACCCGGCTTTTTTCACTATTTTTACATCTCTGTAATCCTTAATTCCTCCCCCTGTGATAAACTCCAGATCGGGAAATGACGCTTTTATATCCAGCAGATATTCGGCCAGTCCCATCCCGGTTCCCACATGAGCAAGATCCAGCATAATAAACTTTTGATAGCCGTATAATTTTATTTCTTTTACTATCTGCTGTGCCTCCATCTGCTCCCATTTTTTAATTTTGTGGATCAATCTGCTATTTTTGAGATCTATGCTGATATATATTCTTTCTCTGTATTCTTTTAATTCTTCTAACATGCTCAGATCGCTGAGGGATTCTGTCGCTATTATGGCATAATCTATACCTTTTTTTAAAATTTCTATCACATCTTTACTGTTTTTAAAACCACCGTCCAACAATATATTGTAATCCGGAAATTCTTTTTTTATTTTCAAAGCTGATTTTAAGTTTCTGTCGTTTCCTGTTATTGCATCTAAGTCGGCAATATAGAGTTTTTTTAGACCCAGCTTTTTCCGAAAAGCTTCTGCAATTTTTTCTGGAGAAGCTGTAAATTCATCAGTAAGCCGGCTTTTTACCGGCTGATATTTTTGCCTTTCACCTGCTTTACCCTGTACTGCTAAACCATCTTTAATATCTATAACACCGATAGCTTCCACATAATCACTCTCCTATTTTTATCTGATATTTGTCTATTTTATTGTAAAGGGTAGCCCTTGTTATACCGAGAATTTCTGCTGCCTTTGTTAAGTTTTGTCCTGATTTTTTTAGTGCATTTATTACCGCCTTTTTTTCCATTTCTTCCAGAGACATAGGTCCAGCTTCATCTGTTTTTTTTGTCGATTTTTTGCGAATTTCTTTTGGCAGATGTTTTGGTTTTATAATTTCTTCATCCATGGCAAATGTAATTACACCTTCCAGCATATTTTCCAATTCTCTTACATTTCCCGGCCAGTCATAATTGATTAAATATTCTAATGTATTACTGTGAAGCTTTTTGCTGGGAATCCCAAATTTGTGGCAGTGTTTTTTAATAAAATTTTCCGTTAATAATTTTATATCTTCTTTTCTCTCCTTCAGCTCTGGTAGTGGTATTGTAATTACATTTAGGCGGTAATAAAGGTCTTCACGAAAATTTCCCTTTTCCACTTCTTTGAGGAGATTTTTTTTGGTTGCTGTTATTATTCTTACATCTATCGGCAGAGCTCTTGTTCCACCAATACGTGTTACTTCTTTTTCCTGTATCACCCTCAGCAAGTTCTGCTGTGCTGAAAGAGACATCTCTCCTATTTCATCCAGAAAAATCGTGCCCCCATTGGCCAGCTCAAATTTGCCAGGTTTTCCACCTTTTATGGCACCTGTAAATGCCCCATCTTCATAACCAAAAAATTCGCTTTCCACAAGATCTTTAGGAACTGCACCAACATTTATGGCTACAAAAGGTCTATTGCGCCGATAATTATAATTGTGTATTGCCTGGGCAAACATTTCCTTACCTGTACCACTGCTGCCGACAAGCATTACTGTAGAATCATTTCTTGCTGCTATTTTTGCCACTTCTATTGCTTTATACATTTTTTCGGATTCTGTAACTATACTGGAAAAATCGTAGCGCACTCTGGAACCGATTTTTGGACTTGATTTTATTTTTTGTTTTGAAATTAATGTATCAATAGGTGTTTTTTCGGTCAGAGTCAGACCGATAATATGAATGATAAGTTTAAGTAGATCAATATTTATTTCTGCAGGAGAAAATGCCCCTACTACTCCAAGCAGTTCACTGTCTTTATTAAGTATTGGATAGGCAGCAGAATTAAGTTCTGTCAGATTGTTTTTGAAATGTTCGTTACCAATAACATGAGAAGGATTTTTAGTAAAAAGTGTCAGTCCAACTGCTGAGGTTCCTTTATGAAATTCACTCCAGTTATCTCCGGTCCTAATATCTAAAAAATCTTCAAGATGATTTTTAACAGATAAAATATAACCTTCCTCATCTGTAATCAGAAAGGCTGCCGCGATATTTTCCATTATCTGATTTAATTCATCAAATATAAAATCAAATTTGTCCAGCTCATCTCTATATTTTGCTATTTTTTCTGCTGCTCTATTTTGATCCAGCAGCTGGCTGGCCGAAAATTCGTCTGTTTTTATACCATAATCAGAACTCCTCTTCCATGAATTTTGTATAACTTTTCTAAAAGGTGTATAACTTCTTTTTATTTGAGTTAATAGGCCGTCAAAATCAAAATTATCTCTTTGCAAAGTTTAGGTACACCTCCTTATAAACTTAACTTTCATATTCTTCTTACTAATGATTTCTCTAAATATTCGTTTAATCCTGCTGTACAAAAATAGTTTTTGCTGTAATTAAAAAAGATAAAAAAAGACCACAGCCTGATATTTAAATCAGATTGCGGTCTTTAAATCTTATTTTACTATTCAGCTGATAAATCTTCTATCTTTTTCTTAACTATCTCCAGGTCGTTTTCCAGAGAATTGGCAAGATTCTTAAGTTCTGTAAGCTGAGTTTTCTGTATTTCTTCTTTACTTACAGGACTTACAGGAGCTGCTGGTGCGGTACCATAAAAGCGGGCTCCGCGTCCACGACCATAACCGCCGCCTCTGCCGAATCCTCTTCCATAACCTCTTCCGACATATGCCGGTGTTCCAGATACAAAACCTGGACTGTCTGCTCCTGCACAATAACCCATTGCTCTACCTGTCATTGGTCCCATTCCTTCTGGACCGGTTCTATCTCCTCTTGGCATAAATATCACCTCTTTTAAATATTTTTGAACATATGCTCTTTATATTTATTATTATAACTCTATTTTGGGCATATGTCAACAATTATTTTAAAAAAATCCCCCCTTTCTTTCTGGGGGGATCATATTCTTAGTGATCACATGCATTCTGGTCTGTCGTCAGATTATCGGCAAGGTAATCCACAACTATTTTTTCTACATCCCCTAAAGCACCACATATTACGTTTATTCCATTTGCTTCAAAAATATCAACAGCTTTCTGGCCCATACCTCCAGAGATTACTGTATCTATTCCGTGTTCATTTAAAAATTTGGGTAAAAAACCGGGTCTGTGTCCGGGATTTTTTAATATGTTCTTATCCTTGATATGATTATTTTCTACTGAAAAGACTACAAACTGTGGTGCATGACCAAAATGCTGTGAAACTGTCTCTCCACTGCTTGGTAGTGCTATTTTTCTCACAATCATTCCCCCTTAAAATTATTCTTTATTTTTGATACCACCTGCAGCATCATCTCTTTTAAATCTTCATTTCCTGGATTAGCGGCAAACAGTTCTCCCTTCTGCAGAGAGTCAACTATTTTTTTGCTGTAAGGAATTCTGGCAAAAAGTTCAATATTTTCATTTCTGCAGTATTCTTCTATCCTATCAGATATAGCTTCATTTATATCAAATTTATTGATAATAAGTCCTGCCTCGATATTAAAATGATCTATAACTTCTATAACTCTTCTCAAATCGGAAAAACCGGTAAGTGTAGGTTCTGTAACAAGAAGAGCCATATCTGCATCATTAAGTGATGCAATAACAGGACAGCCTATACCAGGTGAGCCGTCAACTATAATCCAGTCTGCATTAATTTCTTTTGCTTTTTCATCGGCAATTTTTTTGACCTCAGATACCAGTTTACCGGATGTATCTGCTCCTGGAATAAGGCGGGCATGTATCATAGGACCATATTTGCTTTCAGCTCTGTAAATATTACCTGTCACAATCTCTTCCATTTTTAGTGCATCTGTTGGACATACTTCAGCACAGACTCCACAGCCTTCACATTTTAAATCAATTACAGAAAAATCGCTTTTCCTGATCGCATTAAAGCGGCAGTTATCATAGCAGATGCCGCAGTCTATACACTTTTCCTCATCTTTAACTGCCAGCTTTGCTCCTCTATATATTTCATCATTCCTGTTTTCAGGTTTAAGCAGCAGGTGCAGATTGGGAGCATCTACATCACAGTCAGCTATTACTACTTTATCCATCAGGGATACCAGATTAGCAGTAAAGGTCGTCTTTCCTGTCCCTCCTTTACCACTAATTACTGTTATTTTTTTCATTATTATTTACCTCCCTGACTATATCGTAATATAATAATTGAAATTTTGATTTCCAGCTTCCCATTTTTTTCACAAAAGCAGTTCCATCAGAGTAGAGTTCTGCAATTTCGCGGGAAAAAGGAATTTTCAGCAGAATATTTATATCATTTTCACTGCAGTAGTTTTCTATCAAATGATCCGAATTTTCATCTGAACGATTAATAACTACTCCAAATGGCTGCTGAATCTCCTGCAGCATTTCTATTACCATATCCATATCATGCAGGCCAAAAGGAGTCGGTTCTGTGACAACAATTGAATAATCTGTATCAGCCACAGCCTCAACAGATGGACATGTTGTTCCTGGTGGAGAATCTATTATAACCTTTTTGTCTGTGTCTATTTTTGTTTTTAGTTTTTCTATTACAGGTACTGATTTTTCTTCTCCGGTGTTTAATTCACCCTGCCAGAAATCTATTTCTCCACTGACGGCATGGTAAATTTTGCCGAGTTCTCTTTCTATTTCTGTAATTGCGTTTTCCGGACAGACAATTTTGCAGCCACCACAGCTGTGGCAGATTTCCGGAAAAACCAGCACCTGATCCAGCATCATGGCAAGTGTATTATATTCACAGAAATCAACACATTTTTTGCAGGCAGTACAGAGGTCATCATCTACTTCTGGAATTAATCTCAGTACTGATTCAGCTTCTGTGTCAAAAATATCTGGACTTATAAAAATGTAATCATCAGGCTCCTCAACATCTGCATCAAGAAGCTGCACATTTTTTAGTGAGAGGGCCATATTTACTGCCAGAGTAGTTTTGCCTGTACCACCCTTTCCACTCAATATAGAAATTTTCATCTCTACACCCCTATCTCTTTCCTCTGGATGTTGGAACTGTAACTCTGGTCAGACTTCCACTCTGCAGAGATTTGATGGCAGAATTTAAACTATCTTCAGCCGAAATCGAATACATTTCTATTCCTGCTGAATCCAGTGCATAAAATGCTTTAGGACCAAAATCATTGGCTATTATTACATCAGCACCTTTATCAGCACAGAGCTGGGCTGCCCCAACACCAGCACCACTGGCCTGACTGGCAGAATCATTTTTAACAAATTCAATCGACATATTTTCCGAATCTATAACAGCAAAATATGAAGCTCTGCCAAATTTGCTGTCTATTTCAGCTTCAAGGCCTTTATCTGATGAAGATGGAATAATAATTTTCATTTAATCAACCTCCATTTTTAATTTGACTGGTTCCAGTTCTTCGTCAAAACCATTTTCCATTTTGTCTATTTTTTCAGCAATAGAAATAAATTCTCTGCTTATTTCTGAATCCGGTTCTTCATACATAATAGGATTACCGGAATCACTTCTTTTCCTTATATCTGAGACCAGCGGCAGCTGACCTAACAGTTCTGTTTCCATATAATCAGCCAGATTTTTCCCACCATTTTCTCCAAATATATACTCTTTATGGCCGCATTCTGAACACTGATAATAGGACATATTTTCTATTACTCCGAGGACTTTTCTGTCCATCTTTTCAGCCATCTTTCCGATTCTTCCAGCCACTTTTGTTGCAGTAACCTGTGGAGTTGTGACAACAGCTATATCAGAATGAGGAACTTTCTGCATTATGTTTAAAGACATGTCACCTGTTCCTGGAGGAAGATCCATCAGCAGATAATCCAGTTCTCCCCAGCGAACATCTTTAAAGAACTGTTCCAATGCTCCTCCTAAAAGTGGTGCTCTCCAGATTACAGGACTGTTTTCATCAACAAAAGAACCCATGGAGATAACTTTTATCCCATGTGCTTCAGGTGGAATAATTTCTTTTTCATCCACAGCCTTTGGCTTTTTTTCAACACCCAGGATTCTGGGAACACTAAATCCCCTTACATCGGCATCAAGAATTCCAACATTATATCCCAGTTCTGCAAGTGCTGTTGCAAGATTGACTGTTACAGTGGATTTCCCTACTCCGCCTTTACCACTTGCTACTGCTATAATTCCTTTTTTGATCGAACCATGTTCCAGCTTAATCTCTTTATTTTCTACTTTATACACTATATATCACCTCTATAATATATTATGGTCATTTGTTCATATTTACTATATCACTTTTAACCTTCTGGTGCAAGAAAATATCATTTCTAATTCAAATCGTACATTTAATTATGCAATTTAAGTTCTAATTTTTTTTATTTAAAAAAGTTTCCCCAAAATTTATTTTCAAGCTGCAAAAAGGGGGCTTTAGTCATCAACGAAATTTTTAGATTTATCTAAAACTCAATTCGGGTGTGAAATAGGGCACACTAATCAATGAGTCCTCCTGACTCATGATTAGCTCACTCCATCCTGCAGTTCAACCCTATTTCTTCCTTCATTTCGTTAAGATTCATTGACTAAAAATTTCAATATTCCTGCATCTCCCCTTTTTGCAGCAGTATATAAAAAATGGGGAAAGTCCAGTCAGTATTATTATTTGATATTAAATCCTCTCTCCTTTATAATTAACAGAGAGAAATGATAATTTCAACAATGAAAGGAGATGAATGATCACAAAGTGGTCTGTTTATTATGAAAGTAATTAAATATGAAGATACTCTTGACTTAAAAAATAAAATTTATATAGATGTCAGGACAGAAGAAGAATTTACAGAAGCAACAATTCCTTCAGCTGTCAATATTCCGCTGCTCAATTTTGAAGAACGTAAATTGATCGGTACCATGTATAAACAGGAGAGCCCCAAAAAAGCAAAACTAAAGGGAGTGGAGATAGTTGCCCCTAAGATTCCGACTCTGATTAAAAAAATAAATAATTTAAATGAAAAGTACGATAACTTAATTCTATTCTGTTCCCGCGGTGGTCTGAGAAGTGAAAGTCCGGCCAGATTTGCAGAACTTGCCGGTATAGAAGTATTTAAGTTAAAAGGAGGCTATAAAGCTTACAGAAACTATATACTTGATAGACTTGATTCTTTTGATATAAAAAACACGTTTGTTACACTGCACGGCAATACAGGTGTGGGTAAAACTAAAATTCTGCTGGAACTCGAAAAAATGGGGGAAAGTATACTGGATCTGGAGGCTCTGGCCAATCACCGGGGATCTGCGTTCGGCAGCATCGGTCTCGGCAGCCCCTATAATCAAAAAATGTTCGATTCCTTATTATATGAAGACCTCAAAAAGAAAGATAAAAAGGGAGGATATATTTTCCTTGAAGCAGAAAGTAAAAGGATCGGTTATTCTATAATACCTGATATTGTACTGCAGGCAATGCAGGCTGGCCCTAAAATCCTCATTAAAGCACCGATAGAAAAAAGAGTAGAGATAATTTATGAAGAATATGTAAATGATATTATAGAAAATAAAGATAAATTTATCCACCGAGCTGAGGAATCTCTTAAAGCAATAGAAAAATATGTAGTACAAAAAGCAGGAAAAAATGTATATTCTTCCATGCTTGAAGATCTCAGACGTGGAGATTTTAAACCGCTGATTAAAAAACTGCTGCAGAAATATTATGACCCTCTTTATGCACACTCGCAGAATAAAATAGATCAATTTGCTGCAGAAGTTGAGTCTGACAATATCAGAAAAGCCGCAGAAAAAATTCTGCAGCTAGTGAATTCTACCAGTTTTCGTAATGAACACGCTCAGGCTTAAATCGATCTGACTCAGGTTTATCTCCAGCTGGATACCCTACTGATATTATTGATAAAGGCACTACATTTTCTGGAAGTTCCAAAAATTCTTTAATATCCTTAACTCTTTTTTCGGCAGGATATACTCCCAGCCATACAGCACCAAGATCAAGATTAACTGCTTCCAGCAGAATATTTTCTGCTGCTGCAGAACAGTCCTGTACCCAGAAGCCTTCGTATTTCTGTTCATTTAGATCTGCACAAACTGCAACTGCCAGTGGAGCTTCTTTCAGCATAGATGCATATGGATGAATCTCTGACAGCCTGTCCAAATGTTTCCTATCTTTTATCACTATAAAATGCCAGGGCTGTTCATTACCTGCTGATGGTGCAGCCATTCCTGCCTTTAAAAGTTTTTCGACCTTCTCATCTTCTACTTCTTTATCAAGATATTGTCTTATACTTCTCCTTTTAAAAATTTCATCCATAATTAATTCCTCCTTCAAAAATAATTATAATATATTTTTAACTTTAAAAAAAGCCCCCGGCCAAAAAAACCGAGGACCTGATATATTTATTATTATAATTTCTCTTTAACTACTGATTAATTTTTAATAATTTAATGTTCTAATCTTATTTAAAATTAAATTTCGTTCTGACTTTTACCGGAAATAAATACTGCAACAACAACAAGTAATGCTGCAACTCCCCATCCAAAAACAACAAGTTCACTTGTTGGGTAGCCGCCATAAGCATTGCTGAATTCTGAAATAGTATTCTGAATCAGACCATAACCGATAAATAGTGGTGCTACAATCTTTATCATAGCTGTCCAGCTCCTACCGACATGCATATCAGTGCTTTCATTCATATTATCTTTAATTACATTAAGATCAAATGCATAACTTAATACGAGCATTTCAACAAAACCTACTGTAAGCAGACCAAAGATATTGACAAAATGGTCAACTATATCTAAAATAGCCAGTCCACCCTGTGTAGTCATCGGCACTCCTAAGATAAATCCAATAATAGCAACAATTGTAATGGCTTTTTTGCGGCTGAGGCTGAAGTTGTCAATTAAAGAAGACACAACAGACTCAATAAGCGAAATACTTGATGAAAGTCCGGCAATTGTCAGTGACAGGAAAAATGCAAATCCAAACAGCTGCGGCAGTCCTGGTAAAAGATTAATCGCTTTTGGAAATGCTATAAATGCCAGTCCTATTCCAGATGTTGCAACATCCTGTATTGCAACTCCCTGCTGATAGGCCATATATCCTAAAATACCGAAAACACCAAACCCTACTACAATACTGAATATACTGTTTGCTACACCGGCAATAATACCATTTTTAACTACATCTGATTTTTTGGGAAGATAACTGGAATAAGCTATCATAATCCCAAAACCTAAACTTAAAGTAAAGAAGATCTGACCATAGGCACCAACCCAGATATTAAAATCCGTTATTTTGGAAAAATCAGGTGTGATAAAAGCTTTAATTCCTTCCATCGCTCCAGGTAATGTAACACCTCTGGCAACAATTATAAGTATCATTAATGCTAATAAGGGCATAAAAATTTTGCTGGCCTTCTCTATACCTTTTTCTATTCCACCAGCAATGATTAAATAATTGACCAACCATACTATAAGCAGTGCAAAGAAAATATGCCACTGCATACCACCAAAAGTAAATGCACTTCCTGAAAAACCTAAAAAATCACCAAAGAAAAATGCTTCTGGATCAGCAGTCCAGCCTAAAGAAAAAGATTCTAAAACAAATAATAAACTCCATGCTATAATAACAATATAATATACTACTACGGTAAATGCTACCAGTACTGACCACCAGCCGACCCATTCAAATTTCTCACCTACTTTGCGAAAAGAACTTGGTGCCGAATTTCTGGTAAAAAATCCAAATCCCATTTCAAGTAATAAAAGCGGTATTCCGGCAGTTAAAAGAGCAAAAATATAAGGAAATAAAAATGCTCCACCACCATTTTCGTAAGCCTGATAAGAAAAACGCCAGATATTACCCAAACCAACAGCTGAACCTATTGTTGCTAAAATAAAACCAAGCCTACTACCCCATTCATCTCTCTGTTTTTCCATTTTCTCTCTCCTCCTTAACATCTTTTCTAAAAATTACCCGAATTTATGCTCTCTTCTTCCTGCTAAAAAAATTCAGGTTGTAAGTATTATACCAAATAAGGTAAATAATTTCCAGAAAAACCACAAAATAATTTCTTTCTTTTGTTAAAATTCTGATAACTGCATATTTTCGCAAAGTAATTTTTATTACACTGATGATTTAATCCAATAAAGTTTATTGTCTTTTATAATTGATTCTAGTTCCCCCTCACCGGCCAATTTAGAAACAAAAGCATTTACAGTCGTTTTTAAAAGAAAGTATTTCTGCATTGAATTTATTTTTATCTTCCGATCTTCAACAACAGCTGCAAAAAGTTCTGCCTCTTCTTTTTTTGTTTTAAGAATATTGCAGATCAAATCTTCCATCTTTTTAAAAAAATCTAAGTTTAAGCGGCATACCTCAGCTGGATTCTTTAGCAGTTCTCCATGACCTGGCAGATAGTAATCAAAATCACTTTCAACTAAATAATTTAAAGTTTTTACTGCTGAAGCTATATCTGCATAATAAGGTATGCCGTGTTTTTTTATAATATCCTCTTCTACATAGGAATCAGCTGTAAAAATTACATTTTGACAGACTACACCTATCTGATGTAAACTGTGTCCTGCCAGTGAAACAAATTCTATTTCTATGCCATCAATATTTATCCTTTCTCCTGCTGAAATTCTGCGGTCAACTCTGGATGGTTCTGCTTTTAGAAATTTGCTGCACAGTTCTGGTGGTGGGTATGCTCCCCCAAAAAAATATGCAGGTTCATATTCAGGGAATTCAAGCAGATGTGCCTCTCCACGAGGAGCCCATACCTGAAGATCTGTTTTTTCTATCAGGTGGGCATTACCTCCATAGTGATCTGCATGTCCGTGTGTATTTATTATAATATCTGCTGTTAAATTGTTTTTGCTTAAAACTCTTAAAATCTTATTAGCAGTAGATTTATCCAGGCCACTGTCAATTAAAATTGTATGGTTTTTAGTTTTAATAAGTCCAATATTAACTCGATCAGATAAAAATGAAACATTTTCTGTTATTTCACAGTATTTCACAGCTATTACCTCCATTATTATAGTAATTGTTTTTAATTTTTTATTATTCAATAATCTTTTTAATATTATAACAGATATTCTGCAGGCTTAGCAAAAATATATAATAATTATTCTTCAAAAATATTTTTAAATTATATTTGATATGTCCACAAAAAAGATATTTGCGAAAAATGAATTAGAGACGCAAATACCCTTTTTGTGGGAGAACCATATCTTAAATCAAAATAATTTTCAGAAAAATTATTGTAGAATAAAAATAGGAAGAATTTTGGGGAAACTCCATTTAATAAAAGGAAATTGATGATTTAACAATAATATGGTAAAATAATAACAATTTAATAAAGATTAAAAAGTTAAAGGGAGGTATAATGGTGGAGAGAGAAAATTGGACGTCAAAGTTTGGATTTATACTGGCAGCTTCTGGATCTGCTATCGGTCTGGGGAATATCTGGCGGTTCCCATATATTACCGGTACAAATGGAGGAGCAGCTTTTTTATTAATTTATATTACAGCAATAATATTAATCGGTTATCCAGTTCTAATCTCTGAAATGGCAATAGGCAGAAAAACTGCCAGAAATCCTATTGGTGCTTTTAAAAAACTTGCCCCTGATACACCATGGTGGCTTGTAGGAGCTTTAGGTGTTCTTTCTGGTTTTGTTATTTTAAGTTATTATTCTGTTGTTGCCGGCTGGGGTATGTCATATGCTGTTAAATCTATTGGTGGTTTTGCAGATGGAACTGATTTTGCAGCACTTTTTGGCAGCCATATTTCCAGTACATTTTCCCCTATTTTCTGGCATGCTGCATTTATGTTTCTGACAGTTGCTGTTATTGGTGCTGGTATTGTTAACGGGATTCAGAAAGTAGTAAAAGTACTGATGCCTATGCTGTTTTTAATTACATTTTTACTTATTTTCCGCTCTCTTACTTTAGAAGGAGCATTAAAAGGACTGATTTTTTATCTTAAACCTGATCTGAGTGCTGTTAATCTGCAGACATTTGTTGATGCGATTTCTCAGGCTTTCTTTACACTGAGCCTAGGTATGGGAGCCATTATTACTTATGGAAGTTATTTGAGTGAAAATGACAACATAAATGAAAGTGCTGGCTATGTTATGTTTTTCGATACAGCTGTGGCTTTTTTAGCCGGTTTTGCTATCTTCCCGGCTGTTTTTGCACTTGGCTTTGATCCTGCCGCTGGCCCGGGACTTACATTTATTACTCTCCCGGCTGTTTTTGCAAAAATGCCGTTGGGGGCACTTTTTTCTTTTCTCTTTTTTATACTGCTGACAATAGCTGCCCTTACATCTTCTATTTCTATGCTGGAAGTGGTTGTTGCATTTCTGGTAGATGAATACGGCTGGAACAGAAAAAAAGCCTCCTATTTTATGGGTTTTTTAATCTTCTTTGTTGGATTACCTCCACTGCTCGGCTACAGTTCTTTTTCTAATTTTAGATTTTTGGGTATGGATGTACTTGATACTTATGACTGGTTTTCAAATGTTATTTTTCTACCTACAGGTGGTCTCTTAACTGCCATATTTGTGGGTTACTACTGGGGAAGTACAAATGCAGTTGAAGAAGCGAACAAAAATAGCAGTTTTAAAATTGGAAAAAGCTACAGATTTTTAATCAAATATATTGTACCTGCTGCTATAATTATCATAATTACTCTCAGTTTGATAAACAGTATTTAAATTAATTATATTACCCATATTATTTTTCAGATGTAATTCTAACACTAATTTAGTTTACTTACTTTTCAGGAGGAATTAAATTGCAGACAGACAAAAACAATTTATGCATTCACTATGATAAATGTGGTGGATGCTCTATTCAGCATATTGATTATAAAACTCAACTTGAACAGAAAGAAGAAATGCTTTTAGAAATATTTGAAGACAATCATCTGGGCACTGAAAACTATGAAGAAATTATTCCAAGTCCGGAGATATTTGAATATAGAAATAACATGGAATTCAGCTTTGGAGATTTGAAAAAAGGTGGAATTCTGCAGCTGGGAATGCATCCAAAAGGAAAACGCTTTGATGTCATAACAGTTGATAACTGCCTTCTGGTTGATAATGATTTTAGAATTATACTAAAAACTATATTGGATTACTGCAGAGAGCATGATTTTAAAAAATATCATATTAAAACCAGAAAAGGTTTTTTGAGAAATTTAGTTATCCGCAAAGGAATAAATACCGGGGAAGTAATTGTTAATTTAATTACCACTTCACAAAACTCTCATTATTTTACTGAACTGTCAGATGAGCTTTATAATTTAGAATATAAGGGAAAGATAGTTGGATTTATTCAGACAATTAATGACAATTTTTCTGACACTGTTGTTTCAGAAAAAGAAACAGTGTACAGGGGAAAAAATTATTTTTACGACAAACTTTTAGGACTGAAGTTTAAAATAAACTCCCTTTCCTTTTTTCAGACAAACACACTTGGTGCCGAAAAGCTCTATTCTGAAGCACAAAAATATGTGGGCAGTTCAAAAGGGAAAAATGTTTTTGACCTTTACTGTGGAACCGGAACTATTTCACAGGTAATTGCTTCAGAAGCAGACAATATCTTTGGTATTGAAATTGATAAAGAGGCTGTCAAAATGGCAGAAGAAAATGCAGCTCTAAATAATATAGAAAACTGCCGCTATATTGCTGGAGATGTTTTAGAAAAAGTTGAAGAGATAAATATCAAAGGAGATCTGATTATTATTGACCCTCCCAGACCGGGTATAAACCCAAAAGCTCTGGGAAAGATCATATCTCTTAATACTCCAGAAATTTTATATATATCCTGTAATCCAAAAAGTCTGGCCAGAGATTTAACAGAACTTATTTTTGCTGGCTATAAAATAAAATCTTTCAAAGCAGTTGATATGTTTCCACATACAAAACATCTTGAAACAATAGTTTATCTCAAAAAATAAAATTGATTTAATAAATACTTTCAATACACCTTCAATTTTTGTATTACTGTTCAATAGAAAACAGCAATTTGTTTTCATTTAATCTGCAGTTGATTTGAGTGGATCTTACATTATGATTCTCTATAACCTAAAACCTGTTTAACTATAATCTAAAATAATATGGTTTACAAGATAATCTGTATTCGCATAATCTAAATATACTTCAGTACAGGCTGAAGTATATTAAAAATAATAAAGGAGTTTCCCTCTGCCGCATTAAAGGCAGAATATCTGCAGGGAAACTCCTTGAATATTATTATATGATATGCTCACAAATACTTTTTTGTTGTAAAAAATTATATAGATTAGTTGATAATTTTACTTAATCCAGGTTACAACTTCAGATAGATTCTTTCTTTTGGGAGAACTCACTTCTTCAGCCGGAACACCAAGAGGTGTAATTAAGGCCAGATAATATTTATCTTTATCTATACCCAGATATGATTGAATCTCCAAAGCTGCATAATTCTGACTTGTCATCCAGCAGGTTCCATAACCCATATCTGCTGCTTTTAACATAAAATTTTCTGCAGCAGCCCCTATATTCTGAATCCCTGGATCTGCTTTAAACAAAGCTTTTATTTCAGATTCAGATGAACCTGCTTTTTCCATAATATCCAGTCCTGTCACCGGATAATCTGAAGCAAAAATTAATACAAGCACCGGTGCCTCTTTAAAATGAGTACTGAATTTTAAATATTTTTTAAAATTATTTTTTAAATCCTCATCTTTTATAGCAGCTCTTAACTTATTATTTTTAACTGAAATAATTTCAGCTATATCATTTATCTTTTCACTATTTTTAACAATTACAAAATGCCAGTTCTGAATATTTTTGCCGGAAGGTGCTTTTACTGCTGCCTTCAGCATTTCTTCGATATCCTTATCCGGGACATCATCATCTGTAAATTTTCTCACACTACAGCGTTTGTCGAAAATATCTTTTTTTTCCATAATTAAATCAACCTCCATTATAATAGTTTAAATTAAATATACCAAAAACATTTTTGCTAGTCCCAGGAAAATAAAGAACCCAAAAACATCAGTAACAGTTGTTAAAAATATTGCAGAAGCTAAAGCAGGATCAATTCCAGCCGATTTTAAACCAAGTGGTATCAGGAATCCAAATAATCCGGCTAATAAGAGGTTAAATACCATTGCCAGAAATATAATTATTGCCAGATAATAATTTCCATACATATAGTATAATATGACCCCTGTCAAAATACCTGTTGCAGCACCATTAATAGTTCCCAGCATACCTTCTTTAAAAATTAATTTCCAGCTTTCTTTAAAATCAACATCTCCTAAAGCTATGCTCCTGATAACAACCGACAGTGTCTGACTGCCTGCATTACCTCCCATACCGGCTACTATCGGCATCGCTACTGCTAAAGCTACAACCTGTGCAATTACATCTTCAAATATTCCAACTGTAAATGCAGCCAGAAAAGCTGTACCCAGATTGATAAACAGCCAGGGAAGCCTCCTCTGTACTGATTTAAAAAGCGGTGAATCAACACTTTCCTCTTCATGTACACCAACCATTTTGTACATATCTTCTGTGTTTTCAGCTTTTATGACATCAATAATATCATCTATAGTAATAATACCTATCAAAATACCTCTTTTGTTGACAACCGGCATAACAGTCAGATCATATTTAGAAACCTGACGTGCAACAACCTCCTGATCAACATCTGGAGTTACTTTAATAATATTGTCTTCCATTATTTCAGATAGCTTTGTTTCATCTGATGAACTTAAAATTTCGCGCAGATCAACAACACCTACCAGTTTTTTCTGGTCATCAGATATAAAAATGGTATCAATTATTTCTGTATCAGGTCCAATACCTTTAATTTTCTTCAAAGCTTCAGTAGTGGTGAGGTTCTTGTTCAGCAAAATATATTCTGTTGTCATTATTCCGCCGGCTGACTCTTTATCATAACCCAGCAGTTTTTTTACTACTTCTGCCTCTTCCTGCTTCATATGTCGGAGGAGCTCTTTCCTTCTCTGAATGGGGAGAAGTCCCAGTATATCTGTAATATCATCTGCTGCCATATAAGAAAAAATTTCTATTATTTCTTCATAACTTTTATTTTTTAATATATCGATCTGCAGTTCTTTTTCCGATTCTTCAAAAATATCTGCCAGATCTTCTGTGTTCAAAAGTGAAGTGAAGTTTTCTATTTTTTCTCTGTCGAGTTCTGATAAGGCTTCAGCAATATCAATTGGATAGTTTTTTTCCACCCATTCTTTAGAAACATTTTTGTTTTTATCCAAATATTCAAATATATCATGTTTAATATTATCAAGTTTTTCTGCCATAAAATCACCTCAATTTTTATTTATCTAAAACTGATTTATACTCATCTCATAATCATACTATTCAGCCCCATTATGATTAAAATAGTACCTCCAATAAAATCAGCATATTTTTCCACCAGTTTAATATGCCTAACATATTCTATTAATTTGAAAGCTGCCGCAGTCATTGTAGAAGCAACTATTCCAATAATTAATGTTTTATGAATCATAACTGCTGAACTTAAATCATAAAAAAGCGAAAATCCTGCTCCCAGTGCATCAATACTGACACTTATCCCTAAAACAGCAATAGTTATCAGTGTTAAATTTTTATATATGCACTGTTCATCATCTTTAAAACCTTCATAAAAAAATAAAATTCCTAGAATTAAAATAACACTACCGCTTAAAAAATCAGATATTCTAAAAAAATTTTGATTTATATAATGACCAAGCAGTGCACCGGAAAATGCAAATAAAAATTGGAAAAATCCAAAAGAAAAAATTATTTTAATTCTATCTTCTTTAGAAGGATTTGAACCACAGCCAATTCCCATTGAAACACCAAATGCATCTAAAGCAAGCGCTAGTGCAATTAAATAAATATTTATTGTGATCACCTCAGTACAGTAGTTTAAAGTGTGTTATTTATTATTTTATCATAAAAATACTCAAATTTATAATTTAATTGGAAGAAGGATTTTTCCTATTTTTTAAATTATGTTATAATAAATATATAAATTAAATTAACAGGAGGGTAAATTGTGGAACACAACAGTTTAGAAACCGCTAAAGCAGCAATAAAAATGGCCATATCTACCAGAAGTGAAGAAAAAGAATTGAAAAAATTATTTGCTGAAGATAATATAGAGACAGCCGCCGTAGATTTTGGTGGAGAATTTAATAAATCTGTTCCAGAAATTATAGAAAGAGCTGTAATCGCAGCAAAAAGGGAAAAAATCATTACAGCTTCTCATGTTGATCAGGGAACAGTGGCCGGTGCTGCACATGATGCCCTATCACAAATTATGCACAGAACTATGGGCCTAAATGTTGGAGGTAAAGTTGGTATTGCGCGCAGTGGTGAGCATTTAGTAGTATCTGTATTTTTTGGTGTAGGCATGTTCAACCTTAATGAAGTAACAGTTGGCTTAAGCCACAGATCACTGGTGCATAAATAATAAAATATATCTGTTGACAAGGTCACCCAAAGAATTATATAATAAAGAAAATAAAATAACTGGTAGTATGGTAATATGGTAGGAGAGTTATAGAGATAACTGTATCCTTTTTGGGATGGTTATTTTTGGTATTCACAGCACTCCTGACGGGGTGTTTTTGTTTTTATCCCTTCTACCAGTTAGAAAGGAGAAGGTTCGATGAAAAAAAATTTTTTTACAGATTTTAATTTTAAAATTATCTCTCTCATGATTATGACTGTTTTGATCTTCACTATTTCTACAGGTGCTGCAGAATATGAAATTGGAATATCTCAATTTGTTGAACATCCAGCTCTGGACTCTGCTCGAGAAGGATTTATCGATGCTCTTGCTGAGGAAGATTTTGTAGAAGGTAAAAATATTGAAATTACCCTTCAAAATGCTCAAGCAGATATGGCTACAGCCCAGAGTATAGCTCAGAGATTTAAACAGCAGCGGCCGGATTTGGTTCTGGCTATTACAACACAATCTGCCCAAACAGCTGTTAATGTTATTAAAGATATTCCAATTCTCATAACAGCAGTAACAGATCCTGTTGTGGCAGGACTTGTTGATTCGATGGAAAAACCGGGCGGCAATGTAACAGGCACAACCGATATGAATCCTGTTGCAAAACAGCTTGATCTGGTAAAACAGTTTATTCCTAATGTAAAGGATATAGGTATTCTCTATAATCCTGGAGAGGTTAACTCTGTTGTTCAGGTAGAAATCGCAAAAGAAAAGGCAGAAGAAATGGGTGTTAAATTACATGAAGGTACTGTAACCAACAGCAGTGAAGTAAGTCTTGCTGCATCTGCACTGGTGGACAAAGTAGACGCAATTTATGTACCTACAGATAATATTATTGTGTCTGCACTTCCGGCTGTATTAAACATAACAAACCCTAAAAAAATACCTGTTTTTGCTTCCGAAAATGGTCAGGTTAAACAGGGTGCTGTGGCAACACTGGGAATCGATTATTATATGCTGGGTAGACAGACCGGTAAAATGGCAGCCAGAGTGTTAAATGGCGAAAAACCAGCAGATATGTCGATTGAAGGGGCAGAAAATCCCAAACTTTATTTAAATAAAACTGCCTGCAGTAATCTGGGACTGGAAATACCGGAAGAAATACTAGAAAAAGCTGATGTAATTTACGAATAAAAATGTATAATAAAATATACAGCAACATACAACTATAAAAACATTAAATATTATTTATTTATGGTTAAAAACTTGATAATATTGTAAAGAGGTGTACTATGAATCTAAGTTTTGCTCTGACATCCCTTGAACAGGGACTGGCATTTGCTTTAATGGCTCTGGGAGTTTTTATTACTTTTAGAATACTTGATTTTGCAGACTTAACAGTAGACGGCAGCCTCCCTCTAGGAGCTGCCGTATCGGCCAGATTAATAACAGCAGGTGTAAACCCATTTTTTTCACTTGCTGCAGCTTTATTTGCCGGTGGATTGGCTGGAACTATTACCGGCTTTTTGAACACAAAATTAAAAATTGCTCCTCTTCTCTCAGGAATTTTAACAATGACTTCTCTTTATTCTATTAATTTGAGGGTTATGGGAAGGCCAAATATTCCACTAATCAGCCGAGAAACCATTTTTTCTATTACAGAAGATTGGGGATTGGCATACCCATGGAACAATATCATTCTACTTGCCGCACTAATTATTGCTGCTAAACTAATTTTAGATGCTTTTTTGAACACACAGCTTGGTTTTGCACTACGAGCCACCGGAGACAATCCACAAATGATAAGAAGTATGGGTATCAGCACAAACTCAATGAAAATGCTGGGACTCATTATTTCCAATTCTTTTGTAGCACTTTCTGGAGCACTGGTGGGACAGTATCAGGGCTTTGCTGATGTAAATATGGGTATAGGTACAATTGTAGCAGGACTTGCTTCTGTAATTATTGGAGAAGTTTTAATTGGCGAACACTCTATTGTTGTAACAACACTTGGTGTAATTGTTGGTTCTATACTCTATCGTTTTAGTATTTCTATTGCTTTAAATTTAGGTCTTGCTGCTTCAGACCTTAAGCTATTAACTGCTATTATTGTTGTTATATTCTTATCGACACCCAGACTTAAAAAAATATTGAGGTGAAAAAATGCTTGTTATTAAAGATCTCACAAAAATTTTTTACAGAGGTACTTCAAATGAAAATACAGCTTTAAATAATATAAATCTTACTGTAAATGAAGGGGACTTTATTACAATTGTAGGAAGTAATGGAGCCGGGAAATCTACTCTTCTCAATTCCATTGCCGGAGTTTTTCCTGTAGAAAAGGGAAAAATACTTTTAAACGGAAAAGATATTACCTGTCAGACTGAGTATAAATGTGCTAAAAATATAGGGCGCGTATTTCAGGACCCTCTTTCCGGTACTTCACCGGAAATGACAATAGAACAGAATTTATCCCTTGCAATCTCTAAATCAAATAATCTTTCTCTGAAGTGGGGATTGACATCATATAAAAGAAAAATAATAAAAAAACACCTTAAAAAAATTGATTTAGGCCTTGAGGATAGATTGACCACAAAAGTTAAACTGCTTTCTGGTGGACAGAGACAGGCACTAACTCTTCTGATGGCCACAGTTGCTGATCCGGGCCTGCTGCTGCTTGATGAACATACTGCAGCTTTAGATCCCGCTACAGCAATTAAAATAAAAAAATTAACTGCCGAACTGATAAATGAAAATAATATTACCACACTTATGGTAACACATAATATGGAAGATGCTATAAAAATGGGCAACCGACTGATTATGATGGATGATGGTCAGATAATTTATGATATCACAGGTAAAAATAAAGATAATCTCACCATAGAAAAGCTGCTCAAAATGTTTGAAAATAAACATGGAAGTAAGTTTAATAATGACAGAATTCTGCTTTCTGTTTAAAAGCCCTGGCTGAAAAAAGCTCAGGGCTTTTGATTATGATATTTAATTAAACTTATTCTTCCAGCAGGTGACATGCAGCAAAATGATTATCTCCATAATCTTTAAAAACAGGTTCTTCAACAGAACATTTGTCAAATGCCTTAGGACATCTGGGGTGAAACCTGCAGCCGGATGGTGGATCTACCGGACTGGGCACATCACCTTCCAAAATTATACGCTCCTTCTTTTTGGTTGGGTCTGCTTCTGGAATAGCAGATAATAGAGACTGTGTATATGGATGCATCGGATCATCAAACAGCTCAGTTTTATCAGCCATTTCTACTATCTTACCCAGATACATAACTGCTATTCTATCACTAATATGCTTTACAACACTTAAGTCATGAGCAATAAAGAGATAGGTCAATCCAAAGTCTTTCTGCAGATCCTGCAGAAGATTTATTACCTGTGCCTGTATAGAAACATCTAAAGCAGAAACAGGTTCATCTGCAATAATAAGTTTTGGATCAACTGCAAGTGCTCTTGCAACACCTATTCTCTGGCGCTGCCCACCGCTGAATTCGTGTGGATAGCGGCGCATATATTCAGAACCAAGTCCAACTCTTTCCAGTATATCTTTAACTTTTTCGTTGCGTTCTTTTTTGTTTTTGGCCAAATTGTGTATGTCAATCGGCTCACCAACTATATCTGCAACAGTCATTCTCGGATTTAGTGAAGCATATGGATCCTGAAAAATAATCTGCATATCTCTTCTGATATTTCTTAAATCTTCTTTATTAAGTGAAAGCACATCTTTTCCTTCAAAAATGACTTCACCTGCTGTTGCTTCCAGCAGACGGAGAATTGTTCTACCTGTAGTTGATTTACCACAGCCAGACTCTCCTACAAGACCCAGTGTTTCTCCCTTATTAACAAAAAAACTAACATCATCTACCGCCTTAACATAAGCAACTGTCTTTTTAAAAATTCCAGCTTTTACAGGAAAATATTTTTTAAGATTGTTTACTTCAAGTAATTTTTCTGCCATGCCGATCACCTCTGCTCCTCATATATTTTCACATTTTGCTTTTTCATCTCTTCAAGATCTTTGTATCTCCAGCAGCGGACTTTATGTCCTTCAGCTGCATCTACAATTTTCGGCTCATCTGTAAAACATTTTCCTTCAGCAAGAGGACAGCGGGTGTTGAACTTACATCCATCTGGAAAATTAAGTGGATTTGGTACAATACCTGGGATTGCCTGAAGCCTGTTTACATCTCTGTCCAGTTTTGGTATTGAATTCATCAATCCCCAGGTATATGGATGTTTTGGATCAGCAAAAAGTGTGTTTACATCTGTATATTCAACAATTTTACCCGCATACATAACCGCTACTCTATCAGAAATCTCTGCAATTACACCGAGGTCGTGTGTTATCATCATAATAGACATCCCATAACTAGCCTTAAGACTGTTCATAAGTTCCAGTATCTGAGCCTGAATTGTAACATCGAGAGCTGTTGTTGGCTCATCTGCAATTAACAGTTTTGGATCACAGGATAAAGCCATGGCGATCATAACTCTCTGCCTCATGCCACCAGATAACTGGTGTGGATATTCATTAATCCTTTGTTCTGGAAGGGGAATTCCAACTTTTTTAAGCATTTCAACAGACTCTTTCATTGCCTCTTTTTTACTGAGGCCTTTATGAATAATTATAGCTTCAGAAATCTGATCACCAATTGTATAGACCGGATTTAGAGAAGTCATCGGCTCCTGGAAAATCATGGATATCTCATTACCCCTTATTTTCCTCATTTCGGCCTGGCTCAGTTTTGTAAGATCTATTCCTTCAAACAAAATTTCCCCCTCAGCAATTTTTCCTGGGGGAGATTCAACCAGTCCCATTATTGAAAGTGATGTTACACTCTTACCACAGCCTGATTCTCCAACTATACCAAGAGTTTCTCCAGGATAAATTTCGAAATCTATCCCATCAACGGCTTTAACTACTCCTTCTTCTGTATAGAAGTATGTTTTTAAGTTTTTAACATCTACAAGTTTTTCCTTATTTTTATTTGCCAAAATTTTTCACCTACCCTTTTGTATTCTAAACTTCTACCTACTTTTTGGATCAAGAGCATCTCGGAGTCCATCACCGAAAAGATTGAATCCAAGCACTGTTAAAATAATAGCAATGGCCGGAAATACTCCCCACCACCACTGCCCCTGTGCCAGATATCCCTGGCCCGCAGAAATCATATATCCCCAGCTGGGAGTAGGAGGCTGTGTTCCAAATCCAAGATATGTTAATGATGCCTCAATCATAATAATACTTCCCATACCAAGTGTTGCCTGGACAATTACAGGAGCAATAATATTAGGCAAAATATGTTTGAACATTATCTTCCAATCTTTAACACCAAGTGCACGAGCAGCTTCAACAAATTCCTTTTCTTTAATTGAGAGAACCTGCCCTCTTACAACTCTAGCAATAGACATCCAGTAAACAAGACTAATAGCGGAAAAAGTTAAAATTAAGCTGGGTGGGAAAAAAGCCACAATTGCAATAACAAACAGCAGAAATGGAAATGCATATAAAACATTGATAATCCAGCTTATTATATCATCTATTATCCCACCATAATAACCGGCAAGTGTACCCAAAATAATACCGATTAAAACAGAAATTGACATGGCAGCAATAGATATCTGCAGTGAGATACGAGCACCATAAATAACCCGTGTTAAAATATCTCTTCCATATAAATCTGTTCCAAATAGGTGGTCAGCAGACGGTGGAGCTAGCTTTACAGCTGCCCCTTCTGTCCATATCAGCTGTTCCACTGGATCATATGGAGTTAAATATGGAGCTAAAATAGCAACTATTATAAATAATATTACTATACTCATACCCACTAATGCAAGTTTATTTCGCTTTAATTTTCTCCATGAATCCTTTAATAATGTATCAGAAGTTTCTTTTAATCCTTCACTTTTTAAATTGCTTTTTTTATTTAAATTTTTATCACTCAAAATATTGGACCTCCTATCATTTTGTTAAATAGATTAATTAAGCAGTTATTATTCATACCTGATCCTTGGATCAAAAAATCCATATGATAGATCAACTAATAGATTTGCCAGCACAAATACTAGAGCCATGAATAATACTACCCCTCTTATTATTGGAAAATCTCTATTTGTAACAGCCTGAATAGAAAGTCTGCCCAGTCCAGGCAGAGAATAAATAGTTTCAGTAAGCATTACACCACTTAAAAGGCTGGCAGTCTGCAGGCCTATAATTGTAATAACAGGAATAAGAGCATTTTTTAATGCATGTTTATAAATTACTGCTTTTTCTTTTAATCCTTTTGCACGGGCAGTTTTTACATAATCCTGATGAACAACTTCCAGCATAGTAGACCTGGTTAATCTAACTATAAGTGCCATTGGTCTGACCCCAAGAGTTAAAATTGGAAGTACATAATAAATCCATTCTCCATTCCCAAGTCCAGTGCCGGGCACCCAGCCCAATTTTCGAGCAAATATAATAACCATAATTAATCCTACAAAATATACAGGTGAGGCTATTCCCAGCAGGGAAAAAATCATACTCAGATAATCCTGCCACGTATATTGATGGGTTGCAGAATATATACCAATCGAAACTCCTAAAACAACAGCTATAATCATAGCTCCAATAGCAAGTGTTGCTGTAACAGGAAGCCGGCTTTTTATTGATTCTATAACTGTCATATTATTTCTATAAGATCTCCCCAGATTTAATGTAAAAACATCTTTATAGAATTTAACCAGCTGAACATGTGTTGGTTCATCCAGACCCATCTCTTTTCGGATCAACTTCAGTGTTTCTGGATCACCTCTCTGGCCCATCATTATCCTGGCCGGATCACCAGGTACAATAGTTGTTAATATAAAAACAACTAATATTACTCCAAGAATAACCGGAATGACCCCTAGTGTCCTCCTAATAAAATATGCAAACATCAGTAAAAACCTCCATTTTCCTTTCCTATTGTAGTAAATATAAATTTATTAATCAAAATTAAATATATACTGATAAAAAAGGCATAATTTTGGTTCCCATTAATGGGAACCAAAATCTGCCCTGAATATATTATTTAATTTTCACGCTAGATTACTTACTAATCCACACATCTCTAAATAGATTGGCATGCTGACCAAAGGCCGGCAGCTCATAATTGTTGACATATGGCTGTACCAGTGAGTGAGTTGTATAGTGATAAATAAATACCCATGGTGCTTCTTCAACTGCTATTTTTTCTGCCTGCTGATATGCCTGTTTGCGTTTTTCTGGATCTGTTTCAAGACGGGCATACTCAGTTAATGTATCAAACCTTTCATTGCTGAATCGTGCATAATTTCCTTCTGGACCAATATTATCGGAATGCAGAAGAACATACAGGAAGTTATCAGGATCATTATAATCAGCCACCCAGCCCATTCTAAAGAATGCAGCTTCTCCACGCTCAACAGAATCAAGATGGCTTCCCCAGTCTAAATTCTGAAGTTTTACATCTATTCCAACCTGTCTGTACTGAGCCTGCAGTGCTTCGGCCACACGTTTATGTCCTTTTGAAGTATTATACTGAAGTGTTACTTCAAATCCATCTTGATATCCAGCTTCTGCCAGCAGTGCTCTGGCTTTATCTGGATTATAACTATATCCTTCTAATTCCTCATTATATCCAAACATGGTGGGGGGGATAATACCTTTAGCAGGTGTATTCCTTCCATTCTGAACCAGTTCAATCATCATTTCACGATTGATAGCATAATTCATAGCCTGGCGCACACGCTTATCATCAAAAGGCTCTTTTTCCACATTCATACCATAGTAGTATGTTCCAAGCTGTGGTAGTTCAAAGAATGTATCAGGATAGTTTTCTTTAGCATCAAGATAGAAAGGATCATCAACATATGTTTGATAAATATTTCCAATCTGGAATTCTTCCCACATCATTGTATAATCAGGAATAATACGGAATTCTAGAGCCTCCAAATAAGGCAGCTGATTACCATCTTCATCTTTCATCCAGTAATTATCATTTCTGGACATTCTAACAACTGAATCCTGTTCCCATGATTCAAATTTAAATGCACCAGTCCCAACTGGATGAAAGTTCCAGTCTTCTCCCCACTTATTAACATCCTCTTTTGGCATTACAACAAAAGTATTATATGCAAGTGTACCTAAAAAAGGTGCAAAAGGTTTTTCCAGTTCAACTTCAAGGGTATATTTATCAACTGCTCTAACACCAGCCAGCTTATCTGTTTCACCATTACGATATGCATCATACCCTTTAATCATATCAATAAAATATGCACGTGGTGATTTTGTTTCTGGAGAAGTAATGTGATTAAATGTCCATACCCAGTCTTCAGCTGTTACTTCACGGCCTCCATTAGCAGTTGGGGTTCCACCTTCTGTTTCTGCATGAAAGTGAACTCCTTTTCTCAAATGAAATGTATAGGTTTGAGCATCTTCACTAATATCCCAGGATTCTGCAAGCAGTGGTTTTATATTTCCTTCTGAATCATATTCAACTAATGTTTCAAAAAGCTGATATATCATTTCTGCAGATTTGGTGTCTGTAGACTGTGCCGGATCCATCTGGGGTGGATTACTCTGCAGTGCATCCTTCCATACACCACCATATTTATCTGTTTCAGCCATTACAGCTGCAGAAAGTCCAACAATCAGAACAGCAGTCAATATAATGCTAATTAATTTTTTTTTCATAAAATACTTTCCTCCTCTTAAATTTTAAATACTCTGCTGGGTACCTTATTGGTACATACAGAAAAAGATTTCTCAATATTTCCTTTTGTATGATACTCCCCCTCCAAAAAAGGCCAATAAAAGTTGGATAACTCAACTTTATTCAAGTAATCTAGCTAAAAGTATATGAATTAATTATATTATGTATATTAAATATTGTCAAGATTGGCACCAGCAGGAATTTTCTTCATTTTATTTTATTAAATTTTTGATAAAAACTTCTTGTTTTTAGTACTTTACGTATAAAATCATCTGTTTCTTCAAACGGAACACTGTACTCTTCCCCCATTTTTCCATCCCAGCCGGATTCTATCCATTTACTGACATTGCCCTGTCCAGCATTATATGCAGCCAGTGCCAAATTTAATTTATTATCAAATTTTTCCAATAAATGAGCAAAATACCAGCTTCCAAACTCAATATTAATTTTGGGATTATAAAGATCAGAAACAACAAAATTTTCTAAATCTTTTTGTTCCGCTATCCATCCTGCTGTCTCGGGCATTATCTGCATCAGGCCCACAGCACCACGGCTGGATAGAGCATCTGAATTAAAACCGCTTTCTACAAATATAAGTGCAGCCAGTAGATCGGAATCAACGGAGCTGGTTTCAGCTTCTTTAGAGATAATTTCTCTGTATTTAATAGGCTGAAAATACAATTTAAAATAATATGGCTGTGAAAATAACAATAAAATACAGACAGCAAGTAGTACAAGTGATATTATATTTGATTTGACATATTTGCTTATATACAAAACCTTTCCTCCCAGAGGTTGATTAGATATTTTTTTCAGCAAGTGAATTAATGATCATTTCTGCAGTAGATAAATTTGTTGCAAGGGGAACTGCATGCACATCACAGACTCTAAGCAGTGCACTAACATCCGGCTCATGCGGCTGAGCAGTCAGCGGATCCCGCAAAAATATTACACCATCCAGTCTTTCTTTGGCAATTTCTGCTCCTATCATCTGATCTCCCCCCAGGGGACCAGAAGCCATCCTTTCAATGTTCAAACCGACTTCATCGATCAGCCTTTTACCTGTTGTACCGGTGGCTATTAAATCCATTTTTTCGAGAATCTTTTTATGTTTTTTAGCAAAATTTATAATATCTTTTTTCTTTTTATCATGGGCTATTAAAGCTATTCTTGTCATTTAAATCCACCTCCTTTTCCCAGTAATAATCCAGTTTTTCCTTCAAATCGCTGATACTGCTGTTGTTGTCAATAACAGTATCTGCCTTCTTAATCTTTTCCTTCAGAGGAAGCTGAGAATTGATTCTGCTTTCAGCTTCTGAAACAGTAAGATTATCTCTTTTTTTGATCCTCTCTATCTGCTTTTTGCGCTCAGTATTAATCACCCAGACTTTATCACAGTAGCTGTCAAGACCGGTTTCATATAGCAGTGGAGCCATAAAAATTACTATTTTTCCATGAGAAATAATTTTTTCTGCTTTATTTTTCATTTCTGAAATAATAAGGGGATGTAATATAGATTCTAATAGTTCTTTTTTTTCTCTACAGCTGAAAATAATATTTCCCAGCTTTCTGCGGTCTATTTCTCCATCTTCTTTTAAAATTCCTTCTCCAAATTTATTTTTTATCTGCTCCCAGCCTTTTTCTCCTTTTGCTGTAATCTGATGTGAAATTTTATCTGCATCAACTATTTCAGCATTTTTGGTGGACAAATATTCTGCAGCTGTCGATTTGCCGGAAGCAATTCCACCTGTAAGACCAATTATCATCTTATTCACTCCTGTGAAAATAATTTACTTCTGACAGTTGGGACAGTAATAGCTGCCTCTCCCGCCAACCTTTTTTTTCTTAATTGTGCTGCCACATCTGCAGCATTTTTCCCCTGCTTTCTGATATATCTGCAGTTCTTCCTGAAATGAACCCTTTTCCCCAAATGCATTTACATAATCACTAAAAGTGGTCCCTCCATATATGATACCTTTTTTTAGTATTTCTCTCATACTGCGGTAGATTTTTTCTATTTCTGGCTCTGTCAGTGTATCAGCCTTTCTCTCCGGATCTATACCGGATCTAAACAAAATTTCATCTGCATAGATATTACCTATTCCAGCAATAAATTTTTGATTCATAAGCAGTGATTTTATAACACCACGCCTGTTTTTGAACATTTCTTTAAAATCATCCAGACTCAGATCATCAGAGAGAGGTTCTGGCCCCAGTTCAGCATAACCTCCGGCTTTTCCCGGCTGATCTTTATCGATCAAATAAATCCTGCCGAATTTTCTTATATTATTAAATCTAAGCTCCTGTCCATTATCGAGATGAAAAACTACATGTGTATGTTTATCTCGAAATTTTTCGCACTGTTTAACAAGCAGTTTACCTGTCATCCGGAGATGGATAATCATTTCTTTATCATTTTCCAGTTCAATGATAATATACTTGCCTCTTCTGGTTATATCTACAATCTTCCGACCGACAGCTTCGTTTTTAAATTCATCTGCCGCAGGATGAGCAATTATTTTTTTCTCACTGATTGTTATATCTGTTATATATCGATCTTTTATAAGTGGTCTCAAACCTTTAACTATAGTTTCTACTTCTGGTAGTTCAGGCACTGCAGTCCACCTCATAATCTTCTTTATCCCGCCAGTTTTTTCCTATCTGCAGATCAACAATAAGCGGTACATCCAGTTTACAGGTATTTTCCATCTTTTCTTTAATTAAACAGGCAGCTTCTTTAAGATCAGATTCTGCTACTTCAAATACTAGCTCATCATGAACCTGAAGCAGTATATTTACTTTTAGCTCTTTATCTTTAAGAGCTTCATACACATCGATCATGGCTTTTTTCATTATATCTGCTGCTGTTCCCTGAACCGGAGTATTAATTGCTGTTCTTTCTGCAAATGATCTCCTGTGATAGTTTTTACTGTTTATTTCTGGGATATATCTTCTTCTATTAAAAAGTGTTTTAACATAGCCTTTTTCCTGAGCCTCTTTAATACTTTTATCCATATATTCTTTTACTCCAGAAAACTCCTCAAAATATTTATCTATATAATCCTGTGCTTCTTCCACAGGAATATCAAGATCCTGGCTCAGCCCATAAGCACTCATACCATATGCTATACCAAAATTAATTACT
Organism: Halanaerobium sp. MA284_MarDTE_T2; assembly: GCF_003337245.1. GTDB lineage: Bacteria > Bacillota > Halanaerobiia > Halanaerobiales > Halanaerobiaceae > QPJE01. Next base: position 64,332 of record NZ_QPJE01000007.1, read on the forward strand.
TTTGCATGCCGCCTCATATTTGGAGAAACCTCTTCACTATTTACTTCAAATATTTCAGCAGCTGTTTCTGTGTGAATATCCCTACCTTTACTGAAAGCTTCTTTAAGTCTTTGATCTCCACTGAGATGAGCAAAAACCCGGAGCTCAATCTGCGAATAATCTGCTGCAAGCAGCAGCATATCGTCTTCCGAAGGAAGAAATGCCTTTCTGATTTCTCGTCCTTCTTCTGTCCTAATGGGGATATTCTGCAGATTGGGATCTGTACTGCTCAGACGACCTGTTGCTGTCACCATTTGATTGTAGCTTGTGTGAATTTTACCTGTTTCCTCATTTATCAGTGCTGGCAGAGAATCAATATATGTTGATTTTAGTTTTGCAAGCTGTCTATATTCTGTTATAAGTGGGATTATTGGATGCTTGTCTTCCAGCTGTGACAGAACATCTGCATTGGTAGAATAACCTGTTTTTGTCCTTTTTATAACTGGAAGTCCCAGTTTTTGGAACAGTATTTCTCCAAGCTGTTTGGGTGAATTCAAATTAAACTCTTCACCTGCCAGCTCATATACTTTATCTGTTATTATTTTCAGCCTCTTTTCCAGCTTTTGTGATAGTTTTTGCAGCCATTTTTTATCAACTTTAACACCATTGTACTCCAGAAGAGCCAGAATTTTAATCAGAGGCAGTTCTATTTCAGTGTAGAGCTCCAGCAGAGAGTTTTCCTTTAGTTTTTCTAGATAGATTTCTTTTAACTCAAATAATTTTGCGGTTTTTAAAGCTTCTTTCTCTACTTCGTCCAGCTCTGCCAGCGAAATATTAAGTTCTCTGCTGAATATTTCGTCAAGATCAGGTAGTGTAGCTGATGGCTGAAGCAGATATGCTGCCAGCAGTGGTTCAAAAACAAGACCATTTACAATAACTTCATATGACATAAGGGATAATGAACCTTCTTTTGCAGAAAAAAAGAGCTTATCTATTTTTTTAGATTCCAGTATTTCTTTTAATTTATCAGGGAGATCATCTTCATCTATTTTAATTCTTCTGGTTTTCCCATCTGATAGACTAATTATTATTTCTTTTATTAATCCATTACGTGCACTGCTGCCTGCTTCTCTTTTAACTGATAACGCAATTTCTCCCTCTTCCTCAAGTATCATTTCAAAAAAGGAGTTCATATCTGAAGCAGAAGCTGTTTCTATATCAAGCTGATCAATATCCAGTTTTTCTTTATATTCAAAACGAGACAGCAGACTGTTAAAGCCAAGCTTTTTAAAATGTTCGGCTGCTTTCCGGTCATCTTGAAGATTTAGTTTACAGCTGGAGAAATCCATTTCTACAGGAACATTGGTCTTTATTTCAGCCAGCCGGTAGCTCATTCTGGCCTGATCTGCATATTCTTCCAGATTTTCTTTACGTTTTTTTCCTGAAACTTTGTCTATATTGTTCAAAATTTCTTCTATAGAATTAAACTGTTTTAAAAGCTTAATGGCAGTTTTCTCACCAATACCCGGTACTCCCGGAATATTGTCAGAACTATCTCCCATAAGGCCCTTCATATCTATCAATTTTCCCGGCTGTATTTCGTATTTTTCTTTTATCTTTTCAATATCATACAGCACTATGTCAGAAATTCCTCTGCGGGTATACATTACCCTAATATTATCAGAAACAAGCTGAAGTGCATCTCTATCTCCTGTTACTATATATACCTGATAACCTGCTCTTTCGGCATCTTTGGCCATTGTTCCAAGCAGATCATCGGCTTCATATCCTTCTTTTGAAATCATAGGTATTTTTAGTATATCCAGTGTCTCCTGAAGAAGTTTTATCTGTGTGACCAGTTCATCAGGCATTTTTTTTCGATTTGCTTTATAATCATCATATTCTTCATGTCTAAATGTTGGTTCTTTGCGGTCAAAGGCAACAACCAACCTGTCCGGATTCCATTCATCTATCAAACTAAATAACATCCTTACAAAACCAAACACAGCATTTGTATATTCCCCTTTATCATTGGTAAGCAGCGGCAGTGCATAAAAAGCTCTATGTGCCAGACTGTGCCCATCTAAAAGAAATATCGATTTTTTTTTACTCAAACTAATCATCTCCCGGTATCATTAAATTTTTTTAGCTGATTAAACTGAAATTCTGCTGGATTTAAACGGCAGCAGTACCTCAATTTTAGTTCCCTCTGATATTTCACTCTCAACTTTTATTTTTCCATCATAACTATCTACAATCTGTTTTGCAATCGCAAGGCCCAGTCCAGAACTGTTCTTTTGGCGGCTTCTCGACTTATCGGCCTGATAAAATCTTTCGAAAATATGCGGCAGATCTTGTTCAGGTATACCGCGCCCATTGTCTTCTACTATAATCTTTACCATGTTTTTGTTTTCTGTTTTTTCCTTTTTGAGCAGAATATTTATTTGACCATCTTTATCTGTAAAATTAATACTGTTTTCCACAAAAATTCTAATCAGCTGTTTAAAAAGCTTTCTGTCTCCATAAAATTCCACTTCATCTTCTATATTAAAGTCAATTCTGATTTCTTTATTAACAAGCTTGATTTCTTTTACAATTTCTAAAAGCAGTTCAGAAAAAGAAAACAATTCTTCTTCTCGATTAAACCGCGAATCATCACCTCTAGCCAGAAAAAGAAGATTTTCCAGCAGATGATTCATTCCTTCAACTTCATTTTTAATGGCTGTAATTGCTTCATCTCGCACTTCTTTTTTCTCTTTACCCCATCTATCCAGCAGGTTTATATAACCTCTAATAACAGATAGTGGTGTGCGCAGTTCATGTGAAGCATCCGAAATAAATTGTTTTTCTCTTTTAAAAGATTTTTCCAGCCTTCCCAGCATTGTATTAAAGGTTTCTGCCAGCTGCTGTAGTTCGTCATCAGCACCTGTAACAGAAAGTCTTTTTCCAAGATCACTAAGGCTAATTTCGCGGGCTGTTTCTGTGATTTTTTTAATGGGATTAAGCATTCTTTTGGTAGTTATATAGCCAACTATAAGAGAGGCAAGTGTGCCGATAAATCCGGCAGCAGTCAGAACAATTATGAGAACATCCAAAAAGTTTTTTTCAAAAGTAATATCTCTTACGATCTGAATATATCCATTAAAAAAAAATGACTGATTTAAATCAATAGTTTTTACAGCAAGATTTCGGCCGCTGATGCTGAATTCTGTTAGTTCTCTGTTTAACGGAATCTCCATATTTTCCAGATATTTTGACTGTGCTGTAATCTCAGCTCTACTGTTCAGCACTCTAAAAAATATATTTCCCTCACTTCGGCTGATCTCCTGAAGAATTTCTGCATCAAAAACATTTATTGAACCATCTATCCCCTTTATCTGTGACATGACAAATTCTCCAGTATTGCTGATGCTGTTTTCTATACTGTTTGCTATAAAATTTGATAAAAATAGATAAACAGCTGCATTTACAAGCAAAATGACAAGTATAAACATCAGGGTGTAGACTACTGTAATCTTCCAGGACAATTTTCCGCGTTCTTTAAAAAAATTAAACATTTTTATTCTCTCTCAAAACATACCCAACACCGCGGACTGTATGTATTAACCTGTCGGAAAAAGGCTCATCTATTTTGGACCGCAGATACCTTATATAAACATCTACAATATTTGTCTCTCCGGTGTAATTATAACCCCAGACATTATTAAGAAGTTTTTCTCTGGATAAAACTATATCTCTGTTTTCCATAAGGTATGTGAGCAGGTCATATTCCTTTTTTGTGAGTTCTATCTGTTCTCCAGATCTTTTTACAATATGTCTTGATTTATCAATTGTAAGATCAGAAACCTGAAGCAGATTATCATCTCCCTCTTTCTCATCTGCATTTCTCCTCATCAGTGCTCTGATTCTGGCCAAAAGTTCTTCAATAGCAAAGGGTTTTGTTAGATAATCATCAGCTCCTGTGTCAAGACCTTTTATTTTATCATCCAGCTCTGAGCGTGCTGTAATCATTATTATTGGTATCTCAGAAAAATTTCTGATTCTACTGCAGACTTCTATCCCATCTATTTCCGGCAGCATTAAATCCAGCAGCACTAAATTAAACAATTCTTCTCTGATAAGCCTGATCCCTTCCAGACCACTGTCTGTTTTTTTTACTGAATATCCTTCATGTTCCAGCTCGAGCTCTATAAACCTTGCGATCTGTGTATCGTCTTCTATAATTAGTATTTTCTGAGCCATTATTTCACCTCTTTTGCCTATCTAATATATTATACCAATAATATGGAGTAATTTAAAATAAAAAAAGATGGGCTCATTTCTGAGCCCCTGTTAAATCATTCTTTATAATAACCATTTTTTTATAGTCACTATATTTATTGACAGCATTTATATATCCTTTATTTGATTGTAAAATGATTTTTTAGAATCTATTTTTATAAATTGTGTTTATTTAAAACATCATAATTTATTTATTTTTATATAACCTATTTTAGCGGTTTATATCATTTGGTTTGTTTCCGATCCGAGCAAATATAATTTTTGGACTTCCATTTCTAATAACTTTAATCATTATTCTGTCATTGACTTCTTTATTTTGTATTATATCTGCAACATCAGAAGTTGATTTAATTTTTTTCTCATCAATTTCTTTAATTATATCATAAGGTTTTAAACCAGCTTTTTCTGCAGGACTGTCAGGATAAACTTCAATAACAATAACTCCTTCTCTGTTTTCCAGTCTGAAATAATCCTGCATATCTTTACTGATTTCACTAAATGCAATACCAAGCCACGGCTGTGTTACCTGTCCTTTTGTTTTTAGCTGATCTACAATACCTTTAATTTCATTAATAGGTATTGCAAAACCAATCCCCTGTCCTACAGCACTTACTGCTGTATTAATTCCAATGACTTCTCCATTAATATTGAGCAGGGGTCCACCACTGTTACCGGGATTAATTGCAGCATCAAGCTGTATTAAATTCTGATAAGTTCTAACCTGTCTATCATTTGTTGGTATCTGAATCGGCCTACCAAGTGCACTAATTACACCAACTGTCACTGTATGTTCAAATCCAAAGGGATTACCTATGGCAATTGCCCATTCTCCGGGACGTATTTTTTCGGAATCACCAAGTTTAATTGGTGTTAGATCTGCATCTGTATCTACCTTTAAAACAGCAAGATCAAGACTAAAATCCGACCAGACAATCTCAGCTTTTAAAGGTTCTTCTATTCCATTTATTGAAACCTCTACTTTATCAGCACCGTCTATTACATGCTGATTAGTAACAATATATCCGTCTTCAGATACTATAAAACCTGAACCAAATCCCTGTCTTTTTCTGGGCTGCTGTTCCGGAAGCGGCAGTTTATCACCAAAAAAGAATCTAAAGTATGGATCATTAAATATATGTGGAAGCTCCTGACTCCCTGCTGTTTCAACTGTAGAAGTAACTTTTACAACGCCATTATCTACCTTTTCTGCAATATCAGCAAAATGGTTGTTTACTATGATATTATTTTTATCCTGTGCATATAATACTGCAGACAATGAGGACAGAATAAACATTACAAGCACTGCAGAAATAATTGTTTTCTTAATTATACTCTTTTTATTTCTTAAAAACTTGACCATCTTTAGCACCTACCTTTTGTTTAATTTTAAGTTGATTATAATTCACAAAAAACTTTACTGAACAAACAACTTCAGACTAAGTATAGCAGAAAAATATTAAAAACTAATTAAATGATGATTAAAATTAGATTAGAATTATTTTTTTGCCTGATTTTTTACTTTTTCCATTTCTCTTTCTATCGTTTCCTTATCACCAAGATAATACTTATCCAGAACATTCATCTGATCATCAAACTCATAAATCAGCGGTCTTCCTGTTGGAATATTAAGGCTGCTGATTTCCTCATCAGAAATACCATCAAGATGTTTTACAAGTGCCCTAAGGCTGTTTCCATGAGCTGAAATGATTAGTTTTTTGCCGGATTTAATTTTTGGGACAATTTCTTCCTGCCAGTACGGTAAAACTCTGTCAATTGTCATTTTTAAACTTTCTGCTGCCGGCAGTTCGTCTTCAGATAAATTACTGTATTTTTCTTCATGACCGGGATGTCTGGGATCATCTTTGCTTAAGGCAGGTGGTGGAGTGTCAAAACTCCGCCTCCAGATATGAACCTGTTCTTCCCCTTCTTTTTTGGCTGTCTCTGCCTTGTTCAAACCCTGCAGAGCCCCATAGTGACGCTCATTTAACCTCCATGACTTGATTACAGGAATCCAGTGTAAATCCATGATATCCAGCACTATATTTAAGGTTTTTATTGCTCTCTTTAAATAAGATGTGTAGGCTATATCAAATTTGTAACCTTCTTCTTTTAAAAGTCTGCCTGCTGCTTCAGCTTCTTTTACACCCTGTTTACTTAAATCAACATCTATCCAGCCGGTAAATTTATTAGCAAGATTCCATTCACTTTCTCCATGTCTCAATAAAACTAATTTCATTTTTACCACCCCATCTCTTTAAAATTTATTTTCTCTCTTTTACCAGTTTTTTTCTATAAAATGTTTAACAATTAATTCTCTTTCCGATCAAATTAATTTGATTACAGCTTTATAGTGTTTGTTCTAATAAACATTTCTGCTGCCTCAATAATTAATTTAATTTATTCATATTTTTTATCAATATATTCATCTCAAAACCTATTTAAATCATAATTTTTAAGCTTCATCTCAGCCAGAGTTCTCTGTACAGAAAAAATGTGTTCTCCTTTTTTAAAATTGCGGATTATAGGTTCAGATGCCCCTGCCGTCCATATCTTAAGTTCTGCTTCCATATCAAAATGTCCAGTAGATTCAACACTAAAATGCCTGATGCTCTCATAAGGAATAGTATGATATTCCATTTTTTTGCCTGTCATTCCCTGCTTATCAACAAGAATTAAACGCAGATCTGTAAAAACCATCAGATCTCTTAAAACTTTAAAAGCTCTGACCAGTTTTTCATCTTCAATTAATATCTTTTCCAGATTGTCCTCCACCTTTTCTACATCTACTTCTGATGCATTACCCAGCAGTCCACTTAAAATACCCATAATAATCATTCCTCTGCAGTTTTTTATAATTTTTTTCGGCCTGTTCTATTATCTTTTTTAATGACTTATCTATTGAAGCCCAGCCGGGGATTTCAACTTCTTTTTCTTCCAAATTTTTATAGACAGAAAAGATAAGAAAAAAAGATTAAATATCAATAAATTCTGCTTCTATATTCCACTCAGAACCCACAATTTCCTTTATAAGCGTCTTATATTTTATAAGCTGTTCCTGTTCTCTATAAAAACCACTTTTAAAATCAATTATTTTAATCTGTTTACTTTTTTTATCAACCAGCAGACGGTCTATGCGAAAACTCTGTTTACCACTTTTAAGCAGATATTCTGTATAAACTGTCCACTCCCTGGAAAAGAGTTCAGGATTATTATCTATAAACAAATCTGCAGCTTCTATAATTTCTCTTAAAACAGATGAGCCAATTATATTTACAAATTTAGCTGTAAGCAGATTTCTGGCTTCTTTTTTTTCTTCCTTTTCTCCATAATATATGTTTTCCAGATAATAGTGAAGCGCCAGTCCTCTAATCCTATTTTCAGCCAATTTAAATCTGTTTTTATCTTTAAAACTGCTGCTGGAAGTTTTTTGAGAAGCTTTTTTATCCTTCAGAAAATATCTGCTCATATCAGAAATAAATATTTTATCAGCTGAAGATTCCTGTTCTGTTTTTTCTGGCTCTCCCCAGGATGAATACTTAATCAGATCAACTAGCTTATCTGCACAGGCAGAATTAATAACTGCTTTTTCATAAAAATCATAATTACTTCCCTCCCACATCAAATTTTTATGTGGAATAAGTTTTCGGGGAGTTTCTATATATATATTCAAATCTTTTTCTGCCCTTGTCAGAGCAACATATACATTGTTGATCTCTTCCATCAGTTCTTTTGTTTCCTGTCTTGATTTAAAATCAAAATTAAGCCAATCAAGTATCTTAAGATAATCACCTTTTGTAAATAAATATTTATTAACTTTAGAAAATTTATCATCAAAGTCCAGATAAAATTCCAGCCTGTCACTACTGCTGTTTCCGCGTTTGCCGGGTTTCCAGTAAAAAAATTCTACAGGTATTGAAAGTCCTTTTGCTTTATGAATTGTCATTAAATTAACAGCACTGCTGCTTTTAACCTTTTCCTGTTTTAGTAAATCACTTTCTTTATTTTTCTCCAGATAATTCAGAAGTTCTCTTATTGAAGTAAAAGAGTTCAGTATTTTGTAAAAAGAATATATATTTTTTAAAGTTACTGGGTCAGACTGACTTCTGTCCTCCAGTTTCTGATAAAGGTAAGAAATTATAGAAATGTAATCACTATTTATTATATTTCTAATTTCAAAAAATATTGATTTTATTTTTTCATTCTGCAGTTTAAATTCCCTTTTTTCCTCATCCTGAAAAAAGAAAGTACGAATTTGATTAAGATTATTAAAAATAGTTTTCATATCCTGCTGTTTTAAACCAACAAGATCACTTCTTAAATATTTTAATAACTCAAATATATCTTTTGAAAAAGAGAATTTTAAAAAACTGTAAAATGATTTAATAACTGGATGCTCAAGCATACTGCTTCTATTTTCTAAAATATATGGTATGTCAAATTTTTTCAGCCCGGCTGCAATTTCTGCCAGATCATTCCCAGTCCTGGCCAGCACTGCTATATCTCCATAATTAGTATAATCATTTTTTATCTTTCTGGCAATTTCCCCAGGTAGATCTGTAATAATAAAATTATTCATTTTTTCTATTTCTTTCTGCTTTTCTTCTGCCAGATTTTCAAATTTTTTGGTAGTAGTATCATATTCTGCAGAACTACCTCCAACTATCATGCTGCTGTGGCCATAAGAATCTGAAATTGAATTTACATCCCTATATTCCCAATTTCCAGCATCTATGCTGGAAAAAAATCGATTTACCAGCTCAATAATACATCTATCACTTCTGTAGCAGTCTGACAGTGTTTCTACCTCGCCATCAATAATATTTTCCAAATCAGCAAAAAGTTTTTTTTCTCCACCTCGCCAGCCGTATATAGACTGTTTTTCGTCACCAACTGCTATAAAATGCACCGCCCCATCAATCAGAGGTTTTAGTATTTTCCACTGCAGAATACTGGTATCCTGAAATTCATCAATAAATAGTGCTTTAAAATCACTGTCCAGCAGATCTATAAAATATTCGCTAATTTCACCATCATTGATCAGATCTAATTCAGGATCAAAGAGATATTTATATGTATAGCTGCTTATATCAGCATGTGTAAACTTTTGACTTTTAAATTTTTCTTCATCATAGAGTTTTAATATCAGCTCTGCAGATGAAAAAAGTTCCTTTTCAAAATCAATTACTTCATTATTAAAAATATGGGCGGCCAGATTTTTTCTGAACAGCTGGAATTTGTCATTTAATTCTTTTTTAAAATGGGCTTTTTTCCTGCCCTTCAGCTGATTACCGTTCCAGTATGTTTTATCAAATAACAGATCTTTATTTTTTAACAATAGTGAAAGTTTTTTTTCCTCATCACGGCAGTTTAAATAACTATTTAAAAGCTGCCTGCTGCCGGAAACAAAATATTTGTTTCCCAGCTCTTCTCCTTTTTGTGCAGCAGCTTCCTTTAATATTTCCACTGTCCCATCAAATGATTTGGTTAAATCTTCTGCTGGAATTTTATCTTTTTCTTTATTGTCTACAATTATAAATTTCCAGTAATTATCTACAATTAATTTGATGAGTTCAAAATAATTTTCGAGATTTCTGCCTGCATTCTGAGATAGAAACTTTTCCAACCTGCTGAAATATTTTTCATTATTTAATATTTTTCTCAGTATATTGTCAATAAATGTCTTATTTTCATTTTCGTCTATTATCTCATAATTATAAATTCCCAGATATGGAGCAATAGACTGGGAAAATATCCGGTTACTGAAGCTATCGATTGTATAAACATGTACATTTTCTGGCTCTAAAAGCATTTTATTATGGATTTTCTTCAATTTGCTTCGGCTGACTCCTAAATCAGGATAAATTCCTTTTAGATTATTAACTAACTGCTCCTTTTCTAGGCCACCACTTATTATTGTCTCCAGGTGGAGAAAAATTCTTTCTCTAATCTCAGCTGTAGCTTTTTTGGTAAATGTAAGAACTATAATTTCCTCAAAATCAACACCTTTAATAAGTGAGGCTATATATTCAAGCGAAAGTCTATAAGTTTTACCTGTACCTGCACTTGCTTTTATAATTTTTTTCATATTTTATCATCCACCCTGCAGAAATCATAATATGGACATCTGTCACAGTCATAACTTGATATTCTGCTGAATTCTTTTTTCTCAAAAAGTTCTTTCAGCAGTTTTTTTATCTCTAAAAACAGTTCATCTTCTCTATTTCTATAAGAAAGATCAAACTTTTTTTCAAAAACACTGTAAATTGCTTTTTTGCATTTTTTAGAAATATCCTTATCAGCAGAGTTTTCTCTCAACATTAAATTGTAAAAATCAAGCTGAAGTTTATCTCCACTACCTGTTTTAAAGTCAATAATATGATCTGCATTCTCTCCCATAAGAAGCAGATCTATTCTTCCGGATAAATAAAATTCTACTTCCATAAGCTTTAAAAATATTTCTCTATTTACTGTTTTGGAAGGCCATTCTATCAGTACTTCTGTATTTTCATCTGTCATGATATTACTCATTTCTTTCCAGAAAAATTTAAAAGATTCAGCAATTTTTTTTGTCATTATATTTTTATAAAATGGTTTCAAATCCTCATCAATCTTTAACTCAAGTTTTTTTATATTTCCAAAAATTATTTCTTCAGCTTTCTTTTCGCTAAAATTACTACCTTCAAGTAAAGTTGCAGTAAGATTAGAAAAAGATTGATGTACAAGAATTCCCAGAGATAGGAAAGAAAGAGAATTATCACCACCACTAAAGCCGGGCTGAAGGTGAAGTATCTGCTCCAGATAAAATCTGTAAAAACATCGTTTCAGCTGACTATATTTATAAAAAGTAATAGAAAACTGTTCTCTAAAGTCAGACCGGACAAGTGGTATTTCTCCATCTGCTTTATCACTTTCTATATCATTATTATCTCCACTATTTTTTAAGTTAAAAAAGTTTTTCAGCAGGTCTGATTCATCAATATTTTTAAATTTATTTTGTTTAAACTCTATGTCATAATTCATCTTTAACTCTTCAAGTACAGACGCAGGATATATGTTTTCTTCTCTATTGTTGATAGTAAATATACTGACTTTTTCGGCATTAAAGACATGACGTAAAAATCGGTATTTTTTTAATAAATATTTATCTTCAGAGGTGGGGAGCTTGTTTAAAGACAGCTGTTTTTCATTTAAAAAGAAAAAACCACTGCTATTTACCGACATATTGCTCTGAGTACAGCCTGTTAGAATAAGGCTGGCCCTTTTTTTTGTTGGTGAACTGCTGAGGTAGGACCAGCTGAGTCTATTTTCCCTATCTTCATTTTCTGTTCTTAAAGATTTATAACCTAAATAGTCAAGAAAAAGCCTAAAAAATCCACCAGCTTTATCAGCAAAATATTTATACCAGTTTTTGTGTAGATTCATATCTTCTGCTGTATTTAACTCTATAACAGTATCAAAAAACTTTTCTTCGAGATCTAAAAATTTCGATTCCAGCGGAAAATCTACAATTTTTGTTATATATGCTGTCAACTCTTTAAGTGAACTAATAGATTTCAACTTTTCAACAGCAGCAAAGAGTGGATAAATTACAGGTATTTCTGCCTCAATTATATCTCTATTAAGATAAAAATAATCATCATTATATAAATCAACTAACTTATAATAACTATCTTCCTCCAATTCTAAAATTTTAGAACTCATTTTAATGTTAACAAAATCTAAAACTGATTTTAAATTTAACTTGATATTTCCCTTTTTGAAAGCAGATAAATATACTTCATAAAATGCAGTTAAGAAATGATAAAGAGCCGTATCTTTTATACTTCTGCTCTCTGCAAAGTCAATACTGGAATTTAATAAATTTTTGAAATTAGAGTTTTCTTCTCTGCAGTCAATTATATCTGTACTATTATCAGCACCTTCTTCAATACTCAGTACCCCAGCCAGCTCTTTTAACTCATCTGAACTCTCATATATTTTTATCTTCTGCTGAAAATTTTTAAGTGCTGGATAATTCAGCTGTTTAAGCTGCAGATTTTTTTCATCAAAATCTTCTTCTTCAAGCTGGAGGTGGAGTTCAATTTTACAGTATTTCTGCAGAGAGTTCAATGTTTTTTTAAAAAGTGGGCTGAACTCAGCTGTATTGACAAACACTATCCTTTTCATATCTTTAATAAAATTTATATTATTAATTTCATTTCTATAAAGCATAGTTTTATCTTTACAGTTTAATTTATTCATTTTTTGTTCAAAACGCTGCCTGATACCGGTCAACAGTGTATATCTTTCCTGCTGCCAATCAGCCAGAGATTTCAGCTGTTCTACCTGATATTCTTCCAGCATCCTAAAAAACCGAAAAAATTGAGAGGAGAAACTATATATGTCCTGATAACTGCTGATTTTCAATTCTTCTTTCTCCTCTTCAGTTAATACAGAATAAAGCAAAATAGGTAGTTTTTCTTCTTTAAGCAAAATGCTATCATCTGCCAGAATTCTCTCTCTAAATTCTTCAATTGTTATAAAAATACTGTTTCCCTGCAAAAAAGAAGGATTATAATAATTTTGCAGCATATGCTGCATGCTGCTGTAGCTGTCGAATAAAAATAATGTTCCGGTCTGATCAGATATTTTTTTGAACAAATCATCCTGATAGGAATAATAATGAAAATCCATATTTCCACCTCTTTTTAAAAAAACAAAAATTCTTAAATTGCAATTTTAAATTGAACTAATTGCAAACTTTAATTTTAAATAAAAAATCTCAAACCTTCTATATCAATATTAATTGAATTTTTTAGCAGACACTTCCAGCAAAATAATTAAAGCTACAGCAAAAATGAAATATATAACTCCTTCCAGCACAAATTGTTCTGGAAATACAGCTGCTGAAGATCCAATTATAAGTCCGGTTAAAAGTGACATAATATTTGCTCTAAATTTGTTCAGTAAAAAGGAAAAAGCCCAGGCAAAAGAAATCAGCCCACTTACCACACCTGTAAGGTAGATTCCAATAAGCAAAAAATCCAAACTGTTAACTGCATTTAGAAGTGGTTGGTACAGTCCAATTAAAATAAGCAGTGTACCCCCACTGATTCCAGGCAGCACCATGGCAATACTGCCAAAAAAGCCTCCTACAAAAAACAAAATATATCTGCTGCTGCTCAAAAAAAGTGTGCTGCTTCCGGCTGAAAAATACAGAGCAGTAATAAGTCCAGCCACTATAAAAAAAAGATTTAAAAATTTTAAGCTGCCTATATTTTTATATGTTGTCCTGGCTGATGTAAGGACAAGGCCAAATAGAAAATAAGCTGTCAGCAGAGGTTTGGCAGTATAAAACTCACTTATAAAACTCGCCCCAACATATATTCCCAAAGCCATCCCGGAACCAACCAGAATAAGTGTTTTAAACCTGAATTTTTTTACAGCTTCCAATAATTTTTGGTAAATTCCTAACACAAGTGCAATTGTACCTCCACTTACACCAGGCAGTGTATTGGCCATCCCGATTGGTATTGATTTAATAAATAGGATTATTTCTTTACTGGAAATTATATTTGACATATTTTAATTCACCTGCAGAATTTATAAATTTATGATATATATTACTTGGTTTGTTTGTAATATTACTTTTTGTAATAAATAAGCCCCGGGAAAACCGGGGCAAATAAACACAAGTTCAATGTAACTTATTTTCCCAATTTTTAACTTATTTCTCCACCAATCTCTTTTATATCGTCTTTATTTTCAACAGATGCTTTTACTGCCAGTTCTAAAGCTTTAGTTATATCATCAACAGACATACTGGGCTGATTTTTCTTTCCCACTACCTGAGCAGGAATATATGGTACATGAATAAATCCTCCTCGTTTATCTGAGAATTTCTTATCTATTAAATACATCAGACCATAAAAAATATGATTGCAGACAAATGTACCGGCACTATTGGAAACAGAAGCGGGAATGTCATTATCTTTAATTTCTTTTACTATTGCTTTTATAGGAATGTTTGCAAAATAAGCGTTTTTCCCATCTGCAAATATTTTTTCATCTATTGGCTGATTATTCTCATTGTCAGGAATTCTGGCATCATCAACATTGATAGCAACTCTTTCTACTGTCATATTGAATCTTCCACCTGCCTGACCAACACATATTATAATATCCGGATCTTCATTTTCAATCTTTTTTTCCATTTTTTCTATTGATTTATGAAAAACAGTAGGAACTTCAAGTTTAACAATTTCTGCACCAGCAATTTTGTCTGACATAAGTTTTACTGCTTCAAAAGCTGGATTGACTGATTCTCCACCAAATGGATCAAACGCTGTCATTAGTACTTTCATAAAATAACACCTCCAAATTAAATTATACAATTAGTTTTTTTATTTGATTTTAGTTAAAAAGCGATCACATACATGAGCACAATGTGAGCTGCCAGAAGAACAATACCAAAAGGTACCTGACTGATTATTACTCTATTCTTATTTTTTGTTTCCAGTATAGCTGCCGGTACAATGTTAAAGTTGGCTGCCATTGGAGTCATCAGTGTTCCACAATATCCGGCTGTTAAAGCCAGTGCACCTGCTGCTGCAGGATCGGCTCCCTGAGAATAGACAAAAGGCATACCAATACCGGCAGTTATTACAGCAAAAGCAGCAAAAGCATTACCCATTATCATAGTAAATACTGCCATACCAATACAGTAAGCTGCTACTCCGGCCAGTATATTACCCTGTGGAATAACTCCAGAAATACCTGCTGCAATTACTTCTCCAACTCCTGCAGCTGCAAAGAGTGAACCCAATGCTGCCAGAAGCTGAGGCAGTATACTTGCAGAACCTACCTGCTGTAGGAGTCTGCTGCCGTCATATGCAATATACCCTACTTCTACTTTTGTCATCATCAGTGCAATTACAGTTGCAGTAATTGCACCAAAACCAAGCCCCACAAGTCCACTTAAAGGTGTAAACTGTGCAACTGCAAAAGCAATTACCGCTATAGACATTGCGGGAACAAAAAGTTTATTTCCAAACTGTTTTGAACGCTCTTCTCTTACACTTTCTTCTGCATTTGTCTGTGAACCAAAATTAACCTGTTTGGTTGCTGTCAGAACTCCCATTACTAAAAGAATTACTCCAATCAGCTGAGCTGGCACATATTTACCAACAATAAATACTAAAGCAAGAAGTGACCAGAAAATAGTTGTTCCTATCCTTGTGGGATGTTTGGAATCTTTAAATGCCATAAAAGCAGTGACTAAAGAAACCAGACCGGCCATAACATATAATCCTTCAAGTAAAATTGCTCCCATTATTGATCACCTCTTCCTGTTTTGTTCTCTTTTTCAGCAAGCCGTTTGGATAATCTGCTGTCCAGCATTCTGTAATATATCAATGCAAATATAAATGCTGTCACTGCTATTGGAATAGATGATTTTGATACAGCAAGTGGTGTAACCTCTACTCCAAGTTCACTTAATGTACCAACAATAAGTAAAACTCCACCTGCGGCGATAAATACATTCTGTCCGAAGAAATTACCAAAGTTTTCTGCAGATGCAGAATAACCTTTTATAATCTCAAGCTCTTCTTCTCCAACTTCTTCAAAATTAATCTCTGCTGCACCTTCTGCCATCGGATAGACAAGTGGTCTGATAAACTGAACATGCCCACCCAATCTCAGTGAAAAAGCTGCTGCCAGTTCTCTAACCAGCATATATGTTGTTAAAACTTTCCCGGTAGTTACTGCCTTAATGCTTTTAATTAATTCGGCAGCTCTTTCTCTTAAACCATATCTTTCCAGTATACCGATAACAGGTAAGGTTACTAAAAATAAAGACATATATCTATTTGCTATAAATGCTTCACCAAGGGTAGAAAGGATCTCATTAAAACTCAATCCTCCTACAAGACCTGTCACAATTCCAGCAGCTAAAACTACAGCTATTGTATCTAATTTAAATATAAATCCGATTAATATAATTACAACACCTATAAGTTTAATCATGATTTTCTCCCTTCTCACAAATATGGTGAATTATTTACCTATAACTTCTACTCTGTAACCATCAGGATCTGTTATAAAATAATAGCCACTAGAACTATCAGAAAGGCTGCGCAGTTCTCCCACGTTATAACCTGCTTCTATGTGCTCTTTGTGAGAGGTTTCCAGATCATCTACAGATACTGCTATATGGCTGTAACCGTTTCCAATAGTATAAGGTTCTTCCTGATCATAATTATAGGTTAGCTCCAGCTCAAAATTTTCTTCAGCATCTGTTAGATAAACAAGTGTAAATTTATCTTCCGGAAAATCTTTCCTTTTTGACTCCTTTAAATTAAAGGCTCCTTTATAAAAATCAAGAGATTTTTCCAAATCCATTACCCTAATACATGAATGGATAAAATTATATTCCTGCATATTCTACACCCCCTTGTATATTTTTTTTCTTACTTTATAATAATACAATTTCTCCAATAAAAATGCAAATGAAGTAATTTGGAAGTTAGCTCATCTGAATATTTTTTATTTATTAAGAAAAAATTAAGAAAGATAAATTTTGAAAATAAATTTTTTTCAGAGTTTAAAAAAAGCAGGATAATAAAATATTACAGAGAATATTTTATATAAAGAATATTTTATTTTAATTTGCTTTAATATTTTACATATTTTAAAGATCTTTATTTTGGAATAAATCTTAAATGATCTTTAATTTAAATTTCTAATGATGGGGAGGTGATTTTTATTAAACCGTGGAGATGTCAAATTTGTGGAGAAACATATTTCGGCAGTGAAGCTGCTGACCGCTGTCCTTTCTGTGGTGCTGATGGTGAAAATCTAAAAGCTGCTGCTCATTATCTTGATTATGGTGTTGTAGAAATGAGTGAACAGAGCCGCAAAGACTGTTTACATGCACTTGAACTGGAAAATGATAATACGGTTTTTTACGGCAAATGTGCAGAAGCTGCTGAAAATCAGGTATCAGAATCTATTTTTAAGCGGCTTAAAAAACAGGAAGCCGAACATGCTTCGCTGCTGGAGGATATGCTGGGTATTGAAACTGATGAACTTCCTGATCCGGATATTCCTGATAATGATTATGATCGCTTTGAAGAGGCAAATAAGCATGAAAAAAGAGCGATCGATTTTTATCTTAAAGCTGCCAGAAGAGCACCTGAATTAAGAGTTCAGCAGATATTTAGAGCTCTTTCCGATATTGAAATTGAACATCTGACAATGGCAAATTCTTTTAAGGCTTAGATTAAAAAAGGGGGAGCTCCCCCTTTTTTAATTTTATTATTTGATCTTTATGATCTTTATTTGAGTAATTTTTATTATAATATAGTTTTTAAGCTCTGCTTCCCGGTCTTGTCACTGGAATTCCTTTTTGACAGAGTTCACACTCATTAGCCTTGTAGGATTTTATATCTACCTTAAGCAGTGGCTTAAACTGGTATTTAAAATCTGCATTTCCAGAACTTCTGTCTATTATAGAGCTTATTCCTACTATATCTGCCTTTTTTTCTTCCATCAATTCTATAACTTCTTTTACTGACCCACCTGTTGTGACTACATCTTCTACAATTAAAACTTTTTCTCCTTTTTTAATATCAAACCCTCTTCTGAGCTGCATACTGCCGTTTTTTCTCTCACTAAAAAGTGACCTGACTCCAATCTGTTCTGCAGCAGCATATGAGAGTACCACTCCACCTAATGCAGGCCCTATAACAACATCTATCTCAGTATCTTTCCATTTTTCTGCTATTTCTCCAGCAAGTTTTGCTGCATATTCTGGATATTGTAGTACTTTTGCACACTGCATATAGATATTTGCATGTCTGCCTGAAGTCAGCACAAAATGACCTTCCTGGATTACACCTGTTTCTTTCAGCATTTTTTCTATTTCTTCTCTTTTCATGATTTTTATTCCCTCCTTTAATTTCGGTTTCAGCTCAGATATATACTTTAACCACTCATTTTATTAGAGATTATTAATACCTATTTTCTAAAACCGAAATAAACTTTTTCGATTTATTCATTGGTTCTCCCACAAAAAGGTTATTTGCGTCTCTAATTCATTTACATTAAAAAATAATTTATGATTTCAAATATGTACTTTTCCAATCAAAGAACTGAGTCTTTTAATATTGTGTTTTTTAAGATAATCTTTTATTTCTCCAATTATTCTCAGAGCAGCATCTGCTTCTATCATATTAATTGTTCCAATTCCTGCTGCTGATGCACCGGCAAGCATAAATTCTATTACATCTTTTCCATTTCTTATACCACCTATTCCTATAATGGGAATATTAATTTTTTTGAATGTATCATATACCA
Organism: Halanaerobium sp. MA284_MarDTE_T2; assembly: GCF_003337245.1. Lineage (GTDB taxonomy): Bacteria > Bacillota > Halanaerobiia > Halanaerobiales > Halanaerobiaceae > QPJE01. The sequence continues at coordinate 82,929 of NZ_QPJE01000007.1, forward strand.
TTTTTACTGCTGCCGGTCTAATGGCTGGCCCGGAAAGTCCGCCTGTAAGGCTGCCGAGAAGTGGTTTCTGCTTATCTATATCTATTTTCATTGCAGAAATAGTATTGATCATGGACACACAATCTGCTCCACCTGACTCTGCGGCCTCAGCAATTTCAGTTATGTCTGTAATATTTGGAGTCAGCTTTACAATCAATAATTTATCATAAATTTTTCTGACTTTTTTTGTTATACTGTATACTGTTTTCGGATCTGTTCCAAAAGCCAGACCACCACCTTCAATATTAGGACAGGATAAATTTACTTCCACTCCTGCAATTTCTTTTCTACCACACAGTTTTTCTGCCAGTTCTAAAAATTCTGCTTCAGAATAACCTGATATATTGCAGAAAAAAGGAAGCCTGTATTCTGCTATTTCTGGTATTGTTTTTTTTATAAACTGATCTATACCCGGATTTTCCAGCCCAATGGAATTTATTATTCCCGAAGGCGTTTCTGCTATACGGGGAGATTTATTTCCTTTTCTGGGGCTTACTGTAATACCTTTTAGTGTAAATGCTCCCAGTTTGTTGATATCAAAATAATTGTCTAATTCTTTTCCATTTCCACAGGTTCCGGAAGCAGTAATTAAAGGATTTTTTAGCTTTAAACCTGCTAAGTCTATACTCAGATCAAATTTTTCTGATGCATTTTTTTCAGGCATTTAAAACTACTTCTCCCAGTGTAAAAACCGGTCCATCCACACAGCTTCTTTTATTACCTTCTGTTGTTTCACAGCTGCAGGAAAGACAGACTCCTATTCCACATCCCATTCTTCTCTCAATTGAAAGCTGGCCCTGTATACTGCTTTTTAAACATTCTTTTTCTACTGCAGAGAGCATTTTTTCTGGCCCACAGGTATAGACAAAAAGAGGTTTTTCCTGATCAAGATAATTCATCCATAATACAAGTACAGAACCTTTAATTTCCATTTTTTCTGTCATAGCTGCCCTATGAATTTCAACATTCATTTTTTTGAATCTTTTTGTGAAAAACTCAAGTTCATCTGAATTTTCAGCTCCCAGAAAAACTTTTTTCTCTCCTTTTTCCAAAGTTCTGGCAAGGTAATGCAGGGGTACTATTCCCATACCACCTCCAACAAGATGTATTAATCCACTTCTTTTTTCTGTTGAAAATGGATTGCCCAGTGGTCCTATAACATCAAGTTTTTCACCTGCTTTATATTTGCTTAAAATTTCGGTACCTCTGCCGACTTTTCTATAAACAAGCTCAAGAATATTCTGATCTTCATCAAAGTCAAAAACGCTAAAAGGTCTCCTCAAAAGTGGATCAGTACTGAGTTTTCTGCTGATTTTAACATTAAAGAACTGACCTGGTTTTGGCTGTTCGGATAGTTCATCACACTTTAAAACTAGATAAAAGATATCCGGTCCAACTTCTTTATTCTTTAGTATTTCAAACATTTTTTTCACCCCAGTTTTGGTTTTGAGTTTTAGGTGCCTCTTCTTATTTTGGTGTCAGGCATCAATCAACACCTATCAAATTTTTGTAAATCAACTGAGTGCTTTGTTAATTTCTTCTTTCATATCAGATGCTGCAGCTCTTGCTGCTTTAGCATAATTTTCTGCTCCAAAATGAGCATATTTTTCTCTTCTGAAGGCAAAATCTATACCCCGCGAGGAATTAATTACAGCTCCTCTGCCGTCAGTATCAAAAGCAGCTTTAATATCTTCTGTTTTCCCACCCTGTGCTCCAAAGCCGGGTATCAAAAAAAATACTGATTCCAGCTGTGCTCTAATTTCTTTAAGTTCTTTTGGATAGGTTGCTCCCACAACTGCCGCAAGATTAGAATATCCACAGTTTCCTGTGTAATCACTGCCCAGCTTTTTTAGTAAATCTCCTACAGCCTGATACACTTTTCTACCATCATTTAGTTTAAGATCCTGAAGGTCACCTGCAGATGGATTGGAGGTTTTAATCAGAGCAAAAGCTCCTCTTTCTTTGTTTTCCAGAAAAGGAAGAATGCCATCTCTTCCGAGATATGGATTTATTGTAATTGCATCTACTGAAGTTTTCTTATTTTGCAGATATGCCTGTGCATATGCAATAGCAGTTGAGCCAATATCATTTCTCTTCCCATCCATTATAACAATCAGCCCTCTGCTTTTAGCATATTCTACAGTCTGCCAGAGGCAGGTGATTCCATCAGCTCCCATTTTTTCGTAAAAAGCCATCTGTGGTTTTACAGCTGCTGTCATATCGGCAACCGCATCGATTAAATTTTTATTGAATTTCAGCACTGCTGCAGCTGTTTCTTTTTGATTTGATTCCAAATCTTTCCTGATTTCTGCTGCCAGAAGGTGTTCAGGAAGTAAATTTAAGTGTGGATCAAGTCCAACACATATTCTCGAGTTCTTTTCTTCTATTTTTTCTACCAGCTTATCAATAAAGTATTTCATCTTTTCCACCTCTATCATCATAAACAATTTTTCCTTCAACTATAGTGATTTCATTTTTGCCGCTTAATTCAAAACCTGCAAAAGGAGTGTTTTTCCCTTTTGATTTAAGTTTTTCTTTCTCCACTGTCCAACTGTTATTAGGATTAAATACTGTTATATCAGCACAGGATCCGGCCTTTAAACCTTCTACCTCAAGTCTCAATATTCGCGCCGGATTTACATACATCAGTTTTACGAGTTCATTCCATCCTATCAATCCTGTTTTTATAAAGTTTTCGTATATAAGTGAAACTGCTGTTTCTAATCCTGATATCCCAAAAGCAGCCTGATCATATTCTCCCAGTTTATCTTCATAAGTATGTGGAGCATGGTCTGTTGCAACTGCATCAATTTCTCCTTCTGACAGAGCCTGTTTTAAAGCTTCCACATCTTTTTTTGATCTCAGTGGTGGATTAACTTTTGTATCTGTATTATAATCCTTAACGGCTTTATCGGTCAGTATTAAATGATGTGGTGTAACTTCACAGGTAACATTAACACCTCTTTTGCGGGCATCTCTTACTAAACTCAGGCTTCCTTCTGTACTCATATGGCAGATATGGAGGTGAATTCTGGTCATTTCAGCCAGTATAATATCTCTTGCTACCATAACTTCTTCAGATGCTTTTGGTATTGGGGTTAATCCAAATAGTGTTGAATAATATCCTTCACCCATTACTCCATCACCGCTCAGATTTAAATCTTCACAGTGACTTAATATTGGTAAATCAAATGCCCTGGCATATTCCATGGCTCTCCTCATTATTTCCGAATTCATTACCGGCTGACCATCATCTGATAATGCCTTAACTCCTGCTTTTGCAAGTGTTCCAATTTCTGCTAATGTTTTTCCTTCACTTTTTTTGGTGATACTGCCAACAGAATATACTTTTACTGCTGATCTGGTTGATTTTAATTTAAGATGTTCTACAACTGCAGGATTATCTGCTACCGGATTGGAATTTGGCATTGCAGTTACTGCAGCAAATCCACCTGCAGCTGCCGCTTCACAGCCGGTTTTAATTGTTTCTTTTTCTTCATATCCCGGTTCTCTCAAATGAGTGTGCATATCAATTAAACCCGGAGTTATAATTCTTCCTCCTGCATTGATAATTTCTATAGAGCTATCTGTAGTTAATCCGGGAATTTTTATTTCTTCTGCAATTTCTTCAATCCTTCCATCTTTGATTAATATATCATATTTACCGTCAAGATTATTTTTTGGGTCTACTGTTCTTCCATTTTTAATCAATATCTTCATTTTTTATCTCCCTCCCGGCAAGTAAGTAAAGCAGAGCCATCCGGATTGCTACACCGTTTTTTACCTGTTCAGTTATAACAGACTGACTGCTGTCTGCAACACTGCTTTCAATTTCTATACCTCTGTTCATAGGTCCAGGATGCATTACAAGTAGATCTTTTCCGGCTTTTTTAAGTCTTTCTTTATTCATTCCATAGAGTTCCCTGTATTCTCTTATAGATGGAAATAATCCACTCTCCTGTCTTTCCATCTGTATTCTTAAAATATTTACTACATCTGCACCTTCTAAGGCCTTATCCAGATTTGAATAAACTTTAACACCCATTTTCTCTATTTCTGTTGGAATTAAAGTCAAAGGGCCGACAACACTCACCTCTGCTCCCATCTTCTTTAATCCCCATATATTTGATCTTGCCACCCGGCTGTGGGCAATATCTCCTACAATCAGAACCTTCAGTCCTGCAAGTCTGCCCAGCTTTTCTCTGATAGTATACATATCCAGCAGTGCCTGTGTTGGGTGAGAATGTGCTCCATCTCCTGCATTTAACACTGCAGCACTAATATTTTCTGCCAGAAATTTAGCTGCTCCCGGACTGCTGTGCCTTACTACAACAACATCTGAACCCATAACTTCCATCGTTTTAGCTGTATCCAGCAGACTTTCACCTTTTGTTATACTGCTGGTTGATTTAGAAATACTCATTACATCTGCACTAAGCCTTTTAGCAGCCAGATTAAAAGAAAATTTTGTTCTTGTGCTCGGCTCATAAAAAAGATTTATTACAGTTTTTCCTCTTAATGTGGGAACTTTTTTTACAGATCTTGTTAAAATATCTTTCATTGCTCTGGCAGTATTTAAAATCTCTTCAATTTCTTCTGCATCAGTATCATAAAGGCCCAAAAAATCTTTTTTGGTCAGTGTCATTTCATAACCTCCCTAAAGTTTTATTCAAAAAAAGGACCGCATCAGCGGCCCTGTATAATTAATTTGCTTCATAACTCAATTCTGATTTAATTTTTAGATTGTCTTTTTCTACTTTTTCAGCTGATGCATTTTTCTTTTCAGCATCAGGCAGTATCAGGTTCATTATTATACCGACCAGTGCAGCAAGTCCCATACCAGCAAAATCAAGTCCTGCAATCGAAATGGTCAGATTACTTATACCTACAAGCAGAGTTACAGATACTATAACCAAATTTCTGTTTTTTGAAAGATCTACCTTGTTTTCGACAAGGGTTCTCAATCCAATTGAAGCTATCATACCAAAAAGCAGAAACACTATTCCACCCATTACTGGAACAGGTATTGTTCTAATTACTGCTCCAAGCTTCTGAACAAAACTGCTTAGGATTACTATGACAGCTGTCATCTGTATTATAAAAGGGTTATAAACTTTTGTTATTGCCAGTACTCCTACATTTTCTCCATATGTTGTGTTTGGTGGGCCGCCAAAAAGTCCGGCCATAAGTGTTGCAATACCATCACCCAGCAGTGTTCTGTGCAGACCTGGATCTTCTATATAGTCATTTTTAGTTGTACTGCTTATTGCTAAAATATCTCCTAAATGTTCAACCATTGTGACAAGTGCTATTGGTGCTATAAGTGTAATAGCTTTTAAATTTCCATTTATCTGGGGAAGCGCAAATTTGGGAAATGCTATCCAGGATGCTTCCATTACAGGAGTAAAGTCAACCAAACCCATAAATGCCGCAAATATATATCCACCTATTATTCCTAAGAGTATTGGAATTACTTTTACTATTCCTTTTGCAAAAACACTAATGGCAACTGCTATAGAAAGAGTTACAAATGCTGTTAAAAGATGTTCTGAAGCCATATCTTTAGCAGTGGGAGCCAGACCCAATCCAATGGTAATTATTACAGGACCGACAACAACCGGAGGAAGCAGTTTGCGGAAAAAATCTGTCCCTACATATTTTATCACTACCGACATAATAGAATAAACAATACCGACAGTTATAATACCAAGCATTGCTCCATCGGTTCCAAACTGACTTTTGGCTGCAATAATCGGTGCGATAAATGCAAATGAAGAACCGAGATAAGCTGGAACTTTACCCCCTGTTATAAAGTGAAAAATAAGTGTACCAAGTCCTGATGTAAATAATGCCACTGCTGGGCTTAAACCTGTCAGTGATGGAACCAGAACGGTTGAACCAAACATTGCAAACATATGCTGTAAGGCGAGAATAAATCTTTCGTTATTCTTAATACCATCTTTGTTAAGATTTTCAAGGTTTTCCTGTGTTTGTTTTATTAAACTCATCTTATACCTCCCTTATTAATTTAAAAAACTTCTCACCAGACAGCTGATAAGAAGTTAGCTACTCTCTAAGAGGTATAAAAACATTAGAGCTCCTTATCAGCCTCTCTGGACCGATTTAAAGGACTTATTTATTCTTTTTCTAATAATAAAATTGAATCTTCTCCATCTATTTCTTTAAGATTGACACTAACAACTTCGGAAAGTGAAGTAGGTAAATTTTTGCCGACAAAATCTGCTCTAATGGGAAGTTCTCTATGGCCGCGGTCAACCATAATAGCCAGCTGAATCTGTCTTGGCCTGCCCAGATCTATTAAAGCATCCAGCGCAGCTCTAACAGTTCTTCCTGTAAAAAGAACATCATCTACAAGTACAACCTTTTTATTGCTGATGTCAAACGGAATCTCTGTTCTGTGAACAATCGGCTGCTGAGATACAGTAGAAAGGTCATCTCTGTAAAGTGTTATATCCAATATACCTGTCTTCACCTCAACATCTTCTATCTTTTTAATCTTCCCGGCCAGTCGATTTGCCAGAGGAACACCTCTTGTCCTAATTCCAATCAAAACCAGATCATCTGTTCCTTTATTTTTCTCAAGTATTTCGTGAGCGATTCTGGTTATAGCTCTATCCATACCGGATGAATCCATTATTTCCTTTTTTACTTTCATTCCTTCTTCCATTCAGAATGCTACCCCCTTTCTACAAGGTCCTGCAGCAATTACTGCATAAAAAAACCTTCTTACAGCCAGTAAGAAGGTACAATTATATCTCTTTCCCTTACTAGCCTCTCTGGACTAATTTAAAAGGACCTCTTTTTTTATTTGATTTAACTATAACAGAAATTAATCTTTAAGTCAAGCAGTTTGATAAAATTTAAAAAGGTCTGAAGAAACACATATCTTCAGACCTCTGCTGTAGTATTTATAATTTCACTTATAACCAGAACATATATTTTACCTACAGTAAGTACACACATATTTCACTTATATAGCTGCATATATAGTTTATTGAACAGATTATATACCTCTATAAATATAAGTTGTATGCAGAAGTTCATGTGCTTTGTGGCTGCCGGGTTCTTCAAAATATTCTTCATATATTTTCTTTATATATGGATTTTCATGTGATTTTCTGTATTTTTTACTGCTGTCTATTTCGTATATTGCATCCATGCGTCTTTTAAGAACATCTTCTGTAGCTGGAAGCGGCTGTCCACCTCCACCAAGACATCCGCCCGGGCAGGCCATAAATTCTACAAAATGAAATTCTTCTCCTTCTTTAATCATTTCCATTATTTTGCGTGCATTACTCAAGCCATTTGCAACTGCCACTTTTAAATTTAAATCTCCTATCTGCACAGAAGTTTTTTTAATACCATCAAAACCTCTAACTTCGGTAAAGTCCAGCTGTTTTAGCTCTTCACCTGTTATTATCTCATAGGCTGTCCTGAGGGCAGCTTCCATAACTCCACCTGTACTGCCGAATATAGCTCCCGCTCCAGAAGATACTCCCAGCAGCTGATCGTGTTCTTCCTCTTTGAGTTCATTGGCATTAAAACCTGCTTCATTAATCATTCTTGCCAGTTCTCTGGTTGTTAGAACATAATCTACTTCACCTTCCATTTCAGGCCGCTGAGCTTCGTATTTTTTTGCAGTACACGGCATAATGGAAACAACTACCAGGTTTTCAGGATTTATATTTTCTTTTTCTGCATAATAACTGTTGGCAACAGCACCAAACATCTGCTGTGGAGATTTGCAGGAAGATAAATTATCCAGATATTCAGGATAATAATGTTCAATAAATTTTATCCACCCAGGACTGCAGGAAGTAAAGAGGGGCAGCTTGCCGCCATCTTTAATTCTTTTAATAAGTTCTGTGCCTTCTTCCATAATAGTCAGATCAGCGGTAAAGTTTGTATCAAATACTCTATCAAAACCCAGTTTTCTCAAGGCAGCAACCATCTGACCTGTAAATATAGTACCAGGCTTATTGCCAAATGCTTCAGATAATGCCACCCTTACTGCTGGAGCTGTCTGTACAACAACATGTTTGTCTGGATCTGCAATTGCAGCCCATACTTCATCTATATATTCGACTTCTGTAATAGCACCAGTTGGACAGACAAGTGAACACTGTCCACACATTACACATGGACTTTCGGCCAAGTTATCATAAAATGCCGTATCTATTACTGTGTCAAATCCTCTTCCTTCTGCCATTATTGCTCTTACAGATTGAACTTCTCTGCATACATTTTCACAGCGGCGGCAGAGAATACATTTTTCTGAATCACGAAAAAGTGATGGAGTAGAGTCATCTACTGCAAATGAGCTTTTTTTACCTTCAAATCTATTTTCTCTAACTTTTAGCTTTTCTGCTATCTTTCTCAGTTCACAATCTTCATTTTTAAGACAGGTAGGACAATCTATTTTATGATTTGACAAAAGAAATTCCAGATTGAGTTTTCTAGTATTTCTTACCCTGGAAGTATTTGTTTTAATTTTCATTCCATCAGAAACAGGTGTAATACAGGAAGCTGCCAGTTTGCCTGTATTCTCTATTTCTACTAAACATAACCTACAGGCCCCAATTTCATTAATATCTTTTAAATAACAAAGAGTCGGTATATCTTTGCCTGCTTCCTGTGCTGCTTCCAGTACTGTCATTTCTGGATCTACAGAATATTCATCATCATTTATCCAGATTGTAACTTTATCTCCATTCATTATAATACCTCCTCTTTCTCTTCTACATCACAGCGAAGACATCTGCTTGCCTCTTCAACTGCCTGATCTGCAGAATATCCTTTTTCTACTTCTGTAAATCCTTTTTTTCTTTCTGAAAGTAGTATTGTCGGCATTTTTATCCTTGGCTTTTCCTCTTCTATAATCGGGGCAGTCAGCTTTCTTTCTCTTTCTGCTTTTTCTACTACTTGGCCATCTCCTCCGAGATATTTATCTATTGATGCTGCTGCTTCTTTTCCCTGCTGAATAGATTCTATAACTGTTGATGGACCTGTTACACAGTCTCCACCGGCAAATATCCAGGGAATATTTGTGCGGTGAGCGCTGTCAACCGATATTAGAGTTTCATTTTCCAGTTCGATTTTAAATTTTCCACTATTAAACTCATCATCCACACTCTGTCCAACTGCAGAAATTACAACATCTGTTTTTAAAGTATAATTTGAGCCTTCAATCTCCACTGGTTTTCTTCTTCCGCTTTCATCAAATTTTCCTCCTGAAATTTTTATACATTCTAATGATTTTACTTTCCCATTTTCTCCTATTATTTTCACAGGATTAACCTGTGTATATATATTCACTTTTTCATATTCTGCTTCTTCTATTTCTTCTCTGTGTGCTGGCATATCTTCTTTTGTTCTTCGGTAGATAATATTTACTTCTTCTGCTCCAAGGCGCACAAGATTACGCGCCACATCTATTGCTGCATTACCTCCACCAATGACAGATACCTTTTTGCCTTTCATATCAATTTCTGTGTCATTATTAATATCTCTCAGCATCTGAAGTGCGGAATATACTCCCTCAAGATCTTCTCCTTCTATACCTAAATTTCTATCTTTTTGTGCACCTACAGCCATATATACTGCCCAGTACCCTTCATCTTTTAAATCTTCTAATTTAATATCTTCACCTATTTTAGTATCTACAGATATCTCTACTCCCATAGTTGTTAATACTGCTATTTCTTCATTTAACAGTTTTTTAGGGAGCCGATATTCCGGAATACCAAGGGCCAGCATTCCTCCTACCTCAGATTCTGCTTCAAAAATGGTAACCTGATAACCTTTTTTACGCAGGTAAAATGCTGCTGTAAGTCCTGATGGCCCTGATCCAACAACTGCTATTTTTTTATCTTTTTCTTCTTTTATTTCTGGTGTCGGAAAATTGCCTTCTTTTTCTAACAGATAATCACTTACAAAACGCTTCAATTCTCTAATTGCAAGCGGCTCATCCATTGATCCCCTGTTGCATGATTTTTCGCAAAGATTATAGCACACTCGGCCGCATACTAAGACAAGTGGATTTTCCTCTTGAACTACTTTGTATGCTTCTTTGTATTTTCCCTGCCTAATTAAATCTATATAAATTGGAATATCTACATTTGCAGGACATGCATTCTGACATGGAGAATTAAATAGTGCTGCACAGACAGATGAACTGCAGTGCTTATTTTTAATATGATCTATATATTCATCTTTAAAATATCTTATAGTACTCAATACCGGATTGGGAGCTGTCTGGCCCAATCCACAAAAGGAAGAATCTTTTATTTTTTCTCCCATTTCTGTAAGCAGTTTGAGATCTTCCATACTCCCTTTACCAACTGTAATTTTATTAAGAATTTCCAGCATTCTTGTTGTACCTATTCTGCAGGGAGTACACTGGCCACATGACTCATCTTTGCAGAAATCTATAAAATATTTTGCAAGATCTACCATACATGTCTGATCATCCATAATTATCATTCCACCTGACCCCATAATTGTACCCAGCTCCTGCAGAGAATCGTAATCAATTGGTACATTCAGGTGCTGAATGGGAATACATCCTCCTGATGGTCCACCGGTTTGAGCTGCTTTGAAATTACCATCATTCTCCAGACCACCACCAATATCAAAAATTACTTCTCCCACTTTTGTCCCCATCGGAACTTCTACCAGACCATTATTTTCGATTTTCCCGGCCAGCGCAAATACCTTTGTGCCAGAACTTTTTTCAGTTCCTATTTTATTAAACCATTCACTGCCATTTCTAATAATTTCTCCTACATTTGCCAGTGTTTCTACGTTATTTATAACTGTTGGCTTGTACCACAGTCCAGAATCAGCAGGAAATGGAGGTTTTGCTCTCGGCTCTCCACGTCTTCCTTCAATAGACGCAATAAGTGCAGTTTCTTCTCCACAGACAAAAGCTCCAGCTCCAAGGCGAATATCTATTTTAAAGGTAAAATCTGAACCGAAAATATTATCACCTAAAACTCCCAGGTCTTCTGCATCTTTTATTGCTCTTTTGAGGCGTTTAATAGCCAGCGGATATTCTGCTCTGCAGTAAATATATCCCTGCTCAGCACCTACAGCATAACCAGCTATAGCCATTCCTTCAAGCAGTTTATGTGGGTCACCTTCTAAAATACTTCTATCCATAAATGCTCCAGGATCACCTTCATCTGCATTACATATTACATATTTCTCTGTTCCAGATGCTTCTGCAGCCAGCTTCCACTTTAACCCTGTTGGAAAACCGGCTCCACCCCGGCCGCGCAAATTAGAATTCAATATTTCTTCTCTTACCAGTTTTGGAGAAAGTTTTTCTACTGCCTTACCAAGCCCAAGATAGGCACCATTTGCCAAGGCTTCTTCAATATTTTCTGGATTTATATTCCCACAGTTTTTGAGAACGATTCTTTCCTGTTTTGAAAAAAAATCACCTTCTAAATCTACCAGCCATCTGGAGATAATATTTCCCTCTTTTAGATGCTGTTTTATTATTTCTTTTGTTTTTTCAGAATTAACATTGGCATAAATATATCTTTTATTTTTATCTCTAATTTCCATAAGAGGTTCTTTAGCACAAAACCCTATACATCCAGTATGATCAAGATCAACTTCTTTGTCCAGATTCAGTTTCTTTAATTCTTCTGCAGCTGTATCCCATACTTTTTGTGCACCTGCAGCAAGTCCACAGGTCCCCATACCTATTATTATTCTATAATTCTCATTTTGAGAATATTTATCTGCCATTTCTTTCTGCATAGTTTTTAGTTCATGATATGATACCATTATTTACCTCCTTTTTATATAAAATATGTTTTACATTTCTCCATTCAAATATTTTTCAATAATTCCAACTGCTTTCTCTGGATTTAATAATCCATGTGCTCTACCATTAATTGTCATTACGGGGGCCAGTCCACAGGCACCAAGACAGCGAACTACTTCCAGAGATAATTTTCCATCCTCAGTACTTTCACCGGCAGAAATACCGTATTTATCCTCTATTTTTTCTATTATTTTTTGTGATCCTTTAACATAACAGGCTGTTCCCTTACAGATAGCAATTTGATATTCCCCTTTGGGAAATTCACTAAAATGAGAATAAAAAGAAATAACACTGCTTACATCACCTGGTACTGTATTAAGACTATTGGCAACCTTTTTCTGCAGCTCTTTGGGCAAATAACCAACTAAATTTTGTACTTTATGCAGAACCTCAATTAGTGAAGATGAATCATCTTTATAATTTTTTAGAATATTATCAATCTCTTCTGTTTTTTCCTGCCATTCATTTTTCTTCTCAACAACCTTCATAATTGCCCTCCTTTTTAATAAAATAAAATGTGATATTTTTCTCTAATTTTTGCATTTTTTAGATTTTACAGTATTATCATCTCCTTTTTACCCATAATATAGAGAAATATTTCACAATATTTCTACGTATATAATTATGCATTAATTGTTCCACTTTATTATTTTTCTTTATAAAATCCTACTATCGCGGCCATAAAAGGGATAATTTAAAAAATTAAAATAAATAAATAAAAAAAGAGAGGGTATAAATATCCCTCTCCAATGCAGTACTGCATTAAAAAATATCTGTTTATTGTTAGAAATTAGTTTTTATCTTTAGTGATATACTGCACAATTAAGATTTTTAAAATAATGCACTGCTGCATTGCTCTAATGCGGAAATGCATTATAAACAGTTTTAGCCAAAATATTTATTAAGTTTTCTTACAATAGTTGACTGATTAACTCCCAGCAGTTCTGCCATCTCATATGTTGACCTATCATTTTCTTTAGCCAACATGAGAATTTTTTTCTCCACTTCTTCCACTGCCTCTGTTAAAGGCAAAATCTCTTTTACTTCTATTTTATTTTTTTGTTCTTTTATGTTTATCAATTTTCTAATGTTTTCTCTATCAATTAAGCTTTCTTCTGCAGTTAGAATAAGCCTCTCCAGGATATTATTCAGCTCCCGTACATTACCGGGCCAGTCATATCTCAGCATATAATCTAAACATTCGCGGCTGAAGTTAATATTTTTACTATACTTTTCATTTAAGATTGAGGTGAAATGCTTTATTAGCGGAATTATATCTTCTTTTCTGCTTTTTAGTGGTGGAATCATAATTGGAACAACATTTAATCTGTAAAAAAGATCTTCTCTAAATTCCCCATTTCTCACCATTTTATGCAGATCTCTATTTGTGGCAGCTATCAGCCTAAAATTGACCTTTTTAGACTCTACTCCTCCAATTCTGCTCACTCTGTGTTCCTGAAGTACCTGCAGCAGCTTTGCCTGCATGTTTAAAGGCAGTTCACCTATTTCGTCCAGAAAAAGTGTTCCCTGATCAGCTTCTTCTATAAGTCCGCGTTTACCTTCTTTTCTGGCACCACTAAATGCACCCTTTTCATAACCAAAAAGTTCTGATTCCAGCAGGGTTTCTGGTATAGCAGCACAGTTTATTTTAACAAATTTTACCCTTTCCTCGCTCTGTTCATGAATATATTTGGCCACAACTTCTTTTCCAACTCCAGATTCTCCGGTAATAAGAATGGTGGAATCAGTTTTAGCAATTTTTTGTGCCAGTTTTAGTATATTTTTCATTTCTTCAGATCTGCTGATAATGTGTCCTGGTATATCTTCATCTTTATAATCTGTTTTTTCTATCACCTGATTTAATTCTTTTAAATCCCTTGCATTTATAATTATTTTCTCCAGAACACCGCTGTTAATTACTGGATTTGCTGTCACCAGTAATCTTTTCCCTGTATATGTATTTTGAACTATTGTCATCTCTTTTTCTTCATTTAAACTGAGCAGAGATACTGATGGATATAAAATCCTTTTCTTTTCCAGATAAGATACAGATTTTTCTAAAAGATGCTGTTTTTCCATATTTAGCATTTTAAGATATGCTTCATTTACCTGTTCTACTTTTCCTTTCCTGCTTACAACCATAATACCATCATAAGAAGAGTTTATTATCAGATCCAGTTCTTTATTAATTTCCTGTTCTTTTTTTACTTCTGATCTTTTTTCACTTAAAAGATAGGGAAGACACATATTTACCTCAGCCAACCCCTGACAAACTGCCACTGCTTTATCCCAGCAGGATTTGTAACCACAGGCACCACAGTCCAGAAGATCATCCTCTGTATACTTGTCAGTCTTATTTAAAACTTTCCATATCTCTTTTTCGCCTGGAATACTAACTTTTATTTCCTGTTCTGTAAATTTTTTGCTTAAATCAAGATCAGCAGCAATTTCCAAATTATATTGAGAAAAATATTTGAATTTTTCTGTATAATTTTCTACAGCTGATTTTTTGCTGTAGTAGTTGCCTTTTTTTAAATCTACACCATCAATACATCCCTCACAAAAAAGAATATCTACAAATTTATAAGAAATTTTTTGATTTAAAAGAAGATCTAAAAGCCCTACAGTATGATTTTCTCCTTCCACATTTATAGATTTTTTTGAGCTGCTGTCTACTGCTTTAAGAAGATTTCCGGCAATAGGAAGATTTCTTGCTTCATAACTTATAACTGTATTGTTTTCATCAGCTTTATGGCTTTGTGTATTATCATTTTTATGATCATCTGCCATATTATCCTGTTCTATTTTTAGTTTTTCTCCTAAAGAAAACAGTTCACTAAAAGTAAGTACAGCTGTTGAGCTGTCATTTTGGAATTCAATTTTTTTGGCATGACATGGTCCAACTAACACCAGTTTTGAATCATTATTTTTAATGTGTTTAAAATATTTTTTTAATGCCTGCATAGGAGAAACTATTTTCCCCAAATTATCTATCAGTTCTGGATAATATTTTTCTACCAATGATACAATTACCGGACAGGTAGAACTAATAATAGTCTTTTCTGTCTTCTGTAAAATATTTTTATATTCTTTTTTGATAAGTTCTGCTCCAAAAGACACTTCGTAAATTTCTTTGAATCCAAAACTGTATAAATAATTTCCCCAATCACCGTAAATCCATTCCTTTTTATAAGCCGGAAAACTGGGTGCAAGTCCTATAGAAACATCTTCACTATTTTCCAGCCATTTTTCTACCTGTTTTTCATTACTTATTATTCTTTTTGCTCCCTGTGAACATACTTCCACACATTTCCCGCAGAAAATACACCTTTCTTCCACTACTTCTGCCTGGCCGCCGCTTACCTTTATGGCCTTAACAGGACAGTTGCGTACACATGCATAACATTCATGACAGCGGTCTTTAAGTGTTTCTATAAACAATTTTTTCACCACCCAAAATATATTATCTTCTAGTCTAAATCACTGTAATAGCTGTTTTGGCAGTATACTATTCCTGGAATCATACACCATTCTGGATATTTTTCATTTTCTTTTTCACATGATTTTTCTTCACACCAGGCACAAATTGAAAACATATTTTTACCTCCTAAAATTATTATAACAAAATATTTTTAAATTTTTGAATAAATTTTATCTATTCATTTCTATAGGTGATTTTTCGCTGAAAATGATATCAATTAAAAATTTTATTTAAAGTTGTAATATTGATATCGAGTTTATTGGAATAATCTATTATATGTTTGAGCCTTTTTACACTAAAAAACTCATTTTTAGGATGTCCATATAATATTAAAAGTGCCTTTTCTTCTGCCGTTTTTTCAAGAAGATAATTTAAATCTTTATCTGTTATCAAGTTTTTTTCAAATCCTGTTCCTTTTAAATTATATTTAGAAAAAGGACTTTTATTTAAAAAAGCTTCTGGAAATATTTGTCCTTTTCTATGCCCAGCTCTAGCGGCTGCATAATATTGACTGACATAATCTTGGGCCAGTTTAAAATGCCCATTATAGGGATAAACAAATGTAGAAACTTCAAGTCCCATATCTTTTAAAATATTTTTTGGCTTTAATATCTCATCTTTCATTGAATTATCAGATATCCTGACATAGCTTCCTTCCTTAGGATAATTAAGTTTAAGCGGTAAATCTAATATAATATAATTTTTATTATTTTTTCTTTCTATTTTACTGATTGAGATTTTTTCACCTTTTGAACTATATACATTAAAAATTATGTAATCATATCTTCTATCCATTAAAAAAGAATTTCTGACAGCTATTTCTTTTTCTCCAGAATTTACTTTTTCTTTTATTGAATGAAATATCAGTGCAGTATGATAATGTCCATGTCCGGCAATTTCCCATCCGCTTTCTGAAAGTTTAATTATATCTTCTTCGGTTAAGCGTCCCTTTTCTCCAATTTCTGAAGTATTTACTGCAGCAACAGCAGGAATATTATTTTCCCTATGCACAGGATATGCCAGTTCCATGTCTTCTTTAAACCCATCATCATACATTATTACAAGGGCAGGTAATTTTTCAGCAGAAATATTTAAAGAACAAATGAATGAAATTAAAACTATTAAATAAAATATTTTCTTCAAACCAATCTTCTCCTCCCTATTTATTTATTATCATCTTCTTGACTTTTTCTTTAATACCTGCTTTTAATTCTGTAGTCTATTGTACAAAAAAATGAACAAAAATATTTATATTAATAAATAGAAATCTGCCTGCATAAGTAATAATACAGCAAACGGTTTTTGAATTTCAATATTTATTCTTCTACTGGACTTTCCCCATTTTTTATATACTGCTGCAAAAAGGGGAGATGCAGGAATATTGAAATTTTTAGTCAATGAATCTTAACGAAATGAAGGAAGAAATAGGGTTGAACTGCAGGATGGAGTGAGCTAATCATGAGTCAGGAGGACTCATTGATTAGTGTGCCCTATTTCACACCCGAATTGAGTTTTAGATAAATCTAAAAATTTCGTTGATGACTAAAGCCCCCTTTTTGCAGCTTGAAAATAAATTTTGGGGAAACTCCTATTATTCTTCTAAATTCAATATTGAATTCATTGTATCTTTATAAATTTTGTAATCTGATCTGCTGAAAAGAACAAATCTGATTTTTTCTATACTCTGTAAGTCTTTTAAACTGCTTTTTACTGTCCGCAGAGCTGTAACTGCTGCCTGTTTAATTGGATATCCAAATGCACCGGTTGATATTGAAGGAAATGCAATTGACTTAATATTATTTTCTTCTGCAATTTTTAAAGCATTTTTATATGTTTTTGCTAAATATTGATCTTCTGGCCTGTCAACTCCATACACAGGTCCCAAACAGTGAATAACATAATCATTATTAAGATCAAATGCGTCTGTAATAACAGCTTCTCCTGTTTTTATGGGAGCAAAATCACGGCACGCCTCAGCCAATTCTGGCCCGGACGCTCTGTGGATAGCTCCAGCCACACCTCCACCTGTTCTGAGCTGAGCATTGGCAGCATTAACTACTGCTTCCACGTCAGGCTGTTTTGTAATATTTCCTTCCGTAATTTCCACAATTACTCCACCAATTTTCTTTTTCACAAATATTCCTCCCTTATTTTAATTATTAAATTATTATCAAAAATCTTTACTATTAAAAAACCTACCAGAAAACATCCTGATAGGTTTAAAACAAACAAAATATTATATTTATATCTATATTCTTATCTGTATTTATTTAACAACAAGTACAGATATTTGCGCGTGACGCACAACTTTATCACTTATACTTCCCAGCAGAAAACGCTTGACTCCACCATGACCTTTATCTGCCATAACAATCATATCAAAATCTTTTTCTTCCGCATAATTACAGATCACATCTGCCGGATTTCCATAACGAATTAATTTCTCTACATCTACTCCGCGTTCTTTAAAATACTGTGCATCTTCTCTTAAAATTTTTTCAGCATTGTATTTAAGTTCCTGCTCTTTTTGTTCCATTAGGTCCTGCAGCGTTTCAATAGGCATCGAGGACGAAACACCACTTAGCGGAGTTGTGACAGCCTCTGAAATTACATTTATCAAAGTCACTTCAGCTCCCAGAGATTCAGCAATGAGGGCACCTTTTTGAGCAGCTTTTTTAGAACTTTCTGAACCATCAACAGCTACCAGGATTTTTTTCATTTTAACCCCTCCTCGTATAATATACTTGCAGGCAGCTGCCTCTTTACTCAAAACTTACTGGTGAACACTAATGGCGAGGCTGCCCATCTCTCAGTTTTTCAGGGACTAAATCTGGTTATCTTTTTTACTCTTGATATCTTACCGTATTACTCTATTAATTACCCCTATATTATTAATTCTATATAAGCAAAAAAATCCCTTTTATCAGTTTTTAAATCTAATAGACTGGGACAAAAATAAAAGCAATTTCTGACACTGAAGTAAAATCGCTGTCAATAATTAAATATGGTCTTTTTATAAGTGATATAATCCCTTTCATATCAATGGAGCCGGTGACAGGAATTGAACCTGCAGCCTGTGGTTTACGATACCACTGCTCTACCAGTTGAGCTACACCGGCTTAATATCAAAAAGCTATTACGACTCCACCTTCATTTGCATAAACAGTACTAATTCCTGCTGTTTTAACTATTACAATATCTCTAAAATTATACAGCTTTTCTGCTTCTTCTTTCAAGTATTCTGCTCTTTCTTCAGCATTACAGTGAGCAATTCCCAATATTTTATCTTCCAGTTTTTTACCTCTTTCCCCGATCATTTCTACCAGCCTTCTAAAAGCTCTTTTGGAACCTCTTACTTTATCAAATAATTCTATAGCCCCTTCATTTCCACCCAGTATTGGTTTTATGCTAAAAAAAGATGCTATTTTGCCTTTAACTTTATTCATACGTCCTGCTTTAATTAAATTATCCAGTGAATCTAAAACAAATAATGTCTCCATTTCTGAAATATATTCTTCTACTTTTGCCACAATATCTCCTGAAGACAGATTTTTTTCTATAAGCTCACCAATTTTAACTGCTATCATAGTTTCACCAGCAGATGCACTTAATGAGTTAAATACATGAATAAATTTGTCTTCAGTTTCATTTAAAAATAACTTCTTTGCCAGTTCGGCATTCTGGTAAGAACTGCTTAATTTACTGGAAATAGTTACTACAAAAATATTATCATGATTTTTATATTCTTCCAGAAAAAGTTCGGGAGAAGGACTTGCAGTTTTAGGGACCTCAGCACTATTTTTCATCTGATTTAATAAATAATCTCTATCCATTTTTTCGTCATCAACTATTGTTCTGTTGTTAACATTTATGGATAAAGGTACTATACTGATATCAAATCTTTTTTTAATTTCTTCTGTTAAGTCACAGCAGCTGTCTACAATGATTTTTGCATTCATTAGATAGATAACCTCCACCTCATAGAATTTTATAAGCAAAATACTGTATTACTTTATATAATTATATCATTATTTATATTTTTCTCAAGTTAAACAAAATTAAACCCCCGACAGTAAAGCCAGGGGCTGATTTCCTAATATTAAAATTTACTGAAAATTATATAACTACAACATTCTCTGCCTGTGGTCCACGATCTCCTTCAACAATTTCGAACTCTACTTCCTGATCTTCTTCCAATGTTTTAAAACCTTCTTGTTGAAGAGCAGAAAAATGCACGAATACATCGTCGCCATCTTCTCTTTCAATAAATCCATAACCCTTTTTCTCATCAAACCATTTTACTTTTCCTGTGTAAACCATATTATTTATCTTCCTCCTAAATTTTAAACCTGGATAAACGAAACTATTTTTTTCTATCCAGCAAATATAATATATCATAATTCGTTAAATAAGTCAAACTTTTTAACTACTGGACTTTCCCCATTTTTTATATACTGCTGCAAAAAGGGGAGATGCAGGAATATTGAAATTTTTAGTCAATGAATCTTAACGAAATGAAGGAAGAAATAGGGTTGAACTGCAGGATGGAGTGAGCTAATCATGAGTCAGGAGGACTCATTGATTAGTGTGCCCTATTTCACACCCGAATTGAGTTTTAGATAAATCTAAAAATTTCGTTGATGACTAAAGCCCCCTTTTTGCAGCTTGAAAATAAATTTTGGGGAAACTCCTATTTTAACTAAAAAGACTTCCCCCATTTTTGAAATATGATTCTTAGTTTTGTCTTTCATTTTTTATCTAAAAATAGAGCTAAATATCCTATAGTTATTGATAAAATTAAATCCAGTTTTCTAATTATTTTCATTACTCTAACTCTGAAAATTTTCAATTTATTATTTTATTTTTCTGATCCAACCTTCAGGAGCATCAATAACCCCCAGCTGCATCTGAGTTAAGGTTTCATATAATTTTTTGATTATTGGGCCCATATCATCCATTCCACTAGGAAAAATAATTTCCTGATCTCCATTAACTATCTTACCAATAGGAGAAATTACGGCTGCTGTACCACAGAGACCTGCCTCTGCAAAATTCTTGACTTCTTCCAACTTTACTGGTCTTTCGGTAACTTTTAAATCAAGATAATTTTCAGCCAGATAAAGAATAGATCTTTTAGTTATTGAAGGCAAAATTGAGCTTGATTTTGGTGACACCAGCTCATTATCTTTTGTAATGAAAATAATATTGGCTCCACCACTTTCTTCAACATAAGTTCTGGTGGCAGCATCTAAAAATAGATTTTCATCATATCCCTCTTCACGAGCTTCTACAGTAGTCTTTAAACTCATTGCATAATTTAACCCAGCCTTAAGATGGCCAGTACCGCGAGGAGCTGCCCGATCATATTTGCTAACTCTAATGGTAATAGGGTTTACTCCTCCTTTAAAGTAGGGTCCAACTGGAGTTGCATAAAGTCTGAACTGAAACTCTTCTGCTGGTTTAATAGCAATTACCTCTTTAGATCCAAAAATAAATGGCCGCAGATAAAGAGAAGCTCCTGTGCCATATGGCGGCACCCAGTCTAGATTTGCTTCAACTACCTGATCAACTGCTTCCAAAAATCTTTCTTTAGGAAAGGGCGGCATCTGTAATCCCTCTGCCGAATCCAGCATCCGCTCCGCATTTAAATCCGGTCTAAATGTTACTACACTTCCATCTTTTGTCGTATAGGCCTTTAACCCTTCAAATACCTGCTGACAGTACTGTAAGACTGCTGCACTCTCATTGATTACTACATTAGGGTCAGAAATTAATTTACCCTTATCCCACTTACCATTTTTATAATTTGCTATGTACCTCTTATCTGTCTGATGATATTTAAAACCAAGATTTTCCCAGTCTAAATTTTTCTTGCTCATTTTTTAGCTCCTCCCTACTTAATATATGATTTTTAATATCTTTTCCAGCAATTATTTTAAATAAATAATTTTCTAAATATTTTCGGTTATTAACTGCAGTTAATTTACCTCTATAATTTTTTGGATACATTTTAACTTCAATATAATCCAAACTGATACTCTGAGCATCTTTCTTAATTTCTTCTCTTTCAAATGAGATATAGAACTCAGTCAGCAGAGGTAAATCCTCCATATTAGCAAATATAATTAAACCGAGTTTATTCGAATCTTTAATTAAATCAAGTGTAATCTAAAATCAGTTGTTTTAACACATTAAATTAATTTTTTATTTATCCACCTCCATTATATTGTGTTTTATAAAATATATTATATTATGATTGTAACACAAAAACATTAAGCATATTCAATCTAAACTAAGCTTTTAAATCTAAAAATTAGTTCTCAACAACAAAAAAATTGAATATCACAG
>NZ_QPJE01000008.1 GCF_003337245.1 Halanaerobium sp. MA284_MarDTE_T2
ATTGTTATCGGTCTTATAAGCTCTACTTCTACTCCCGCTTCTTTTGCTTTTTTGACAGCACCTTTTGCTGGTCTGGTGGTTGAACCAAATACAAAGAGGGCTGTTTTTGCTTTTTCATTTTTCTCGTTCTCCAGCATTACTATATCATCATAGTATTTATCAAGTTTGGAATTTATCCTTCTTACATTGGCATCTATTGTCGATGGAGTTAAATCCGGTATTCCGTCTTCTCCGTGAATCATGCCGGATATATTGTACCTGTAGCCTCCACCTAATGGCGGCAGTACAGGTAAACCTGTCTCATCTATTTTGTAGGGAAGGTATTCCTCTTCTGGTAATGCATCCTTCCTTCTGTCTACTATCTCTAGGTCTTCTTTGTCAGGTATAACTATACTTTCTCTCATGTGTGCCAGAAGTTCATCCATTAAAATCACTACTGGCACCATATATTTTTCTGACAGATTAAATGCCTTTACTGTTATCTCATATGCTTCTTTTACTGAACCGGGCATTACTGCTATCCGTGGGCTGTCTCCATGTGAACCCCATTTGGCCTGCATTATATCTGCCTGATGTGGTTTGGTGGCTCCACCTGTTGATGGGCCCACCCTCTGTGCATTGTAAATTACTATCGGCAGCTCTACCATTGCTGCATAACCTAAGTTCTCCTGCATCAGGCTAAATCCAGGTCCACTTGTTGCGGTCATGGATTTCTTACCTGCTGCTGATGCTCCTATTATTGCTCCTATACTCCCCAGCTCATCTTCCATCTGTATAAATCTTCCTCCATGAGAAGGCAGCTTTTCTGAAAGTATTTCTATTACTTCTGTTGAAGGGGTAATTGGATATCCAGCACAGAATTTTACTCCTGCTGCCAGTGCTCCCTCGGCTACCGCCTGATTACCCTGCATTAGTACTGCTTCTTTCATATACTTAATCCTCCTCCACTATTTCTATTGCAAAGTCCGGGCAGCGTAGTTCACACAGCATACAGTTAATACATGCATCTGCCTCCACTACCTTTAGTTTGCCTGTAATGTCCAGTTCTAATACATCTGTCGGGCAAAAGTCCACACATATGCCGCAGCTTTTGCACCATGCCTGATTGATCTCAATCTTTGCTTTGTTTTTGCTTTTACTCATAATTTAGCTCCTTTTCTAATTATTATTCAGCACTTTTTTTCTGAAAGTCTTAATAATCAACCCAAAGAGAGGTGTTGACTGCAGTGCAGAAAATAGTGCAAGTGCAAGTAAAATTGCAGAAATTGGACTTCTCAAAAAAATCATCCAGGATCCTCTACTCATTAAAAGTGACTGGTTTAAGCTTGTATCAAACATATGACCTAAAATAAGACCTATTACCATTGGAGCAGTCGGCATATCTATTTTGTTCATAAAATAGCCGAGTATTCCAAAAATGAACATCAATATAACATCAAAAAAACTATTATTGATTGCAAAAGAACCAACTACAGCCAGTACTACAATTAATGGCGCAATAACTTTATTATCTATTTTAGTTACATATATTGTTGCTCTTGTAAACATTAAGCCAATTATAAACATAAATATATTAGCAAAAAATAGCCCCCATATTAATGTATATGTTACATCAGCATGTTCTGTCATCAGAGTTGGTCCGGGTAAAATGCCGTGTACCATAAGTCCACCTATTAAAACAGCAGTAGATGAACTACCCGGTATACCAAGTGTTAGTGTTGGTATCAGGGCACCACCAACAACAGCATTATTAGCTGCCTCTGCTGAGGCAATACCTTCCGGCCTCCCCTGGCCAAATCCTGTTTTATCTTTTGCCCACCTCTTTGCTTCATTATAGGCAAACCAGCAGGCAGTGTCTCCACCAGTGCCAGGGATTAAACCAGTAATTACTCCTATTCCAGAAGATCTCAAAATTGTAACAATCAATTTTTTAAATTCTTTAAAAGTTGGTAGCATTTTATCTTCAATCGGATTAATTTCTCCGCTATTCATTGCAGACTTCTGTTCTATTAAATGTATTGCCTGTGGGATAGAAAACAAGCCAATAAGTGCTACAACAAAAGGAATCCCAGAAAACAAGTACATATTACCAAAAGTAAATCTCGGTGTACCAGTTGTTGGATCCATACCAATTAAGGCTAACAGTAACCCAATGGAACCAGATAAAAGTCCTAAAACCGTTGAACCTCTAACAAGAGAACCAATGATAGTCATTCCCAGTACAGCTACCGCAAATAGCTCAACAGGCCCAAATTCCAGTGCCAGTTTTCCCAAAAGTGGTGCAATAGTCAAAAGTACAAGTGCACTTATCATACCACCAATAAATGAAGAAGTTAATGATATACCAAAAGCTTTACCAGGATAACCTTTTTGAGCCATCGGATAACCATCCATAATTGTAGCTGCCGCAGCCGGTGTACCTGGTGTTTTTAAAAGTATAGCTGCAATTGATCCTCCATACATGGCTCCCATATATAGTGATGCGAGCATGCTGATACCTGAAGCAGGATCAAGTCCAAAAGTTAAAGGCAGCAGTATTGCAATAGCCATTGTAGCAGATAATCCCGGCATTGAACCAACAAATAAACCGATACTTGTGCCGAGAGCAATCAAAAGTAAATTAAAAGGCTGTATTACATTGGTAAGTCCAAATAAAATATTATCCATTATCATTTCAATTTATACCTCCTACGAAAGAATACCCATCGGTATCGGCAAATTTAAAAATTTAACAAAAACTAAATAAACAAATAAATTAAATCCTACAGTTATAAGAATAGTATTTCTTAAACTTGTTGATTTTAAATACATAAATGAGGCTATTATAAAAACTGGTGTAACTATAAAATAACCAAGAGTTTTTAAAGTGAAAACATAAATTCCTATCATAACTGCAAATATAAACGCTTTTAAATAATCAATTTCTCCTACAGCATCTGTAAATTCAGAATCAATTTTTTTCTTTTTTTTCTTTTTAGGCTTATCCTTATTAACAAATTTCAAAATTTGCTCCACCAGCATTAAAATAGTGAAAAATACAATTATATAAATCAAAATAACAGGAAATCTTTTAGCCATACTGGGTAATTTACCGGTTCTACTGTAAAAAACTCCAGCCATTGTTAAAACCACAGCAGCAGTTAAAAAATATTTCCATAATGCTTTAAACAATTTCACGCCAATTGTCACCTTCCTTTTAAGAAAATAGAAGGGATTTTTAAAAATCCCTTCTATTTTTATGTCTTAAATGCCTTTATTTATATTCAATATTTAATGCAGCTTTATTTAATTTTGGTACTGATCTTTAACGTTTTCCCAGATTTCACCATAAATTTCAGACTGAGTCTGTAAGTATTCCCAATATTCATCACCTGTTTTAATATCAAGATTCATAGCTCTATCTGCTGCAGCCTTCTGGAACTCAGGATCTTTGGCCATTTCTTCTACAGCTGCTATTAATGTATTTACTGCTTCTTCTGGCATACCCTTAGGTCCACTGATACCACGTGAAGAACCTGCAACAACATTATATCCTAATTCTTTCATTGTAGGAACATCTGGCAGTGCGTCCAATCTTTTTTCAGAATAAACAGCAAGTGCTTTTAAGTTACCTTCTTTAACCTGTGGATATGTGATACCTACGTTATTACTGCTTGCATCAATTTTTCCACCCATAGCTGCCTGCCATGAAGGTCCATCACCTGTGAAGGGAATAAGCTGAAAGTCAAGTCCTGTTTCTCTTTCCAGAATTAGCATCGAGAAAAAGTCATCTCCACCAACACCAGAATGGCCAACAGTAACTTCTCCAGGATTCTCTTCAGCATATGCCATTAATTCTTCCATTGTATCAAATGAACTATCTGCTGGTACAACCATAATACCAGGGTCTGTTACTATATTTGCAATAGGATCAAACATATCAATATGATATACTATTTCTTCATTCATAATATAGTTAGTCATAAGCATTGGAGTGTTTGTTACACTGATTGTATATCCATCATTAGGAGTATCATAAGCCAGTTGAGTCCAGGCAATTGCTCCTGTAGCACCAGGCTTATACTCATTAACAAAACTTGTATCTAAAATATCCTGTAGAAATGGTTCAATTAACTGTGCAAGTGCATCACTACCTCCACCAGGACTGAAACCCATAAGCATCTTAATTGGCTTTTCTGGATAAGCCGCCAGGGACAAACTGGAAATCACAAAAACCATGATTAATACCATTACTAAAATTCTCGATTTCTTTAACATAAAATGAAACCCCCTTGAATTTTTTAGTGCTTTGTTCTACAACATCCAGCTGATATAATTTCACAACCACCTCCTTCTAACTTATTACCTTATATTAATTATATTTTATATTTTTTAAACATAAAAAATTATAACACTATATATAACTGCAGAATGAAGCTTGTATAAGCTGAATTTTATATAAAATACTCATAATAGTAATCTCCTTTTTCATTATTGTCTGAAAATTCATTAAATTATTCGCTCATACACTCAATAAAAATATATATTATTTCTTTGTCAAATGTTTTGCCAAACAAAAGGATGGCAATTAAAATAATTGATTACTTATTAGAATATTTTATCTTATACTAATATAATAGAATATTTTGACGAAGAATGCCTTTCATATATTGTTCAATAGTAAATAATCATGCATATATTGTTGTATAAGTTTAAAAAAATAAAGGATTATCTAATTTTTTTGCGAATTCTTACAATAATAATTTTATTTTAGAAAGGAAAGATACATAATATGAAGAAAAAAAAGATATTTATTTTTGCTCTACATGTTCTAATGATAACACAGACTTACTTTTTTCTGCCATTAATTCCAATTTATGCTAAAGAATTTGGTATAACGCAATTTTTAATCGGCCAAATTATATTTTTTTACAACCTCCCCAGTGGATTTACCAAAATTTATATTGGTTTTCTAATTGACAAAATAGGAAGTAAAAATGTGCTTATATTATCAAATATTATATTTATAATTGGAGTAATATTTTATTTTTTTCCGGGGAGTTTTTTCATATTATGTACCGCTCAATTTTTAACAGGAATAAGCAGAGCTGCTTTCATGGCCAGTACAGCCTTTTATTTTTCCGAAATGGATGCAGAAGAGCGCGGGAAAAATCTGGGAATTAGAACTGCAGGAATTGGAATGGGATTTTTTATTGGCCCAGTTTTAGGAGGTTTAGCAAGTGACCTCTGGGGGTATTATGCTCTTTTTATTATACTGTTAATATCATTTCTTTTAAATGCTTTTCTTCTAAAAAATCTGCCTGAAATAAAGTTAGTTGGGCAACAAAAGTCTTTAAAACCAGAGAAAAACAGCAGCTTTATTGAAGATACTAAAATTCTGCTTAAAAATCCAGAATACCTTATAGTTATATTGAGTGGATTTACCATTTCTGCAATTATGATTTTGACAGATAATTATCTACCTCTTTATCTTAATGAAATAAGTCTTTCTATGAGGGCTGTTGGATTTATATTAAGTGTTAAAGGTCTATCTCAGATAATATTTGGGGGTATTATGGGCAGCCTATCTGATAAATATGGAAGAATGGTTTTTGTCTATGGAGGAGTAATAATTCCTGCCGTATCCATTATGCTGCTTCCTTTTTTAACAAATTTTTATCTTCTTGTTCTGTTTGTTTTTTTAATATCTATTGGCTTTACGGTTTTGAACCCAATCTTAAATGCACTTGCAGCTGAAACTGTAAAACCGGAGAAAAGGGGCTTTTCCATAGGCATCTGGCAGTCCAGTGTAAGTTTTGCAACCACTATATTTGCTCTTTTATTTGGCTATATGTACAGTGTTTTGAATTTGAAATTTATTTTCATTCTTGCCAGTTCGTTTCTTTTATTATGCCTTATTGGTGTCATTATTTTGCGGTACAAATTTGCGCTCGGCAGGAATAGTAAAATTACAGGAAGTGAGTTCTTATGACCAGTGATATTGATCACAGTAAATCTGATTTTAGTTTACTTATAGAGGATTTTATTATTTCTCACAGAAAAAAGCCAGTAGTTTTAAGAGGAGACAAACATTACCATAATGCATACGAGCTTCTGCTGACAAACAGCGGCTGTGGAAGATTTTTTATAAAAAATAGGAATTATAAAATTCAGGACAAAACTATTTTTATAATTGACGAATCAGAAATCCACAGACCAAAAATATCTGAAAAAAACCCTAGTTTCGATAGATTTATCATTCATATAAAAGAAAATTTTCTAAAAAGTTATTTTAACAATATTGAAAGTGATTTTAATCCACTGTATATTTTTAACAAAAATATTAAATCTTTAAAATTAAACAACTCTCAATACAACAAATTAAAATATATTACAGAAAAATTAATTTTCGAATCAACCAAAAAACAGCCTGGATATCAGTCAATTATTCATGCCTATCTTTTAGAAATGTTTGTTATGATTTTTAGACTTACAGAAAAAAATAATTTTCCTGAACAAAAAGTGGATTCTTCCAACCAAAAACTCCACCAAATAATTGAATATATCAATAATAATTATAAAAGAGGTCTTACTCTAAAAGATATTGCTCAAAATTTATATATCAGCAAATACTATTTGAGCCACTTTTTTAAAAAGAAAACTGGATTTACAGTCATAGAATTTATCAACAGCAGACGTATAATTGAAGCACAAAAAATGCTGACCAGCACAAATTTAAATATCACTGATATTGCAATGAATGTTGGTTTCAATACTTTAAATCATTTTGAAAGAACGTTTAAAACTATTAATGGTATTACACCAACACAATACAGAAATATTAACAGCAATAATTTTTAGAGCAGTTTAACTGCTCTTTTTTTTGAACAAATTTAAAAAATAATCCATCTAATTTACAAATTACAAATATATTATTTATATTAACAAATATTTATACTTGATTTATAATAAAATTTATTATATAATTAAATAGGTTTATTTTTACCTATTTTTCAATTTATTTATATTAATAGAAGGGAGTAGATATTAATGTTTAATCAAAAAGGAAAGATTTTCGTTATGCTCAGTCTTTTAACTGTCTTTAGTCTTTTTGTTTCCGGAAGTGTTATGGCCCAAACAAAATTTTTATCCATAGCTACAGGAGGAACTTCCGGTACTTATTACCCAATTGGTGGTGCAATTGCAAAGGTACTGAATGAAAACATAGAAAATGTAAATGCTTCTGCTCAGTCTACAGGTGCCTCTGTTACAAACAGCAGATTAATTTATAATCAGGAAGTTGAACTTGCCATACTGCAGAATGATATAGCCAGTTATGCGGTTAATGGCCAGAATCAATTTGAAGGAAATACTGTTAAAAATATGACAGGTATTACCGCACTATATCCCGAAGTTATACAGATTGTAGTTCGAGCAGATGCAGGTATAGAAAAAATATCTGATCTAAAAGGAAAAAAAGTAGCGGTTGGAGCTCCCGGCAGTGGTGCTGAGGCTAATGCCAGCCAAATTCTAAACTTTTTTGGATTGAGTTATGATGATATCGAAGAAGATTACTTATCATTTGGAGAAGCTGCAAGCCGTCTTAAAGACAGGCAGATAGATGCTGCTTTTTTAACAGCAGGTATACCCACTGCAGCAGTTATGGATGTTGCAGCCACCCAGAAAATCTCTTTACTAAATTTTAGTAAAGCAGATATAAAAGCTTTAAACGGCAAATATCCATATCTTACTGGTGTAACAGTTCCTGCAGGTACTTATAATGGTTTAGATAAAGATGTTACTACTGTTGCTTTAAAAGCAATTTTAGTTGCAGATTCTGATCTTTCAGAAGAACTTGTTTATAATATTACTAAAGCTATTTTCGAAAATCGCGATACACTTATCAATGCACATGACAGAGCAAAAGATATTAAACTTGAAAATGCTAAAGATGGTATGACAGTTAAACTTCATCCTGGTGCAGAAAAATACTTTAATGAAGTTGAATAATTATCTTTATAATTTTGAAGTTGATTTATGGAATTTTAGTGACTATTTTAATTAAGCTGAATAAGTAATTTTTGAGTTGGAAGGGAGGTGACCGGGTTTTCTATACCCGGTCATAATCCATTATGAAAAAATATTTTACAGCACTTATGATTATAATTTCTTTTATTTTATTGCTATATTTCAATTCCACTGTTTTAACTTTAAAAATTTATGATCTGGACAAGAATAATCTAATTTTTTCTGAACCAGTAAAAAATACAGATTCTTTTACAATTAAATATAATCATTCTGTAGCAAGAACACCTGTTTTTGAAATTTTTATAATTCAAAATGAAAAAATATATCTAAAAAAAACCATATATCAATCGTATGGTGCCGGCTTACCTTTTTTGAATAAAAACGATTATAAATTAAAAAATGATAAATTTATTATAGATAATATTGATCAGCAATTACCAGAAATTTTGCTTAGAGTAAGCAGTTATGCTGAACATAAATTTATATATGCAGATAATACTTATAAACTCTATAGTTTATCTGAAGATGAAAATCTCTTAAAAATATATCTTGAAAGAGAAAAGGTCTTTTCAAAAATTCTGGAGGAGATAAAAAATGTCTGAAAAACCACCATTAAAAGAAAATGAACTTTTGAAAGATTTTGATCCAACTGCTGATTATAGAAATTTCAGAGGTAAAGCAGCATTAATAATTACCATTATAGCTGTTTCTCTCTCTCTATTCCACCTCTATACTGCGGGATTTGGAATATTACTGGCTTTAAAACAGAGATCCGTACATTTAGGATTTATATTTACACTTATTTTTCTGCTTTATCCACCAGTAAAAGGGAAAAAAAATAATAAAATATTCCTGTTTTTTGATATCATTATGGCCGGACTCAGTATTGTTATATCTTCATATATATTTATAAACTATCAGGAATTAGTACGAAGAGCCGGTATGTTTACACAGCTTGATTATATTATGGCAATTACTGCAATAATTGTTGTACTGGAAGGAACCAGAAGAGTGATCGGGCCAGAACTGCCAGTTATATCTGTTCTCTTTTTGGCATATGCTCATTATGGTCCTCAGATGCCTGGCATGCTGGCACACAGAGGATATTCCTGGTCCAGAATTGCCAGCCATATGTACTTTACAACTGAAGGTATCTTTGGCATACCACTTGGAGTATCTGCAACATATATTTTTCTGTTTTTACTGTTAGGTTCTTTTGCTAAAAGGACTGGTTTAGGAGATCTCTTTATAGATCTGGCCATGGCATTAACCGGTAAAACTACCGGAGGCCCGGCAAAAGCTGCTGTTATTTCCAGTGGTTTTATGGGCTCTATTTCTGGAAGTTCAGTTGCCAACACAGTAACAACAGGTTCTTTTACAATCCCATTAATGAAAAGAGTAGGCTATAAGCCGAGATTTGCTGCTGCAGTAGAAGCTGCTGCTTCAACCGGTGGACAAATAATGCCGCCAATAATGGGAGCCGCCGCCTTTATTATGTCAGAATTTATTGGAGTACCATATGCCAACATAGCCAAAGCAGCAATTTTACCTGCAATTTTATATTATTTTTCTGTTGGTTTAATGGTCCATTTTGAGGCCAAAAAATTGGGTTTAAAAGGTATGAATAAAAATCAAATTCCAAAATTATTAAATGTCTTAAAAAATAGAGGCCATATGATTCTTCCTCTGGTAATAATATTTTATTATCTTTTTAAAGGTTATACCCCATTAAGGGCAGCATATATAGGAATACTTGTCTCTTTTGCTCTTTCTTTTTTGAAAAAAGATACAAGAATGAGCCTTAAAGATCTTATAGATACATTAAAAGAAGGAGCCATTTCTGCTCTCGGGGTTGCAGCTGCATGTGCCAGTGTAGGGTTTATAGTAGGTTCTACAACTTTAACCGGTCTGGGACTTAAATTCACCACAATAACAGTTTCACTTGCGCATGGTAATTTATTCTTAGCTTTATTTTTTACTATGGTAGCCTGTACAATTTTAGGAACGGGTCTACCGACAACTGCAACTTATATAGTTCTGGCCACTATGGCCGCCCCTGCTTTAACTGAACTCGGTGTTCCTATACTTGCAGCACATCTTTTTGTTCTCTATTTTGGAGTTGTTGCTGATCTGACACCTCCAGCTGCACTTGCAGCCTATGCAGGAGCAGGAATTGCAGAATCCAATCCGCTTAAAACAGGATTTACAGCAGTAAAACTAGCCTTCGCAGGCTTTGTTGTTCCATTTATTTTTGCATATTCCCCCTCTTTACTTCTAATAAATACCAATCTGGTAGGAGTAATAATTATTACAATGAGTTCTCTTATTGGAGTATTTGCACTTTCTGCTGGGGTTTTAGGCTATCTAAAAAGGAGAACAACAATTATTGAACAGCTTCTGCTCGGAATAAGTGCTGTTGGCCTGTTATTTCCAGGCTGGGAATCCGATCTTTTCGGCATTACTATATTATCAATTGTCATTTTTATGCAGTTTACAACTGATAACACAACTTCTGAAATATTAGGGGAAAATTAAATATATAAAATAAGAAAACTCCGCCTAAATATTTTTAATATCTATCAGGCGGAGTTTATGATTCCAAATTAAAAAGTTTATGTTATTCTAATACAGAATTGGGGACAAACAGGACTGCAGTATCCACAGAGTATACATTTTTCGTGATCCACTGTAACCTTATCATCAACAATGGAAAGTGCATAATTAGGACAGGTTTCTATGCATTTCAAACATTTTATACACAGCTTATTCAATATAGTAAGCTTTTTCTTCTCTTTTTCTATTTTCATATCCTCGGTTATTTTTTCACCGGCAAATATTTTCAGATTTAAATCCACTTCTTCTTTTGCAACCATTCCAACTGCAATAGAATCTATAAACTCTTTATTTAAAACAAATTCAAAGGCCTCATTTATATCATCAATCAAATTACCTCCCGCAAGAGGCTTCATTGCATAAACAGCTTTGCCAGAATCATGTGCATACTTCAATGCCAGGCTCATATCTTCTCTGCTTCCATCTACTATTCCTCTGCCTGTTATATTATAAATTGCAAAAACAACATCAATATTCTCATTTTCTGCTGCCCTTTTTACAACTTCAACATAGTGGGTGGCAATTCCAATATTTTTTATTTTACCCTTTACTTTCAGATCAATCAGTGCACGCAGAGTTTCTTTTCTTTTAGAAAAAGGCTCTGACTCTCTGGCAGCATGGATATGAAATATGTCGAAATATTCAATTCCTAATTTTGTTAAGCCATTCTCGACATGCTCTACTACCTCCTCATACGTCTCAGCATGTGATTTAGAAGTTATTACAAAATCTTCCCGATCCAAATTTTTAATTACTGGAGCAATATAATCATAAGTTCTGTACATTTCTGCAGTATCAATAAAATTTATGCCTGAATCAAAAGCATATTTGATTACCT
This sequence comes from Halanaerobium sp. MA284_MarDTE_T2, assembly GCF_003337245.1. Lineage (GTDB taxonomy): Bacteria > Bacillota > Halanaerobiia > Halanaerobiales > Halanaerobiaceae > QPJE01. The sequence continues at coordinate 11,459 of NZ_QPJE01000008.1, forward strand.
CTATACCATCATTTAACGGCATGTTTTTCTGTGCTGGCCCAAGTGGAAGTGCACCAAAACACATTTTGCTAACTTCCAGATCAGTACTTCTCAATAATTTTTTTTCCATTATTCCACCCCTCTTTAATTTAATATATAAACATGAATTTTTTTATTTCAGCCCAAATTGTATCACTCAACAACTATAATATTATAAGGTTTATCAAGTACTATTTCTGGAACATTTTTATATACTTCTATTTTACCTAAGACTTTAACTTCTTTTCCTTCAAGATATTCGGCAGGGTTGTAATCGAATTTAATCAAATCTTCATTAAATATAACCACAGCGAAATCTTCATTATAATTCTCCGAAAAATTTAGGTATGTTACTTTATCTGAGCTGTAGGTGGATTCAATTTTTCCCTTAACAATAACTATTTCATTTACATAAGAGTCAGCATTTTGCCAGCTTATAACCTCTACCTGATCCTGATAATATTCTATTTTGGACCAGATTCCTGTTTTTTCCCTTCGTGCTCTTTTTGCTGTTTCTTTAAATTCCGCTTCATATCTCTTATTTGGTGGAATGATCATCAAATTAGCATAACCTTCCTGAAGCAGCTGCAGGTTAAACATTTCTGAATCATTTAAATAAATATAGGCCAGCAGGCGTCCATATTTATCTTCTTTTTCAGTATCAAATTCCAGCTCCACTTTTTTATCCAGAATCTTATCTTCTGCAAATTCTTTTGCTTTAAAGGCGAAATATTCTCCTTTTCCTTTTTCCCAGTCGATCTCTGGACAGTCAACACCCAGAACTCTTATTGTTTTACCACTGGAGGTTTTATATGTATCTCCATCAATTATTTTATTTATATGAACTTCTGCCAGAGAATTCTTCTGACTTATAAAAAAATAAGACCCTAAAAGCAAAATTAATGCTGCTGTCAAAATAAATAATTTATTTCTCATAATATACCAACTTTCTTCAATACAATCTTTCCCCTTTTTTATCTAAAACAGTCAGAAAGCTCCATCTAAATCTGTTTTTGATTTAGGTGGAGAGGTTCACACTCTGCTAAAAAAAGAAAAGAGAGCAGGGATATTTAATTTTTTAGTATATGAATCTTAAAGAAATCCCCGCTTTTTGCAGCTTAAAATTTTTTTGAGAAACTCCTATATTTATATTATTCTATATTAACAGCATTTATACCTTCAAAAATATATCTAATATAAACCACATTCTCTACTTAAAGTAAATATTTGATTTTTTAATAAACCAGGAATTTAAAATAAATCTGTCCTGTAGTAGTAGGCAGTAAATTTTAAAAAGTCCTCAATCTTAAAAAACTCAAAAATAAAGAAAGAGGACTTTTTATTTATCTTTAGCTGTCATTAATATTAAATTGATTTACCAGTTTGTTTAAGTTTGCTGCCATTTCGGCAAGTGTATCTGATAGGCCTGTAATTTCTTCAATAGATGCATTCTGCTCTTCGCTTGCTGCTGCGACTTCCTGAGTATTTGCAGAAGTTTCTTCAGAAATACCTGCAATTTCTTCTATTTCACTGACAATTTCTATACTATATTTATCCACATCATCTACAACCTTAATTGATGAATTGATTCCAGAAGATACATTTGCAATTTTATCTTCAATCTCAACAAAAGATTTTTCTGCACTGTTAACTACCTTTTCTCCATTTTTGATTTCTGTAATTCCCTCGTTCATACTCGAACTTGCATTTCTAGTCTCATTTTTAACATCTTCTATCAGCTTTCTAATTTGTGCTGCTGAATCAACTGATTCTTCGGCCAGTTCTCTAATTTCGTCTGCAACAACACTAAAACCTCTTCCTGCTTCTCCAGCTCTTGCAGCCTCAATAGCTGCATTTAAAGCAAGCAGATTTGTCTGTTCAGCAATATTATTTATTATATTGAGTATTTCATCAATTTCATCTGAAATTGATTCTAGATTACTTATTCCAGCTGCAACATTCTGTATCTGACTGCGGATTTTCTGCATCTGTTTGCTTACATTACTTATTTCTATTTTTCCGCCAGCTGCAGCATTTTCCATTTCATCAGCCAGTAATTTGACATCCTGATTTGATTTTTTTAGTTTATCTATATCTTCTGCCAATTTTTTAACCCTGTTATTGATATTTTCTACACTTTCTGCCTGTGTATCAGCACCCGTGGAAACATCGCTTATAGACTGTGCTACCTGGGTTGATACACTTCCAACTTCCTGAGAAACTTCTTTTAAATATGTAGAAGATTCTTTTACTTCATCTGAAGCTTCATTTATATTTAAAATCAGTTCTTTAAATTTGCTGACCATATTGTTAAAAGATTTACTTAATTTACCTATTTCATCATTTCTATTATTTGTATTACTGAGCATAACCTCTTTATTTAAATTTCCAGCCGCCAGTTCTCCAAAAGCTCTGATAAGTTTTTCCAGAGGTTTCAACTGCCAGTTAATTAAAAAATATGAGCTTAAAAACAGCAGTAAAATCCCAATTGCTGAAATTATGAGTATTATATTTCTAATTCTATTTACAGGATCTTTTATTACCTCTAATGGAACATCAACAGCCATATAAATACCATACTGATCACTTATCTGCTCAAAGGTCTGCTGTATGCTACCTCCAGTGCGGGAAGATGATTTTACACCACTATTAATCTGCTGCAGAAACCATGTATTTTCAATTTTTTCTCCCATCAATCTTTTATCAATATTGCTTAATATGATTCCATCTTTATTAATAACACTAAAAGCAGATATATTTTCCACCGTTTCTATGCTTTTACTATAATAAATATCAAGACCGGTCGCAATAATATAATAACCAATAATTTCTTCCTGATCACTGCCATTTTTAACAATTGGAGAACTGAATAATATTCTTTTTTTCCCTTCAATAGTATAAACTTTATCATTCTCAATATTTTTGTACATATCATCTGTTAATTTTTTACCAATATACTGATATAAGTTTTCCTCATCTTCTACTCTAGAATCAGCAAGTACTATTCCATCTTTGTTAACAACATAAGAGAATTCTGATTCTTTCATAATCTGGTTGTTTTCTCGCATTAGAGAAGCTCTTTCAAGAAAAGTGCCTATAAGTCCACTCATCTGCAGATCTATAAGTTGTCCATCTCTTATGTAAAAACTACTCATATCAGCCAAATCATATATATCTTCTATCTCAGAAAAATAATCTGCTGTATATTCCGCCTGCTCAATTTTTGCTAAAATCTCCTGCCTCTGGTTCTCCCTAATCAGGCTTACTTTTTCATTTATCTGCTCAGACATTATATCCTGACTGTAATTATATGTAAAAAATGCTACAAAGCCCATTACAACTACTATAACAGCTGTTAATATAATACTTATTTTCCATTTTAAATCAATATTTTTAAACAACCGCAACAACTCCTACTTGATTTTTTCTGTTATTAAAAAATGAATAATTCTGCAAATAAAGTCATTTGCCTGAAGCCAACTTCCCTCCTTCCATAATTTAGTTCTTTAAAAAAATTAGTCATTATTATATATATTTATACTCAAACTTCGCACTTGTGAAAGTGCTTTTGCACCTTGAAATTTCAATATTATTCAGCAAAAAAATATCGAATAGCTTCTGTTTTAAAAGCTGCAAACGCTTATAAAACTAAGGGAGTTCCTGTAAGCTCAATCTTTTTCTATCTGTTTTCTCTGATTTTTGATAACCGTTCTATGTATATGGATATTTTAACAGGAAAAAATGAAAAAGATTTTGCCAAAGATACTGTTTATCGTTTTATGAAATCTATCAACATTAACTGGATACAGTTCACAACTCTTCTTGCTGGTAGAATCATTGATGACAGCATTGAGCATTTAACAAATAATGATCGTGTAAACGTTCTGATTATTGATGATACAACCTTTGAGCGTTCAAGATCCAAAAAAGTTGAACTGCTTGCCAAAATATATGATCATGCCAAAAAACAGTATAAATTTGGATTTAGATTACTTACTCTGGGCTGGTCAGATGGAAACACATTCCTGCCAGTTAATGGCTGCCTGCTCTCTACTAAAAACTCTAAAAATCGAATTAATGAAGCAGCTGAAGTTGACAAACGTACTGTCGGTTATTCCAGAAGAAAACTTGCTCAGACTAAAGCTACTAAAGTTATGCTTGAACTGCTTGAAGCTGCTAAAAAAGCAGCTATTCCAGCATCTTATGTACTTTTTGATACCTGGTTTTGTTCTCCATCTTCTCTGATTGCTATCAAAAATATTGGCTATGATGTAATAGCAATGGCTAAAAAGACATCTAAAGTGCATTATCTTTATAATGGGAAGATGCAGCCTTTAACAAAGATCTTCAGAGAAAATAGAAAACGTCGTGGCAGATCACGTTATCTTCTTTCTGTAGAAGTTACTGTAGTTAAAGATGGGCAGTCTATCCCTGCCCGCTTTGTCTATGTTCGCAACCGCAATAAACGAAATGAATATCTTGCTCTAATCAGCACTGACATGAAGCTAACTGAAGAAGAAATTATCCGGATTTACGGCAAACGCTGGGAGATAGAAGTATTCTTTAAGGTTTGCAAGTCATATATAAAGCAGAGTAAAGAATGTAGATCATTATCGTATGATGCTATGACAGCTCATGCAGCAATTGTTTTTACAAGATACATGTTACTGTCAGTAGAAAACAGAAAATATGCAGATGACAGAACACTTGGGCAAATGTTTTATCTTCTGGTTGATGAAATGGCAGATATCACCTGGATTCAGGCCATACATATGCTGATGGAAGTTTTTATTACAACAATTAAAGACAAATTATCATTAACTTCAAAACAGCTGGATCAGCTTTTAGAAGCATTTATCATGGCATTACCAGAAAATTTAATAGAATATCTACCAGTATCTGCCTAAAACAGTGAAAATCACATTACTTTAATTCTGCTAAATATTGAAATTTCAAGGTGCAAAAGGGTTATCTATGTGCGAAGTTTGAATATATTAGCAAAATGTTTAAGATTATCATCTAACATTTTAATCATTTTCTTATCTGCACCTTTTTGAGGTCCATATACTTCAGCTGCACCTCGTTTCCCAACCAAAGGATTATCAACATCACAAGCTACAATAATATTTATATTTTTTATCCTATTGTCTAAATTTGTGGTTTCAATTTGTACAATATTATTTAGATTTTTACCACATGGTTCAACCAAATTCCCATTTTCATCAAAAAAGTTAACACCCATAGCATTAGCCATTCCAGCACCACAATCATTTGTCGCACTTCCACCGATTCCGATGATGATTTTATTTATTCCACGATTAATTGCTGACATAATTAATTGTCCAGTTCCATAAGTTGTAGTTATAGCTGGATCCCTTTTATTTTCTGGAATAAGTGTAAGTCCAGATGCTTCAGTCATTTCTATTACTGCAGTTTCTTCATCACCTAAAATGCCATAATGAGCTTCAACTTTATTTTTCAACGGTCCTAAAACTACTTCTTTTATAAATATACCATTTGTTGCATTAACTAAAGAATTAACAGTTCCTTCCCCTCCATCTGCAAGAGGGAGAATTTCTGTTTCAATATCATCAGAGAAAAATTCTATTCCCTTTTCAATAGAATTACACACCTTTAATGATGAAAGTGATCCTTTAAAAGAATCTGAAGCAATTAATATTTTCAAAAGAATCATCCTCTAAAATAATTTTGGATTAAAAAAATTTCATATATTTATTTACTTATCTACATAATATTCCTTAGTAGGCCTACCTACTTTTCCATATATTAATTTAATCTGTATTTTATTTTTTTCAGCTAAATACTCTAAATATTTTCTTGCTGTAATTCTGGAAACACCAAGCTCTTTAGCAATTTGATTTGCTGAATTATATTCTTTTTTATTTTTAAGATAATTATATATTTTTTTTAAAGTTATTTCTGATATACCTTTAGGTAATAATTCATTTGATTTCTTTTCTTTTTTTTGGTAGATAATTTTATCAACATTTTTTTGCGTGAAATTTTCATTTTTATTAAACATATCTATATAATTTAGATATTGTTCAAGTGATTTTTTTAACCTTTCAAATTTGAAAGGTTTTATTAAATAGTCTATAGCTCCATATGAAAATGCTTCATGTATTTTATCAACGTCACTAGCTGCAGTAATAAAAATAATATCACATGAAAGTTCTAATTTTCTAATTTTTTTTAATATTTCTATACCATCATTATCTGGCAAAAATATGTCTAATAAAATTAAATCAGGTTTTTTATTCTTTATTTTTTTTGTTATTAATTTAAAATTACTATTTACTTCTCCAACAACAGTAAACCCCTTTATTTTTTTTACAAATTCTTTGTTTATTTGTAACACCATAGGGTCATCTTCAACGATCAAAACTTTTATATCCATCTAAATAAACCTCCAGGAAAAGCTTAAACTTAATAAGGGATTTTTATCTTGAACTTTGTCTCAGTTTTATTACAGTCAACTTCTATTTGACCTTCCGCTTTATTAACAATATTAATCACATTATTTAAGCCCATACCCTTTCCGTCTTTTTTGGTAGAAAACCCTTTATCAAATATCTTATTTTTACACTTTTCTTTTATACCTGAACCATTATCTTTTATTTCAATAATTAAATTTTTATTTTCTTGCTTCACAAGAAGTCTGACTTTTTTATCATCTTTTTCAATATTTTTTAATGCATCAAAGGAATTATCAATTAGATTACCTAATACAACTATTGCATCATGTTCATTAAAATGTTTCGGTAATTTTTCTAAAAAGCTATTTTTTAGTACATTAAATTCAATATTATTTTCTTTAGCCTCACTATATTTTCCCAACAAAAATCCAGAAATACTAAAAATTTTTATTCTTCTAAGTATATATCCAAGGTTTTCTTCTTCAAATTTTTGCTCATGATTAATGAAATTAATTGCATTTTCATATTTTCCTAATTGAATTAAACCAGATATAGTGTGCAGTTTATTAATATATTCATGTGTTCTTGCTCTTAATGCTGAAACAATATTTTGAAATCCAGTTAATTTTTCTGCTAACTCATTTATTTCAGTTGAATCTCTAAAAGTTGCTACTGCTCCAATTATTTTATTATTTACAATTATGGGAATCCGATTTGTTAAAATTTCTTTTCCTGAAATAAGTTGTTTTTGATCAAATTCAGGTTTTCCACTATTTACTACATCTACTAAACGCGTTGTTTTTATTATTTTTTCAACAGGTTTATCAAGAACATCCCCATTTATATTTAATATATTTTTTGCCGAATCATTGATCATTGTTATTTTCCCTTTTTTGTTTATTGCAATAAGACCCTCTCTCATTGAATCAAGAATTGTTTCTTTTTCTTTAAGCAAAGTAGCTATTTCAATAGGTTCTAATCCAAATATTGAATTTTTAATATTTATAGACAGATAATATGATAATATAATAATTAAAATAAAACCTATCGGCAGTGTAGTAATAAAAATTTTATAAATTTCATTAAAATATTGCGAAAATTTTGGTTGAAAAAAACCAACAGCAACAAATCCTATTTGTTCATTTTCTGAATAAATTGGTGCAAACCCTCTGATAGAAGGTCCAGATATACCTACAGCCCTAGAATAATAACTTCTGCCATTTAACGCACCTTTTTCATCTCCACCGGTAAATTTTTTTCCAATCAAATTTTTGTTAATATGACTATACCGAATAGAATCCATATTATTAAATACAACAAAACTAACATTGGTAGTATCTACAATATTATCAGCAAGATCATCCAAATATTGAGACGGATGTTCACTAAGATAAGCTTCTATAACTTCTTTATCTCTAGACAAAATCTTAGCAATATCTTGTACGTGCTCACCTATTCTTTCTACCACATTTTTTTGTAAAGTGTTAAGCATAAAAAGTGAAATAATAAGAAGAATGAACACTCCTCCTAAACTTGTGTATAAAATTATTTTATTTCTAAGTTTCATGCTTAACACCTAACTTTAATAATTATAAATTATTAGCATAATCTTCTATTTCATCTATTTTTAATAATCTTTTCTTTTTAATAGCATTCTTTTTAATAATCTTTAATAATTTCATTTGTTTTTCTTCATTTAATTCAATATCAAGTAAGTCAAGAACTCTTTTAATATTAGCTAAACCATTATGTTTACCAAAAACAATATCTGTTTTTTTCTGACCAACAAGCTCCGGAGAAATAGGAGAATATTCTAACATATTCTCCTTACCACAATTAAGTACCCAGGAAGTTACAATACCTGATTCTACATCAAAAATATTTTCTCCAACTATTGGACGATTAGGTCTAATATTTATTCCTGATAATTTTTGTACTAATAAAGATAATTCTTTTAATTTTGAAACATCTATATTTAAATCTTTATTATACATTGTAAGAAGTGAAAGAATTACATCTTCAAAAGGTGCATTCCCAGCTCTTTCACCAAGCCCTGTAATAGTTGTATGAACAACGTCTACTCCTGAAGCTAAAGCTATAATAGAATTAGCCGCTCCAATTCCAAAATCATCATGAAAATGAACTTCTAAAGGTTTATTAATATTACTTTTTATTTTATTTATTAAATAAGGTATAGAGTGAGGATTCAAACCTCCCAAAGTATCAACTAAAGCAAGTGAATCCATATGCCCTTCAGAAGAAACAGTTTTTATTAAATCTATGAACCAATCAAACTCTGCTCTGCTTCCATCAATAGGAAAAAAAACTGTATATAATCCTTTTTCTTTTGCAAAACTTGTTGCTTCAATTGAAAGTTCAACTGCTTTTTCTAAAGACCAATTATATGCATTTTCTATTATATGTTTGCTAGCAGGAATTTCTATAACAATACCATCTGCTCCACACTCATGAGCAATTTTCACATCTTCCTTCATACATCTAGCAAATGAAAATATTTTTGCGTCTCCTAAATTAGCATGTGCAATACTTTCTAAAGCCTCCCGATCGTCTTTTGATACCGCCGGCATTCCAGCTTCAATCCTATGGACACCAATTTGAGCTAATTTTTTTGCAATTCTTACTTTTTCATTTTTAGTAAACACAATTCCCGCCTGCTGCTCTCCATCTCTTAAAGTAACATCATGTACTTGTATATTATCTGAAAAATTATAATTTGACATTACTTCTTCTGAAAAATTCCAGGGACTAGTAAACCAATTCTCTGTCTTCCAGGGTTTCTCACGTAAATTCAAAAAAATTCTCCTCTCTATTTATTATATAATTTATTAATTAAGAACTCAAATAACATTTTCTTGTTTAATCATTTTACAACACAATTTAATTGCTTCACTCATTGCTCCAGGATCTGCTTTATTTTCACCTGCAATATTATAAGCAGTTCCATGTGCGGGAGTAAGAATTGGAAAAGGTAATCCAGCATTCAAAGTAACTCCTTTATCCAGTCCTTTTAGTTTTAAAGCTATTTGACCTTGATCATGATACATAGTAATAATTATATCGTATTTTCCTCTAAAAGCATCAATAAATATTGTATCTGCAGAAAAAGAACCGAAAATTTCAAGTCCTTTTTGTCTTTTGTTTTCAATTACTGGTCGAATTATATCAATTTCTTCTCGACCAAAGAGACCATCTTCACCTCTGTGAGGGTTAAGAGCACAAACAGCAATTTTAGGTTCTTTATTTTCTACTTTTTTAAATGTATTATACGCTAAATCAATTACATTATTTATATTTTTAAAATTAATGAAGTTATTGACTTCACTAATTGAAACATGTGAACTAACTCTTGCTGTCCATAAACCATGCAAATAATTCATTTCACCAACTATATTTTCCCATGATAAAAGATCAACAAACAACTCTAATTCATCTCGATATAAAAATCCACCAGAATTAATTTTCTTTTTATTTAGAGGACCATAAACAATTCCATCAATATACTGATTATCAGCATAATAAAGGATTTTTTGTAATATTGGTATTACTAATTTTGAAGAATTATTATAAATTTTATTTTTAGAAAGACTATTTTCTTCGTATTTTTCAAATCTTAGAAAAGCAATATTATTATCTGAGAAATTAACATTTTCTATATTTTTGTAAGTAGAATACTTTATATCAACATCCGTAATATTAATTGCTCTCTTTATATCTTTTTCTATTCCAAAAAGCAGAATATTTTCATTATAATTATATTCCGATAATGCTTTAACAACAATTTCAGGTCCTATTCCTTCAGGATCTCCTAAAAATAAACCAATCAAATTTATCACATCCTTTTGGATCAGATATCAATGATTTTAATTTTAACATTTAAGGTTTTATCAATACTTTAATTAAATTATTATCATTACTGACAGCCTGAAAAGCCTTCTCGATCTCTTCCAATTTATACTCATCTGAAATCAAGCTTTCGATATCAATTAAACCTTGCTGTACTGGTCTTAAAGCTTTAGGAGCCCAAACATATCTCTCTTCAGGAGTATGATGAACTAAACCAGTATTTCTGATATATAAACTGTGATGATGCCAGCGGTGAATATCTAATGTCACGGGCTCAGTAATCCAGCTATATAATGATATAATTCCATTGTGTTTTACTAAATCACTAGCCATGTTCATACTTTCTTCTGTTCCTGCTGCCTCTATTACTACGTCAAAACCTTCTCCATTTGTTATATCCATTAATTTTTGATTAATATTTTCGTCATTAAAATTAAAAACAATATCTGTGCCTAGTTTTTTTGCTAAAGAAAGTTTTCCTTTTACAACATCTACACCCACAACCTTATTAGCCCCTTTCAACTTTGAACCTTGAGCTAAAATTTGACCGGCAAATCCTAAACCTAGAACTAAAACATTATCTCCTAAATTTACACCCGAATTTAAAGATGAATATAATGCACATGCAATAGGCTCTCCCAATGCTGCATAACGCATATTCATTCCTTCTGGAACAGGTTGAAGATATTTTTCTTTAATCACAAAATAATCAGAAAAAGTATGATAATGTCCAAAAGAAATAACTTTATCACCAGGTCTATATTTACTTACTCCTTTTCCAATATTTATTACTTCACCTCCACCTTCATGACCTAAAAGAAGGGGATAATCTTCTTCAGGTGGTAATTCTCCCTTATAAAACATTTTATCAGTGCCACATATTGAAGCCTGTTCAGTTTTTACTAATACATCATTTTTCTCTATATTCAATTCTTTTTCTACCAAATATATTTCGCCTTCATTAGCGAGTTTAGCAACTCTTGTTTTCATTATTTTTCACCTTGTTTATTTATTGGAATCAAACATAAAAATTCAAAGTTCTCATCATAAGGATTTTTAAATTGATGAGTTTCATTAGCTTTTACATAAGCAGACATCTCTGGCCCAATTTCATGCTCATCACCATCAGAAACCATTATGCCTCTACCTTTTATAAAATAATTTTCATGTTCCCAATTATGCTTATGTAAGGGGGTATTGCCACCAGGTTCCACAATAAAATATCTCATTATAAAATTTACATCACCATCTTCAGGTCCCACTAAAACTTTTTTATAAGTTTTTTTTACGCCTTCTTGACCTGATAAATCCACTTTTTTTACATCAGAATTCTTTTTTATAATCATTAATTCTCAACTCCTATTTTAAAATATAAATATATCTTCCGGTTGAATTCAACCGGAAGATATTATCCTATATTATTTACAACATTTCTTCAATCAATCTTTTTGTCCTTACTGGATTTATTACTCCACAGTGACATTGTTTGGTTATTTCATTAACAGCTTTATCAATATTTAATTTATTATTTTTTACCTTCTGAGCTAAATCTTGAACTAAATTAAAAGATACCATTCCATGTCCACACATAGTAGATATTTGTAAAACTTCTTCCCGTGGTAATCTGTTAGTATTACCCCATATTCCTAATGAATTATTTACAGTGTGAAATTCTGTTCCACTTTCTTTACAAATTTTTTCAACACTATCAATTAATCCTGACACTACTATAGATAAACCTAAATCTTTATCCTTTAACTCTTTTAATACTTTAACAACTTCTTTCCTTTCATCAAAAACTGCATGAACTATAGAATTATCCTGAAATTCTTCTTCAATTTTTTTAACACCAACTGAATACATATTACCAGTTTTCATATCACCTAAATTTTTATAATTATATTGCTTTACCACTTTAAAAAAATCTGCAAACAAAGATGCTGTACCTTTTGCATTTACTTCTTGTGCAGATATAGCAAAAACTACATAATCATCTTCAAGACTTTCATATGGACCTCGGCGATGCAATGTATGAGTCATTAGTTAACCTCCTTGAAATCATATTTTGGTTTGCCCAATCCAACATTTATTTTCCCATTTGGATATACTTCGTATCCTTTTTCTTTAACTATATCTCTAGCTGGTATTTTATTATTTTCAACAACTTTTGATATTAAATCAATACTAAATACTGTTTCAATTTCTTTTTCTACATCTTTTAGATCTTCTAATAAATTTTCAAGCTGATCAAGAGGTAAAGTGAATTCAATAATTGCAGATAATGTCTTCTCATTTAAATACTTTTCTGTAATTGCTCCAGTATTTTTATCTTTCATTACTGTTGTTACCGGGTTACAATCTGCAAATTCAACATCATATTTTGCACAAGTTCTTGCTACTTTTTCAACTTCATAAAATCTTGTTCCTGTATTGGGACGACCCATCTCAATTCCTACTCCAGCATAACCAGGTTTAAATGTACCTGTTACATCATTAGTTTTCATTTCCTCTGTTCCTCGCCCTAAAACATTTGTGGACTTATGAGTTTTTAATGGATCACTAAAAGTATTTCTGAATTCCCTTAATTCATCTTCTAACGGATCCTGAATGAAAGCAGATGTTGGACAAACATTTGCATGATAACATATATTACATTCTACACATTCATCAATATCTATTTTAACTGCATCATCTACTTTTATAATTGCACCAACTGAACAATAAGGTATACATGTTTCACATTTTATGCATTTGTTTTGATCTATTTTCATTTTCTTTTTCCTCCTTAAAATTCTTTTAGCATTTTTATGTAATTTTCTTTGGTTTCTTCTTTTATATGATAAACATGACCTTCTTCAGGAAATTTCTCTTCTTTAACATCTTTAATATATTCCTTAAAAGCATTTATTTCTATTTCTGCTACATTTGCATACTTTTTAACAAACTTAGGTGTAAATGCCTGAAACATTCCCAGCATATCTCCACAGATTAGAAGCTGTCCATCACAGGGTAAACCTGCCCCGATTGAATATATTGGAATATCTAGTTTCTTTGTTAAAAATTCAGTTAATTCCGGTGGAATTGCTTCAACAAGAATTGAAAAAGCTCCAGCTTCTTGAATAGCAAGGGCATCTTTAATTAATTCTCGTCCACTTTCTGGGTTCAATCCCTGAGCTTTGAAGCCACCTAATTGACCGGAACTTTGTGGTGTTAATCCAATATGACCCATAACTAAAATTCCAGCATCAGTAATTGCCTTTATCTGATCAGCAACCCTTCTTCCTCCCTCTAGTTTTACGGCATCAACATCAGACTCCTTTAAAAACCTAACAGCGTTGTTCACCGCTTCAGTGGAAGAGCTTTGGTATGATCCAAATGGCATATCTCCTATAATAAAAGTTTTTTCAGCACCTCTTCTTACATCCTGACAGTGGGCTATACAGTCATCCATTGTTACAGGTACTGTACCTTTATAGCCTTTAACTACCATTCCCAGTGAATCTCCAACTAAGATCATATCCATACCTGCTTTTTCTGCAAATTGGGCTGTTGGAAAATCATAGGCTGTGATCCAGGCTACCTTTTCTCCTTTTTCTTTCATCTTCATTAAGTCAAGAACACTTTTCTTTTTACCCATTTTTATCACCTTTCCAAACAGTTTTTTATTTTATAACGCCATATTAAAAATATTAACAATATCAGCCTTATTTAATTCCATATATCCACCCACTGGAGCAATATTATCTGCCATCTCTTCAAACTTTTCTTTTCCAATATTAAAATATGATAAAGAAAGTGGTGCTCCTATTTCTTTAAACCATTTTCTTAAAAGTTTAATACCCTCTGTGGCAGTATACTTCTCTCCTAGTTTATTCACATCAAGTCCAAAAATCCTATTTCCGAATTGTACAAACTTAGATATATCATTTTTCATAACATAATCAAGCCAATTTGGAAGTAGAATGGATAAACCTGCACCATGTGGTATGTCATAATAAGCACTCAATTCATGTTCTAATTTGTGACAGGGATGAGTTGTTCTTTCATCTTCAACTCCCATTGCTAAAAGTCCATTTAAAGCCATCGTAGAACAAAGAAGAATATTTGCTCTTGAATCATAATCTTTAGGATTTTTTAGTACTTTTTTGCTCTCTTCCATTAAAGTTAAAATTATTCCTTCTGCCCATCTGTCTTGAAGTGGTACCTCCTTTACATGTGTAAAATACTGTTCCAATACGTGAGCTGTGATATCAATTATTCCATAAATTGTATGTTTTTGAGGAACACTAAAAGTTATTGTTGGGTCAAGTACAGAAAATTTAGGAAACAAAACATCACTATGTATTGAAAGCTTTCTGTTTTCAATTTTATTTGAAATTACAGCCCCGTTATTCATTTCAGAACCTGTAGCAGCAAGTGTTAATACAGTTGCTATGGGCAAAGCAGCAACAGGATCATTATTTTTATCAAACATTTCCCATGGATCACCATCATATTTTACTGCAGCAGCTACTGTTTTAGCAGTATCTATAGTGCTACCTCCTCCAACCGCAAGAACTATATCAATTTTTTTTTCTTTTGCAATCTTTGTACCTTTTCTAACAAGGTCTATTCTTGGATTAGGTTCTACCCCTTCTAAATTATAGATTTTAATATCATTTTTTTCTAAAATTTTAACGACTTTTTTATACAAACCAATTCTTTTCACACTTCCTTGCCCGGTGACTAATAAAACTTTTTTTCCATACTTTAAAATTTCGCTTCCTAAAACATTCAATTTATCACTGCCAAAAAAAATTTTTGTAGGATTATAAAATTTAAAATTTTTCATATAACCATCCTTTATCTATCAAAATATATATTCTTACCTGTTATAGAAATTGGAATACCTACAACAATTTCTCCATCAATAATCTTCTCTTTTTTTGCCACAGCTCCTATTCTATACATTATTCTGTTATCAACATTAAACAAAGCTGCTGTCTTCACTGCTGAACCTAATGCAATCCCTAAATCTATTAATCTCCAGGCACAAACAGGACCATCAAATTCTTCTCCTTTTCTCATTTCTAAATCATTACAATTATTATAACCACATGCTCCACAATTCAGGCCTAATGCTTTAGCTTCATTTAATGATATAATTAAAACAGCAGAACTTTTTTTTACATTTTCACCATCTCTATCAAAGTTTTTCTTTTTGTTTTCTTTTCCATATTTAATCATAGCATCAGCAAGTTTTTTTATTTCTTGTTCTTCTAATATTTTTGTTTTCAGATAGTTACTTCCACCTGCTTTAGGTGCTGTTATAGCAGAAATATTCATGAATTGTGCAACTGTTTGAGTTACTTGTTTCATCTTTTTCCTCCTCAACCTTCAGATTTGATATTTTTAGTAATCTGATAATCTTTAAAAGCACTATACATTGACCAAATGAATAATATGAGGCTTAAAATTAACAATGTAGCCGAAATTGGTCTAGTAAAAAATATTGTGAAACTTCCATATGACATACTTAAAGCTCTTCTCATACTGGGCTCTGCAATTCCTCCGAGAACAAGTCCCAAAATAATAGGAGCCAATGGATAATCTTGTTCTTCTAAGAAATATGCTATTATTCCAAATATTAACATAACCCAAATATCGAATACATTTGTTCTATTGGCATAAGCCCCTATAGTACACAGTAAAATAATTATACTAATTACTACTGTATAAGGGACTTTAAAAATTTGAGTGAACACTCTAACAAATCCTTTATTCAAAAGAAGTATAAAAACATTCACAATAAATAAACCAGCAAAAATAGTATAAACTAATTTAGGTTGTTGTTGGAAGAGCAATGGTCCTGGTTGCATTCCATGTAATATAAATGCTCCTAACATAACTGCTGTTGTAGCACTACCTGGTATTCCCAAAGATAATAGTGGTATCATTGCTCCTGCAGAAGCAGCATTATTTGCAACTTCTGGAGCAGCTACACCTTCTGGAACTCCTGTTCCAAAGTCTTTTCCATTTTTTGAAAATCTTTGGGCAAAACTATATCCAAATAAACTTGCAGTTGTTGCTCCAGCTCCAGGAAGAATTCCTATAAAAGTTCCCAAAAGAGAGTTTATACTCAATATTTTTTTAAATTTTACAAAAAAATGAAAAGGAGGTAATAAAGTTCCTGAGTATTGTGCTTCACTGTTCATTTCAGATAATTTTGCTCCTTTTCTAATTTGCCTTAACATTTCAGAAATTGCAAAAGTACCTAAAATAATTGGCACTAAATCAATACCACCTAAAAATTCAGATATTCCAAATGTAAATCTTGGCATCATTTTTACAGGATCTAAACCTACAGTGGCTAATAAAAGACCTATACACATAGTTATAAAAGCTTTTACTAAATTTTTGCTTCCAAGAGAAGACACTAAAGTAAGACCAAAAATTGCTAATGAAAAATACTCGGCTTCTGAAAAATTTAAAGCCCATTTTGCAAGCTGTGGAGCTAAAAAAGTTAATATAATTGTTCCTACAATTCCACCAGTTGCTGATGCAAACACGGCAGTTGATATTGCTTCGTTCATCCTACCTTTTTGAGTCATTTTATATCCATCTAAAGAAGTTACAACTGCTTCAGGAGCTCCTGGAGTTCTAAACATAATTGCACTAATAGATCCAGCATAAACAGCCGCTGAATAAACTGCAGTTAGTATCAAAAAAGCTTTTACAGGCCCAATCCCATATGTTATTGGCACAAGAAGTACAACAGTCATTACACCACTCATGCCTGGAACTGCTCCACTAACTAAACCAAGCACTACTGAACTTATAATTAATATTAAGTTTACTGGAGAAAGTGCTGTTCCAAATCCCATCAATAAATTATTTATCATAGGTAATCCCCCTAACAAATTTATTAATCAATAAAAAATATAGCTAACTTTTCTAAATATACTTTGTCCTCTGGGCAATAATAGATTAAGATAATTTGGAAATATATATGCCAATAAAACAACTATAACAATAGCAATAACAGGAGCTAATATTTTTTTTCTATATCCTAAATTCCAGAACATTGAAACTAATAACAGGGGGGTTAACAATATAAATCCTAAAGTTCTTAAAAACATAGAATAAATAGATAATATAATTAAACTTATAAAAAATTTTTTACTGTTATTTTTTATTTCTTCAATATCTTTTTCTTCTTTATATGCCTCAGTTTCTTCCATTATTTTATCTCTTTTTTTAAATAAAGAACCAAGATTAATTAAACTTAACACTAGCATAAAACTAATTATTATTCTTGGCCAAAAAGCTGGTCCTACTCCTTTAGATTGATTTACATCAAACGTATTGACATAAAAAAGCAAAAATATTGAAATAAAAAATATAATTAAAGCTATAATAATTTCCTTTTTGAAAGTTCTCATTAACAACCCTCTCTTTTCATTCTAGGCACTAGTTTTAAAACTAGTGCCTAGGTAATAACATTTACTTAATATAAATATACTAGTCAAGCAAATGCTTGAGATTTTTCATAGTTTCAACATCTTTCTTGAAAAATTCTTCGAATTCTTCTGTACTCATATATCCATTTCTTAAATCTAAAAAGTTCTTACTTTCGAATTCTTTATAATGATCACTACTCATAGCTTTTTTATACATATCATGAATCTTTTTAACTATATGGTCTGGAGTACCCGCTTTAACAAAGATACCACGCCAAATTCCTAATGTTGCATCCCAACCTTTTTCAACAGAAGTTGGAACATCTGGATAACCTGCAACTCTCTCTCCATCTTTCAAAAATACCAATGGTCTTACTTCCCCAGCATCTAATAAACCTTTTATTTCCTGCATCTCAGCCTGAAATGCATGTAAGTTTCCTGCCAAGCCATCTTTTTGTTCACTACCGGCAGAATCATAATTCACAGTGGTAATGTCAATTCCTGCTGCTTCTGCAAAATTTTCAATAAATAATTGTGTTATAGAACCAACAGTACCGATTTTCACTTCACCTGGATTATCTTTAGCATAGTTTACTAATTCATCTATTGTTTTAAATTGACCATCTTTTCTTGTAACAATTATTGAAACATCTGATTGAGCTCTCATCACAGGTTGCCAATCTTCAACATCATATTCAACAGTGCCCATTGCTATATTTAAAGAAAGAGAAGATGGAGCAAATAAAATTGTATATCCATCAGCAGGTTGGTTTTGAACATAAGCAGATGCCAAAGCACCATTAGCTCCAGGTTTATTGCTTATAACTAAAGGAACATCAATATAATCTTTTGCAGGAGTAGAAAGTGAACGAGCAGCATTATCAGTACCTCCACCTGCACCATAACCTACTATAACATTAATTGTTCTCTCAGGATATTCAGCCAAAACTGCACTCGAAAAAAGACTCATAATTAAAAACCCAAGAACAAAAATAGTTGTTAATTTTTTCATAAAAATCCCCTTTCGCTAAATTAATAGCTAATAATTTAATGTCAAACCAACTGAACTAAAATAATTTTATATCACCTCCCAATTTAAATTTAATTAATTCTCAGACACAATTCTCTCAATTATCTTAGCTGCTCTTTCTGGATTAAAAACTCCACAATGACAATTAGGTGCAATCTTTTTTGCTGCTTGTTCTGGAGTCATTGTTCCTTTTTTAACATTACTGATTACTAATTGGGTCAAATTAGAAGAAATCATACCATGTCCACACATAGTAGTTATTTCTAATATTTCTTCATCTGGAAGAAGATTAGTATTCCCCCATATGCCAAGAGAATGTTCTATAGTATGTCTTTCAATACCAACTTTTTTAGCTATTTCATCAACTGCATCTAATACACCAGTAGCAATAACAGACATACCCAAATCTGCTTCTTTTACTTCTTCCATTGCCTTTTCCATAGTTTCTTCGTCAGTAAAAACTGCATGAACTACCGAACTCTCAGTAATATTTTCTCTTATTCCCTTCTCTCCAACACCATATTTATTTCCAGTTCCACAATCACCAAAGTTAACGGGATCATATTTTATAACAATATCAAAAAACTTTGTTAATTTGGGTATACTCCCTTTTTCATTAAAACCCTGAGCTGGAATTGCAAATAATACAAAATCATTTATTAAACTTTCATAGGGACCACGGCGATGTAATGTATGAGTCATTATTTTCCCTCCTTAGCTTTTGGTCTACCTAAACCAAGATTTGTTTTCCCATTTATAGAAGGGTCAAATCCTAAATCTCTAGCAATTTCTGCAGCAGGCAAAGTATTATCATTCTCTAATTTCCCTGCTAAATCAAGACTAAATACTGTTTCTAATTCTTTAGAAACTTCTTTAATTGCATTTAAAGCTTCTGGTACTCTTTCCCTATCGATATCAAATTCAACAATAGCTGATAAAACTCTTTCATTTAAATACTTTTCTTGAATTTCTCCAGTTTCTTCATTCTTCATTAAAGGTTTTAATGGATTACATGGTTCTAATTTATTAATACCAATCGATGCTAATTTTTTAGTAACTTTTTCTACATCATAAAATCTTGTTGCAATTCCTGGACGGCCCAATTCAACTGCTATACCTACATGCCCTTTTTTAAATCTACCTGTCACTTCATTCGTTTTCATTTCTTCAGTTCCTCTTCCTAATACGGCAGTCGATTCATGAGGCACAAGTGGATTGGAAAATGCTTTTCTTAATTTTCTTAATTCATCCATTTCTCCTTCATAAAATGCATCTACCGGACAGCCAGCATGTTTCTCACAAATTCCACACTCAACACATTCATCTTCTACTATGTAACAAGTTTCTTCTCCTTCTTTTATAGCTTCTACTGGACAATACGGTATACACTGATTACATAATATACATTTACTTTCATCAATTTTCATTAATAAATTTCCTCCTTTTTAAACTTTAATTTTTGACTTATTTCATATTATGGTATAATCTTTTGATCCCCCCTATTATCAATCCCCTTATTATTAAAAATAGCTATTATTTTAATACCAGCTGTAACTAAAAACATAAAAACTTTTATCACGATCTCTTAATTTATTATTCTTTAACAAATTTTTGTTTCCTAGATAAGAAAATAAAGAAAATAAAGTAAATTGTGTAATATCATATTATTAAAAATATTATGTCTTTTTATATTATAAGTTATATTAAGCTTTTTTTGTGTTGTAAATGTAAATAATATGTATTAAAGTTGAAAAAGGCCCCAGTACTGGGGCCTTGATTTATAATCTGTTTCATTACATATTAATATTTAAATCTTATTTAAATCTATTGATCATAGAATTTGTTCATAAAATTATTCTGCAGTTACATTATTATTATCGGCAGTCATAAAAAAAGATAACCAGATTCAGAAGTACTGTGACTTCATCAGCTGGCTTTAGATAACATATGCTCTTTATATTGATATTATTTAACTTAATTTAAATTTTTTCAAATATTTTCGTCATTATTTGACAGATTATTTTTTTCAATTAAAAACTTTAATTTCTCCGCAAATCTTAAATCATCTGCTTCAGATCTTTTTTTATGGGAATTATGGCGTCCTGTTTTACGCCTCCATTTAAAGTTCTGATGCCTCTGCATTAAAAGATAATCTATATTATTATCAGAAAAAATTTTACCGGAAAAACTTATTACCTGGGCACCTTTTCCCAGAACAACTGCTGCCAGACCATAATCACCGGTAACTACAATATCATTTTCCCGACAGAAATTAAATATTTCCATATCGGCAGACTGATATTTCTGATCAACTACAAATATCTTGCCATAATCAACCGTAAGATGGTGATTTAAATCAGTAAAAATATCAAGCTCAATTCCATATTCCTCGGCAATATTTTCTACTATTCCAACAACAGGACATCCATCACCATCTACTAAAATTCTCATTTTCAATCTTTGTACCTATCAAGAATTTTATCCAGCTGACCGGTTTTTCTAAATAAATGCTGTAAAATTTGTCTTACAGCACCATTACCACCATTATAATCAGAGATATAATCTGCTATTTCTTTTACAGCTTCTGCTGCATCAGCCGGACAGCCGGCAAAAGCTGCTTTTTTCATGACTTTAAAATCATTTAAATCATCACCCAAATAAGCTATATTTTCGAAAGTTATTTCTTTGTCCTGCATTATTTCCTGCAGTTTACCTTCTTTATCCTTTATATCCTGATAAAGTTCTTTTATTCCAAGTTCTGCCGCCCTTCTTTCAACTATCTTTGATTTCCGTCCAGTTATAATTATTATATCAATTCCAGTTCTTAGAGCTCCAGCAACCATAAGACCGTCCTTTACATTAAAAGTTTTCATCTCATTATCAAAGTTATCCAGATAAACCTTTCCATCTGTCAGTGTTCCATCTACATCAAGAAAAATAGTATTTATTTTTTCCATTATACCAGCTCCATCTTAAAATATTTCTGCCTCAGCTTCTCTTTGTACCGCCAGGTGGTACTCTTTCTGTTATCCATAAATAACAGCACCTCATCTTATAAATTTAATCAATTATTGAGATTCATTATCAGTTATTATATATCTTTTAACATTTACTGTAAAGTAAAAACTCCACCATTATGGTGAAGTTTTTAAATTAAAAATATTTAGATAGTAAAGATATATCAACCTATTTTATACAGGCTGAATAATGACCCGATTCCTTTTCTTCAAGCTCCACCTCTGTTCTAAGGCATTTCTCATCGGCCAGAGGACAGCGGGAACTGAAACTGCACCCTTCCGGCAGATTAATCATACTGGGGATTTCTCCTTCAAGCTTTATTTTAATATCTTCTTGTTCTGGATCTGGCTCAGGAATAGCAGACAGCAGTGCCTCTGTATAAGGATGGAGTGGATTACTAAATATCTGGTCAACTGTTCCCAGCTCAATTATTTTCCCCATATACATTACCGCTATCCTGTCAGCTATATATTCAATAACTCCTAGATCATGTGTTATAAAAAGCATAGTAAGGTCAAGTTTTTTCTGAAGATCCTGAAGCAGGTTTAATATCTGGGCCTGAACAGAAACATCGAGTGCAGAGGTCGGTTCATCAAGGAGCAAAAAATCCGGATTTAAAGCTATTGCTCTCGCAATACCGATGCGCTGTTTCTGGCCACCGCTAAATTCATGTGGATAACGGTAAAGATGTTCTTTTTTTAAACCTACAATATCCAGCAGCTCCAGTATTCTCTGCTTTAAAATTTTATTTTCTATATCAATATCATGAATTCTAAAAGGTTCTTCAAGAAGTTTTTTTATTGTTCTTCTGGGACTTAGAGAAGAATGTGGATCCTGAAAAACA
This sequence comes from Halanaerobium sp. MA284_MarDTE_T2, assembly GCF_003337245.1. Lineage (GTDB taxonomy): Bacteria > Bacillota > Halanaerobiia > Halanaerobiales > Halanaerobiaceae > QPJE01. The sequence goes on from NZ_QPJE01000008.1 coordinate 34,109, forward strand.
ATGGCCATATTTTTACGGAGTTCTTTTATCTCATTTTTGGAAAATTTATTTATATTTTTATCTGCAAATATTATTTCTCCACCATCCGGTTCAAGCAGAAGCATCAGAGTTCTGGCCAGAGTAGATTTTCCACAGCCCGATTCTCCCACAACTCCAAAAGTTTCTCCTTTTTTTATGAAAAAACTCAGATCATTAACTGCTTTAATAACTGTTCTTTCTTTGTTAATTAATCCTTTTTCTTTTACAAAATATTTTTTTAAATTTTTTACTTCAATTAATTTATCCATTAAAAATCCTCCAGTTAAAATTGCAGATGACATTTCACATAGTGATTTTCATCTATGTATTTTCTCGGCGGTATAGTAGAACTGCATACATCCATTTTATATTCACAGCGTGGATGAAATCTGCAGCCAGATGGTGGTGTTATCAGATTGGGAACTTTTCCTTTAATAATTTTAAGTTTTTCTCCCCTGCTCTCCCTGCGAGGTATTGCTTTAAGCAGCCCCTCGGTGTAAGGATGAGATGGGTTCTTAAATAATTTTTTAACAGGAGCATATTCAACAATATTACCAGCATACATAACAGCCACCCTGTCACATACACGTGCCACAACACCAAGATCATGTGTTATCAGCAGCATCGAAGACGACATCTCATCTCTAAGATTTTTAATCAATTTAAGAATTTGTGCCTGTATAGTAACATCTAGTGCTGTTGTTGGTTCATCAGCAATAAGCAGCTGTGGATGACAGGAAAGTGCAGTAGCTATCATTACTCTCTGCTGCATACCTCCACTTAATTCATGCGGATATTTTCCCATAATGTGTTCCGGATCAGGAAGACCTACTTTTTTAAACATTTCCAGCGCTATTTTTTTCGCCATTCTGCTGCTTTTCCTCTGGTGCTTTTTTATAACCTGTTTTATCTGGGTACCAACATCAAACACGGGATTGAGAGAATTCATAGGATCCTGAAAAATCATAGATATCTGATTACCTCTAATATCCTGCATTTCTTTTTCTGTTTTTTTGATCAGATTTTCTCCATTAAAATTAATTTCTCCGGAGAGAATTTTACCCGGTGGATCAGGAATAAGTTTCATAATAGAAAGAGCAGTCACAGATTTACCGCTCCCGGTTTCTCCCACAAGACCCAGTGTTTCCCCCTTATTTACTACAAAAGAAACATCTTCAAGTGCTTTCACTTCCCCTTCATAAGTGAAAAAAGATGTCTTCAAATTTTTAACTTCAAGTAAAATCTCATTTTCATCCAAATTATTTTCCTTTTCCATTTTACTACCTCCTGAGCCTGGGATCAAGCACATCCCTCAGACCGTCACCTAAAATATTAAACCCTACCACCACAAATAGTATGGCAAGTCCTGGAAATGCAGCAACCCACCATTCAGAAACAATATATTGGCGGCCATCACTGACCATAGCTCCCCATTCTGGGAGTGGAGGCTGAGCACCAAACCCTATAAAGCTCAGTCCTGCTGCTGCAAGTATAACTGTACCCAAATCCATAGTTGCCCTAACTATTATAGGGGAAAGGCAGTTTGGTAAAATATGAATAAATAATATGCGGATATCACTGCCCCCCATAGAGCGAATTGCCTCAATAAACTGAGAGTTTTTAATCGATAAAACCTGGCTCCTCACCAATCGTGCATAAACCGGCCAGCGCACAAGTGCAATTGCAATAATAGTATTTCTTAAATTGGGTCCTAATGCTGCTGCAATTGCCATCGCTAAAATAAGTGGTGGAAAAGATAAGAACATATCGGCTATTCTCATCAGTATATTATCACCTGCACCACCAATATAACCACTTACAGCTCCGACAATAATACCTATGGCTGCTCCAATTGAGACAACTATAATTCCTATCAGCACAGAAATCCTGCTGCCATATATAATTCTGCTCAAAATATCTCTTCCCATATCATCGGTTCCCAGAGGATGCTGAAAGCTGGGAGCTTCAAGTCTGGCCGACATTTCCTGATAATAAGGATCATGTGGAGCCAGAAAGGGAGCAAAAACAGCTATCAATAGAAAACAGGCTATTATAAATGCTCCAATCATAGAAAGTGGACTTTTTGAAATTAAATGTAATGTATATTTAAATTCTTTAATTTTAGATTCATGTTTTTTTAACCAGCTATCTATAAGTGTATCTGTTGTTTCCATGTCTGCTGCCTCCTTATTTAATTAATTTATCTCATCATATTTAATTCTTGGATCAAAAAATCCATATAATAAATCTACAAAAAGATTTGCAAGTGAATATACCAGTGCTATTAAAAGAGTAACACCCATTACAGCTGGAAAATCAAGAAAAAGCATGGATTCGACAACATAACGTCCGATACCAGGCCAGGAAAAGATTGTTTCTGTCAGCACAGCACCAGACAAAAGACTGCCATAAGACAGTCCAATAATAGTTAATGTAGGTATAAAAGCATTTTTAAATGCAAGCTTAAATATAATCAATTTTTCTGACAATCCAAAAGAATATGAACTTCTAATATAATCCTGATTCATAACTTCCAGCATACTGGAACGCATCATTCTTGCAATCTGTGCTGTAGAAAGATATCCAAGACAAAAAGCTGGAAGAATTATGTGTTGCAAACTGCTCCAGAATGCATCAAAATTTCCGGTTATTAAGCTGTCTACAAGATAGAGACCTGTAATATCTCTGGGCGGCATAATAAACATTGCAATTCTGCCTGAACTCGGTAAAAAGTGAAGATGATTATAAAATAAGGCCATAAGTAAAAGTCCAAGCCAGAAAACAGGCATAGAAACACCCAGCAGTGAAAAAATTCTCGCTCCCTGATCAAGCCAGCTGTCTTTTTTTACAGCAGATAATATTCCCAGGGGAATTCCTAAAATAATGGATAGAATAATAGCAAAAGTGGATAATTCAAAAGTGGCAGGAAAAAAATTTTTTAAATCTGCAGTCACATCCCTCTTGGTTCTTATAGATTCACCAAGATCAAAATTAATAAGTCCTTTCATATATATAAAATACTGTTCATGAATTGGTTTATTTAAACCCAGATCCTCTCTCATCTTTTCTATCTGCTCATCTGTTCCCCGTCCACCGAGCATTGTAAGCACAGGATCTCCAGGCACAACATGAGAAAGGGTAAATGTTATTATTGAAATTCCAATCAGCATCAAAACTGTATAAAACAGCCTTTTAAGTAAAAAAACTTTCACCAAAATACCTCCTTGACGACAATTAAATTCGCTGCCCTCAAAAAGAGAGCAGCGATACAGTTTTACTTATAAGCACTGGTGAAATCAAAGATTCTTACTGGATTGTACTCATAACCTTTAACTTCATTTCGCAGTACTACAATATTCTGAGGCTGATAAAGCATTGCCCATGGTCCTTCTTCAGCCAGCATTCTATCAATTTTATGATATAACTCTTTTCTTTTTTCTGGATCATTAATTTCTGCAGCTTCTTCTATTAAATCATCAAGCTCTTTACTGCTGTATGCTACCCTCTGAGTAAGTGAACCTTCACTGTGTCCAAAAGGATGAATAAAGTTATGTGGATCAGGATAATCAGAACCCCATCCGCTCAGCATAAGTTCAAGCTGCTGATTTCTGAACAATTCATAAAAAGCAGCCGCATTTAACTGTCTAACTTCTGCATTAATTCCTACTGCAGACAGATCATTTTGAACACTACTTATTACCTGCTTCCACATTGTTGAAGAAATACCGGTCAATTCAATATCAAACCCATCCGGATATCCGGCTTCAGCCAGCAGCTGTTTTGCTTTTTCCGGATTATATTCATATACCCCCATATCTTCCTGATAACCAAGCAGTGGTTTTACTATAGCCCCTTCTAATTTATTACCTGCACCTCTAACAAGGTGTTCAATCATTGCATTATAGTCAATAGCATGTTTTATAGCCTGACGTACTTTGAGATTATTTAGAGGTTCTTTGCTTACATTCATCCCCAGATAATAGGCTCTTAAATCAACACCTTTTATAACATTTAAATCTTCATTAGCCTCAAGATCAGCAAGCTGGTCTGGTGTGAGTTTATACGCCATATCTATATCTCCATTTTCCAGCATCATTTTCTGTGTAACGCTTTCAGAAACGTTTTTTATTATAACCTGACGGAAATTAGGCTTTTCACCCCAGTAATTTTCATTTCTCTCCAGCACAATGGAATCTCCCCTGTTCCAGGTGACAAGTTTGTATGGTCCTGAAGCAGCCTCTCCGGACTGACCGTTTAACCATCCTTCCCCCCAGTCACCATCTTCTTCATGTGCCATGACAACTTCTGGATCTACTATTCCTGCACATGTATTACTCAGAACACTTGCAAAATATGAGGCAGGAAATTTCAGCCCTATTTCCAGTGTATACTCATCAACAACAGTTATGCTCTCAGGGGACATAACTTCATTTAACATCCAGGAAGGGCCCTTACCCATTTCCATAGATCTCTGCAGAGAAAACTGAACGGCTTCTGCATTAATTGGGTTTCCACTTGCAAACTCTGCATCTTCTCTGAGTTTAATAGTCCACTTTAATCCATCTTCAGAAATCTGATATGATTCTGCCAGATGTGGAACAACCTCTCCTTCATCAATTACAAAAAGATTATCATACACATTTTGTATTGTATTACAGGAAGTAAACTCATAGGCAACCGCAGGATCTAAAGAGGCAGCATCAAAATTATCAGCAACTACAAGAACATCATCAGGTATAGCTGCAGCACCAACAAAAGCCGTATTAAAAACAAAAACAGACATTAAGAGTAGTAAAATTAATATTTTTTTCATTTATTTTAAGCCTCCTATTTATTATTCTACTACACACTCCAACCGAATAAAAGGAAATTCACCTCCAACTTTATATTTTTGAAAATTTTCAAGTCAAAATTGCTTCCAGCAAAAACTGCAGGTAAAAATAAAATGTCCTTCGGACTTCTTTATTACAGTAAGGTTAAATTTTGTTGATGTCGGAAATTATGAATCTATAAATTTTATCCACAATAAATCAACTGGTATAATTTCTTAGATATTAAAAAACCCGGTGGATTGCCACCGAGTTTGATTTTCCAGTAGAAATCACCTGCATTTTATTAAGAGAGGTAGCACATCACCAACTGAATAAATATGGTGACAGTACTGCATATCTTATATACAGTCCCAGCACTCTGTTTCGGACAAAACAGAAAGCTTCGGCAGATCCACCTTTCATTTTAGACCACTGTCCAGTGTTATGCCCAAAATTACTGATCAGTCTCTGCACCTCTACCCCATCTTATTAAGATGAGGCAACCTCTTATATTCTCTTTTAGTTAATTAAATTATAACTGAGATAATTTTTTTTGTCAAATTGACTTACACTAGGAGTTTCCCCAAAATTTATTTTCAAGCTGCTCTAATTTTTGAATTAAATCGTAAACTCTGTTATAATATTTCTAATATTCTTTATTTTAACACCACTGCCGAAAATACTGTCTGAACGGTATTCTCTTTATTTTTTAAAAATCATTTGCGGAATTTCTGTATTTATTTAAATATAATTATTCAAAAAGAGATTCAAACTCCTGATAACCTTCTTCAGCCAGGTTTTCTGCTGGGATAAATCTTAGAGCTGCTGAATTAATACAGTAGCGCAAACCTGTTGGCTCAGGGCCATCCGAAAATACGTGACCTAAATGAGAATCTGCACCTTTACTTCTGACCTCAATTCTAGTCATCCAGAGTGAGTTATCTTCAACTTCAACAATATTTTCCTCGACCAGCGGTTTAGTAAAGCTCGGCCATCCGGATCCGGATTTAAATTTATCTGTTGAAGAAAAAAGAGGTTCTCCTGAAACAACATCTACGTAAATACCAGGCTTTTTATTATCCCAGTATTTATTATTGAATGCAGGTTCTGTAGCATTAAGCTGAGTTACCTTATACTGCAGGTCTGTCAGCCTTGCTCTCAATTCCTGGTCACTTTCTTCTTCATTAATTACTACACTGTCAGCATCTTCAGTCTTACAGAAAGTCACACATTCTGCCGAGTCAATATTATTTTTTTCTAATAGCCTTTCCTGCAGCTCGGTAGTCAAACCAAGCTCACCTATATTTTTAATAATATTATCCCGCTCTCCATTACCGGTAATATAGCCGCTCACTTTTGTTACCGCTGGAGAATTTATAAACTCCTGTATTATCATCTGATTCAAATAATCCATCTAATCTACCTCCTGTATATAAAATAATATATATCCTACCTTGCTACTTATATAATAGTATTAATTACTGTTAAATAATAGTAAGTAGATTACTCAGGATTAAATTTGATTTTAGCTTAAAAAATAGATATGATTAAAACAATGTTCATAATTTAACTAAAATAAATACATAATAAGGAAGTTGATTAAATATGACTAAAGAAAAAAATAAAAAACCAACTACAAAAACGGCAGTTACTGCACTATTGACAGTTATTGCAGTGATTTTAATTTCAATTCGTACAGCTCTTGTTTTACAGTCAGCTTTAGTTTTAGGAGCAATGACCGCCGCTTTATTTGCCCTTTATCTCGGTTTAAGCTGGAAAGAAATTGAAAGTGGAATGATTAGCGGTATTAAAAATGCTCTGGGGGCTTCAATAATTTTAATTATCATCGGCATGGTAATTGGAAGCTGGGTTTTATCAGGAACAATCCAGACAATGGTCTATTATGGATTGGAGATTTTGAGTCCGAGTTTCTTTTTACCGGCCGCCTTTCTGCTCTCAGCTCTTACCTCTATTTTAATCGGAAGTTCTTTTGGAACAATTGCCACCATGGGGATTGTCCTGCTTGGAGTTGCTGAGGGACTGGGAGTTCCTAAAGCAATTACTGTAGGAGCAATAGTCTCTGGTGCTATGCTGGGTGATAAAATTTCTCCCATGTCGGATTCAACAAACTTAACTGCCGCCATGAGCAGTACAGATTTATTTGAACATATTAAATCAATGCTTTACATATCAGTTCCGGCAGCTTTTATAAGTTTAATCCTCTACTCTATTATTGGATCTTCCTATCTTGATGTTGGAGCTAACTTAAGTCAAATTTCAATGATTATGGAAAATTTAAGCAGCAATTTTAATATTTCTTTGTGGACTTTAATTCCACCAGCTTTAATGCTTCTGCTTTCACTCTTTAAAATGCCTGCTATTGCCTCACTTTCGATCAGCTTTATCACAGCTTCCATTTTTGCATTTTTAACTCAGGGGGCTTCTTTTGCTGAAATTTTAAATGCAGCTGCCAGCGGCTATCAGGCAGATACCGGGATGGAACTTTTGGACAGCCTCTTAACTCAGGGGGGAATAAATAATATGATGAGTACAGTTGCTATCATTATGGCGGGTACTGCGATGGGAGGTATTTTAGAAAAAGCAAGAATTTTAGAAGTGATACTGGAATCAATGCTAAAAATAGTTAAAAAACCGAGGGATTTAATTTTAATTTCTCTAACTTCAGCTTATGTAATGCTCTTAGCAACTGGAGAAATGTTTGTTTCAATTGTAATTCCAGGACGTACTTTGGCTCCTGCTTATCAGGAAATGAATATCAATACCAATGTGCTTTCCCGCTCCTTAGAAACTGCTTCCACACTGGGCTGCTCAATTTTGCCATGGGGTGTTGTTTCAGTCTATATCCAGAATGTAATGGACATCGGCTTCAGCTATATTCCTTATACATTTTTGGCCTTTCTGGCGCCGATGATTGCTGTGCTCTATGCAGTGAGCGGTACTTTTATCTTTAAAAGCAGAAAATAATAAATAGAAAGCTGGTGGAAAAATGATATGTTCTCCGCCAGCTTTTTTTAGTCATATTTTTATATTTTAATGAAAATTATTGAAACACAACTTTCTCTTCTAATTCAGTTTTTTTACACTCATATACTTCAATAATTAAGATTCTTCAATCATCTCTTCTGTTTTCTGATAGTGAGAACCCTTCCAGTAAATTATGCTGCAAAAAAAGGAAGATACAGGAATATTGAAATTTTAATCCCTCTCTGCATTATTTTTTAATGCTTCTTTAAGGGTATGCCAGGAAAGTACAGCACATTTTACTCTTGCCGGCATATTAGCTATATTTTTTAAAGCTGCTGCATCTTTTAATTTTTTGAGATCAGATGGATTATCTATTTCTTTTTTAATCATATTAAGAAATATTTCCACCAGTTCAAGTGCTTCTTCTATCTTTTTACCTTTAATAAGATCTATCATAATTGAAGTTGATGCCTGAGAGATGGCACAGCCGCTCCCTTTAAAAGCAGCATCCTCTATCATGTCATCATCCAGCTTAAGTTCCAGTGTGATATCATCACCACAGTTTGGATTATGACCATGTTCTTCAATATCTGCATCATCCATTTCTCTCTTATTGGGGCTGTTCTTACTGTGTTCCATTATCAACTCTGTATAAACTGAATTAAGATCCATAGTCAAACATCTCCCTCACTTTTTTGATACTATTTATAAACACATCAATGTCTTCCCTATCATTATAAAGGTAAAAACTGATCCTTGCTGAGGAATTAATATCAAGATATTTCATCAGAGGTTGAGCACAGTGGTGTCCTGATCTCAGAGCCACTCCTTCACTATCTACAATTGTAGCCAGATCATGTGAATGAACACCTTTAATATTAAATGATATAATCCCACCCCGCATCACTGTGTTTTGAGGACCATATATCTCAATGTAAGGAAGTTCTTTCATTTTTTTTAGAGCATAATCAGTTAAATCCCTTTCATATTCTGCAATATTATTCAGACCAATACTGCTTAGATAATCAACTGCAGCAGATAAACCCACCACCCCTTCTACATTTTGCGTCCCGGCTTCTAACCTTTCTGGAAGAGGTGCAAAGGTAGTCTGCTGTTCTTCCACATATTCTATCATTCCACCACCCAGTATAAATGGAGGCATTTCAGTTAATATCTCTTTTTTTCCATAAAGAACACCAATTCCCATAGGAGCCAGCATCTTATGACCGGAAAAAGCATAGAAATCTACATCAAGATCCTGCACATCCACTTCCATATGGGGAACTGCCTGAGCTCCATCAGCCAGCACATAAATGCCATTTTGATGAGCTATTTCGGCAATTTTTTTAACTGGATTTATAACACCGGTAACATTTGACATATGTGTAATAGAAATCAACCTTGTAGAATCAGTAATTTTATTTTTTAGCTCTTCCAGTGATATTCTTCCTTCATTATCAACATATAGGTATTTTAATTTCAGATTTTTTTTCCTGGCCAGCCTCTGCCAGGGAATAATATTGCTGTGGTGTTCAGCAATTGAAAGAATAATCTCATCTCCCTCCTGTAGAAACTTTTCTCCAAATGAATTTGCAATAAGATTTATCGATTCAGTAGTATTTCGTGTAAATACTATTTCCTTTAAAGAATCAGCATTTATAAACTCTCTAACTTTTTCTCTGCCATCTTCATACTGTTCTGTAGCTTTAACACTTAAAAAATGAGCTCCCCTGTGTGGATTTGCATTATAATTTTTATTGTAGTAATCAACTTCATCCAGTACCGCCAGTGGTTTTTGAGTTGTGGCGGCATTATCTAAATAGTGAAGTTTTTTCCCATTTACATCTTTTTTCAGAATGGGGAAATCATTTATAATTTTTTCCACTTCAAATTTTTCAGATTTCAAGTCTGTGTTTAACTTCATTTATAACACTTCCTTTAAGATCATTTAAAGGTATCTTTTCGAAGATCGGATTAAATGCTGCCTCTATTATCAGCTTCTTAGCTTGCTTCTCATCCATTCCTCTGCTCATGAGATAAAACAATCGGTCTTCATCAAGCTGACCAGCACTAACAGCATGTTCTCCCTCAACATTATCCTCTTCAGTAAATAAAGCGGGAATAGAATCAGATTTAACTGTCGGATCCAGCATCAAAATCTCTTCTCTTTCAGAACCATCTGCAAGAGAGGCACCCTTTTTAAAATATAAGTCTCCCCTAAATACCTTTTCTGATCTATCTTTTAGTACTCCCTTTGTCTCTATCTGACTACTGCTGTGTCTTCCAGAATGATTCATCCTGTATGACAGATCCATCTTCCTATCACCATCACCAAAATAAATGGAACTTATGCTGGCAGAACTTCCATCAGCAAGAAGATTGTTTTCACTGCTTGTAATAGTACTTTTTGCACCTATTTCAATCGGAATAAAATTCAATTTACCATTGTTTTCTACAGCAGAAATATTGGTATCAAAATTGGTAGATTTATCATTCAATCTCTGTACCTTAATTATATTTAAAACAGCACCTTCTTTAACAACAATCCTCGTCAGTCCATTATGAAATGCTTCTGTATTTTTATCAATTAAGCGGTAATCAAAAACGACAGTTAGATTGGAATTTTCTTCAGCTACAATTAAATTATTGTCAATTAAAAAGCTGTTTTTTTCATCAAATTCGTAGATAGCTTCAACAGGTATTGAAAATTTTTCTCCAGCAGGAGCTTTTATAAAAAGCCCGGCATTATAAAGAGATTCAGCCAGAAGAGTATATTTTTTGTCTATTCCGGAATTTAATTCTGAATCTGAAAAAAAATTAAGATATTCAATAATTTCTTCTTCATTATTGAGGCTGTCTGTCAGCTTTTTTACGATAATACTGCTGTCAATAGTGTTGTGTTTTAAATAATTTTTATTATAGGGCTGGTATTCTGGTATTTTATTATCTGTCAGCTTTATTCTTTTAAATTCAGGTATCTCTACCTCCTGATAATCTTCAAATTTTTCCCGCCTTATTCTGCTCAGCAGCTCTGACTGTCCTGTTGTTAAATTATCAATAAATTTTTTCTCTAATTTCTTTTCCATATCTATCACCTATCCTATTGTTCCTTCTAATTCAAGGTTAATTAAGTTGTTAAGTTCAACGGCATATTCTAAAGGCAGTTCTTTAGCAATCGGTTCAACAAATCCCCGCACAATCATTGCTTTAGCCTCTTCTTCACTTATTCCTCTGCTCATCAGATAAAATATCGATTCTTCACTTATCCTGCCCACCTTAGCCTCATGTCCAATGTCTATATCATCAGTATTGAGATCCATTATCGGCAGTGTATCAGAGTGTGATTTATTATCAAGCATAAGAGATTCACAGGAAACAGCTGCTTTTGAATGGTGGGCTTTTTCCGTAACTTTAAGCAGCCCTCTGTAGTAGGCATGACCCCCATCTTTGGCAATAGAACGTGAATTAACATTTGAAGTTGTATTTGGTGCAGCATGTATCACCTGTGCACCGGTATCTAAATACTGACCTTCTGCTGCAAATGTTATACCTGTAAATTCAGCTCTGGCTCTTTCTCCTTTAAGTATACTCATTGGATAAAGCATAGAAACTTTTGAACCAAATGAACCGGATACCCACTCAATAACTCCATCTTTTTCTACAACTGCTCTTTTGGTATTCAAATTGTACATATTCCTGGACCAGTTTTCTATAGTGCTGTACCTTAATTTTGCACCTTCCCCTACAAATAGTTCCACCGCACCTGCATGCAGGTTATTTACCGAATATTTTGGAGCAGAACATCCCTCAATGAAATGTGCCTCTGCACCTTCTTCGAGAATAATAAGTGTATGCTCAAATTGGCCGGCACCTGGAGCATTCAGCCTAAAATATGACTGTAGAGGAATCTCCACATTTACCCCGGCCGGGACATATACAAATGATCCTCCAGACCATACAGCACCATGCAGTGCAGAAAATTTGTGATCACCAGGAGTGATCAGCTTCATAAAATGTTCTTTAACAATATCTTCGTGTTTTTTTACAGCATTTTCCATATCCATGTAAATTACACCCTGATCTGTAAGCTCTTTCTTTAAATTATGGTAGACAACTTCTGAATCATACTGAGCTCCAACACCGGCCAGAGATTTTTTTTCTGCCTCCGGTATTCCCAGAGAATCAAAAGTATTTTTAATATCTTCAGGTACCTGATCCCAGTCACTCTGGAGATCAGCCTCAGGACGAATATAGGTTATTATATTATCAATATCAAGATCAGAAATATCTGCTCCCCATTCAGGTATTTTTTTATCCTTATATATCTCTAGAGATTTTAATCTAAAATCAGTCATCCATTCTGGTTCATTTTTTTCACGAGAAATTTCTTTTATTACTTCAGGTGTTAAACCTTTCTGTGATTTAAACTTGTAGTTTACTTTATCTTTTTTATCAAAAATCTCTCTATTAACATCTTCTACATGAGTTTTTTTGCTCATTCTAAAACCCCTCCTAACAGCAGAGTTCTTCTTCTTTTAATTCTTTATAACCCTTTTCTTCGATTTCACGGGCCAGTTTAATATCACCAGTTTTTACTATCTTTCCATCTATAAGAACATGTACAAAATCTGGTTTCACATAATCTAATATCTGATTGTGATGGGTAATAATTATCACGGCATTATTATCAGATGACAGCGTTTTTATTCCTTCTGCTACAGTTTTTGTAGCATCAATATCAAGTCCAGAATCTGTTTCATCAAGTACTGCCAGTTTAGGTTCTAAAACAGCCATCTGCAGGATTTCATTTTTCTTTTTTTCTCCTCCAGAAAAACCTTTGTTTAAATACCTTTCCGCATATTCCTTATCTATATCAAGTAATTCCATTTTTTCTTCAAGCAGAAATTTAAATTCAAAAATACTCTGATTTTCACCGGTCACGGCCGATTTTGCAGTTCTGAGAAAATTCTCTACTGTTACACCTGGAATTTCCTGAGGGTATTGAAAAGACAAAAATATTCCTCTTTTAGCTCTTTTATCAACAGCAAGATCATTGATAACATCTCCTTCAAACTTAATTTTACCCTGAGTGATTTTATATTCAGGATGTCCCATCAATACATTTGCCAGTGTTGATTTCCCTGCACCATTAGGCCCCATTATTACATGGGTTTCCCCCTTATTTACCTCTAAATTAATTCCTTTTAAGATTTCCTGATCTTCAACTATAGCTTTCAAATTATTAATTTCGAGAAGTTTTTTATTCATAATATCGATTCCCCTTATTCATAGTTTTTTACTCAAGTTTATTACTGTGTATATCATACTATATTACTCGGGATTAGTCAAGTTTTTAGTTAACAAAAAAATAGCTATTTTGAAGTGAATGTACTCTCTCCAAAATAGCTTAATAAAACAGCGGAAAATAATGATTCCCTTCAACAAATTCAGTGTTTTCACTTTCAGCAATTTTATGCTCATTCCAAAAAACTTTGATCATTCTAAACCCTTCTTTCATTAAAATATAAACTATGGTTCTCCCACAAAAAAGGTATTTGCGTCTCTAACTCATTTTTCGATTAAACTATCATTTTATTATTTTATATTATTTATAAAAATACTTTATAAATTAACATCTTTATGTTATAATATAAATCGATGTGAAAACAATAACATAAGAGGTGATATTTGTGGAAAAAGAAAGAAAAGAAAAATTGCTTGCTGAAACAAGAAAAACAGCTGAAGATTATTTTAGGAGGGGAGATTATTTCTGTTCAGAATCAGTTATTACTACAATTAATGATGCTTTAGGACAGCCTTTTGACCCCTCAATTGTAAAAATGGCTTCAGGTTTTCCAATTGGAATTGGAAAGTCAAAATGTTTATGTGGAGCAGTAAGTGGAGGTGTTATGGCACTCGGACTTGCTTATGGCCGCGAAAACCCTGGTGATCCAATGCCAGATTCATTTCCAAATAGTGCTGATCTGCATGATTATATAATCGAAAACTATGGTTCAACCTGCTGCAGAGTTTTAACAAGAGAATTTGATGATTTTAATTCACAAGAAAGAGCCAATCACTGTATTCAAATAACCGGAGAAGTTGCTGCCTGGGTAATGAAAAATTTTATTGAAAATGAAATAATAAAATAAACGGGGTGTTTACAAAATGAAAAATATAATTAAGAATACACCTATCGCTATATCAGGATTAATGCTGGGACTTGCCGGATTGGGAAATTTAATTGCTCCTTATGGAAGTATTTATAAAACAGCTGCTGGTATTTTATCAGCAGCAATAGCTTTACTTCTCATAAGCAGATTTATTTTTTTCTATCCAGATTGTTTAAAAGACTTAGAAAACTCAATTATTGCAAGTGTTGCTTTAACTTTTCCGATGGGAATAATGATCTTATCTACATATATAAAAAATATTTCCCATCAGGCCGCACTATTCAGCTGGTATACAGCTGTAGTACTACATGCTCTATTAATTTTACTGTTTTCTTTTAAATTTATTATCAATTTTGATATCAAAAAAGTATTTCCAAGTTATTTTATAGTTTATGTGGGTATTGTAGTTGGAACTGTTACTGCTCCAGCTTTTAACAGGATTCAGCTGGGACAGATTCTTTTTTATTTTGGTTTTATATGCTATATGATTTTATTACCTGTTGTAAGTTACCGGGTTTTTAAAATAAAACAGATAGCAAAGCCAGCATTACCCACTCTAGCAATTTTCACTGCACCTGCCGGACTGTGCCTGGCTGGATATATGAGTTCTTTTTCTGAAAAAAATACATTTATTTTCAGTCTGCTTTTGGCTTTAACATTAATTTCTGCAGCAGCAGTTATATCTTATTTACCAAAAATGATTTCTATAGGATTTTATCCGAGTTTTTCTGCTTTTACATTTCCTTTTGTTATAACAGGAATAGGGCTAAAAATGAGCAGTATTTATTTGAAAGAAAAATTTAATTTCAGCTTTTTAAAATATCCAGCTTTAATTGTTGAATTGCTAGCAGTTATACTGGTTATTTATGTTTTTTTACATTATTTTAAATTTTTATTAAATAAAGCTAAATATTAATATATATTATTTCACCAGCACTGCAAAATATTTAGATACAAGCTATAATTCCATGCCAAAAAAACAAAATGTCCTTTTAACTTCTTTATTACAGCAAGGTTAAATTTTGTTGATGCCGGAAATTACGAATCCATAATTTTATCCACAATAAACAATCTGGTATAATTTCCTGATATTATATAATGTTGATAGATAAGAAAAAAGCTAAAAAATTTATGATATTATCATAAATGAATTGAAAAATAGAATTAATAATAAAAATTAACTAAAGCTTTACTGCCATATTTAATTTTCCGCAGTAGAGCTTTTTTGTTTAAATTCAATTACAATTCATCTTAAAATAATGTTATTTAACCTTGAATTTTTACAGTTCAGTTTCAGAATATTGTTTATACTTTAATAAAAGATTAAAATTAAATTAGAAAATAGACGAAAAAATTAAAGGTTGGAGGCAATTAATGTGAAAACTAAAAATTATTTTACAGCCTATGAATATCTCAATCAGCTCAAATTAATGTATAAATCCTATTTTGATTTAGAAGAAAATAAGGAAATTGCCAATAAAAAATTTGATCTATATGCATTTGCCCAGATAAAAAATGAAAAATATTTTGCCAGTAGAAAACTTAAAATTTGGGAATACACTCAATATGACCACTGTTTAATTGATATCAATAATAGAAATAAATTAATTCCAGATAAAAATTTTCTGAAAAATACCATTGAAAAAATTGTCGATCCCCATCGCAATCATATGCAGAGTTATATAACATTTGTAAATATAAGAGAAAACTCTTTTACTGAAAAAGAAATAAATGAAATCAATAACTTTTCCTATTCCAAAAGTTTTCTTTTAGGCTTTAAAGGCTGGTGTGATGTTTGCTTAATAGCAGTTGACCTTTCAAATAATAAAGTATATACAAATCAGAAAGGTAAAAAAGTAGCTGATAATTATCAGCCCGAAAGATTCATTAAAGCAAAATCTTCATAAATAACTTTATATTCCTTGAAGGGGGGTCTGAGAGTAGTTAAACTGGTTAAGTTAATAATATTCTAACATTTATACTCATAAAATATTATTAACTAAAAACAAAATTATTAAAGGGGGAAATGAAATTGAGTATTTCTATTATATTAATTTTAATTGCTCTAGTATTATTTATTTTAGCATTTTTTACTTATGGTAGTTTTCTCAAAAAAGAATGGGGATTAGATAATAGTAAGGATACTCCTGCTCATACTATGAATGATGGAGTAGATTATGTACCTGCTGAAGCTCCTGTATTATTGGGGCACCACTTTGCATCTATTGCTGGTGCAGCACCAATCATTGGACCAATAGCTGCTTCTGTATTTGGCTGGATGCCTGTACTTGCCTGGCTCGTTATTGGTGGTATCTTCTTCGGTGGAGTTCATGATATGGGTTCACTATTTACTTCAGTAAGAAATGGCGGACGTTCAATTGGAGAAGTTATAAACAAAAATATAGGTTCTACTGGCAAAAGATTATTCAGTATTTTTGCCTGGTTAACACTCATTCTTGTAATTAGTGCTTTTATGTCCATAGTTGCTGAAACTTTTACTTCTACACCTTCAGCTGCTACAGCCTCTATTCTTTTTATTGCATTAGCTATATTATTTGGTATAGTGAGAACTCGCTCCAACTTATCACTTGGTTCTTTAACATTAATTGGAGTTATCTTATTATTTATTGCTGTTGCAATTGGGCTTAATTTTCCAATTCAAATTGGCTATAATACCTGGTTAATTATCTTAAGCATTTATATATTTATTGCTTCAGTAACTCCAGTCTGGATTTTACTTCAGCCTAGAGATTATCTAAATTCATTCCTATTATATGCACTTTTAATTGGAGGATTTGTGGGAATTATAATTGGAGGTCCATCTTTTAAATTACAAGCATTTACATCTTTTCAAACTTCCAGTGGATATTTATTCCCGGTTTTATTTGTAACTGTTGCCTGTGGTGCTATTTCTGGATTCCACTCCTTAGTAGCTTCAGGTACAACTTCCAAACAGTTAAATAAGGAAACAGATTCACAAATGATTGGTTATGGTGGTATGTTAATTGAGTCCTTCCTGGCAGTTATTGCCCTTATTACCGCTGCTATGCTTACAAAAGGACAGTATTCTGAACTTCTTGCAAATGGTGGCCCGGTTAATGTATTTGCCAATGGTATTGGTAATTTAACTGCTAATTTTGGTATTCCTTTTAAAGTTGGTATGAACTTTGCTGCTCTGGGTGTATCAGCATTTGCTATGACTACTCTTGATACAGCCACAAGGTTAGCCCGCTTTATTTTTCAGGAATATTTTATAGAAGCTGAAAGTGTAGAAGAATCAGACAATCCATTAAGTAATATGTATGTTGCTACTTTAATTACAGTAGTTTTATCTGCAGCCCTTACATATTCTGGTGGCTGGTCAACAATCTGGCCAATCTTTGGCTCAGCCAACCAGCTATTAGCTGCACTGGCACTACTTTCACTATCTGTCTGGCTTGCCCAAAATGACAAGAAAAATTTCTACACAGTTATTCCAATGGTGTTTATGTTTGCTGTAACTTTAACTGCTCTTGTTTTCCTTGTTTATCAAAATCTTGCAGCTGGAAGTATGATTATAGCTGTACTTGGTGTGCTTCTTTTCGTACTTGCAATAGTACTGGTAAAACAGTCTTACAAACATCTTACAAAAGATACTGGGAAGTTGAATATTTAACCCAAAGTTAACTGGACTTTCCCCATTTTTTATATACTGCTGCAAAAAGGGGAGATGCAGGAATATTGAAATTTTTAGTCAATGAATCTTAACGAAATGAAGGAAGAAATAGGGTTGAACTGCAGGATGGAGTGAGCTAATCATGAGTCAGGAGGACTCATTGATTAGTGTGCCCTATTTCACACCCGAATTGAGTTTTAGCTAAATCTAAAAATTTCGTTGATGACTAAAGCCCCCTTTTTGCAGCTTGAAAATAAATTTTGGGGAAACTCCTAAAAGTTAAGAATTGCACCTTACAACTTGTATAATGTAAAAAGGCTGGTCTGATAATTTACTCAGATCAGCCTTTACTTTTTATTATTTTTAATATATTATTTATGAAATATTATTCTTCTATTTCTGTCAGATATTTTCTTTTAAAAATTAACCTCAATATTACATAAATAGGTACAGCAGTTAAAGCTCCAATAAAACCAAAAAGATATACTGCTGCCAGTACAACAAAAAGAACTACTAATGGATGTATTTCCAGCCGTTTCCCCTGAACAAATGGACGTATCAGATTTCCTTCTAGATATTGAGCTATTAAAAGTACAATACCTACACCAAAAATCATTACAAAACCTTTGGAAAGTGCTACAAAAAAAGCCGGTAAACTGCCTATAATTGGCCCTATAATCGGCACAAGAGAAGTTATCATTGCTATTAAAGCCAGTGTAATGGCATTAGGCAGACCAATTATTAAAAATCCAACCAACATTACAACTCCCAATAATAATGCAACAACCAGCTGTGAGCTTATAAAAGTGGATAATACCTGATCTATCTCTATTAATAAAGTTTTGGTGCTTTCTTTTTTCTCTTTAGGCATAATTCTCATTAAATTTTTATAAATTTTTTCATCATCTTTTAGAAGGTAAAAAAGGACAAATGGAATTAAAACAATTATCATTCCAACATTAGTTATAGAAGCAAATATACCCATATAATTATAAGTGGATATTTTTTGAATAATCCTGTTTGCATAATTAATTACTCTTTCCTGAAGATTTAGCTCCTGTAAGTAATCTGTTTCTGCAGTCAGAAAGCCGCGCAATTTTTCTAAATTGTTTAAAATAATTTCATAACTTGAAGAATAATATCTGCTCAGTTCTTTTACTTCATTATAAATAATACTGCCGCCAAAATAAAAAATGAGTATAAGAAGTAAAATAACCGCCAGCAGAGTTATAATAATAGATATTGCTTTGCTTTTTATCCATCTATTTAAAAATCGCACTGAAGGACGCAGAAGATAATATAAAAATCCACCAAATAATAGTGGCAGTAAAACAAAAGATAAAACCGATGTAAGCGGCTTCATCACATATGGTATCTGACCTGCTAAAAAAATAATTAAAAGCACCAGTATAACTGCATAAGCATTCCTAAAAAATTTGTTTTCTGTCATTAGAATTTCTCCTCAAAATTTTCTGTAATCTATTTTCTGCTGTCAGACAAATTTACTCTTTTGGATTATTATGATGGCAATCTTTGGCAACAACATTTATTGCCCTTGTTACAGTTGCCAGCAAATCTACAGAATTCTGCTGTTCTAATTCTGCTGTTTTTGTAAAAACCTCACCTTTTTTTGTTGCAACATATTTTGCCGGCAGCCGATTAAGAGCATAAGTTGCCATATCAATAAGACATTCCTCACAGGTACAAATATTCTGAAACTTTTCTCTTTTAAGAAGTTCAGACATGCTGTTTAAGACTATATCCTCTGTGTGATTATGCAGTTTCTTCCTTATATTTTCTATATACTTTTCTGCACTCATAAAATATATCCCTCTCCTTTTATATTTTAGTTATTGTTATTTTTATATTTCTTTATAAAACAGCAAATACCTGCTTTTAAAAAATACAGCTCCTATAATCCATTCTAACTATAATCTGCTAAAATTTATCAGAATTTATACGCTGAATTATAGTGAGATTTAGAGATTTATCATAAACTGCAGCAATTTTTAAATCAGCAAAAAAAAGAGGAGGGAAAACCCTCCTCTCATTATAAACCAGGATATTAAATTAACTGCCATATTTATTTTATATTATTTATACTATTTTATATAATCTTACAGCTGTTTAGCTTGATATTCTCCAAATTCATCTCTTAGAACATCACTTATTTCATTTAAGCTGGCATATGCTTTTACTGCTTCAATGATTGGATACATTAAATTTTCTCCATTTTGAGCTGCTTTTCTTACTTTTTCTAGGCTTTTTTCTACTGCTTTATTGTCGCGTTCTGCTTTTACTTTTTTGAGCCTTTCTAACTGTTCCTGTTCAACTTTGGGGTCAACTTTTAGTAGATCTACTTTTTCATTTTCTGTTTCGGTAAATTCGTTTACTCCTACCACAATTCTTCTTTTTTCGTCGATTTTTTTCTGTGTGTTATAGGCACTATCCTGAATTTCTTGCTGTACATAACCGGCTTCTATGGCTTTAGCCATTCCACCTAACTGATCAATTTTTTCGATATATTCTTTAGCTTCTTTAACAAATCTATCTGTCATATTTTCTATATAATATGAACCAGCAAGTGGATCAATTGTATCACTTACACCACTCTCATGTGCAATTATCTGCTGTGTTCTTAATGCCATTTTAACTGAATGTTCTGTCGGCAGACTTAAAGCTTCATCATATGAATTAGTATGCAGTGATTGTGTTCCTCCTAATGCTGCAGCAAGTGCCTGTAGAGTTACTCTTATAATATTATTCATAGGCTGCTGTGCTGTTAATGCAGCTCCTGCAGTTTGTGTATGAAATCTCAGCATTTTTGATTTATCCTTTTTGGCTTCAAAACGTTCTTCCATAATTTCAGCCCAAAGTCTTCTGGCTGCTCTAAATTTAGCAACCTCTTCCAGGATGTTCATCTGTGCATTAAAGAAGAACGATAATCTTGGTGCAAAATCATCGACATCCATTCCTATATCTACTGCAGCTTCCACATATTCTATTCCATCTGCAAGTGTAAATGCAAGCTCCTGTACTGCATCTGAACCAGCCTCGCGAATATGATATCCACTGATACTAATTGTATTCCAGCGCGGCATATTTTCAGAACAGTATTCGAAAATATCTGTAATTAATCTCAGAGAAGGTGCTGGGGGATAAATATATGTGCCTCGGGCAATATATTCTTTTAAGATATCATTCTGAATTGTTCCAGCCAGTTTTTCAGGACTTACACCCTGTTTCTCTGCAACTGCTATATACATTGCCAGCAAAACAGCAGCTGGGGCATTGATTGTCATAGAAGTACTTACTTTATCTAATGGAATTTCAGTAAACATTGTTTCCATATCTTCTAATGTATCTATTGCCACTCCAACTTTACCAACCTCTCCCTGTGCAAGAGGATTGTCAGAATCATAACCAATCTGTGTCGGCAGGTCAAAGGCAATACTTAAACCTGTCTGCCCCTGTTCTATAAGATAGTGAAACCTCTCATTTGTTTCCTTGGCAGTACCAAATCCGGAATACTGACGCATTGTCCAGAGTCTGCTTCTGTACATTGTTGGATAAACTCCACGTGTAAATGGATATTTACCCGGGAAGCCAATATCTTCTACTGGATCGATACCTCTGGTATCAAGTGGTGTATATAGTGGATCCAGCTCCACACCAGAATCAGACTTAAATTCTTCTTTTCTCTGTCCAAAACGATCTACTGTTTTTTGAAACTTTTCTTCACGCCACTTTTTATCTTCTGCTTTTAATTTTTTTTCATCCATAAATATTGACTCCTTTTTATTGTTTCAATTTTTGGCCCAGTTCAAAGGCCTTCATGTTCATTTCCACAGTCTTTTCTGGAACACGGTTTTTGATCGCTTCTTTTATATTTTTTGATGGAATTGTATTCCCAATAATTTCAGAAATTACTCCAAGTACAACAATGTTTGCTGTTAAAGTTAATCCGACATCTTCAGTTGCAGTTTTCATTATCGGCAGTGAAAGAATATTATCCTTCACTTCTTCTGCTGCTTCCGAGATATCTATTCTTTGATCTACGATCATTACTCCATCTTCTTTTAGTTCAGACCCGTATTTATCAAAGGCAGCCTGTGTCAGACATAGCAGGCAGTCTGGTGTAATTACCTTTGGATAATCAATAATCCCATTATTTAATACTACCTCTGCTCTGCTGGCACCACCTCGGGATTCTGGCCCATAAGACTGAGTTTGAGTTACATTTAAACCATCAACTTTTAATGCAGCTTCAGCCAGAATAATTCCAGCAAGGATCATACCCTGTCCACCAGCTCCACTTAATCTGATTTCATATCTGGACATTATTCATCCTCCTTTGCAAAACTGTCTATTATCTGCTGATAACGTGCAGTATATTCTGATTCAGGATCATCTTTGCGGTGAATAACACCCAGTGGAAAGATTCCTTCCTTTTCTTCTTCGGGCATTTTCTCCCATTTTGATGCAGGTACTGTATGTTCTTTCTGCCAGTCCAGCATTTCTGTCGGGCCACCAATATTATTTTTACGTCCATAATTTACAGGACACTGATCTAAAGTTTCAATAAAAGAAAATCCTTTATGTTCCAGACCTTCTTTGTACAATTTGGTCATCTGACGTGGATTATATGTTGCACCACGGGCAACAAAAGTTGCACCTGCTGATCTTGTTAAATCTACCAGATCAAAGTCCTGATCAATATTTCCATATGGTGAAGTTGTTGCAACTGCACCTGTAGGAGTCATCGGGGAATACTGACCACCTGTCATACCATAGATTTGATTGTTGAAAAGAATTACTGTCAAATCAATATTTCTCCGACAGCCGTGAATTAAATGATTACCACCTATAGCAGATCCATCGCCATCTCCGGTAAGCACAATTACATTCAGTTCAGGATTGGCAAGCTTAATACCTGTTGCAAAGGCAATTGCTCTACCGTGTGTTGTGTGTAAAGTATCAAATTTGAGATAACCTGGTGCTCTACCTGAACATCCAATTCCTGATACTACAACTGTTTTATCTGGATCTATGTCTGTCTGATCTATTGCTCTGACTAAACTGTTCAAAATAGTTCCATGACCACATCCTGGACACCAGATATGCGGCAGCTTGTCTTCTCTTAAATATTTATAGATATCTACAGCCATTATTTTACCCCCTCAATCTCGGCCAGTACGTGCTCTGGTTTAATTAATGTTCCATCATAGCGGTTAATACCGACAACTTCCGCCTGACCTTTAGCAGCTCTTTCTACTTCTCTTATAAGCTGGCCCTGATTTAATTCAGGTACAATAATTTTATTGGCTTTTTCAGCCAGTTTACTGACTTTTTCTTCAGCAAATGGCCAAATCGTTTTAAGTTTAATCCACCCGGCATTTAAACCGTTTTCTCTTGCCTCATTGACTGCACTAACTGCAGAACGAGCAGTTGAACCATAACTTAAAACCACAATATTGTCGTCTTCTCTAATATCTTCATCATAAAGAATAATTTCATCCAGATTATTTTCTATTTTTGCTGTCATACGGTCCATCAATTTTTTGGCATCTTCTGTAGTTCCTCTTGGGAATCCTGTTTTATCATGAAAAAGTCCTGTTGTATGATAGCGAAATCCTGTACCATAATCTGGCATAGGTGGAACTAAATCATCTGTCCACTCATAAGGATTGAAGTTTTCTTTATCTGCATCTGCAGGAGGTCTTTTTCTATCCCAAACCTCTATCTCATCAGCATCTGGTAGTATTACCTTTTCTCTCATATGTCCTACTATTTCGTCTAATAATAGAATAACCGGCTGACGATACTTTTCTGCAAAATTAAATGCTTTAACAGTCAAATCAAACGCTTCTTTTACCGAACTTGGAGAAAGTGCAATAATAGGGTGATCACCATGTGTACCCCACTTTGCCTGCATAACATCTCCCTGAGATGGAGAGGTTGGAAGTCCTGTTGAAGGACCGACTCTCTGAACATCTACAACTACAACCGGTGCTTCAATCATAATTCCAAGACCTAAATTTTCCTGTTTTAATGAAAATCCTGGCCCACTTGTTGCTGTAATAGATTTCTTTCCACTCAGCGACCCACCTATTGCACAGGCCATACCTGCCAGTTCATCTTCCATCTGTATAAATTTACCACCTACTTTAGGCAGTTCTCTTGCAAATCCTTCTGCTATTTCAGAGGCTGGTGTAATAGGATATCCTGCAAAAAATTCAGCACCTGCAGCCATTCCACCTTCAACTACTGCTAAATCTCCCTGAAGTAATACTGCTTCTTTTTTACTCATTAACCTTCACCACCTTTAATACAAAATCCGGACAGCTTAATTCACAATTTTCGCAGCCAATACATTTATCAATATCATCAATTTCCACTCTATCCTGACCCAGTTTTAGTACATCTGTCGGACACACATGTACACATATTCCACATCTTTTACACCAGCCAGAATTGGCAAGTGTTACTTTATCTCCCTTAGCCATCAACTCACTCCTTTTACTTAGTAAAGTTTTTTTAGATTAAATATTAATATTTTATATGTAACTTTTGGGTTATATCTGCAAATTAACTTTTTAGCTGATATTATTTTTTTAAACTTAATATCACTATATTTATTTTTTTAACCCAGTACAGAAATAAGTGTTCCTGCAGCTATTGCAGAACCAATTACTCCAGCAAAGTTAGGGCCCATTGCATGCATAAGTAAATAATTTGATGGATTTTCTTCCTTGCCCACCTTCTGAACAACTCTGGCCGCCATCGGTACAGCTGATACTCCGGCAGCTCCAATCAGCGGATTTACCTTACCTCCACTCAATTTATAAAACAGCTTACCTAAAAGAACACCTGCAGCTGTTCCAATACTAAAAGCTATCAGCCCTAAAACAAGTATTCCTATTGTCTGGGGATTTAAAAATGCTTCTGCACTTGCTGTAGCACCAACTGTTATACCTAGAAAAATAGTTACAATATTCATCAGTGAGTTCTGGGTTGTCTTTAAAAGCCTGTCAACAACTCCTACCTCACGCATTAAGTTTCCAAACATCAGACTTCCCAGCAGCGGCAGTGCGGACGGAACTAATAATCCTCCCAGAACTGTTACGCCAACTGGAAAGAAAATCTTTTCTTTTTTGCTCACCGGACGCAGCTGCTCCATTTTTACCATCCGCTCTTCTCTGGTGGTAAGCAGCCTCATTATAGGTGGCTGAATAATCGGCACCAGTGCCATATAAGAATAGGCTGCAACTGCTATCGGACCCAAAAGATGAGGTGCCAGCTGACTTGCTGAAAAAATTGCAGTAGGCCCATCGGCTCCACCTATGATTCCTATTGCACCTGATTCTGCCGGTGAAAAGCCGAGAAATAAAGCACCAAAAACTGTGGCAAATATACCAAACTGTGCTGCTGCTCCCAACAGTGCATTTTTTGGTTGAGCAATCAGTGGGCCAAAATCTGTCCAGGCACCAACCCCCATAAAGATAAGTGGTGGATATATTCCAAACTTTACTCCATAGTAGATATAATAAAGCAGACCACCTTCTTCCATCAGACCGCCTAACGGCAGATTAGCAAGCAGCATGCCAAAACTTATAGGAACCAGAAGAAGAGGTTCATATTTTTTGACAACAGCAAGATAAAGCAGAATCATGGAGATTATAACCATTATAATTTGTGCTAGAGATAAATTGTAATATCCTGTAGATTGGATGAACATCGTTATTTTATCTAACATCTTTGCTGCCTCCTACTCCAGTTTTAACAGTACTTGATCTGCTTCTACACTGTCACCTTTTTTAACAAGTATTTCTTTTACTGTTCCTGCTGATGATGCAGTAACATCGTTTTCCATCTTCATAGCTTCTAACACCATTACTGTCTGTCCTACTTCTATTTCGTCACCTTCAGCAACTAATACTTTAAATATATTGCCCGGCATCGGTGCTTCAATAACATTGGAGCCACCGCTACTGCTTTTCTTTTTTGGCTTTACAGCTGTTTTTTTCTTTGCTGCAGGTGCTGTTTTTCTAGCAGGAGCTGTATTCTGTACTGCTGGAGATGCTGCAGTAGAACTGTTTTCCTCTGCATCTAACTCTTCTACACTAACAATAAATTCTTCCCCATCTACCTCTATCTTAAATTTTCTCATTAATATACCCCCTATCTTTTCCAGGAACTATTCGCTTTTTTGATTGATATTATTCTGTATCTTTTCTCTTCATCCAGAAGCTGATAAACTGCTGCTGCAGCGGCGGCAATTTTTCTTTTTCTTGCAAGCCCGTTCTCCCCATCATCTATCTCTGATTCATCTATTTCTGCTTCAGCTGAATTGCCTATACTGCTGTCATCTTTTTTAAGAACTTTTTTATCACCAAAAAATTTACCTAGCAGGTACATAAATACTGATAAAAGATATAGTGATATAAAGACTGTCCCCATTCCTATTATCATCAGCTGAACTCCATAAACATATTTATTCATTTTTTATGTCACCCACTTTATAATGGAATATTTCCATGCCTTTTATCAGGATAATCTTCTCTTTTATTTATCAGCATTTCCAATCCATTTATTATTTTAGCTCTGGTCTCTTTCATTTCTATAACATCATTTATCATACCTCTACCTGCAGCTACATATGGATTAGCAAAATTGGAGCGGTATTCATTTATCTTATCCTGACGAACTTTTTCTGGATCATCTGCAGCAGCAATTTCTTTTCTGTAAATTATGTTTGCTGCTCCCTCTGGTCCCATTACAGCTATTTCTGCTATCGGCCATGCATATATCAAATCAGCTCTAACTGAACGGCTCCCCATGGCAATATAAGCTCCACCATATGCTTTCCTCATTATGAGAGTTATTTTTGGTACTGTTGCTTCTGAATATGCATAAAGAATTTTTGCTCCATGTCTTATTATTCCACCATATTCCTGTTCTGTTCCCGGTAAATATCCTGGTACATCAACTAGACTTATAATGGGAATATTGAAGCTGTCACAAAATCTGATAAATCTCGATATTTTATCCGAAGCATCGATATCCAGACATCCAGCCAGATGCTGAGGCTGGTTTGCAGCAATACCCACACTTCTTCCATTTAAACGTGCAAAGCCAATTACTGCATTTGGAGCATAATATGGCTGTACTTCAAAAAACGAACTTTTATCTACGATAATATCTATTACATTTCTTACATCATATGACTTTTTGTTATTATCTTTTACTAGCTCTTTCAGCTCTTCCACCGAACGTCCTGGGTCATCATCTGTCTCAAATACAGGCGGCTCTTCTTTGTAATTATCAGGTATATATGAAAGCAGCTTTCTTATTTTGGAAAGAACTTCTTCTTCAGAGTTTTCAATAAAATGTGCAACACCACTTGTCTGGTTGTGGGTCATTGCTCCACCCAGGTCTTCAGCTGAAACTTCTTCCCCTGTAACAGATTTAATTACCCCCGGCCCAGTTATAAACATATGGCTTGTCTGGTCTACCATAAAGATAAAATCTGTGATGGCTGGAGAATATACTGCTCCACCTGCACATGGACCTAAAATAGCAGAAATCTGTGGAATACGTCCTGAAGCCTGTGTGTTGCGGTAAAACACCTCTCCATATCCGTCCAGGGCATCTACACCTTCATTGATTCTGGCTCCACCTGAATCATTTAATCCTATTACTGGTGCACCATTTTTCATGGCCAGGTCCATAACAGTCTGAATTTTTTTGGAATGAGCTTCACCCAGCGAACCACCCATTACAGTAAAATCCTGGGCAAAAACATAAACAAGGCGCTCATCGATTGTACCATATCCTACTACAACACCCTCACCTGGCACATCTTTTTCGTCCATTCCCAGGGAAGTACTTCTGTTTTCTATAAACATATCAAGCTCATTAAAACTGCCGTCATCAAGCAGATATTCTATTCTTTCTCTGGCGGTTTTTTTACCTTTTTTGTGCTGTTTTTCTATTCTTTTTTCACCACCACCAAGTTTTATTTTTTCTTTTTTCTGCCTCAGCTCTTTTTCTTTCTCATTAACTGACATTACTTGTCCTCCTCATCCAGTGGTTCACATAATTCAAGCAAAACTCCATTTGTTGTTTTGGGATGAACAAAAATGATTTTCATATTATCTGCACCTTTGGTAGGTTTATCACCAATAAATCTGGCCCCTTTTTCTTTCATATCTCCAATTTTAGCTTCAATATCTTCCACTAAAACGGCCATATGATGAATACCTTCACTTCTTTTATCAATGAATTTTGCAATTGGGCTTTCACTATTTAGAGGTTCAAGTAATTCTATTTTTGTTTCTCCCAGCTGAAAGAAAGCAATATTAACTCCCTGGTCTTCAACTGTTTCTACAGCCATTTTTTTAAGACCAAGTATATTTTCATAAAAATTCATTGTTTTTTCCAGATCTTTCACAGCAATACCAATGTGTTCTATTTTTTTGGTATTCAATTTAATACCTCCTTTTTATTCGGGAAGTCTATTTTTTAAAAGCTCTTCAGCCGCCGTATAAGGATCTTCAGACAGGTCTCTAATTGCCTTTAATTTTTCACTGAAGTGTTCGGAATTTTCGATAGGTTTAATGATCTTAGCCAGAACCCTCTCTTCCATTAAGTTGATCAATTGGCGCCTCATAACTTCATGACGATTTTCTTTTAACTGTCCATCATTTTGAAGATATTCTTTATGATCATTAATCTTTTCAACAAGTTCAGCTATCCCTTTATTTTCAGTAGCAGTTGTTTTTACAATTGGAATCGTCCATTTTTCTCCCTCTTTATGAGTTAATCTCACCATCTGTTCTAAAGTAAGCTCCATTTTTATGACAGAAGGGCGGTCAGATTTATTAAGCACAAAAATATCTCCTACTTCCATTAATCCGGCCTTAAATGTCTGAATATCATCTCCTGCTTCAGGAACTGTCACAACTAAAGTAGTATCTGCAAGATCAACAATATCTACCTCATTCTGACCTACCCCAACTGTTTCTATCAATATGTAATCATAACCTGCATAAGACAGAAGCAGTACTGTATCATATATAGCTGGATTTAATCCCCCAAGAGTTCCTCGTGTACCCATACTTCTTATAAAAACTCCTTTATCTGCAGCTACATTATCCATACGGATTCTGTCACCTAAAAGAGCTCCACCACTAAATTGGCTTGTAGGATCTATAGCTATAATGGCAACTTTTAATCCCTGTTTCCGCCAGTGTAAAACTATTTTATCTGTCAGTGTGCTCTTTCCAGAACCTGGAGGTCCGGTAATACCAACAAGATAGGAGATTTCTGCACTTCCATAAAGTTCCTTGAGAAGGGCAAAACCTTTATCTCTATCATTTTCTATAAGAGAGATGGCACGTGCAATATGTTTTTCTTCTCCAGCTTTTATACCTTCAATCATCTCCTGTAAAGACTGCATCATATTATCCTCCAATTATTTTGCTCTTTCTTCAATAAAGTCAACAATTTTCTGAATAGGGGTTCCTGGTGTAAAGATACCATCAATACCCAGTTCTGTAAGATATTCATGATCTTCTTCTGGAATAATGCCGCCAGCAATAACAAGTACATCTTCAAAATTTTCTTTTTTGAGAAGCTCCATTACACTCTTAAATAGATGGTTATGTGCTCCAGAGAGAATACTCATTCCAATTACATCCACATCTTCCTGAATCGCAGCTCTAACAATATCTTCAGGAGTGTTTCTGAGTCCGGTATAAACAACTTCCATACCAGCTTCAATCAGCCCCCGGGCAATTACTTTTGCACCTCTGTCATGTCCATCCAGACCTGGTTTTGCAATAAGTACTTTAATCTTTTCTTTAGCCATAATGATCCTCCTTTCCCTCTTTGAATAATTGTATACAATGATATTTATAAAAAAACACAGCTAAGGAGTAAAATCAGCTTCTGCCAAATTCACTCCCTTTAAACTATTTTATCCTGTAACTTCCTCAATCTTATTATAAGGAAAAAACTTCTGAAATGCAATAACTCCTGCAAAAATAGCAAATCCCAGTAAATCAGTTGGCCCACCTGGTTTAATAAGAAGCAGAGCAGAACCCAGCATAAATATCCTCTGGAGTATATTGCTTTTTCGCAAAAACCAGCCTTCATTTGCAGATGCAAGTGCAATAACTCCAACAAGTGCTGTTAAAGTAACAGTAATTATTCCCATTGGTGTGCTGTTTAATCCCAATAAAGCAGGACTTAAAACAAACATATATGGAATTAAAAAACCTGCTGAAGCCATTTTAAATGCCTGATAACCAGTTTTGTTAATATCTCCTCCGGAAATACCTGCCGCAGCAAAAGCAGCCAGTGCAACTGGAGGTGTAACATTAGCCATCATAGCGAAATAGAAAACAAAGAAGTGTGCAACCATTGGTTGAATCCCAAGTTCTCCCAGGGCTGGTGCAGCCATTGTAGCCGTGAGTATATATGCTGGAATTGAAGGCATACCAAGTCCAAGTATAATACAGGCAATCATTGTAAAGAAGAGAGTTAATAATAAGTTTCCACCTGACCAGCTAATTATAGCTCCAGCAAGTTTGGAACCAAAACCTGTTCTGGTAGAAACACCAACAATAATACCAACCACAGCTGTTGCGATAGCAACTCCAAGAGCATTTAAAACACCTATTTTTAATGCTTCCATAATTTTCATTGGTGTCATTCTGGTTTCTTTTTTAAACCAGCTTACTACTATAGTAGAAACAATAGCAAAGAAAGCTGAATAAGTAGGAGTATAGCCATTAACAAGAAAATAAACAAGTATAATTAAAGGAATAAATAAATAACTTTTTTCAACAAGCAATTTCTTTAGATTTGGAACCTCATCTGCATCCATCCCTCTTAAATTCTTTTTAGATGCTCTAAAATAAACCATTGTTACTGCAGCAATATAATAAAGCAGTGCCGGAATAATAGCAGCATAAACAATATTTATGTACTTTATCCCAAGTGTCTCTGCCATAATAAATGCAGCTGCACCCATAACCGGCGGCAAAAATTGCCCTCCACAGGAAGCTGCAGCTTCAACACCACCAGCAAATTCAGAAGAATATCCTATTCTCTTCATAAGTGGGATTGTAAAAGCTCCAGTAGTTACAACATTTGCAACTGCTGCTCCATTGATAGATCCCATAAGACCACTGGAAATAACAGCAACCTGAGCAGGACCCCCTTTACTCTTACCAGCAATCGCAATCGCAAGGTCATTAAAAAAGTCTCCCACACCAGACTTAAGCAAAAATGCTCCAAAGATAATAAATAAAATCAAATACTGTGCTGAAACACCAACAGCAATACCATAAATACCTTCAGTTGTAAGGTACATATACTCCATGATTTCACGGAAGGCAAAACCTCTATGTGCCAGTCTCCCTGTCAGCAAATTTCCATACATAGAATAAATCAAAAAAACCACGGCAATAGATGGCAGTACATTACCCATTACTCTTCTGGCACCTTCAATTACCAAAAGCAGTGTGATTGTTGCTACAACAATATCTGTGTCCGTCGGCATCCCGGCACGCCAGACAAGTTCCATATAATTACTAGAAATATAATATATTGAATAAAAACTAAGCCCTACTAAAACAATATCAATTATTTTTACATATAATTTTTTGCTTTTATTAAATGGATATAATATAAAAATCAAAATTAAAACTACACCAACATGAATTGCCCTGTGTTTTAAAGCCACAGGTGTTCCAAATCTTGAGGTGTATAGATGATAAAGAGCCAATCCAACAGCAATAACTGTAACTAAAATATTGGTATATTTATTTAAGTCTCTTTTTTTGGAATCTTTATCAATTTGTTTCTGTCTTTTATCTTTTTTAATATCAGACATATTTCCCCTCCTTAATTATCGCAAAACTTATTTACTTAATTCAAATTTTATTTTAGCCCAGTTTTCGCTTAGTTCAAC
This sequence comes from Halanaerobium sp. MA284_MarDTE_T2, assembly GCF_003337245.1. Lineage (GTDB taxonomy): Bacteria > Bacillota > Halanaerobiia > Halanaerobiales > Halanaerobiaceae > QPJE01. Next base: position 65,732 of record NZ_QPJE01000008.1, read on the forward strand.
TAAATTTATTTTTTCATCATTTATAATTAAATAATGAGGAGATATAGACGAAACTATATAATCTAATGTTTTATATTTAATATCTACACTATCATAGATAAAATAACCATCTTTTATCTCAAATTCCCAGTCATCTGGCAAAACTGATGGAACACCAGGGCCAGTTGATGGCACTCTTATTTCTCTCAAGATCATTTCCCCATCTTCACTTACTTCAAATAAGTCATCCCAGGGTTCTAATTCACTTGAATGTATAAAAGTAACAATAAATTCAGAACCTACTTTAACTGGTATATTCATTAAGACTTCCCCTGAACCTTCAGTTAATCTAAGATGATAATCTGACTCAGCAGAAATATTTAAGCTAAATAGTACTGTTATAATAATTGCTATAAAGATAATATTACGTTTTTTAAACATATTAATTTAAAGTGGGACGGCACTGCCATCCCACCTGTATCCTCCTTTTTATTCTAATAAACCTTTTTCTTTATAGAATTTCTCTACACCTGGGTGTAGGTCAAGGGTCATTCCTTCTAATGCACCTTCTAATGTAATCATTTTGGCAGCATTGTGATATCCATAAAGTTTATCCAGGTTATTGAACATAACAGATACTAAATCATATACAACATCTTTGTCAAGATCTTTATTAACTAACATATAGTTTTTAAGACCTAGAGTTTTTACATCTCTATTGACACCTTTATATGTTCCAGCAGGAATAGCTGTAGAAACATAAACAGGGAAACTCTCTCTCATCTTATTTACTGTTTCTTCACTAATTGTAACAATATCGATATCCTGAGTTGTTGCTAATTCTGTAATAGAAGCAATTGGAAGTCCACCAGTCAGGAATGCAGCATCGATATTTCTATTAGAAAGCTGTTCACATGATTCTGCATAACTTAAAAAGTCAGCTTTACCTAAATCATCATAATCCATACCCCGAGCAGCAAGAATTCTTCTTGCATTCAGTTCAGTACCACTACCAGGAGCACCAACTCCTACACGCTTACCTTTCAGATCAGCAATTGTTTTAATACCACTACCTTTTGTAGTAATTACCTGAACAAAGTTAGTATGTGCGGAAGCAAAACCTCTTACATTTTTAAGCGGCTGACCTTCAAACATAAGAAGACCTTCTTTACCATAGTAACAAACATCACTCATGGCAAAAGCCAATTCAGCTTTATTTTCGTTGACCATTCTATTATTAATTACTGAAGCACCTGTAGAAGCAACTGATACATTAATACCATCAATATTGCTGTTCCAGATTTCAGAAAGACCAGTAGCAATTGTGTGATATGGTCCACCTGTACCACCAGTAGCAATTGTTAACTGAAGATCCTGAGCCTGTGCTGTAAGAGCAAATAGCAAAATAAAAAGTGTCATTGAAAGTACGATAACTTTAAAATTAGTATTTTTAAACATTTTTTTCCTCCTTAGGATTATTGTATATTCATTTTGCCTTTTACGTTAAAAACCTCACCCCTCTCCTTGTTTTGTAATTTTAGTTTTTCAACTTCATTATAAAGATAATGAAAAGATTTTGTACAATGATATTATAACATCACAGCTATAAAATTGAAATAGCATTTGACACCGAGCAGCAAAACAAATATACTTCAAACAGTATATTTATTGGAAAATTAATACAATCTTAAATTTTTTAAATATTATAATAATTACACCCGTCAGTCAAATAAAAGTTTAAATTCATCATTCTAATTCAAAAAATCCTTTAAATTAGCTGTTATAATTTTTTCTGCGCGAATTTTGTGATTGAAAGCCAGTTCTGCCGCTTTTTCTGCCTCACGTTTTTTTATTAGATTAAATATATTCACATGTTCTTCAGAAGCATTTAAAAATCTATCTTTATCTTTAGAAAAAGATATATGAGCATATCTCAAATGCTTACCTTCAATATTTTGCAGTGTACGCAGAAAAAGAGTGTTCCCATAAAGTCTAACAATTTCCATATGAAATTCAACATTAAGTTCATTATAGCGGTACAGATACTGTTCTGATATGTAGTCATCTCTGCTTCTCTTTTCGCGCTCCAGTCCACTCCTTATTTCACTTACAATTTGCTCCATCCTGCTCAGCTGACCCTTTTTCCATTTTTTTGCAACATCTATAATCGCTTTTGCTTCTAAAACTCTTTCTATTTCGTAAATATCCTTTAATTCACTTATAGAAAGTTCGCTCACCTTTACTCCACCACTCATATTTCTAGTAACAAACCCCTCAAATTCAAGCATTTTTATTGCTTCTCTCAGAGGTGTTCGACTCACCTGAAGTTTTTCCAAAATATCCTGTTCTATTAACCTTTCACCAGGCGGCAGATCCATCTTTATAATCGCATACTTTAAAGTCTCATAAACAATATCTGTAGTTGATCTTCTCTTTTGCTGAATAGGTTCCATCATAAGCCGCCACCTCTCACTATTTTTCTTGTTTTAAAAATATAGGATGATTGAATTCTTGTATTGTTGTATACAATTAAATGCTATCACAAATATTTTTAATTGTCAAATAACTTACAGATTTTACTGCTAATTTAAGAAAAATTTCTACTTAATAAAATTGATGTAATATATTTTCTAAAAATTTTATAAAAATTTATGATTTTCAATATAGGTTATCTATTTATATCTATTTTTTCTATTTCACCAGTTAAAACATTGATTAACAGAAGTTTATTTATTAATATATCTGGTTTTTCAAGTACAATTTTTACGGCCTCAACAACCTGATAATTTGCAGTAATAGATACTGCCGGAGATATTACTGCAGGTTTTTTATCATTTTCAGCACCTGCAAATACATCTTTTAAAAGTGCAGTTTTACCTGGAATAATGTTCATCACCTGGCCAAACCAGCCTTCTATGCCGCCGTGGATCATCGGAATATTGTTTTCTACTGCAAGCTCTTCTAATATGAAACGGGAAGTAAAATTATCAAACGCATCCATTATTATATCAATATCCTGTAATAAATCCAAATTTTTTTTAATTTTTTTCCGGCAGGGTATAATTTCTGTGTCAAGCTCAAAATTATTTAAGAACTCTGCAGCCACATCTACCTTGTATCTGCCAATATCATTTCTACCATAACAAATCTGACGGTTAAGATTGGAAAGTTCTACCTGGTCATAGTCATATAAATATATTTTATTGATACCCAAACGCTGAAACTGAACTGCCTGATTGGTACCAAGTCCACCTGCTCCTGCAATCATTATATTTAAATTTTCAAGCCTTTTTTCTTCTGTTTCTGATAGAATATCTTTCTGTCTTGCTAGATAATTTTTCATTTAACCACCTGCTGCTGGAGGAAATAATGTAACTATATCTCCATCGTTAATTTTAGAATTGAGTTTATCAATATGAAAAATATTCTGCCCATTGATTAAGATTATGGAGCCGGGAGTAATAGTTCCTCCCTCCAGCAATTTTTCACTAAAATACCCATCAAAATCCTCGTCGAGCTTCTTAAGAAGATCTGACACTGTAATGGACGAATTTATTTCATACTCTATTCCAGATGTTTTTAAGTTTAATTTAAATAAAGAGTAAAACTTAACTTTTACAGACATTTTATTTCAGTCCTAACTCCTTTTATTTTTATCAGTTATATAGTTAACTTTTCTCCAAACACATATTTTTAATATTTAAACCTTCTATATAAGTATTTCTCTAATTTACCACCAAATCCTTCTCAATATCCCATTTTTTTATATAATAATCTTTTACTTTAAATGTACTAAAATTATGTGCAGGTTTATTTTCTGATTTTTAATCTTTTAAATATCAGTTTTTAAAATTTCATTACAGCACTCCACCAGTACTGTGAATTATTAATTAAAAATTTCAAAATATCCTCTCCTCTCCACTGTATATATTCATCCTCTGTCCTCTACAAAATCCCACCAGAGTTAAATTTCTGTCTTCTGCCATCTCAACAGCCGATAAAGTTGGTGCAGAGCGCGAAATAAGAAAGGATATTCTGCTCCTTAAAATTTTCAAAACCATTTCTGAAGATATCCGGCCACTTGTAAATACTAATTTATTGCTCAAATCAATTTTATTTTTAAATGCTCTGCCAATAATTTTATCAAGAGTATTATGTCTGCCAATATCTTCTGCTGTAAAAACAATTTTCCCATGATCTGCCAGTGCGGATATATGAGTTCCTCCTGTTTTAGAAAAATAATCTGCTTTTTTATGCATATCTGCCATTAGAGCAGCAATTTTTTCTGCTTTAACTCTAAAATCATTATTTATTTTTTCAGCTTCTGCACAATCTTTTAAACTGCTGAAAGTTGCTCCACCCCCACAGCCAGATGTTAGGGTTCTTTTTTTAAATAAATTAAAGTTAACTTCTTTTTTCAGCCTAACCTGTGCAGCTGTTCTATTCATCTTAAACGAAATATCTTCTATTTCATCAGCATTATTAATTAATGATTCTGATATTAAAAATCCAATAATCAGCTCTTCTAAATTTTCCGGAAGGCACATCAGTGTTAAAAGTTCATAATTATTGACAAAAATTGTTAGTGGTCTTTCCATTATAATATCGTCTTCTATTTTTTCGAATTTTTCTGACTTATATTTTAAAATTTTTTTCTTTTTCATCAAATTAAAATGAAGGGGTTTACTGTTCATAAAATCTCTCCTAAATATCATATTTCATTTGACATTATCAATTTATTTATTTTAAAATTATCGTAAACTAATTTTTCTGGTTTATTATTTATTCTATAAAAATACACAAATCCCTCCTACACCGGTTTGAGAAATAGAAGGGATAAAATTAAATATTATAAATCAAATATAATTTTTTAAACTTAGTTTTCTTCTCTTAATATACTGATTAATTTACTTTATTTATTATATTACCTTTCAGCCAGCTGTCTATATTATTAAATACTATTTCAGCTCTATTTAAAAATGCTTCTTCGGTTGCAAAGGCGACATGTGGTGTTAAAAGTGTATTTTTAGCATTTTGCAGTGGATGTTCTAATGGTATAGGAGGCTCCATTTCAAAGACATCTATCCCAGCTCCAGCAATTCTTCCTTCGTTTAAAGCATCTGCCAGTGCCTTACTATCAATTATAGGACCTCTGGCTGTATTTATAAAATAGGCACTTTCTTTCATTAAGTCAATTAATTTTTTATCTATTAAACCTTCAGTTTCACTGGTATGAGGTATATGTATAGAAATAATATCGCTTTTTTTAAATAATTCTTCCAGCTCAGTATATTTAAGACCCAATTTTTTAGCCTCTTCCTTCTCACTTCTATTATATCCCAGCAGATTCATACCCAGAACCTCTGCAATTTCAGCTACTCTGAGCCCTATACTTCCTGTTCCCACTATCCCCAGTGTCTTACCCTTTAATTCATTACCGATAAGCCCTTCTCTTGTCTCAGCTGCTTTAACAGCACTGTGGCACTGGTTCATCTTTCGACTTAAATTTATCATCATCCCCAGGGCCAGCTCTGCCACTGAATCAGTCGAATAACCAGGAGCATTGGAAACAGCAACCCCATTTTCTGCACAGGCATCAAGATCCACATGATCAACACCGGTAAAAGCTACTGATATATACTTTAACTCAGGCAGAGAATTGATTACTTCTGCAGGAAAAGGCAAATTTGTTATTATAACAGCATCTGCCCCTTCAGCTCTTTCAATGATCTTCTCTTTATCTTCAACCCGGCTGTCATATTTTACAAATTTATGACCTTCAGCTTCAAGCTTTTTCCTGTATTCAGCAAGCACTTCATCTCCAACAGCCAGCGGTTCTAATAAAACTATCTTCATAATATTATTCACCTCTGATAATTGATTTTAATTTTTCAAATAATATACTGTACTCATTACTAATATCAATATTAGAAACTGCAGTATTATCAGTATTAATAGTTATCGGAATATTATTATTAAAACATTCAACAGAATGTTTTTCCAGGTCTTTTTTCTACATATTATTTTCAAAACATACGAGTTATTACAACTCCAATAAGACCGGGGCCAGCATGAACAATCATAGCCGGACTTATTTCTCCCAGTATGCTTTCTTTTACATTCGACAGTTCAGCAAACTTATTATACAATTTTTCAGCTTCCTTTTCAGCCGCTGCATGCATTACATCAACAAAATAACTGCCTTCTTTTACCTTGTTTTTGGTGATTTCGAACATTTTCTTTAGGGCCCGTTTTTTTCTTCTAACTTTATCAAAGTTAAAATATTCTCCATCTTCATCAATTGAAATTATAGGTTTTATATTAAACAGCTCCGCCAGTGTACCCTGTACTTTGCCAATACGTCCACCCTCTTTGAGATACTTAAGTGTATCAACAATAAAGAAAAGATCTATTTCCTCTTTTTTAGCTTCGACCATCTCAACAATTTCAGCAAAACTTTTTTCACCTTCAGAAATCAGCTTCTGTGCATAAAGAACAAGTCTCCCCAGTCCCATAGAAAGCATTTTAGAATCAATAACCGCAATTTCCATATCTTCCATCTGCCCTGCAACCATTTTACAGTTGCTGTAGGTTGCACTAAGTCCACTGGAAATATGAATAGAAATTATTTTTTCATAACCTTCAGCCTTCAGCTTCCTGTAAAGTTCCTCTATTTCTCCAGGGCTGGGCATTGAAGTAGTTGGAATCTCTTCATCCATTTTTCGGCAGACTTCCTCTGGTTCAATATCTATTCTATCCTGATACTGTTCTTCTCTATATATAATTTTCAGTGGAAGAAACTTAATATTTAGTTCATCCAGCATTTCCCGGGAAAGATCGGCAGTGCTGTCAGTTACTAAAACAATTTTTTTCTCCATTATTTTCTCCTTTTTAGTTAGATTTTATAAATTCTATTATGCAGCTGTCCAACAGCAGATTTAGCAGATATTTTTAAGACACAAACTCAATTATTCATCTGCAAGATTATCGAAATATCCAGATATAAGTATAATCGGTGTTCCCTTATCTCCACTTCCGCTCACAAGATCACATAAACTCCCCAGTAAATCTGTCAGCCTCCTGGGAGTTGTACCCTGAGATTTAATGTTTGCCCTTAAATCATCTTCTTTGCCTTTTATTTCCTCTTTCATCGCTTCCAAAAGTTTTTCCCCTTCAAGATCTTTTAAATCATTATCTGCCAGATATTTTAATTTCACTTCAGATGGAGTTCCTTCCAGACCTTCTGTATAAGCCGGAGAAACAACCGGATCAGCCAGCTCCCATATCTTAGCAGCTGGATCTTTAAAAGCTCCATCCCCATAAATCATAACTTCCACATCTTTACCGGTAATATCTTTCAATCTTGCCTGTACATCATCCACAAATTTCTGCCCCTCACGAGGAAATAATTTCAGTTCAACATCTGATGCTTTGTTTGATCCTAAAAGCCCATATTCTTCATTATAACCTTTTCCTTTATCTTCAGTACAGATGTCATCAAGGCCAAGTACAGTTTCTGCTCCCTTTTTTTTCAAAATTTCTTTTGTTCTCTTTCTTGTATGTATATCAGCTGCCAGAACATCTTTAGTATAATCCAGTATTTTTTCTGCTCTATTTGACAGAATTATTTCTATTTCTGTCTCAGATGCTATTTCTTTATATAAATCTATATAATTAACACCTGTAAAGGGGTGTTCATAATCTGAAAAGTATTTATAAAATTCGTCTTCAGTAATTGTATCAGAATAAGGATTAATCCCTCTCCTGTAAATTTCATTTTTATCAACAAGCGGATTTCCAACTTCATCATTTGGGTAGCTCAACTGAAGATATATCTTTTTATGACTTCCTGCAATCCCCTTTAAAATCATTGAAAATCTGTTGCGGCTTAAGATGGGAAAGACAACGCCAATACTGTCAGAAGAAAAATGTTCGTTTATTTCTGCAGCAATATCATCAATATTAATATAGTTACCCTGAGCCCTTGCAACTAAAGACTCTGTAATACCAACAACATCTTTATCTTTAATTTTATAACCCTCTTCCTGCCATGATTTCTGCAGAGATGAAACAACTATCTCTGCCAAATTATCACCTGATTTAATTATCGGTGCTCTTATACCTCTAACCTGTGTACCAATAGTTCTCATTTAATTTTCACCTCTTAAATTTTTGCATTTTATTAAAGATGGTACGGATTTATTATAGCAAACTTTAGGCCGAGAGGCAATTATATAGAAAAAGGAGTTCCCCAAAAATTATTTTTAAAGTTGCAAAAAAGTGATTTCGTCATAAACAAAATTTTCCTAAATCTTCCTTTTTTACAATTTAATTTAAAAATGAGGAAACTCCTTTAAAATTAATTATTACGCAGTGTTCTCAAAATTTCTTCTAATTCTTCTCTGCTTATTTCTCCATCTGCATATCTTTCTCTGGCTATTTCTTCAGCTCTATCATTTTTTCTAGGCTCAATATATTTATCTTCTCTATACTGCTGACTTCTATAGTCGTCACGTTTATCATCATAGCCATTACGATTATCTTTGCTATTTTGAACCAGAAAATATACTACAGCTCCAATAAGCACAACCCATATTATCATCATAAAACTTCCTCCCCACGGCATATAGCCCATATGACCAAATCTATACATAATAATCACAACCCTTTAAATTTAATTTGAGTATTTTACTGTGCTTTTATTATAATAGGAAATTGTGAAGAAAATATGAATTTTAGGAATTTATTTATCTCAATTGATTTTTTGTAACTATTTGATTTGTGCAAATTATATTTCCATTATTTTTTTAAGGTTTTCTGTGTTAAACTCTTTAATTACAATATCTGCTGAATCCAGATTCTGAAAACTGCTGTTTCTCTGGCTAAATGCCACACACTTCATTCCAGCACTTCTGGCTGCTTTAACTCCATGTTCAGAATCTTCTATAACAAGGCAGTTTTCCGGTTCAACTCCGAGTCTATCGGCTGCTTTTAAAAATATATCAGGTGCTGGCTTACCATTTTTAACCGCATTTCCGTCTATATAATCTTTAATATATTTGTCTAAAGCAAATTTTTTATATACAAGCTCTATTATTTTTGCATGTGAGGAAGATGCAATTATCATTTTAAAATCATTTTTTTTAAAAAACTCAAACCAGTCTTTTACACCAGACATTAATTCCAGGTCACTTTCTTTTAAGCCTTTATAAAACATCTCTACATGGTTTTCCATAATTTCTTCTATTTTATGTTCTTCATGTAGGTCATATTTTTCCATAAGATCAGTCCACATTTCAAAAAGTGGAACACCAACATAATTTTCGATTTCAGATTCACTTAAATAAATATCATATTCCGCAAAGACTTTTTTGTCCATTTCTTTATAAAGTGGTTCTGAATCAATAATTACTCCATCCATATCAAAAATAACTGCTCTTGTCATTTTTTATCACCTTAAAATTTATTTATTTCTATCTCTTTGATGAGATTTTTTAGATTTTCTAAATTTATTCTTGCTGTATCTTTTTCTAAAGCATTTGCAACACCACAGGCATTTGCAAATTTAAGCATTTCTCTAATATCTAAATTTCTTATAATTGAAGATGCAAAACCAGCTACAACACTATCACCTGAACCTGTAGCATTTTCAACTTTAATCCTAGGAACTTTAATCTGAAAATTACCTTCTTTAGAAAAATAATACATACCTGCCTTACCCAGAGAAATTGCTACATTATTTGCTCCCATCTGACGCAATTTATCTACTGCTTTTAATATATCATCTCTATCTATCAATTTTATTTTAGTAATGTTTTCTATTTCTTCCTGATTTGGTTTTATTAAATAAGGACCTGCATTTATAGCTTCTATAAATGCATCACCGCTTGTATCGAGTATTACTTTTTTATCTGCTTTATTAGCTATTTTTATTAATCTGGCATAAAAATCCGACTCTATACCTGATGGCAGACTGCCTGAAATAGTTATTAAGTTAAATTTATTTAACTCTGATTTGAAATTATCGAGAAAAAGTTTTTTCTCTTCTTGAGAAATAACCGGGCCAGCTTCCAGAATCTCCATAGTATTATTTTTTTGATCTATAATATTAAGACAGGTTCTTGTTGCCCCTTTAATTTTAGTACATTTATTATTTATATGCAAGGACTTCAGCCTTTCGGAAATAAAGTTTCCTTCTGCACCTCCCAGAAATCCAAATGCTTTTACTGATTCACCAAGAATTTTGAGTACTCTGGATACATTTATTCCTTTCCCACCTGCAGTTACTCCATAATTTGAGCTTCTTTTTACTGAATTTATAGATATTATATCGATATTATATCTCCTATCTACAGCTGGATTTAAAGTAACTGTAGCAATCATTTCAATACTTCCGCCTTATTCTTGCTGCCACATAAAATTATTTTTTCTTTAACTAATTCTTTCATTTTCTCTTTACCTGGTTTAAGATATCTGCGGGGATCATTTGCATCTGGTTTTTTTGCAAAATAAGTTTTTACCCCTTCCGAAAAAGCAATTTTTAGTTCTGTAGCTATATTAACTTTTGTAATTCCTCTGGCGATAGATTTTTTTACATCTCTATCTGGCAGATCTGAAGCTCCATGTAGAACAAGAGGAATATCTATATTTTTTCTTATTTTTTCTAAGCGGGAATAATCAATTTTAGGTTCTTTTTTATAAAGGCCATGTGCAGTACCGATTGCAACTGCAAGTGAATCAATACCTGTTCTTTCTACAAAATCAACTGCCAGATTCGGATCTGTAAGCTGTGATTCTCCTTTTTCAATGATCAGGTCATCTTCCTGACCGACCAGTTTACCCAGTTCCGCTTCAACACTCACATCATAGCGTCTGGCAAATTTAACTACTTCTTTAACTTTTTTAACATTTTCTTCATAGGGAAGTTTAGAAGCATCAATCATAACTGATCTACAGCCCAATAAGATGGATTTTTTAATATCATCTATATTTTCATGATGATCAAGATGATAAACAAGTGGTATATCTACTTCTCTGGCAGCTGTTTTCATTATATTTGTTAAAAAGTTGGCCCCAGAAAACTTTATTGTAGCTGGTGTTGCCGCCAGAATTATCGGCGATCTCAATTCATCAGCAGCTTCAATAACAACCTTGGTTGTCTCCAGGTTATGGATATTAAAAGCTGGTACTGCATAATTATTTTTCTGTGCATCTAATAGTAAATTTCTATTTGATAAAATAAACATTTTATTCCCCCTTATATAAATTTTTTGCTTATATATCTGAATTATAAACGATTTGACCATCAACAACAGTCAAATAAATATTTAAGTTATCATCAATAACTGTTAAGTCAGCATTTTTTCCTTCACTTATACTACCTATATTATTTTGAAGTCCAATTGCTTTTGCTGGAACCAAAGTTGCAAACTTAACAGCTTCAAACAGATCTATTTCTGCTGCATCTTTGATATTTAAAACAGCATCTTTCATTTTTAAAGTGCTACCGGCAAGAGATCCACTTTCTGTCCTGGTAATTCCTTCTTCAACTTTTACACTTAATTCTCCCAGCTTATACTGTCCATCTTCAAGTCCTCCTGCACGCATACAATCACTCACAAGATAGAGTTTTTCTTTACCTTTTAGTTTATACAAAATTCTTATAACTGCAGGACTGACGTGTATTTTATCTGCAATTAATTCAGCAAATATTTTATCTGAATCCATAACAGCACCTGCAGTACCTGCTTCACGGTGATGCATTCCTCTCATCCCATTAAATGTATGAGTAGAAATCACAGCACCTTTTTCGATGGCTGCTTTAGTCTCTTCATAACTGGCATCTGTATGAGCAATTGCTGTTTTAATACCTTTTTCTTTAAGATACTCTACTGCAGCTAATGCATTTTCTTTTTCTGGTGCTAGAGCGATAACTTTTATCAATTCACCATATTTTTTAAGCAGTTTGTCTATTTCTTCAATTTTTATTTCTCGCATAAATTCTACTGGATGTGCACCTTTGTGTTCTTCTGTAAGATATGGTCCTTCTAAATAAACACCTAAAATTTTTGCACCCTCTAATCCATTTTTTTTCGCTAATTCAACTGTCTTTACAGCATTCTCTATTTTTTCCAGTGGGGCCGTCAAAGTTGTTGCCAAAAAAGAAGTTACCCCATTTTTGCAGAGATAATTAGATATCTCTTTAATTGAATCATAATCACCATCCATTACATCATAACCTGCTGCACCATGAATATGAAGATCAATCAAACCTGGAATAATAATTTTATTTCCCAGGTCTTTTACCTTAATATCACTTTTCATATCTTCTTTTCTGACTATTTTTTTTATTTTTTCTGATTTTATTAGAAGAGCATAATTTTCTAATATTTCTGATTCTGCCAATATTTTTTTAGCTGTTAAATAATAGCACATCATTTTGACCCTCCCTGATTAAACTCAAAATACTTAATAGCAGACTTTAATTTTTATCAACTTTAAATTCCATCTTCATTATTAACTTCAGCACTGGATTCTTTTTTCTTCATCGTAAAAGTTTTAATCTGATTTTTACCAGTCTTAACCGCCTCATCTTTGAGTTCTTTTAGGCTTAAGTCATTTCTCTTAAACAATATTTCCATTAACATCGGAACATTTGTACCGGCAATTACCTCAGCATTTTTTTCTTTAAGTGATATTTCTACAGATTTTTTAAAAGGAGATGCTCCTGCAATATCAGTAAAAATTAAATAATCATCACATTCTAACTCTCTCATTTTCTGTCTTATATTTTCTGCCAGGTTTTCGGTAGATTCTTCTTCTAAAAAGTTTACAACAGCAAGTTTATCTTGTTTCCCTGCAATTAGTTCAATTACAGAATTAATACCTTCAGCAAATTTTCCATGTCCTATTATCATTATACCTGTCATTTTTTACCTCCATCTGATTAATATATGGGGAGCTGCAGCCCCCCATATCCATTAATCCTATAATATTCCTAGATATTTTCCACCAACACCAATTATAACTGTGATTCCGATCAATTTTAGCGGGGACCATCCCTTTTTAAGCAGCCAGTACATTAAAAGGGCATAACCTAAAGGAAGCATTTTAGGCATTGTTTTATCAAGAACATCTGTCTGTAATGCTACACTTGCTTCTCCTGCATTAATAACTAGAGTAGTTTTTAAATTAATATATGATGCAATAAGAGCTCCAACAACAGAAAGTCCAACAATACTTGCTGCCTTAGAAACTTTTTTGGTGTTTTCTTTTAATTTTGCAATAGATTTAACACCTGTCTTATATCCATAATGCATAAGTCCGAATCTTAAAACAAAATGAACTATATTAAACATAATCAAAAATACTATTGGACCTGCAATACTACCTTCAATAGCAAGTGAAGCACCTATACCTGCACTGATAGGTAATAGTGTCAGCCAAAATAAAGCATCACCGATTCCACCTAAAGGACCCATTGTAGCTACTTTAATACCACGAATAGTTTCAATATCATTTTTCTTCTCTTCCATAGCAGCAATGATACCCATAATAAATGTTACCAAAAATGGATGTGTGTTAAAAAATTCCATATGCATTTTCAATGATTTAACAAGATCTTCTTTTTTCTTATGTATTTTTTCTAAAGCAGGTGCCATACTAAAAAGCCAGCCAGCTGCCTGCATCCTTTCATAATTAAAAGATGCCTGTAAGAAAAGAGAGCGCCAGGCCATGCGGTTAAGGTCACTTTTACTAAGACTTACATCTGTACTCTGATCACTATATTTTGTATCTTTTTCTTTGTTATTAGATGCCATCAGTTATTACCTCCTTATTACCTGGGGGAGTCTGATCATTACTTTTATTTATAAAATAATCATAAAGAGCAATAGATGTTCCCAGCAGAGCTACCGCAAGTATGGGTAATTCTAAATATGCTACAAGTACAAAACCTAAAATCAAAAATCCAGCATACTCTTTTTTGAGCATTATTTTTAGCAGTAAAGCAAAACCTATAGCAGGCATCATACCTCCAGCTAACGAAAGTCCATCAATAAATGTCTGGGGAAGCATGCCAACCATTGCTTCAGCAGCATCTGCTCCAAAATATACAGGTAAAAAAGCAACAATAAAATAAGATACAAATAAAATAGAGATTCCGAAATAATTAATTTTTGCTATTCCTTTTAAATTACCTTCTTCTGCAAATTCGTCTGCCTTATGCATAACAGGAGAAAATGCTGTAAATAGTAATGTTATTCCTGCTTGTGCAGCAACAGCAAAAGGTACTGCCACCCCCACTGCAACACTTGGGTCCTGATTTGTCAGAATTGCAAAAGCGGCTCCAATAATACCACCAATAACAACATTAGGTGGTTGTGCTCCCGCAAGTGGTGCCATACCCATCCAGACAAGTTCTAGCATACCGCCAGTAACAAGTCCTTTCTGAACATCTCCTAAAATTATACCAACTACAAGACCTGTTACTACTGGTCGATGAATATGAGTCAGACCATTAAAAAGATCAATTCCAGCAATTCCGGCCCATAAAGCTATTAATAGCGCTTCTGTTAACATAAATCCTGCCTCCTTTTAAATTTATTTATATAAAATACAGCAAGTGGATTATTTGTTACTAAAGTAAATCTAAAATATTCTGCCCTTTTTCATCTGGTACTCTTCTTAAATCAAGCTTAACTCCTAATTTATTTAATTCTTTAAAAACTTTTTTGTCATCTTCTGTTACTGAAACTGTAGTTGAGATCTGTTCTTTTCCTTCCTCATAATGCATATTACCAATATTCACTTCCTTAATTGGAACTCCACCCTTAACAAGAGTAAGTACATCTTGAGGTGTTTCTACAACCAGAAATATCTTCTGCCTATCTGCAGCATTATGAATTACATCAATTGTTCTCTGCAGAGTAAAAAATCTGGTTTCAGTTGATTCTGGCAGAACCATATCCATCAAATTCTGTCTTACTTCATCTTCTGCCACTTCATCATTAGCAACAAGTACTAAATTAGCTCCAAGGTGATTTAACCAGGTTACACCAACCTGACCATGAATAAGTCGATTATCAATTCTTGTTAACAAAATATTTGGCATAATTATTCCTCCTTTTAAGGAGTTTCCCCAAAATTTATTTTCAAGCTACAAAAAGGGGGCTTTAGTCATCAACGAAATTTTTAGATTTATCTAAAACTCAATTCGGGTGTGAAATAGGGCACACTAATCAATGAGTCCTCCTGACTCATGATTAGCTCACTCCATCCTGCAGTTCAACCCTATTTCTTCCTTCATTTCGTTAAGATTCATTGACTAAAAATTTCAATATTCCTGCATCTCCCCTTTTTGCAGCAGTATATAAAAAATGGGGAAAGTCTATCTCCTTTTAAATTGATTTTTTAATATATGGGTGAATTTTAACACCCTTTACCACTCTATTGACACTTCCATCTGGACTGGGATTATCAGGGCAAATTCTGTGTTTTAGCGATTCCAGCAGAGCAAGAACCTGTGCATATAAAATATAATTTAGTGAATTAAACGATTCATCAATTTTATTGTTGTCAAGTTCTATAAAAACAGAATAATCACTTATTTTTTCAATTTCCGTATCTTTTTTTCCTGAGATAACAAATGTTTTATAGCCATCTTTTTCTACAGCCAGCTCTCTAAGTAAATCCATTTCATATTTTCTGGCATGTTTATTACTGGGAAGAAAGAAAACAATTAATGTATTTTTATCAATAATTGATTTAGGACCATGACGAAAACCAAGTGGTGTATCATATCTGGTGATTATTTTCCCGGCACTTAACTCCAGAATTTTTAAAGCTGCTTCTTTTGCCAGACCATGGAAAGAATAACTTCCAAGATAAATAATCTTTTGAAAGTCTGATGCAGATAACTCTTCTATAATCTCTGTGTTAGTTAATATATTTTTTGCATTTTTGATTATTGTTTCTATCTCATCTAATTTTTCATCCACATTTTCCAGATTAAAGAGCAGTAATGTGCTTAAAAGCATTGAAGTAAAACTGCTTGTCATTGCAAAACCTTTATCATGTGATTCTTCAGGTAATAAAATCAATTTAGTTTTTTCACTACCAGCATTCTGGGCCAGCTTACCATTCTGGTTACAGGTAATGATAATTTGATAAAGATTATCCACAAGATCTTCTGCCAATTCAACAGCAGCAACACTTTCCGGGCTGTTTCCAGAACGGGCAAAAGAAAAAAGAAGTGTTGGAGTGTCTTTATCAAGATATATTTCTGGATAACTTACAATATCAGTTGTATGAACTGATTCTACTTTTACACCTTTCAATACTTTTTTAAGATAAGGTATTAAAGTATCTCCAATATAACCAGAAGTTCCAGCTCCTGCAAAAATAATCTTTAATTTTTCTTCCTTCATAACTACTTTTAAAAAACTACTGAGTTCATCTTTTTTATCTATAATTATAGAGAGAGTTTCCTTCCAGACAGTTGGCTGCTGAAATATCTCTTCTGCAGTGGTTAATCCTCCTCTATTTTTAAGTTCTTCCTTTGTTAATCCAAAAAAGCTCTCCATATCCTTCATCCTTTCTTATAATTATATCATGTTATCATTACCAGTTAAATAAAAACCATTAATCCAATACAACTCTAAATTCAAATCTATCTCCCCTTGCAATACCAACCGTATATTCTATTATATTTTTATCTTCATATGTTAATCTCTCAATCATCATACTAGGTATATTCTGATCAACACCCAGTATTTCTGCCTCACTAGCTCTCGTGTTTACAGGTTTAAAACATTCTACTGCTTTACTAAATTTAACTTTATATTTATTTCTAAAAATGTCATACATCGCATTCTGGTCAAGTTCATCTTTATTTAGATCTTTAAATCTAGCAACAGGCAAATAAGTTGTCTCAAGCATCATTGCTTCATCATCAGCCAGCCTCAACCTGGTAAACTTATATAACTTAATATCAATATCTGTTTTCAGTTTTCTGGCCAATTTTTTGCTGGCAGATATTATTTCAAAATTTATTACTTCTGAACTGGGCTTTCTGCCAATTTTTTTCATTTCTTCTGTGAAACTATAAAAATGAAGCAGATCCTGTTTAAATGCTTTGGGAGAAATAAAAATTCCCTTACCCTGTTCCTTATATATATATCCATTTTTTTCTAACTCTGTCATGGTTCTTCTCACAGTAGCACGACTGATATCGTATTCATCACAAAGTTCTCTTTCTGAAGGCAATTTATCATGTTCTTTATATTCTCCAGCCTCAATTTTATTGATTATTATGTCATATAATTGGTAGTATAGTGGTAATCTATTATCTCTTCTTATTATTTCTGTCAAATTTCTTACCCCCCTTATAATGTGATCCGTACCAGTTTGAATTTAGTTTATAATTTTTTGTTTGATTTGTCAAGTAATTTTCTAAACAGGAGTTTCCCCAAAATTTATTTTCAAGCTGCAAAAAGGGGGCTTTAGTCATCAACGAAATTTTTAGATTTATCTAAAACTCAATTCGGGTGTGAAATAGGGCACACTAATCAATGAGTCCTCCTGACTCATGATTAGCTCACTCCATCCTGCAGTTCAACCCTATTTCTTCCTTCATTTCGTTAAGATTCATTGACTAAAAATTTCAATATTCCTGCATCTCCCCTTTTTGCAGCAGTATATAAAAAATGGGGAAAGTCCAGATTTTCTAAAAAAGCTTTCTTCTTTATTTCTTTTTTTCTTAATAAAAATCGACTTTTCGCACTACAATCATTTACATTGAATGTTAATATGATAGTTATTTTAGATACACCATCCCCTAGGCGATTTTTTATTAACTCTATTTGTTAAGCTGTTTTAACAAGACTCCTCATCTTATCTACCTTTTTTCTTTTATTCGTCCTACTGTTTAAAATATTCTGAAATTTATTTTTATGTTAAAAATCCCCTGTGTTAAGTCTCAAACTGCTTAAAACTTAATACAGGGGTGTAATTTATCATATATTTTAAATTGTATTCTTATTTCCAACTTTTAAAATATATTTAACAATTTTTACCTTATTTAAATACTTTTACTCTTTTTTCAATTGGTTCAAATTCTTTTTCTCCAGGTCCTTCAATTATATTACCAAACGGCATCTGAGCAACCATTCTCCAGCTTTCGGGGAGATCCCACTCCTCTTTTACTTCATCTACAATAAGCTCATTATAATGCTGAAGTGAGACACCTAAACCTTCTTTTTCCAGAGCTGTCCAAATCACATATTGAAGCATTCCACTTGATTGGTCAGACCAGACAGGAAAATTATCGGCATAGGTGGGGAACTGCTCCTGAAGTGATTCCACAATTTCCATTTCTTCAAAAAACAGAACTGTACCATAACCACTGCGAAATCCGTCTATTTTCTCTTCAGTAGAAGCAAATTTATCTTCTGGAACTATTTTTCTCAAAGAATCTTCACAGATATCCCAGAGTTTATTATGTTCTTCCCCAAAAAGCAGTATAACCCTGCCTGACTGTGAATTAAAAGCAGATGGTACATGTTTTACTGCATATTTCACAATTTCTTCTATATTTTCCTGAGACACAATTTCTTCATCACCAATACCATATATACTCCTTCTATTCTTTATTGCTTCATAAAATTCATCATTTCTCACAACAACAACCTCCCTTTATTTGAAAAGTCATAACATATTAAAAAACTATTTTTCCTGTAGTAATACCAAAAATCTAATGACTTTACCTGTTTTCCCTATATTTTTATTTTCTGGAGTTCCCCAAAAATTACATAATGCTAATCCCGATCAAATTACTATTATTTCTTAATATTAATGATAACACTAACTCCAGAATATTACTGTATAATAGATTACAAAGTACTGCAGGATCTAAAATTAATCTTTATATGCTGAGAAAATAATTGATCTTTTTTTAATTATCTCTTTTTTTATATACTATCAGTATTACCAGACTGCTATATGACCATCTGTGCGTTTTTCTGTTCCACCGGAAAGAACACCTGTCTCAGGATTTCTAATTATAACCTGGCCGCGTCCAAAACTTCCTTTATTTAAAGCAACCTTTATATCATGACCTTTTCTGGCCAGCGCCTGTGCAATATGGTTTGGAAAATCATCTTCCACCATTATTTCTTTTTCTTTCATCCACTGCCATCTTGGTGCATCAAGAGCTGCCTGAGGGTTTAAATTGAAATCTATTAAATTCATTGCAACCTGGAGATGACCCTGTGGCTGCATATATCCTCCCATAACACCAAATGGGCCAACAGCATAATCATCTTTTGTAATAAAGCCCGGTATAATAGTATGATAGGGCCGCTTTCTTGGTTCTAAGAAATTATAATCTTCTTCTTTAAGTGAGAAGCTGTGGCCCCTGTTCTGAAGTGCAATTCCGGTTCCGGGTACTACAAGACCAGATCCAAAACCCATGTAATTGCTCTGAATATATGAAACCATATTACCTTCTCCATCTGCTGCTGCAAGATAGACTGTTCCTCCTTTAGGAGGTGTTCCTGGCTCAGGCATAAGAGCTTTATCTTTAATTAATTTTCTTCTTTCTTCCGCATATTTTTCCGAAAGTAGTTCTTCTACTGTAACATCCATTTTTTCCGGATCAGTTATATATTTTTTCCCATCTATAAAAGCAAGTTTCAATGCTTCCAGCTGTTTATGATAGGTATCGATTGTATCTTTAGCTTCAAATTTAAATCCTTTGATAATATTTAAAGCCATTAAAGCTACTAAACCCTGTCCATTTGGTGGAATTTCCCAGATATCATAACCGCGGTAATTTACATTTATAGGGTCAACCCACTCAGGATAATAAGCTGCCAGATCTTCCTTCCTTATAAATCCATCATATTTTCTGGAGAAAGCATCTATCTTCTCTGCCAGTTTACCTCTATAAAAAGATTCTGCTCCACTTTCAGCTATAGAGCGCAGTGTATCAGCATGTTCTTTTGAAGACCATATTTCACCAATTTCCGGAGGCCTTCCATCTGGAGCAAAAGTTTTAAACCAGTTTTCAAACTCTTCTCCAGTCAGCATTTCAATATATTTTTCGTACGCCTTCTTCCAAAAGTATCCAAGAGCTGGTGAAACCGGATACCCTTCTTCTGCATGTCTGACTGCAGGTTCCAAAACTTCTGTTAGAGAAAGTCTGCCAAATTTTTTATTCAGTGCTGCCCAGGCTGATGGTGCTCCTGGTACTGTTACAGGTATAAATCCTGTTTTGGGCATCTTCTCTACTCCTCTTTCCTTTACTGCTTCCATCGAAATTCCTGCTGGAGAAAATCCACTTGCATTTAAACCATGTAATTCATCTTTATACCACACTATTGCAAATGCATCTGCACCGATTCCATTAGAAGTAGGTTCTACAACTGTAAGACATGCTGCAGCTGCAACAGCTGCATCAACTGCATTACCTCCCTTTTTTAATATTTCTAGCCCGGCTTGTGCAGCAAGAGGCTGTGAGGCAGCTACCATACCGTTTTTTCCATAAGTAGTAGTTCTTCTTGACGAATAAGGATAATTCAAATTATTATACTCCATACTATCAACTCCATTTTTTGTTTGTACTTTCTTATTCATTTTTCTTTTTACATTGTCAAAATCCTGCTTAACTGCTGTTTTAATTTGCTAAAAGATTAATTTAAAGCTGTTTTTCAAAAATTAGTACGTATATTTTGAAATATTATTTAAAGGTTTTTTAAATATTATAGAGAATTATTTGAGTAATATGATACATTAACTTTTACAGGAGGGATATTTATGCACAGCAGTGAGTATATCGATACTTTTGACGGGAAAAAATTATTTACGCGAAAAGATATTGTCGATGACGCAAAGGCAGTTGTTGTTTTTGTGCATGGACTTGATGAACACCAGGGTAGATATGATTATCATGCAGGAAGATTTAATGGTGAAGGTTTTTCTGTTTACAGATTTGACAACAGAGGACACGGCCGTTCTGATGGAAAACAGACCTATATAGATGATTTTAATACCTATTTAAAAGATGCAGATACTGTAGTTGATATCGCAAAAAAAGAAAATCCTGACCTTCCAATCTTTATGCTCGGCCACAGTATGGGCGGATTTATTACTGCTGCTTATGGAATAAAACATCCTAATAAGCTGAATGGTCAGATATTAAGCGGTAGTTGGACAAATACCACAGATGCTTTTGCAGAAATACAGCAGCTGAACCTTGAAGAAAATCCTGACATGAAATTACCCAATGAACTTGGAAACCTCATTTCCAGATCAGAATATGTCATTGATGATTATGAAAAAGATCCCTATGTATCTGAGTTTACTACTTTAAAATTAATGAAAGAAATGCTCGATAATGCTATACCATGGCTGGTTGATAATCTTAAAAAATATAAATATCCTGTTTTAGTTCTTCATGGAGGCTCAGATCCAATTATAGATCCCAGCTGTTCAGAAAAACTGTATGATATGATATCTTCAAAAGACAGAGAACTAAAAATATATCCAGAACTTTATCATGAAATATTGAATGAACCAGAAAAAGAAGAAGTCATAAAAGATATTCTCCTCTGGCTCGAATATAGATGCTGAATTTTGCTGTTTAATTAAATCTTAAAATTGTTTTCGCTTTATTTCAAATCCTTAAAAATAAAATATAATACCAGCACTTAATATTTGCCTGTTTTTCAGAGCATAATTATTATACAGTGCTGGTACTTTTTATTTAAATATTTGATGTGTCCACAAAAAGGGTATTTGCAGAACATTAGGCATTTTTTGTTAACCAATCTTAATGTGTTAGAAAGAGAAATAAGACCTCAACACATGATGTGCTGAGCTAATCCTGAGTCAGGACGTCTCATTTGATTAGGAGGTCTTTATTTATGAGGAAAAAATTATACCTGATAAAATTGAAGTTCTAAAATTTAAAACTATAATTATTGATGGCCGGGAAATTTAAAGATTCTATTGTTCTTTTAGGTGAAAAAAAAAGATTCAAAAATACTAGAAAATAAGGTGAATTAATGATGAAAGAATTTTTATTTACAAAAGAAGATTACGCAGGATTTTGTGAGAATAAAGAAAGCCTGGTTCAGCAGTGGGCCTATAAGCAGATTATTAAGTTTTATCCGGATTCTGAAATTACATATAAGTACACCAAAAAATTTATTCAGCCAAAAATGCTCAAAAAAATTGAGCGGATGAAATATGCTATCATGACTTACCTGCGAGAAAGCTGGGAGCTAATCGATGCTGATTTCTTATTTGGACTGGTGGAAGGCAAAACTGAAATTAGCTTTGAAATGCAGGCTCATGTTCTCAAGGCACTGGCACAAAAAGGATCCAAAAAGAGTAAAATTGTCAATCTCCTTCTGCGGATAGATGGACAGCAGACTGATATTAACACTTTTTTAGTAATAATAGAAGCTCTGGAAATTCTGCAGACAGATGAGGCATATGCCATGTTGAGATATTTTGATAAAGATTTCAGCTCCGATTTTCCCTTTATGGAAACCTATATGAACGTCCTCATTTCCTATAAAGATGAAAAAGATATTAAACTCAATTTTAGAAACCCTTACTAAAAAACCTGAAAAATTTGATCAGGAAAAAGTAATAGCTAAATTCAACACCTTATTTAAAGCAGAAGAGTTCAGCAATTTGTTTAGGAATTTCTGGCAGCGGCAGGCGCTGGAAGATTCGCTGGAAACTTTAAAGCATTACTATCCTCAGAATAAGGGAGTAAAAAGACTGAATTCATTTTTAGGAGCAGAACTCTGCAATTTACATCAGGATAAGCAATATTTTGATTTTATTTACCGCCTGTCAGAAAAAATTATGGCAGAGTTAAATCAGCGCTATAATTTTTCAGAAAAACTGGAACTGGATAATTTTAACTTGGAATTTTTAAATAACGAAAAAGAAAAGCTGCGGGATGAAGATTACTGGCTGCTTTATCATTTAAACTTTATCCTGGATAACAAAAAAACAATTCAGCAGCATTTTTCAGTCAGATTTTTTAGTTTAGAACTGGTGGTAATGTTATAGATTTTATCGACAGAAAACCAGATGGGCTTGCCCTCTGGAGAATGCCGATATCTTTTAATGCAATTAAATATTTCTTAAAAAATATAATATCCTCCCAATTTTCTATAAAACTACTTTTTTCTATTTACATATAT
>NZ_QPJE01000009.1 GCF_003337245.1 Halanaerobium sp. MA284_MarDTE_T2
AATAATTTCTTTAACTACTTCATAAGCTCTTTTAGCTTTCCTTTTTGATTTCGTCATTACCACAAAATCATCAGCAAATCGCACCAGTTTATACCCTCTTTCTGTCATTACTTTATCGAACTCATGCAGAAAGATATTTGCCAGCAGTGGCGATATTACGCCACCCTATATTATCAGCCACGTTTTAGGTTATCACCAATCGCCCCCTCTGACATATTACTACTGAGGTTATGGTGTTTCTGACCTATCACCTTTGAGATTAGATTTCTCCCTCCGGCTACCAGCCTGACCCACTGCTTTAAGCAGTGTTTAAACCATTAAAATCTGTCTACCACTCCTGTATTATCTTCAACTTCGACTGCGCTGGCTGTCCTTTGCTAAACTGGCTTTATCCTCCTGCAGGTCACCCTGTTATCTAAGGACCAGTCATCATAGCTACTATTGACGCCATCTGAACTCTGTATCTACTTTATCTTGGTTTTCCCGTTCAGGTTATACCGCGACTTACTAAAACTAGTTTTAGTTTTAGACAAATACAGAACTCCTCCGGTCAATTATTCCATCTTTCTGTCATTCCAACCCTAATCACATCTGCAAATCCAGCCTAGATTGCATGGTTGTTATGCCGGCATTGAGCTTCTTCGATTTTTTGGCGAATCGCCATTTACAGATGCCACCTCTGGTTCACATAATGTTTTGGACTAACAGCACGTCTCAGACTCTTCAGATTCCACCTCACGGTGAACACCCTGTCACTGTTGACTTCTACATGATACATGCCACAACATAGATAGGACTTTCACCTATTATCAGAATAATTTACGGAGCACACAAAAAACAAACCTGCCCGCAGTTTCCCCGGACAGGTTTTTTGTCTAGTCATTATTTACGAGGAGGCCAAATGCTTCCTGGCTGCCGTTGCTCTGTATATAAAATTCCGAACCAGCTGGAATTTTTTCTTCTTCACCTTCTACAAAATAACCGGCAACTACACCGGGAAGTCCAAAGAGTGCTGTTCCCAGCAGACTAGCTCCAATAGCAAGCTTTTGTGATTTATTCTCTTCCTGTGCCTCTTCATTTAATTCAACAGAAAGATAATTTCCATCCAGCTGCATAAGTTTTTTAAAACTTATTTTAATATCACCATCTTTACCCATTTTACCGGCGGATTTTATATCAGATACCTTCAGATATCCTTTCATGCCAGATGGAATTACCAGGCTGTCTTCTATAGTAATATCATTAACTACTTCATAGGGAATAAGCTGACCTGTATAAGACTGACCAGAGTCTATACTTTCGAGCAGTTTTATTCTTATCAGCTGATCATCAGGAATAGTTACCTTTTTAACCGGTATTTCTTTACCACTTATACTCACCTTATATAAATTTTTTATTCTGTCCCAGAGTGGACCTTCACCTTTTGTACCGGTTATCATCATCTCCAGATTTTCCAGCCGCTCTACAATTGTACCTCTTCCCACTCTGCCGTTTAAAGACCAGCCAACTGTATTGAGTAAAAAGAGGAGTGATGGCTCACCTTCTGAACTTATCATCACATCATTTATAATCTTTTCTGCTCTTTCTACAATAGAACCCGACTGTTTTTCACTATAAACTGTCTGCTCAATATCTGCTATTCTCTTCACCATCGGTATATTCTGAGGACTACCATAGAGAAGTTTTTCTACTTCTCCAATTTGTTCTAAAGGAATTATACCTGTGGCTGCAGTCGAGGAGACAGCAGTTACAAAACTTAATACAAAAATTAAAAATACAACAAAAAATGACTGTCTGAAAAAATTCAAATAACTTCACCTTCCCTATTAAAATTTAATTTCAAATGCTGCCTTAATATTGGATTCATTTTCTTCAGATTCATCTTCACTTTCTGTTACCTCATACCCAAGAGAAACTTTAGCCGCTTCATTTAAATTAACACCCAGACCAATATTCCAGGAGCTTTTTTGTGTATTTAGTGCAGATTCTATCTGAGCTGGATCAAGCAGCTTATATGATGCACTAAAAGTTGCTAGATCCTTAAAATCAAGTTCAATACCTGTTATCTGCTGTTTTACATTATTGGCTGTATCCAGCTGAAAGTTAGCCCTTATCGCTCCCAGGTCATCTGTAAAACTTACACCAAATATGGTGGAACTGCCTAAATAGTCTTCAAATTCATTGTTGCGTATATAATCAGCAGAAACAGTTATTCTATCATTTGTCTGATAGGCAATACCCAGACTCTGCTTCCTGTTTAATTCTTCATTGTAAACCGCAGTTTTATTCCCCAGTGGTGGTTCACTCTCGGTTATACTTCTTTCTAAAGGCTCAAAAGCTGTCTGCTCTATATCAAGACTGCCTGATTCCGGCATTGTAATACCATTTACATCCCACCATTCCCGACTGGCCAGAGAATATCCAGCTCTTATCAATGTATGGGAATTAACTGTATATTGAATATTAAGGTCTGTTTGAGTTTCAAGTTTATTATCATCATCAATCTCTTCACTATAATCTGCATCCAGCATAAGGTTAGGAAGAAGATTTAGCCCTTCTTTCATAGTTCTGCTCATGTTTTCTCCTGTCAGATCAAACGGTTCAGTTTCAACTTCTATTTCATCCACATTTATATTACTGTCAAACATAGATGCAATACCAAGCAGCTCTTTTCTTCCTTTATCCGAAAAAATTTTATCTTCTTCATCAGGCAGGTCGAGAGTTTTTAAATTCTTTTCAGCAGCTTTATCAAGTTTTTCAATATTTTCAGCTAATACACAAGAAGAAAAGCTCAGCAGCATTATAATCAGCATAAATATAACTGTTTTTTTCATCTCTCCCCACCTCCATTTAATACATATTTGTACATATTAATTATAACAGAAAAGGACAAAATTATCCAGAGAATAGTACAAAAGAATAATTTTAAAGTAATATTTGATGTGTCCACAAAAAGGGTATTTGCGGAACATTAGGCATTTTTCGTTAATCAATCTTAATGAGTAGAGACGCAAATAACCTTTTTGTGGGAGAATCATATTTAATTACTTCAAAATTAGGCACTATTCATCTGTGAGGGCAGACAAGCCCATCGGGTTTTCTTTTAATAAAATCTATAACTATACTGGCTTTAAGCCGGACACCATCTATTGATGCAGTTCTTTCGCCAAAATTATCACAGATTATATTGATATAATCAACACCATCTTAATGTGATATATTAAGTTTAAGTAATTTGATTTAAATTAAAAGTTATAAACTAATCCCAGATTATAGGAAAAACCATTACTGTACACATTACCTTCTTCTTCATCCATTAAAGCCCCAGTTTGCAGTAATCTCTTTTTCATAACCAACACCAAATCTGTAGCTTATTCCATCCAGGTCATATTTCTCATGATTTGGAGTCGGATTATGATCATTTACAGGGTCAACGGCCAGTAAATTATTTACTAAAATATCACCTTCAAAATCCTTTGTTTTGCTGCCATTATATACCCCTATTCCTCCACCAATAGTCCAGTTCTCATTAAGTTTATAATCTGCCATACCAACTATTCCATGCAATTTAACATCTATTTCTCCACCATGTTTCTGTAGTTTTCTTGATGAAGGACTCTGCATTATCGCTTCTCCCTCTACTGTACCAAAAATATATTCATATCTAATCTCTGTCGTCCATTTTTCATTAATATTTTTTCTTCCACCTAAAAATAACATTGGAACTTTTTCTATGTTATCCATTTCTTCTGTATTGACACCCTTATTTAAAACTTTATTTAAATTATCAATAGATTCATTCCAAACATCGAGGGTGGTATTTGTAATAGCCAATCCACCTGTCATTTCCCAGTCACTTTCTGCCTGTACTGTCACTGCAAAACTCCCAATAAACAACATAACCATAATCAATAAAACAATTGAACACTTCACTTAGAATTTCCTCCTTTAGTTTAATTTACCATTTTATTATTTTACACACAAAAAACCCCGAGGGAAATCCCCCGGGGTTCTTATCTTATTTGTTATTGTAATCATTTTTCTTTTGCTTGTCAAGTTTTGCAAGATATTTTTCTGCAATTATCACCGCTGCATAGTCATCTACGGGTGTTTTGGGCCGCCAAGAAACAAATTTGTGCAGCAGTTTCTCCAGCCTGGACTTGGGCTTTTCTTTAATATACCTTGCTTCTGCTTCTTCTGTGGTAGAACTTTCATCTATTATATGAATTTTTATATCTTTTTTTATATTGCTTATCTTTTTTTCTATTTTTTCTGCCTCTGTCCCATTTCCCAGCACTATCTCATCTATTCGGTAGTGTTTAAAAATCGCCTTTAAATGCTGACTCAATCTGTCGGCTGGAATTATCAACTGCTCTTTTACACCTGTAGTACTGTCAACAACAGCAACTCCAACCTTATCTTTACCGGGATCAACAGCTATAATCTGTTTATTCATCTCAGTCGATCTCCTTAATATTAAAGTCCAAATTGTTTGTCAGCCTATCTACTCTCCAGATATCCTCTGCAGCTCTGATGCTGACTTCTACCCTACCAGACATTGACTTGATTTTATTTAATATTTCATAAAAGTAGCTGAAGTTTATACTGCCAACCTGTCCGGAATTATTTGGCAGAAGGCCCTGGTTTATAGCCTTGTTGTTAACCTTATCCAGCAGAGCTTCAAGTTCTGCTTCTATCTGGTCTGGTGACTGATCTGCATCAATCTCCCTGCTCACAATAAGCTCATTTTTTTCGAAGACTATAAAATCCTCATTAAGGAGAAAATTGGCATAAAGCCAATCGTTTTTGGGAACATTGACTCTGGCTACCAGACTTACTATTACCCTGCTGCCTGGATCCATATTATATATAATTCTCGCTGCATTTAAAATATCCTCTGTCTGCAGTCTGAGAGCCATACCTGTCTCTTCATTTATCTCAATATCCTTCTGTTTTGCAACCTTATTTGCTTCCTGCAGATATTTATTCAGAGCAGAAATTGTCTCCTGTTCACTGCGCCCACCTTCCATGACATCGGTATAGATAATATCACCTTTTTGATAGACCATCTCCTCACCCATATAGTAAATGACACCTGCCTGAAGCTGGCCTGCCAGTTCTTTTAGCTCTTCATAATTAGCTGTTAAATTATTTATCTGCTCCTGAAGATCAGCTACTTTTTCCTCCAGACCTTTCCGCTGTGTATCCAGCTCTGATACTCTTTTTTTGAGGTCATCTCTGTTTGCCTCCAGCTCTTTTATCTCAGCTGCTGCCGTTTGTAAATTGCTGTTGGCTTCTTTCAGCTCCTGCTGCAGATTTTCCAGTTTTGCCTGAAGCTCATTGCGCTGTTTTTCCAGTTGATTAAGTTCTTTTTCACTTGCCTTAATTTCCTTATCTTTCTGCTGTATTTCCTGATCTTTTTTTTCTATAAGGGCATTTTTCTTATTTATTTCCTGCTGTCTTTTTTCTATTTCACTTTTTAGAGAGCTGAGCTCACTATCTCTTTCTGCAAGCTCTTTGTTTAGATATTCGAGCCTGTATAAAACATCATTAATATTAAATAATGCCTGTCTCAATTCTGAATAAACCGAAAGCAGTATAGTTACAGATATAAGTGCGATTAAAATTCCGGTAACAATAGTAATAATTATAGATGAATAGCGCGGGCGGAGACCAAAAAGTGAAACGCGTTTTTTCCCCATCTTCATACCTATTCTGTCGCCCAGATAGGCTATCAGTCCACTCAGAAAAGTAACAAGGACTAAAATTAATATACCATTCACCAGCCTCCACCTCCTCATTTAAGTTCTGGCTGTTCTGTAAATCATATAAGTGCCAAGTAGGAAAATTACAATATTCTGAAGCCAGGCCCCAAACCATGGTGGAATAGTTCCCTGACTTCCGAGAGCATCTCCCACTGTCATCAAACTGTAATAAATAAAAATAATGATAATACTTATTCCAAATCCTGTTGCAGAACCACCAGAACGCTGTGGCTGAATTCCCAGTGGAGCTGCCAGCAGTGCAAATATAAAGCTGGCCATAGGAATGGCAAATCTCTGATGCCACTTCACTCTTTCTTCATAGGCTTCCTTTCCCTGCTGCTGCTGCAGATCAATATATTCCTTAAGTTCTCTAATATTCATATCATCTATTCTTTTACCTAATTTGGAAACTTCCACCGGTGTATGAATAGCCTCTTCCAGCCTATATTCTGTAAACATCAGAGCTGGAGATCTATTTTCTTTATCCAAAAAATATATTATACCATTTTTGAAGTTCCAGCCATTTTCCAGCCAGACAGCACTATCGGCTTTGAGGACACTCTGCGGACTGCCATTATCAAAACTCTGTACAACAACATCGCTCATAGTTCCATTATCAGAATCAAATTTATGTGCATAAAGAATATAATCAGGTCTGCCGCTTTCATTATCAAGTGGAGTTAAAAAAAGATCATATTGTGTTTCCGGCCGTTTTTCTCCATGTTTGAATTCATATATAATCTGTTCTACCCGGTAATTTGCACCTGGCACCACAAATTCTGTAATACCAATTGTAAAAGCACTTGTTACAAGTCCCATTATCAAAGCCGGCAGTATAAGTGTAAAAATACTGATACCACCACTCCTCATAGCTGTTATTTCACTATCTCC
This sequence comes from Halanaerobium sp. MA284_MarDTE_T2, assembly GCF_003337245.1. Classification (GTDB taxonomy): domain Bacteria; phylum Bacillota; class Halanaerobiia; order Halanaerobiales; family Halanaerobiaceae; genus QPJE01. The sequence continues at coordinate 6,657 of NZ_QPJE01000009.1, forward strand.
AGAAAGACGGTTAAAAGCCATTATTGTACCAAGCAGGGCTGCCATGGGGAAGGTAAGTACAATAATTTCCGGCAGACTCAAAAAAAATAACTGTATAAGAGTAAGTGTATCAACACCCCATTTTGTATGATATTCTGTTAAGTCAAAAATAAGATTGGTTCCCACAAAAATTCCTGTAAAAGCTGCCACACCAAAGAAAAAAGGTGCAATCAGTTCTTTATAGATGTATTTGTTAATTATTTTCAAGAACATGCACCTCACTCTATATAGTAAAATTATTACCCAGATAAAATTTTCTTGCCAGCTCACTTTCTGCAATTTCCTGCGAACTGCCGGAAAGGAGTATTTTTCCCTGATACATAATATAGGAGCGGTCAGTGATAGAAAGTGTTTCCCGCACATTATGATCTGTAATCAGCACTCCCAGACCCCTTTCTTTGAGGTAGTTTATTATAGCCTGAATGTCATTAACAGCAATTGGATCTATCCCTGCAAAAGGTTCATCAAGAAGTATAAATGACGGTTCAGCTGCCAGAGCTCTGGCAATTTCTACCCTGCGCCGTTCTCCACCGGAAAGTTGAAATCCTTTTCTATTTTTTAAGTTTTTAATATGCAGCTCATCCAGCAGCTCATCTGTCATTTCTTCTATTAATTGTTCAGAAACATCCTGATATTCAAGAATGGCTTTTATATTATTTTCTACGGTCATTTTGCGGAAAATGGAGCTTTCCTGCGGCAGATAACCTATACCAAGACGGGCTCTTTTGTATACCGGCAGATGAGAAATTTTTTTGTCATCAAAAAAAACTTCCCCTGCATCTGGCACAATCAGACCCAGAATCATATAAAAAGTTGTTGTCTTACCAGCACCATTTGGTCCCAACAATCCTACTATTTCTCCTCTTTTAAGGTCTATATTCACCTCATTAACCACTTTTTCTTTGTTGTATTCTTTAACCAGACCTTCTGCTTTAACTGCCATCTGATTTTTCCTCCTGAGGAAAGACCACTGTGGCCTGTCCTTCCATATTAACTTTTTCTTCTACCAGGTCAACAGTCACTTTTTCTGCAGAAAATTTCTGGCCATTTCTGGTACCTTCTACATTACCTTCGAGTATAATTATTTCTCTATCCATATAATAATCTATCTTTTCCGAATAGGCCTGCAGATTTTGATAATCCAGATAGGTGTTTTCCCTTACTTCTATCTTTTGTTCAGCTCTGTAGACATCTATTTTATCACCTTTTAGATGTGAATCAGGTCCCAAAATTTCCGGATTTTCTCTCAGATGAAATACTTCTTGTTCTATATTACCATAAAGCAGATCTGAATAAGCCTCATAATCAAGATAAAAGAGTTCTACTTCATCTTCAAAATGAATATCACCTGTGGTCTGATCATAGCTCCCTCTGCCGACAGATCTAAGAGTGATATCATCATAAATTAATTCCACATTACCAACTGCAGTAAAAGAATAGCCTTCACCAGTAGGTATAAAGTCCAGCTTATCTCCGCTGAGTTCTCTTTCTGCCGATACTGAAAAAACAGCAGCTGTCATTATTAAAAATGTAAATAAGATGATCAGGCATTTATTCTTCATTTCTGCTCTCCTTAAAATTTATTACCGCTTTTTTCTCTTTACTGCGGAACAGTTCAAGATCTTCAATATTCAGATCAGACTTAAATCTGTGTCCCTTCCCTACAAAGTTTGGACCGTAGATTTCAACATCTTTTTTTCCTTTTAAAATATCTTCTTTAAGATCATATACTATTTCCATACAGTAAATAGTATACTTATTTCTATCAAAGTCCACCGGACCCTTAATATTTAAAATTTTATTATCAGTATAATAAACTCCGCTTTCACCATCCATAATATAAAGGAGTTCCCCTGTATCATCATTATATACCTCAACATGAACAGGTTTCAGCTCCATAAGTTTTTTTTGACTGTAATTTTTTAGATCTTCTGTCTGCAGTTCAAGGCGGTGACTTTCATCACTGTCATATACTGTAAAAAAAACTTCTGCCAGCTGCTGCTGTGGTTTTTCCGCTTCCTTTTCTATTTCGGGCTGACTGCTCATAGGATCCTGCCTTAAGCTGAAATAAATACCAAAAACAGTAATTAAAATCAAAATTATGGCTAAAATAAATCTGCTGTTTTTCAACTGTTATTTAAGGCCCCCTTTTTTGACAACCAGTTCAGCTGTCCGCTCAACAGCACCTCCACCACCGAGCTTCTTTCTTACTTTTTTAAGTCCATCACATATCTTATCTAATTTGTCGGGACTTTCTATAAACTCAGCAGCTTTACTGTAAATATTATTTACCGTAAAATCTTCCTGTACAAATTCTGGCAGCAGCTCATAGCCGGCAATAATGTTCGGCATGCCAATATGGTCAATTTTAAAAACTTTCTTTCCCAGCCAGTAAGAAGTTTTACCAGTCTGATAGCAGATTATCATGGGAGTATTTAAAACAGCTGCTTCAACAGTTGCCGTTCCAGAAGCAGTTATAATAAAATCCGCCCCTTTCATGATCTGATAGCTGTAGTCTTTTACAGTTTTAATATTGGAACCTGCTTCCATTTGATATTTCTCTATCATCTCTTCAGCAGCTCTATCAGCTGCTGCAATAACAAAATTAACTCTATCATATGTTTTTTTTAGCTTTTCTGCTGATTTAATCATTTTACAAAGCAGTCTATCTATTTCCGATTTTCTACTTCCGGGAAGAATGCCAATTAAAAACTCATCTTCTGCACAGCTGAGTTCAGCTCTGATCTCTTTTCTGCTTTCATCCACTTTAACCATATCTATCAGTGGATGGCCGACAAAAGTAACTTCTGCCCCTGCTTTTTCGTAAACATCCCTCTCCATAGGAAAAACAGCAGCAATTTCGGTTCCATATGCTGCCATTTTATCTGCCCTTTTTTTGCGATAAATCCAGGCAGTTGGTGGGAAATAATCAACAGCTGGTACACCAAATTTGCTGCAGGCTTTTGCCATTCTCATATTAAAAAATGAATAGTCAACCAGAAATACTACATCCGGTTTTCTTTCTTTAATCAAATTTTTCATCGTTTTTAAATTTTTTAGATGGGTCTTTAAATTCTTTACTGCCTCCATATATCCAATTGTGCTTACTTCAGTAGGATCTATAATAATTTCTGCTCCAGCTTCTCTAAGTCGGGTAGATCCCATACCAAAAAATTCACTGTCCGGGACTATATCCGATATTTTTTTCACTACCTCTGCCGCATGCATATCTCCAGATACTTCACCGGCAGATACCATTACTCTCCCCATGGTATTATCAGTTCACCTTCTTCTGTAAAAGAAGCGGCCACTACTTTAAGACCACCTTTTTCTGCCCTTAGGCAAAATTCTTCTTTATCAAGCAGAAAGGTTTTTCCTGCTTCAATTATCAGTCCATCTGCCCCTGCTTCAAGCAGCAGATTGAGTGTTTTTAAACCAACAGTCGGTATATCAACTCTGATATCCTGCTGTGGTTTGCTTGCTTTTGCCATTACTATTCCTCTGCCGCCGAATTTAGCAGCTCTTTTGATGGCTTCATCTGTTCCTTCAATAGCTTCAACAGCCATAACTGCTTTATCTTTAACAAGAACAGTCTGGCCGATATCCAGCCTACCCAAATTATGGGCCATGTTTAATCCATATTCCATATCGGCAGCGACTCTAAAATCAGGCTTTTCTGAAGTAATAAGACCTGCTTCAGGCAGCATATCTTCCAACAGATATGACTGTGGTAATACATCAATTCCTTCTTTTATGAATTCTTCAACAACTGCCCTCATTATTGTATCATCATTGTAATCTTCAAGTTCGGACAAAATAACCTTCATTCTGTCATCCAGACTGATACCGCTAAAAAGATGCGATTTCCTCACCTTACCAATCATTAGAACTTTTTTGATATTATTATTATGAATGAGTCCGATCAGCTTATCAATATGGCCGATATTTATACTTACTGTTTCTAATGATAGGTCAGCAAAGGATACTGTCTCTTCTTCAGCAAGTGTAAATACAGCTATGTCCAGCCCTGCTTTAGTTGCTCTTTCTGCCCACACAGCAGGAAGTTCTCCCCAGCCTGCTATCAGTGCTATTTTTTCCATATTTTTATCATCCTAACGACAGATACCGCGCTGTACATTTCTCAAAAATCTCAAAAAATGTTCTATTTCTTCACTTGCATCAAGCTCCTGATCCATCTTTTTAATTGCTTCATCTATATTTAGTTTTGATCTATACAAAATTTTGTAGGCTTTTTTGATTTCTCTCCTCAGTGCAGGTGTTACCCCATTTCTGCGCAGTCCTACTACATTGATACCATTTACTCCAGCTGGATGACCATCTACAAGTACATATGGAGGCACATCTTTTACAACTTTGGAATGTGCACCTGTCATACTCATTTTTCCAATTCTCACAAACTGATGAACTCCTACCATACCAGAAATTACTACATTATCTTCTATGATAACATGTCCTGCCAGATTGGTGGCATTAGACATTATAATATGATTTCCTAACTGGCAGTCATGGGCAACATGACAGTAGGCCATAATTAAATTATCATTTCCAATTCTTGTCTCCCCACCACCTTCAGCAGTCCCCCGGTGAATGGTCACATTTTCTCTTATCACATTTTTATCACCAATAAAGAGATAGCTTTTTTCCCCATCAAATTTTAGATCCTGGGGTTCCAGTCCTATTGAAGCTCCATGAAAAATCTTGTTATCTTTTCCTAGCGTTGTCCATCCATCAATAACTACATGTGGTCCTATTACAGTGTTATCACCTATCTCTACATGTTCTCCAATAATAGAATATGGTCCTATCTCTACATTTTTTCCTAATTTTGCTCCTGGTGCAACTACCGCTGTTTCGTGAATATTTCCCAGCCTGAGTAGTTTTGCTTTTTGCCCTGCTTCAGCCAATACTTTCGCCTCCTTTTCCTCTATTCTGCTTCAAAAGCAAACATTAGTTCCGCTTCTGCAGCCAGCCTGTCTTCAACATATGCTTCAGTTCTTACTTTAGAAATTTTACTGCGAAGTCTCATTACATCAACTTTTATTACCAATCTATCACCAGGTACAACTGTTGTTCTAAATTTGGCCTTATCTATACCGGTCAAATAGGGATATGTCTCTTTCATATCTTCAAAACTGTAATAAATTAAAACACCAGCGACCTGTGCCATTGCCTCTACTATTAAAACTCCAGGCATAATGGGATGGTCTGGATAATGACCCAGAAAAAATTCTTCATTAATTGTTACATTTTTTATACCTACAACGTGTTCTCCCTTCTGCAGTTCTTCTATCTTATCTACCAAAAGCAGTGGATAACGGTGAGGCAGAATAGAACGTATTTTATTAATATCAATAATTTCGTTTATATCACCCAATTTTTTTCTCCTCCTCAATCATTTTTTCTCTTATCAGTGCAGCCAATTCAACATGCAGGCTGTGACCTGATTTAACAGCAATTATATGCCCCTCTATTCGTCCATTCAAAGCCATATCTCCCACAATATCCAGAACCTTATGTCTGGCAAATTCATTTTTAAAACGCATCGGATTTATCGCTTTTTCATTACCAATCAAAACAGCATTATCCAGGCTTCCACCAAGTGCAAGTCCATTTTTATGCAGTCTTTCTATCTCCCTTTCGAAACCAAATGTTCTGGCCCGGCTTAGATCATCTCTAAAATCATCTTTTTTACTATCATATTCAAAAAAGCTTGTCCCTACAGCAGGATGATCATAATCCAGCGTATATGATATTTTAAATCCATCATATGGTAAAATTGTAATATAGGAACCACCATTTCTGGCAAACAAAGGTCTATCTATAGAAAATACAAACAAATTTTTTTTCTGTTCTTTTTTGCCTGCTGACTGCAGAAGATCGAAAAATGGTGCTGCACTACCATCTGCAACAGGTATTTCAGGTCCATCAACTTCTATCATAAGGTTGTCCAGATCTGATGCCCAAATTGCTGCCATCAGATGTTCAACAGTACTGATTCTCACATCTGTCTTATCTTTTCTCCCCAGAGTTGTACATCTGCGTGAATCTACAACTGAAGAAGGTTTTACCTTCAAATATGGCTTCCCCTGCAGATCCATTCTCCTAAAAATAATACCGCTGTCTGCCGGAGCTTCTTTTATCTTAATATATGCGTCAGCACCTGAATGAAGTGCTATTCCTTTATAATCTATTTCATTTTTTATCGTATGCTGTCTGTTTTTTTCTATAAACAAATGCTTCATCCCTTTCAAAAAAGAAACCTTTCAATATTATATTATATATTTATATCTTTTATAATTCAATAAAATATTTAAATTAATTGTTTTTTTCCAGTTCAGCCAGCTTTTTTTCCAGATTTTTTACCCTTTCCTGTAGATTTGGCAGCCTGCGGAGTAAAGCTCTTTCTTTTAATTCCTGTCTGTGGTTCTGGGCTGGAGCTCCTGATATAAAATCTCCTTTTTTGGTATCTGAAGTAACCATGCTTCTGGCTGCTGCTGTTGTTTTTTCCGCCAGAGTGATATGTCCTACTACTCCAACCTGGCCGGCAAGTGTTGTTCTTTTTTTAATTACTGTACTACCAGAAATTCCTACCTGAGCAACAATTAAGCATTCTGGCCCTATTTTTACATTATGGGCTATTTGGACCAGATTATCTATTTTAGTTCCTCTACCTACAATCGTTGAACCACTGGTGCCTCTATCAATGGTAACATTTGCTCCTATCTCAACCTCAGATTCAATTACAACATTACCAAGCTGTGGGATTTTATGATGTCCCTCAGAATCACTTGCATAGCCATAACCATCAGAGCCAATCACTGTAGAAGCCTCTATGGTAACATTATCTCCTATAATACTTCCTCTCTCAACAGTAACAGTGGGGTGAAGCAGACAATTTCTGCCGATCTCTACATTCTCAGCTATTACTGTTCCAGGAGCGATAACAGTACCCTCACCAATAACAGTATTTTCTCCAATAAAAACACCAGGATGAATCGACACATTTTTACCAATACAGGCTGTTTCTGCTATAACAGCTTTTCCGGATATTTTCCCATTTTTATAAGGTGTTTTAAAAAATAGTGAAGCAATTTTTGCATAAGCGGTGCGGGGATTTTCTGTCAAAAGAAGCGTTTTTTCTGTTTTAAATTCCATTTCATCCGGCACAATAATAAGATCTGCCGCTGAGTTTAATGCTTTTTTAAAAAACTTTTTGTTATCGGCAAATGTTATAGAGTTTTTCTCTGCTTCATCTATCCCTCTGGCAGAATTTACTCTAATATCCCTGTCTCCTATTATTCTACCGCCAACATAATCTGCTAATTCGGCTGCGGTATATTCTGAATTTTTTAACTCACTGCTGCTAACTTTCAACTTCAACTTTCCCCCTTAAATTTTTATCAAGCTCCATAATAAGTTGATCTGTAATATCAATTCCACCACTGTGTATAAATCTTTTGTATAAAACCACATTATAATTTTCTTTTTCGGCAATAGTATTAACCTTTTCTTCTATGTTGCGGCTGATCTTATTTTCTATATCATTTTTAAGATCCATAAACTTTTTATATTTTTCTTCTGCATCACCACTGGAGTTCTGCAGTTTTTTACCTTCAAAGCTGAGTTTATCCTGCAGTGAAGAAGCAAAACTACTTTCATTTAAAACTCTTTCTAAATCCACTACTGCTATTTGTTCCGGTTTTTCCAGAAAAAATCCCAAAAATAAAGCAGTTAATGCTATAAAAATTGCCGCTGCTTTTCGAATGGACATTATAATTTCACTCCTGTCTGTAAAAAAATTTATCTATCAAAATTTAGAAATATTTTTTTAAAGATTTTTCAGCCAGTTTATTTAAATACTCGGCTTTTTCTTCTGTTTTAAGATTCATAGACCGCCTCTGTTCTGCAATAAAATTATTGAGCTCTTTCTGCAGTCTAGACTCATGTGCCGCAAGTAGGCGGCTGTGTTCTGCTTTAATATTTTTCTGAAATTCCAAAAAATCCTGATTATAATTGTTGATAAGGACATTGGCTCTCTTTTCTATCTCCTGATTATATTTCTGGTTTTTCTGCTCCAGAATCTCATTCTGTTCTTCTCTTATTTTCTGAAGTTCACTTTTTAATCTCTCCACCTCATCCTGACCCTCAGCAACAACCTCAATTTTTATTCTCAAATTTAATATTTTATTATAGTTGTTTAAAAGAATCTGACTGTCACGACTTTTATATTTCTGTTTCAGCTCTGTCCTCAACTCCTCTAAATCTTCCATCAGTTTTTCTTCCAGCTCCTTTTCTTTCTCTGCTGTCTGTTCTTCATAATCTGCTGCAAGAAAATTTCTGTATTCATTCAGGCGGGCCTCATATTCTTCTCTTTTGCCTCTGATTTTCTCTATATGATTTATTGTAATAACAGATAGAGCAGAGTCTATAGCCGCCTGCATCAGTTTAGAATTTCTCTTTTTAACTCTATCTTTCATCAAAATCTGAACTTCTTTTCCTTCTGCTTTTTTCTGCATAAGTTGAGCAAATTGATCATCAGAATTTAAAGTTTCAGGTGCTGATGGTTTACCAATCTCCAGTGTTTTTAGATATATTCTCTCCTCTTCAACAGCTGGGAAAACAAATATTATCAGGAAGGCAAAGATGAGTCCAATTATACTGGCCGTCAGAAATCTAACAGTAATCATATGTTTTCCAAAATTTCTCATCTCCACCACCTCCACCTATATTTTTGCTGGGTTTTTAACTTAAATCGGCAAAATTTAACTCATCTGACCAAACTATCTGAAAAACAAAAAGATGGTTTTGTAGAGCTTAATTCTCTTCACTGCTTTCAGCTCTGTTTTCATCATTGTCTACAATATACTTTATTACTTCATCTGTCAGATCATAACCTCCATAAAGAACATTTCTCTTTTCCAGTACAAATTTGACCTCGTTTTGCTCAGCAACAGCTTTTATTGAGCTGTCTATTTCTTTAAGCAGATCTGACAGCAGCTTTGATTCTACATCTGTAAGCTGCTGCTGATATTCCCTCAGCATACTCTGCAGATTAGATCTTTCCACATCAGCTGACTTCTGCTCCATTTCCTGCTGCAGCTGAGAGGCTTTTTGATTGAGAAAACTCTCTGCTTCTTTTCTGAACGGGTGTGCATCAAATACAGCTTCCAGATCAACATATGCTATTTCTCCCTTATATTTACTGTCCAAAAAGATATTTTTTACAGGTACTAAAGCAGAAAGACCAGCTGCAATAAGCAGAATAACAGCAAATACTATTATCCATACATTTTTTCCCCATTTCATATTTCAAAATACCTCCTGTGATTACTGAATTATCGACTATTTAATTTATTTGTACATTTAATCTGTTCACCTATTTTTAAAAAATAAATACTGCTGTTATAGCTTTAGATCGTTCTCGGTCTTAATTAATTCAGACTGCAGATTCTAAAATGTATTTCCTATACTGAAATGAGGCATTCCATCTCCATCTTCATCCCAGCCGTAATCAAGCCGCAGCTGTCCAATAGGTGTATTCATCCTCAGACCAACACCTTGACCATAAAACATGTCTCCCAGATCAATATTATCTCTGTCATCCCAGGCGTTTCCTGCATCTGCAAATATTACACCACTGAAGTTATCACTGACCGGAAATCTGTACTCTAAATTAAAGAGCAGCATATTATCCCCTGTAAATGATTTGTTTTCATAACCGCGGAGTGATTCCGACCCACCAAGTTTATATTTTTCGGAATAAGGTATTTCTCCAGAATCAGCATAACCCAAACCTGCCTTCATTCTCAGTGCCCAGGCCTGTCTACCTTTAAAACCGGGGAAAAATCTCCTCATCTCCAGATTGTATTTTGTGAAATCATAATCTCCACCGAGAAAATTACCGGCATATTCTGTAGACAGCATATCAATACCACCATGTCTTGGATTGAACGGATGATCTGTTGTATCACGATTAAAGGCCAGTCTAATTGAGCTAATAGAACCGGATTCATTTACCCTATTGACAAGCGGATCTTCTTCTTCCCAGACCGTTTCTGTATCTTCCAGTCGGTATCTAATAGAAGTTCTCCATTCTTCGGTAATGGGATAGCCAAAGGTAATACTACCACCTTTATTATTTTCTTCATAATTATTACCATCAATATCTTCACTTTCAATATTTTCATCATAGACACTAAAGCCAAAAGATAATTTGGTGTTCATTAGCCATGGTTCATAAAAGTTCAAAGAATAAGTTGTGTTATCACCAAACTGCCACCTCAGTCCTATATTCTGTCCATTTCCAAAAAGATTTTTCTCACTGACATTTACAAAACCAAGCATGCCATCTTTTGAGCTGTATCCGCCACCAAAGTTGAGGCGACCTGTTTTACCTTCCGAAACTTTTATAATAAGATTTACCGTATTTTTATCTCTGTCAACGCTCTCCAGTTCTGGATTAATTTTATCAAAATATCCCAGCCTGTATAGCTTTTGGTATCCCTTCTGTATAACTTTAATATTTACAATATCACCTGATTCAACAGGCATTTCTCTTAAGATTACTCTATCATCTGTCTTTGTATTTCCTTCAATTTTTATTTCATTTATATAGCCGGGATTCATTTTAATACTTAAAATCCCCTCTTTGGATATGCTTACATCTGTATAGCGGAACAGTATATATCCATTATCCTGTGCTTTCTCCTGAATCTTTTTTAGATTTTCATTCATTTTCTTAACATTAAGTACTGTCCCCATTTTTAGGTCCAGCATTTTTTTTAATTTTTCCTCTGAATAAACATCCGCATATCCACTGAAGTTAATTTCCTTTAAAATCGGATTTTCTACAACTTCGAATATAACATGCAGTCCATTCTGATAGTTTTCAAATGTAATATTCACATCAGAAAAATAGCCCATATCATAAACTGCTCTCATATCTTTACGCAGTTGATCCTGATCAAGTGTATCTCCCACTTCTGTCACAACATTTGATAAAATTTCGAATTCACTTATATTTTCATTACCTTCAACACTAATTTTCTTTATTTCATCAAAAGGTGACTGTGCAGCCACAGATGGTGTTATAGCTACCATTAGAGCCAGCACAAGTGCTGCCATCATAGATATCTTAAAATAATGGTTATGCCTCATAATTTGCCTCCTAAATATAATTGGATTCTAAAATTCAAAACCTGTTTCTATACTTATTCTGTATTCGTCATCACCAAGCCAGCTCCCTTTAAGCTTTGTTTTCTCTGTAAGCAGATACTGAAAAGACCACTCCCGCTCACGTTCATCTTCGGTAAAAATAGAAGCATATTCTAAATAAAATTTATCTGATAAGTTTTTTCCTAAATAAACTGCAAACTCTCTCTCCAGGCCGTACTGATAGGTATTAATTTCCAATCGGTCCAGAGAAAGTGCAGATTCCATATCTGTTTCCAGCCTATCCACCACATCTGTCTGAAAGGCTGAATTTACAATACGTATTAATTCCTGCCTGATTACTGACTGCACTTCTATTTCTTCTCCAGTAATAGCAGAACCAAGTGCTCCCCTGCTTGTCAGGAGATTCAAAATCTCCTGCTGACTCAGTTCAGGACTGGAACTGAAGGTGGTCCGCATATTATCTACAGGTCCATCTAAATTAACTGTAATTTCTGTCCTACCGGCAAAGGTTCGGGCCAGGATCTGCAGAGAAGGAATATCATCTTCAGCAAATGGAGTAAATGTTAAAGTCCCACTCTGAAGTTCAAATCTATTGCCATAATAATTGAAGACTCCTCTTTCTGCAGTAAGTCTGCCTTCCATCCTCAGATCACCATCAGCCAGAAAAAGTCTCAAACTCCCACCAGCCACTGTAACATCAATATTAGGGTTTTTAACTCTGACATTTTTTCCAGGTGTTATATTTAAATCAAGTCTTATCTCAAAATTGTTTTCCCCACTTGAACCACTGTTGTGCGGCCACTTAAACGGAATACCAACTATAAAATCATAGGTTTTTAGATCACCGGAAACAAGTGGATTAAGCAGAGGTCCTGTCATTGAAATATCAGCATCAAAATTCCCTTTAAGTGAGCCTACATCAAAGTACAGCTCTTTTCCATTAAGATTTAGATTCCAGGCTTCATTTCCTCCGGTAAACGGCTTTATAAATCCACTGATTTTGAAATTCCCATCTCCAAATCTGCCGTTTAATGCGGAAATATCAATTTTATCACCCTTAAATTCTATATTTCCGGAATAGTTTTTAATCGGATCTGAAATATTAAGATCCAACTTCTGTCCATTAACATTAAGCTTACCTGACATTTTTGGTGCCAGTGGATCGCCACTGATTTTAACTTTTCCATCTATTAAACCATCAGTACTGTATTTTTGAGAAAAAAGAGACATAATAAGAGCAAGAGGAAATTTTTCTACCTCTAAAGCAGTATTTAGATTATTATCTTTTGGCATATATGTACTATCGACATACATATTTCCACCCTGTTTGATTGAAATATTTTCTCTGGCCGAAACTCTGGAAAAATTCTCAAGAACAATCTCTCCCTCAACTTTTTCTATAGCTGTATCATTTATTTTTAACTGATCTAAATTATGCTCCAACCTTAAAAGTGGATAATCGATACTGCCGTTTATCTGTCCTTCAAAATCGGCCCTACCTTCTGCAGAAATTTTTACTGCAGATCTTTTGTCAGTATAATTGAGCCATATATTATGGCCCTTTATATAAATTTCCAGATTATTATCGATATTTCCATTGAGAGAAAATTTACTTTTTGGAGAATCGGAAAAATTTCCGTCTAAATTTACTGCTGCCTCTGGTTCTAAAACTGTTCCTGTTATATCTACCTCTCCATTAAACAGTATTTCATCCCTAAATGGATCTATTAAAGAAAAACTGCTTAAAATACTGTTAACTGATGCTGAATCAACCATTAATTTAAGCTTTAACTCAGGCAGATCCAGCAGCTTGCTGATCTTTCCTTCTAAATTATAGTTCCCTTCAGCAGCTTTAAAAGAAAATTGGTCAAAATAAAGGCTGTTTTTAAAATATCTAAAATTACTATTCTCTATGTTTAAGTCCAGGCCATAATACTCCATTTCTTTTGAGTTTAGAGAAAATTTTACGGCCGGACTGCTTATCTGACCACTTATATTTCCATCAGCTGTGATAACTCCAGAAAATCCTTCTATATTTAAATAATCTGCAGGTACAATATTATCAATATTGAAGTTTATATCAAGACCACTGTTCAAATTATAGTTTCCAGATGCAGTCAAACTGATATTACCATCTGACACCTTCAGGTTATTGAGATTAAACTTTTCATTTTTCCTAATAACTGCTGCCTGAAGTGTTTTTAGCTCAAATTCGCGCTCAGCTGTCTTTAAAATTGTATTTTCAGAATTAATACTGAAAACTACTTTAGGATCTCTAATATTACCTGACAGATTGAGTTCAGCCTTAAGTTCTCCCGAAAAAGGGAGATCCAGCTTTAAAAAATCAGAAAGACTGCTGTAAAATAAATTTTCTGTTTTAAGTGTAATAGCAGCCTGATTGGCTGATTCGGAAAGAGGTTTATCAATATACCCTCTGCCGGTTATTTTTGCATCATCAACTCTCATTTCAAATTCTTCTATGTTTAATCTATGCTCATTATATTTAGTGCGCAGATTTATCTCTTCAATTCTATAATTTTGATACTCCAAAAAAGGCATTCTGGCCTGCAGACTTATTTCTGGATTTTTAAATTTACCACTAATTCCACCATTAACATATGATAACCTGCTGTCAAATGGTAAAACACCAAGTGAACTGAGTTCCAGCAGAGAGACATCTATTTGAGTTCCTGCATAGCGGATGGCAAAGATTTTATTGGCAAAATCTATACTTCCTATTATATCCAGTTTGCCAAGGGATGAATCAACTGCTGCTTTTCCTAAATAAATTGTGCTGTCTTTATACCAAAATGATGTGCTCAGTTTTACACTGTCATTTAAATTTTTCAGATTAAAATCCAGATTGACTTCTCCAGCAGCCGATAAATCGTTTTTACCATTATATATTCCGCCGACATTTATATCAAAATTCAATTTTTCTCCAGAAATCTGTTTTTTATAATTATCGGGAATATAATTTTGTAATCCCTCAGGTATATCAGAAAGCACTATATTATCTGCTTTAGAAGAAACAAGATATTTGCCTGAGTTAAGGGAATAATTTCCCTGCAGTGATATCTGAGCTGAAGCTGAAATCTGTGCTGAAAAATTATCTACATAAATAACTTTTTCTTCCATCCTTATGCTGGCTGCAGCCTTTTCTATATTTTTATCAAGAATATTAAATTTTTCTGCTTTCAAATCAGCTGTTATAGAAGTTAACTTTTCTCGATTACCTTCCAGTAAAGCTGATATATCGAAATTGCCTTTCTTTATATATTTATTGGATATATCCTCTGGAGAAATATCCTCTGCCTCCAGTTTTAACCTGTACCCACTCTCTTCCATATAGTCAAAAGCAGCAGTAAAAATACTGCCATTAACACTTACTTCTGTGCTGGCCATAGAAGACTTAAGCTGCGGGCCACTGAAAGCCAGCTTTGATTCCGGTATTTCTATATCCAGCTTCTGCTGCTCTAGTACAGCCTTCGGGCTGCTGTTTTCTATATCTGCCGACATAGAAGCACTGTTTAAATTTACTTCAACAGCATATTCTTCTACTGTTAGATTTTTCATCTCAAGAAAAGTATTTATATCAGCAGTTCCATTTAAAGATCGGAGATCTACCCTATAATCTGCATAAGAAAGCTGTTCTGCATTAATATAATCCTCCAAAAAATGCAGGGGTAAATTTCTACTTTCTGCTGCTAGAATTAATTTTCCATTTCTGTAATCTAAAGAAGCCTTCAGTTCATCCAGCTGCAGATCTTTTATCTTATTTTTCTGTCCTAAATTTAAATAATTTATTTCTGCCGTTCCGTTAAAATTAAGCTCAAACTCGGTTGTTTGAACAGCAGAAAGTGATAGACTAAAATTATTAAGCTTAAACTGATAATCTTCCAGTTTGGAATTTAATTTCCCATCACTTATATTAACTACAAGTCCACTAAAAAATTCAGGTAGAACCATCTCCATATCCCTAATCTCTTGATCCTTCTGAATTTCTTTATCAAAAAACAGATTATTAATTTCTACTGCTGGACTTTTGAGTTTAATTAAATCTAGCTCAAGCCAGTTTTTATCACCTGCAAAAAAATTGAAGTGATAGATAAGATTTACTTCTTCAATATCAATATTATTATGAAAGTCATCAGTAAAACTCACTTCAGTTAGATTTATCTTTGTTAAGGGCCAAAAAGAAATTTCTGCAACGGAAATCTCTCCTCCTATAATTTCCTCCAGAAAGTTTATTATATCTTCTTTTAAAAATTGAGGCACTCCTACTGCAATATTCAAAAAATAAACTGCTATAATAAAAACAGTAAGGACACCCAGCAGAAATTTCAACCGCTTATCCATATAAAAACCTCCACCGCAAAAATAAAATGGCTGCAGCCCGGGCGATATACCCGGGCATTTTAACTATTCATTAGAAAGATTAATATTTTTAGGGTTCATCTTTTGCGGATATTTCACCTTCAGAACTTTCTGCTGTATCTTTTTCTTTTATCTCTATTTCAAGATTCAGGCTCCCCTCAAGCACATGATCTGTACTAAAAATCTCCTTTATCTCCTCTTTAGATGAACTCCTGCCTTTTTCTTCCTTTTCAGCCTTTTCTTTCTGCATATTATCTTCTCTTTTTTCATCCTGAACCGTTTTTTCTGCTCCCTCACATTCTGGAGAAGGATAACTGCTTTCTGTATACTCAGATCCATTGTAGGCGGGATAAACCTGAACTATTAAATCATTGTTGTCCGGCTTTTTCATATACTCCTTAAGCATAGATTCAAAACTTTTATGGCCGGCAACTTCTGCTTCATTTAAAGGAGCAGACTGTGTTTGTGTTTCGGCATCTTCGGGCCGGGCAGTCTCTCCAGTGTAGCCTCCATCAATAAATAAAGTTGCCACCCCTTTTTCAACATCGTCCGGCAGTTTGATTGAAACATTTCTGGTAAATACATCGCTTCTATAGGGATGTAGAGTTACTTTCACTTCCACTTCATCACCAGGATAGATTTCGTCATTCAGCACTTTTGCTTCCTGAATCAGTGCCACACTATCAGTTTTTTGAAAATCTAATTCAAGCCTTATATCTATTAAATTTATATCTTTAAAAGGGTTTCTAGCAATCAAATTAAGCAGCTGATAAAAGTCATAAAGTGCCATACTCCCTATATCCTTCTGACTGTAGTACATATTTGTTGAGATTATCTGCAGATCAGGTAACCCTTTGCCCATTATCTTCAGCCTGGAGCGGGCGGTTCCTGGACCAATTCTGTCCAGCGAAGAATCCACAGCCTGAAGGGCTGCACTGTTTGCAAGTGAGGTCAGCAGAAATTCGTCATTAACTATCTGCAGAGAAATCTCCTCTTTAAGCTCATTATTTTCTGATATAGAGATGTGTAGAGGTATAATATGCGGATATTGACCCAGCCTTCCTGCTATACCTGCACCTCTATCCTGTGTAATTGAACCAATCAACCTTGAATATGGTGAACCCAGCTTAAATGGCTGTTCTTCACTGGGAACTATTCCATTAATATACGCCCTGCTGAGCAGATAATCGACCTCACCCCTGTTTGTAAATGGATGACCAAATGCTATCACTTTATTTTGATCAATATATGACAGAGTGCCAATTGAAGCCACATTGATATCACCTCTAACAAGCTGTACAGCGATAGCTTCGCCAGCTTCCGGTCGAACTGTACTTTTATCCGATTCTTTAATCCCATTATTGGGTAATACTTTAAGATTGAGATGGGATAGATCATCTTTTAGCATTTCCAGTGCTCTTCCATTAAGCCCACTTACCATCAATGGTGAGCTACTGGCAGCCAGATTTTTGGCTAAATTTAACCTGCTGTTTTTAAGATCCGTTCTGTTATCCAGATCAGAGTTTATCTCCTCTTCTAAATCAATCTTTTCCAGCAGATCCAGCATATCTTCTACTGGAGTAACAAGACCATAGCGGTGGTCACTAAATGACCAGCCATAGGCTATGGCTCCGACCATCCTGTCATCAATATAAACAGGACTTCCACTCATACCTGCAGCAATTCCACCTATCTTCTCTATTTTATCTCCATATGTTTTGACAAGTATCAGGTCACCACTGATACCTCTGTTTTTCAAAACATCAATAATTTCAACTGGAAATTTTTCTACCTCAGTCCCAGAAAAAACTGTTTTTCCATATCCCTGCATACCGGCTTTAACCTCATTTAAAGGCATAATTTCTTCGGCTGCAGATACTGTTATTGAACAAATGAGCAGTATTATAATAATAAAAAATAAAATCCTTTTTTTATTCAAAATATCAATCCTCTCCTTTATTTTAGGAGGAGATGCTGTGATCCGCGGTTCCAAGTACATCTGCCAGCCTATCTATCTCACTCAACGCCTGTCCTGTTCCTTCTGCAACACAAATAAGTGGTTCATCTGTCACAAAAACAGATACTTCTGTCACTGCACTTATATATCTATCCAGACCTTTAAGCAGAGACCCTCCACCTGTTAAAATAATACCCCTTTCAACGATATCTGCAGAAAGCTCTGGCGGGGTTTTTTCCAGAACCCTTCGGGCTGCATGACTTATATTTTCAAGCAGTTCTTTTAAAGCCTGATAGATTTCATTGGAAGAAATTTCTACATGTCTGGGCAGTCCTGTCATAAGATCTCTTCCTTTAACTTCATATATTCCATCAAAATCTGGAAGTGCACAGCCAATATTAATCTTTATCTCTTCAGCAGTAGACTCACCAATAATCAAATTATAATGTTCTCTTACATATCTTACAATAGCCTCATCGAACTTATCACCACCAACTCTAATTGATTCTCCTGCCACTATTCCACCAAGAGAAAGCACAGCGATTTCTGTTGTACCTCCACCAATATCTATTACCATATTCCCCTCTGCTTTTTCTATTTCCAGTCCAGCTCCAATTGCTGCTGCCACAGGTTCTTCTATTAAAAAAGCTTTTCTTGCTCCAACCTGAACTGCCGCTTCCAGAACTGCTCTACTTTCCACACCTGTTACACCAACAGGTATACATACCATAATTAGAGGTTTGATAAATTTGTTTTTTACACCAATTTTTTTGAGAAAACTTTTCAGCATCAGCTCTGCAACTTCAAAATTCGCAATCACCCCATCTTTTAAGGGACGAACAACCTCAATATTACCGGGAGTTCTCCCCAGCATTTTTCTTGCCTCATCTCCCACTGCAATTACTGTACGGTCATTTGTATCAAGAGCCACATATGATGACTCCTGCAGCAGAATCCCTTTGCCGTGTTCATAGATAATAACTGTAGCTGTACCGAGATCAATTGCAATTTTTTTGCTGAATTTGTTTAGGAATTTCAATATAAATACTCCTCTCGCACATTTCCTTTATTTTCCGATCATTTTATGTTTCAGACATTAATAAAATTCCAACAACCATGTATATTATATTTACAAAAAAAGTCACCAATAAATATTTCATTTCTTTAACATATTATTTCTATAAATGATCGGCAAATCCTGCTGCAGTTACTCTTTTGCTTCTCCAGACTTTATAACAGCATATTTTGTTGCAAGTGGTCCAATAACTTCTGTTATTGCTGCTGTAAGAAGAAGTGTATTAAAAATCAGCAAACCGACTTCCGGGGCTGCCGAAAACTGCCTCTGTACAGTATATGCAAGGGCAATAGCAACACCACTCTGTGGAAAAAGACCAAAACCTATATATTTCTGAACTGATTCTGGTGCACCGGAAATCCTGGCCGCCAGAGTTGATCCCCCCACCTTACCGATCATACGCGCTGTTAAGTAAGTAAAAGCTATGAGCAGAAAACTAAGGGAACCCATATTGGAAAAACGTATTTCTGTACCGGCCAGCATAAAAAACATTGCATATAAAGGTATTGTTATTGTATCAAGATATTCGGAAATCTGCAGATTTTTCTTGGCAAAATTTCTGACTGCAAAACCAACCGCCATATTTGCTATAAGTGGTGAAATATCAAAAAATAGAGATACAGCAGAAGTCCCGATTATTAATGCCACCACAGTCATTACTTTTTTGGTTTTTTCTTCAAATAATGTCAGCAGATACTGAGCAGTATATCCGGCTGCAAGCCCAAGAGCTATTGAAGCAAATATTTCAAACAGAGGCAGTAGTAAAATTTTCTGAAGCTCAATTTTGCCCCCGCCCTGAAAGCGCAGATATGCAGCAGGGCTGATTAAACTAAATATTATCAGAGCTGCAGCATCATCTATCCCAACTACAGCCATAATGGTTGAAGTTAAAGGTCCTTCAGCATTATATTCTTTTAATACCATAACTGTTGCTGCCGGAGCAGTTGCAGATGCAATTGATCCAAAAAGCAGGGCCATGTAAAGTGGCTTTCCTATTATGTAAACTGCTCCAGTTACCATAACAAAAGCACCCACTGCTTCAAAACAAACAATATAAAAAATACTTTTCCCCAGCCTTTTAAATGTCTTTATGGACAGTTCACTTCCAATTGTGAAGGCTATAAATGCTAGAGCAATTTCTGTCACATAATCCAGATTGCTGATAACAAATGTATACCAGCTGCTGATATCTTCAGTGATAAATGGCAGCATTTTTATTAAATCCGGACTGAGAAGAATACCCAAAAATACATATCCAACAACTATTGGTACTCCATATTTTTTTGCAAGAATCACAACAGACAGTCCGAGTATCAGGAAAATTCCAATTAGGTAAATCGATTTGCTGCCAACATTATTAAATACAATCCAGCTTTCCATCTGTTCTAAACTAAGCGAAATTTGACCAGCTGTATCCATGTTTCCACCTCATTTTTTACTAAAATTAATTTTTCTTTGCCTCGTCCAGTAAAAAATGAAGAAGGTCTGCCCTGGATATATATCCCCGCAGATATCCTCCATTATTTACTACAAACAAAAGAGATTCTTTATTGTTAAGCATAATGTCTGCAATTTTATTCATATCTTCATTTTCATTAACCACATCAGTGGCTTTCGACATATACTTTTCCACTCTCTCATCTCTTATATCATCAAGGTTTTCTACTGCCTGATTTACTTCATAAAAAATTCTGTGGCTTTCTATAAATCCAAACTGTTCTGGAATAATATTCTTTAATATGTTGTTGCTGTAAATTGTCCCAATAAATTTATTCTGATCATTTACCACAGGTAAAACCGACAGTTCAGATTTATACATATTTCTTATAGCGTCTTCAACCAGATCATCTGAACTTACTGAATTCATACTTCTCATCATATAATCTCTTACAATCTTCATCTATCAAACCTCCAGCTCTTCTATATGAAGTCTTTTTAGACAGCATTTAAAATCTTCTCCATTATTTAGAACAACTTTTTTGTTTTCAGCAATCCAGAGTGCAGCTGCACCACCATGTCTGTTTGCCTCTAGAAAATCAAAGCCATTTTGATATACATAATCCAAAAAGGCAGCATTATATGCATCACCTGCACCAAGCCAGTTTATTATACAGTAATCATCCGGTGTAAGTTTATATACTCTGCCATCTGCATCAAAAAGCAGTCTGTCACAGTGAAATGGTATCATCACATATTCTGCACCTCTATCCTGCATTTCCAATCCGGCTTTAATATAATCTTTTTTACTCTTGATTTCCTTATCAAGGATTGACTTGTGATGTTTAAAATATGGTGTGACAAATTCTGGTTCAGCCGAAAGGGCGAGCTTTAAGGCTTCTCCACTTGCCTGCAGATAAACTTTTTTGTCCATATTGTGGGCTATATCTATCAAAATTTTGTAGATATCAAAACCAACCCCTTCCGGAATTGATCCTGCTATTACAATTATCTCACTTTCTACAATTCCTCTTTTGTAACGTTTAATAAGATCTTCTACATCAATTTTATCCACTTTATATGTATAATCATTGTACTGTGTATAGGAAAAGGGGTTTTTACTAATGATTTTTACATTATTTCTTATTTCTTTATCAGTATAGATATAATTTGTAATTACCTTATATTTCTGAACCATCTTCTCGAAAAAAGATCCCTGTTTACCACCTACAAAACCAATGTTCTGAACATCCGGATAGGTAAATTTCTTTAAATTAATAGCTGTTAGGAGGCCTTTTCCTCCCGGATAAACCCTCAAATACTCTTCATTGTAGATAAACTGATTTTTTGTAATTTCGTTACTATCTACAAAATATTCTCTATCAATCGAAGGATTTAAAGTAACTGTTGTAATCATTAATATTCCCTCCTCATTAAATTAGCGTTACGTCAAATCAAATAGTTTTTTATGAGCCCAATTAAATCACAAAACCGCTGAAATTATTCAGCGGGCAGGAGACTAATCTGTTACTTTTTTTATTTCAGCACCAACTGAACAGAGTTTTTTTTCTATATTCTCATAACCCCGTTCAATATGGTGAATATCTCTCACCTCAGTTGTACCTTCTGCAGCCAAACCAGCCAGAATAAGAGCTGCACCTGCTCTGAGATCTGTAGCTGTTACTTCAGCACCTGTGAGGGGGCTAGGTTTTAAAAGTGCGCTGTGTCCATCAATCTTTATATCTGCTCCCATGCGTATTAATTCATCAACATGCATAAATCTATTTTCCCAGACAGTTTCTATTATCATACTTGTATTATCTGCCTGTGTAAGCAGTGCCATCATTTGCGACTGCATATCAGTTGGAAAACCCGGATAGGGGAGTGTCTTTATATCTACAGCCTTTAAATGGCCCGTTCCTTTAACTCTAACACCTGATATATCTTCCTTAAGCTCAATCCCCATTTCATGCATTTTTGCTATCAATGGTTTTACATGTTCTGTTAAAACATTACGGACATAAATATCACCACCTGTAATTGCACCTGCAATCATATATGTACCCGCCTCTATCCTGTCAGGTATAATCCTGTGTTCAGCTCCATGCAATTCATCCACACCATTTATTTTTATAACATCTGTTCCAACACCTTTTATCTCTGCCCCCATTACTGTTAAAAAGTTTGCTAAATCAACAATTTCCGGCTCTCTTGCGGCATTTTCTATTACAGTATTTCCTTCTGCCATAGTTGCAGCAAGTAAAATATTAATTGTTGCTCCCACACTGGGATAATCTAAATAAATCTGACTACCTTTAAGTTTATCTGCTTTTACCTCTACAACTCCATGCTCCATACGAACTTCAGCTCCCATTGCTCTAAATCCTTTTAAATGCAGATCAATCGGTCGGTTGCCAATATTGCAGCCTCCGGGAAGTGTTGTTCTGGCATGTCCATATTTGCTAAGCATTACCCCCAGTATATAATATGAAGCCCTCAATTTTCGAGCCAGTTCATGATCAGCTTCACATTTATTTACAGATGTTGGATCAATAATAATTGTTTTCTGCTTTACCTCAATATCTGCACCCATCTGCTCAATAATTGCACACAGATTTTTTACATCTCTGAGCTGTGGTATATCCTGAAGAACACTCTCTGAATCAGCTAGAAGTGCTGCAGCAATAATTGGCAGTGCTGCATTTTTTGCTCCACTTACTTTTATTTCTCCTCTAATAGATCTCTGTCCATTTATTATAAATTTCCCCACCTCTAAAAGCTCCTTTCTAGATTTTGCCTTTAAAGGCCGTATAATATCCTTATGCTAAATTAAATAACAAGAATTTCTCATTTGAAAATCAAAAATTCCCATATTATTTACGGCAGCCTATACAGCCTGTACCGGACAGCCTGTCCAGTATTCCAGCTTTACGGTAATTTATTTTTTCTTCCGGTGCTTTTTTCATTAATTCCTGCCAGCAGCTTTTGCACAAAACAGCTCCAGCATTCTTTATAATATTATCAGATAAACCCCGTTTTTGCAACTTTTCTTCTCTGTCAATTATCTTTCCTTTTTTTGTATTTACTGTATTTTTCCCTGCTACTGCAAGTGCGACTTCTCCTCTGAATTCTGGAGAACTTTTTCTAATAAATCTTACATCATTTTTTTGTGCCATTTCTATATATTTTTTGCTTTTATTTTTGGGAATATCTCCCCTTATTATTAATTTTTCTGCCTCAGGTAGTGAAAGTACTTCGTTTATTTCCGGATATACTGCTTTATCCATTACCTGATTATAATTGAGATAAGCTATAATTCTTTCTTCAAATTCACCTAAATATCTGTTTTTTTCTCCCTTTTTTATTTCTTTAGGACCAAAAGCACCATCTCTAACAGTCTGCTCCAATTTATTGTTATTATTACTTTTATTCATTAAAACTTACCTCCTGATATCATTTTATCACTTCTACAGCTTTATGCAAAATCAACTTATAAAAAAAGAGAGCTTCTCAGCTCTCTAAAGAATAATATATTTTTTTATTTTGCTTTATCTCTACCTGCCATAGCTGCCGAGAGAGTGCCCTTTATGCTGGGCTGCTTTTAATCTTGCAATAGCTCTCTCATAGGCAGCTTCTGCTCTAACAAAATCAATACTATCTTTTTCAGACTCCATTCTTTCTTTTGCCCGTTTTTTTGCTGCTTCTGCTCTTTCTACATCTATTTCTTCCGGCATCTCTGCAGTTCTAACTACAAGATTTATTCTATCAGGCTGAACTTCCATAAAACCTTCACTTATAGCTATTTCTGTATCTTCTCCATCTTTACGAATCTTTACAATACCTATCTTCATTGCTGTAACAAGTGGAGCATGTCTGGGTAAAATACCAATAAGTCCATCTATAGCTGGTCCTTCAAGCATATCAATTTTGTCACTGTAAACAAGTTTTTGTGGGGTTACTATATCAAGCTGAATTTTTGGATCAGCAGCCATGGACTACTCACCTTCTTCCAGCCGTTTGGCTTTTTCCTCAGCTTCTTCGATAGTACCTACCATATAAAACGCCTCTTCTGGCAGATCATCATAGCGCCCTTCCAGAATACCTTTAAAGCCTCTAATGGTATCATCAATTTCTACATAGCGGCCTGGTGTACCAGTAAACTGTTCTGCTACAAAAAATGGCTGAGATAAGAATCTTTCTATTCTTCTGGCTCTATTTACAACAATTTTATCTTCTTCAGAAAGTTCATCCATTCCCAGGATTGCAATTATATCCTGCAGATCTTTGTATTCCTGAAGAATCTCCTGTACCTGACGCGCAATTTGATAGTGTTCTTCACCAATAATCCGGGGATCCAGTATATTGGATGTTGAATCAAGAGGATCTACCGCCGGATAAATACCTTTTTCCACTATATCTCTAGAAAGTACAGTTGTAGCATCAAGGTGAGCAAAGGTTGTCGCTGGAGCAGGGTCTGTCAAATCATCTGCAGGGACATAAACTGCCTGTACAGATGTAATAGAACCCTTTTTGGTTGAAGTAATTCTCTCCTGAAGCGCACCAACATCATATGCCAGAGTAGGCTGATAACCAACCGCTGAAGGCATTCTACCTAAAAGTGCAGAAACCTCAGAACCTGCCTGAATAAAACGAAATATATTATCAATAAACAGAAGTACATCCTGTCCGGCTTCATCACGGAAGTATTCAGCCATTGTAAGCCCAGTCAGTCCAACTCTCATACGGGCTCCAGGCGGCTCGTTCATCTGGCCAAAAACCATGGCCACTTTATCCAGTATTTCTGCTTCCTGAAATTCCAGCCAGAGGTCATTACCCTCTCTGGTTCTTTCACCTACACCTGAGAAAACAGAGTATCCTCCGTGTTCTGTAGCAATATTATTAATCAGTTCCTGAATTAGTACAGTCTTTCCTACACCTGCACCTCCAAACAATCCAACTTTACCACCACGGGTATATGGTGCAAGAAGGTCAATTACTTTGATACCTGTTTCAAAAAGTTCGGTTGATGTCTCCTGTTCTTCAAACGTTGGAGCCGGGCGGTGAATCGGCATTCTTTCATCAGTAGTTACCTCTCCCCGGTTATCAATTGTCTCGCCCAGGACATTAAAAACTCGCCCCAGTACTCCTTCTCCAACCGGTGTACTGATTGGATCTCCCTGATCTACAGCTTCCATTCCTCTAACAAGACCATCTGTAGAAGACATTGCAACTGAACGAACCCGGTTATCGCCGAGCTGCTGCATAACTTCACAGGTTAAATCTATGTCGTTCTCTTCATTTTTTATCTTAATGGCATTATAGATTTTAGGTAATTTCCCGCCGGGAAACTCTATATCAACTACCGGACCGATTACCTGAATCACTCTGCCAATATTTTGGTCACTCACACAAATTCCTCCTTTATCAAAACTTTATTTTAAAGCTTCCGCACCGCCAACTATTTCGGTGATTTCTTTTGTTATTTCTGCCTGACGTGCTCTATTATACTTCAGAGTCAGATTATCTATCATTTCATTTGCATTTTCAGTTGCAGAATCCATAGCGGTCATCCTGGCGCCAAATTCACTGGCTTTTGATTCCAGAAGGGCCGAATAAATTACATTTATTAAATACTGTGGCAGGATATTGTCAAAAACTTCAGCAGGTGAAGGTTCAAATATATAATCAACATAATTTTTCTCCCCTTCAGCTGCTGCATTGTCCTCTACTTTTGGAGCCTCATCAGCAAATTTTTTTACCGGCAGAAGCTGCAGTGAGTTCACTTTCTGACTTATTGCAGAATTAAAATGTGTATAGATAATACTCACCTTATCTACATCACCTTCTCTAAAATGATGTATAATTTCGTCAGCTAGCTTATTTGCAAAATCATAACCAGGATAATCATCAAGCTGTACATATTCGGACATGATGTCAGCACTGCGTCGGCTAAAGTAATCTCTTATCACACGTCCCAGCAGCATTAAAGAAGCTTCTTTTTGTTTTTTCATTAATTCCTCTGTTTTTGCTATAACTTTACTGTTATATGCACCACAGAGTCCTCGGTCACCAGAAACAGCAATTATGAGATGCCTGTCACCCTCTCTTTCTGCAAGCAGAGGATGATTTAGACCTTCACTGGTTCTTGAAAAAACACCTGTTAAAACTTCAACAGTTTTATTGAAAAAAGGTCTGGCATCTTCTGCTCTATCCTGAGCATTTCTTAATTTGGCTGCCGCAACCATCTTCATGGCCCTGGTTATTTTCTGAGTGTTTTTTACACTACCTATTCTACGCTGTATATCGCGCATATTCTGCATTATTAAATCACCTCAGCTTCCTCTGCTTCGGTTTTTTCTTCTTTTTCTGCTTCATCTGATTTGCTGTCTTTGTCCAGATCTTCGGAATCTGTATCAACAATTTTATTCTCCCTTACCTGAAACATATTTTTAAATTCTTTTATTGCTGAATTTAATTTTTCTTTTAATTCATCAGATAATTTCTCTGTTTCTTTAATTTCTTTTCCAATCTCTGGATAATTGCTGTCCAAAAAGGACAGGAACTCTTTTTCAAATCTGCCCAGATTATCAACCGGAAGATCATCAAGATGACCATTTACAACAGAATATATAATAATTACCTGTTCTTCTACCGGCATTGGAGAATACTGATCCTGTTTAAGTATTTCCACTATTCTTTCTCCACGTGCCAGCTTCTGCTGTGTTGTTTTGTCCAGATCTGAGCCAAACTGTGAAAAAGCCTCCAGCTCTCGATACTGAGAAAGGTCCAGCCTCAGAGTTCCGGCAACATCTTTCATGGCCTTAATCTGTGCATTACCACCAACACGAGATACCGAAATACCTACATTAACAGCAGGTCTTACACCTGAGAAGAAAAGTTCACTTTCCAGATATATCTGACCATCTGTAATAGAAATTACATTTGTAGGAATATATGCCGAAACATCACCTGCCTGTGTCTCAATTATTGGAAGTGCTGTCAGAGACCCACCTCCATTTTCTTCATTAAGCTTTGCAGCTCTTTCAAGAAGACGGGAATGAAGATAAAATACATCACCAGGATATGCTTCACGTCCAGGCGGCCTCCTCAAAAGAAGTGACATGGCTCTGTAAGCAACAGCATGTTTGGAAAGATCATCATATATGACAAGAACATCTCTATCCTGCTCATACATAAAATATTCTCCCATTGCACAGCCGGCATATGGAGCAATATATCTGATCGGAGCTGGTTCACTGGCAGTAGCAGAAACTACTATAGTGTAATCCATTGCTCCTTCTTCTTTTAATCTTTCAGTTAGCTGTGCTACTGTAGAGTTCTTCTGACCAATAGCAACATATATACATATTACATCATTATCTTTCTGATTTATAATTGTATCTATACCGATCGCTGTTTTTCCAGTCTGTCGGTCACCAATAATTAATTCGCGCTGACCTCTGCCGATTGGTGTCATTGAATCAATAGCTTTTAATCCAGTCTGTAGAGGTACTTCCACCGGCTGTCTTTCAACAACACCGGGTGCCTCTGATTCAACAGGTCTGTATTTATCACTTTCAATTGATCCTTTACCATCAAGCGGCTGTCCAAGTGGATTCACTACTCTTCCCAATAGGCTTTCTCCAACTGGAACCTCTACAACACGTCCGGTTCTCTTTACATCATCACCTTCTTCAACTTTCTTTTCATCCCCTAGAAGAACAACACCAATATTATCTTCTTCAAGGTTAAGTGCCATACCAAAGACACCATTTGGAAATTCGAGAAGTTCTCCAGACATGGCATCATCAAGTCCATATACATGTGCAATACCATCCCCAACATCGAGAACAGTACCAACACCTACAGACTCTATTTTTTTTCCATAATTTTCTATCTCTTTTTTTATGATAGAACTAATTTCTTCAGGTCTCAATTTCAAATTAATTCACCCCTAACTTACTTACTGGTATCATTTTAAGATTTTCATGTAGCTTGTCCAGGTGATACCTGATACTGCCATCAATTATGTAATCTTCAATCTTCATTACCAGGCCACCAATAATATCAGGATTCACCCTGCTGTTAATTATAATTGTATAATCTAACATTTCGTCCAGTTTCGCCTTCAATTTTTCCCGGCTTTTCTGGCTCATTTCTACAGCAGTACTTACTTCAACATGCAGGATTTTTTCTTCTTTATCAACAAGTTTATTAAATTCTTTATAAATACTTTCAAAACTGTATTCCCTGCGTTTATCAATTAAAATAAATATAAAGTTAAGTACTTCTGCCTCTATTTGATCTTTAAATATTTTTTCTATTATAGTTTTTTTATCTTCAGGTAAAATTCTTTTATGAAACAAAACTTCTTTTAAATCTTCATTTTTCTCCACAGTTTCCCAGAAAGAATTTAGATTTTCACGAAATTTTGTTAATTTATCTTTTTCTTTCCCCAGAGAAAAAAATGCTCTGCTGTATTTAGATGCTATTTCATTTTTCATTTAATTTCACCCAGCTTATCACTATCTAATTCATCTATAAATTGATTTATCATCACTTCGTGTTTTTCTTCATCCAGCTGCTCCTGGATCAGCTGGCCGGCAGCAAGAACTGTAAACGAAGCAATTTTATTCCTCATTTCAGCCATAGTTTCTTTGCGCATCTGTTCTATTTCTTCCATCTTTTTCTCTTTTACTTTTTCTGCTTTCTCTTCTGCTTCTTTTATAATGTTTTTGGCTCGTTTATTAGCCCTGGTTTCTGCATTATCAATAATTTTCTGAGCTTCACTTCTAGCATCTTTCAATTTTTGCTCATACTGGGCCTTAAGATCTGCAGCTTCAGATTTCATTTTTTCTGCTTCATCTAAATCACCATTAATCTGTGCAGCTCGACTGTCCAGCATATCTTTAATGGGTGTATAAAGAAATCTTCTTAATAAAAAAAGTAATATAAAGAAGTTTAATACTTCCCAAAACATGGTAGCATTAATATTAACCAAGAGTACATTCACCTCCTGAACCTAAGTTCATATATTATAAAACCTAAACATCTAGGTAATTATATTCTCATCCCACCTATTCGGTGGGAAATTTGGTTCTGATCTTAATTATTCTGTGCTTTAAAATAATACCAGAAAGTCAGGAGAAAAATCTCCCGACTTAAACACAGACTTATATAGTAAAGATCAAAACAATAGCTATAACCAGAGAATAGATACCTGTTGACTCAGCAACTGCCTGACCAAGAAGCATAGTAGTAATAATATTACCTCTTGCTTCAGGATCTCTTGCTACAGATTCAACAGCTTTTCCAGCAGCATATCCCTGACCAACACCTGGACCAATACCTGCAATCATTGCAAAACCTGCTCCGAGCAGAGCTGCTGCTCTAATAATAGTTTCAGCTACTTGTGGTGAAAATTCTACCATTATAATTTCCTCCTTTCAATATTAAAAAACAAAAATATTATTTATACTCATCAATTTTACTTTGAAAAGTATCCTTAAATAAATCAATGACAGACCACAAAACAACAGTAAATTTCATCATAAATAATCCCACAGCTGCAGCCAGAAAATTAATTCTAGTATTTCTTGCAGATGTAAAAAGAACTATAAAATACAGGGCATATTCAATAAAATATCTGTTTCTGATAAATTTTTCTGCTTTTTCCATGTTCATATCAAGTGCCCTGCGGATATTATTATATTTAATTCTCAAAAGAAGTGTGCTGATAATGAGTCCAAATATAAATCCAAGAAAAACATCAAATGATCCTGCAATAAGTGATGAAATAATAGGAAACAGTGAAATTAAGTAGGTCTTTTTGATAATTTCTTTCTGCATTTTAACCGGATCCTGGATTTCTTTCATCAGCAAAACTCCCCTTAAGTATTAAAAACAAGAAAAATAGCGATTACAAGTGAATATATACCGGTTGAACCGGATATAATCTGTCCTAAAAGCATTGTTGTAATTATAGCGCCTCTGGCCTGAGGCTGCCGTCTTACCGCAGAGGTCGCCTTACCAGCAGCATATCCCATACCGATCCCGGGACCAACTCCTGCTATTAAAGCTGCTCCTGCACCAATTAATGAAGCAGTACGTATTACTGTTCTGATTACTTCTGGAGAAAACTCTATCATAAAGAAAAGCCTCCTTTCGCAAAAAACAAATTAAGATTTAGCAACAGAAATATAAGCAATTGCTACCATACCAAAAATAAGTGCCTGTATCATACCAACAAAAAAATCAAACCAGGCATGTAGTGGAACAGGTACAAGTGCCGGTGCTGCTTGATAAATCAATGTCATTATTATTCCCCCACCAACAATATTCCCAAAAAGACGGAATGAGTGAGAAATAGGTTTTGCAAGTTCACCAATAACATTGATAGGAAGTAGAAAAATAACAGGCTCGGCAAAACTTTTTATATATCCCCACACTCCATGCTCTCTCATTCCTTCTAATTGAACCACTATAAAAACCACTAAGGCAAGACCTAATGTTGTATTCAAATCACCTGTTGGACTCGTAACCCCTGGTACCAGACCAATTAAATTACTGAAACCAACATAAATAAATATTGTGGCTATAAAAGGTAAAAACCTCCATCCTTCATTTGGAAGCATAGGTTCAATCTGATCGTAGATGAGTTCAATTATCATCTCGGCAACATTTTGTTTTCCTTCCGGCCTCATTTTTAAATTTGAAGTTAAATATTTTGCCAGTATCAAAATTAAAATTACCGATACCCAACCAACTATCAAAGTATCTGTAACAGGCAGATATTCCTTATTGAAAAGGTAAAATTTTATCTGTGGTCCTGGATTCAAAATCAGCGCCTCCTTTCAAATTAATTAACTAAAAATTAAAAAATTTAATGTTGTAATGCTGAATATTCAATCTAATGTATTTAAAATCAGTTTATAAACTGCATAAAACCCGGCAATAACTCCTGTAATCAGCCCTGCTAATTTAAATAAAAGTTCAAATCCAATTAGATAATCGATAAAATATCCAATACCAAAACCAATTCCGGCTGAAACAACAATCATCAATCCAACCTGTGTCAAAAGAGACATTGCTTTAATTATACGACGCCAGTCTTCCTGTTTCATAATTATCTAACCTTTTTTAATATTGTATTACATAAAAAAACAACTTGCAAACAATATTTGTGAAAAAATTAACTATTTTTTTTCTCTTATTTGAAATTAACTACCTTTATGTTTTACTAATTAACTCTAAGATACTAAAACAGTTTTAATCTATTTTAAAGTTGAAAAATGGAAAAACTCCTTTTTATTGTATTACCGTTATTAAAAATTATCTGTTAAACGATAACATTTTTAACAGCTGTCTTCTAATGATTTCCCATCTACGGGCATTTCCACAGAAAAAATTCCCAACCTGCGGGCACCATATATAACTGCAGCAATAACTGCAGCAATAATAATTAAAGCATTCTCAAAATTGGATCCATTGACTATTAGTGCAACTATACCAAGAATTATACTAATTAAGTAAACAGACAGCACAGCCTGTTTTTGATTAAGTCCTATGGCAAGCAGCCTGTGATGTATATGTCCGTGGTCTGCTTCTCCAATCGGTTTTTTGTTAAAAAGACGCCTAATGATAGCAAAAGCTGTATCAAATATAGGTACACCTAAAGCTAAAACTGGAACAAAAACGGTAACTGCTGCTGCACTTTTTAAGGCACCGGTGATTGATATTGCAGCAATAATATATCCGGTAAACATGGCTCCTGTATCACCCATAAAAATACGAGCCGGATTAAAGTTATATTTCAAAAAACCAAGACAGCTTCCGGCCATTATTACAGCCAGCATAGAAGCTGTAAGCTGATTTTCCTGCAGTCCAACAGCAAAAAGTGTAAAAACAGCAATTACAGATACACCTGCCGCCAGACCATCCAGTCCATCTATAAGATTGATAGTATTTGTTATGCTGACAATCCAGAAAATTGTAAAAGGTGCTGAATAAATCCCCAGAAAAAGCAGCCCTCCAAAGGGATTTGTAATAAACTCTATTTCCACACCATAAAAAAGAAGAATAGATGCAGCTGCAATCTGGCCTGTAAACTTAACCAGAGCAGATAGTTCATATTTATCATCTATTAACCCCAAAATAAGTATTAAAGTTCCACCAATAATTATACCTTCAATAGTCCTGTTTAAAGGCATAAATAGTAGCAGAGTAATAATAAAAGAAAGATAAATTGCAATTCCACCTGCAGTCGGAACCGCTCTTCTGTTTATTTTTCTCTGCCCGGGTTTGTCTATAAATCCTGCCACAGGGGCAAACTTTATAACAAGTGGTGTAAAAATAAAGGACAGTATTAAGCTGATGAGAAGTGCAGAAAAATAAAACAAATCACTCTACCTCCAGTTTTTCAGTTGGTACCGTAGTTGGTACCGGGTACATATCGCCTTAGTTGGTACCGGGTACGAAAAGGCCTTTTCGTACCCGGTACAAGTGGCACAAGTGGCAGCAGTTATTTTGTACCATAAAGGCGGTCTCCAGCATCTCCAAGTCCTGGCACTATGTAAGCATGATCATTTAATTTTTCATCTATAGCTGCTGTCCAGATATCTATATCAGGATGCGCATCCTGAATTTTTTTGATTCCTTCTGGAGCTGCTATTAAAACCATCAGCTTTATATTTCTGGGGGCTCTTTCTTTAATAAATTTGATAGCTGTCATAGCAGAAACACCTGTAGCAAGCATAGGGTCAACTATTATAAGTTCTCTTTCTTCAACATCAGTGGGTAATTTACAGTAATATTCGACTGCTTCCAGAGTATCTGGATCGCGATAAAGTCCAATATGACCAACTTTTGCAGCTGGAATTAATTTTAATATACCATCCAGCATACCCAAACCTGCCCTCAATATTGGAACAATCCCTATTTTTTTACCAGAAATCATATTGAATTTTTGTTTCTTAATTGGTGTTTCAACTTCTATTTTTTCCAGAGGCAAATCTCTTGTTACTTCATATGCCATCAGTGTCGCAACTTCATCTACCAGCTCTCTAAATTCCTTAGGTCCCGTATTTTTATCACGAATTAAAGTTAACTTGTGCTGAATTAATGGGTGATCTACAACATGTACTCTGCCCAAATTAAAATCCCCTTCCTGTAAATTATATTTTTGTTTTATGCGTTGATAAAATTAATTCAATTTAAACTCTCTCATTATAAATTATTCTCTTTTACTGCTTCTTTTCCTTCTCAGAGTTATCAAATTTATCTATCATTTTTAATAATTTTTTTAATTCAACTTCTATTTCTTTTCTTGTTTCTCTATAAAAATCAACCGAACGTCCAAAAGGATCACTGATATCTTTTTCAGTTTCTGAGCCTGTATATTCTTTTAATGTAAAGGTATTATCCGCACAGGTAGGATAGTTTAGTATCAGAACTCGGCTGTGTTTGCGGGTCATCGTTAGGATCAAATTCTGCCTGTCCAGATCAATATCTTTAATATTTTTTGAGCGGTGGTCTGATGTATCTATTGAAATCTCATCCATAACAGTTTTTGCCTTTTCATTGATTTTGCTTCCGTTAACTGCAGATACACCGGCAGACTGTATATTCCACTTATCTTCCAAACCCCTATCTTTTATAAATTCTCTGAAAATATATTCTGCTATCGGGCTGCGGCAGGTATTCCCTGTACACACAAAAAGAATATTTTTAATGATCTTCACCTCCCTGGAATAAGATCATCATCTAAAGCAGCTTTTTTAATTCTGTTCATAACTGCTTCTCCAATACCTCTACTGCTGACCTTTTCTACATATATTTCTTCGATATTTTTATCTTCATCCAAACAGCGCAGAAGTGAAAATAATTTTTGGGCAAGCATTTCAGGATTTTTGCGTGAAAAAACTTTTAATATTTTCCATCTTTTTTGAAGTGCGGATGGTATTTTTGTTTCTTCAGCTGTTATGACAGCTGCTCTAATATTTTTAGATCTTTTTACCATCACCGAAAAACTTTCCTCATTGAATAAAAACACAGGTTTAGCAGGTGAATAATGCCTGTATTTCATACCAGGTGAAAGAACCTTCTGCTCTTCTTTTATTGCCACATCCATTCTCTCAATCTCAACATCTAAAAATTTACTAAGATCTTCTCTGGTGATTCCACCCGGACGCAGTATAACTGGTTTCTCTCCACGAATGTCCAGCACAGTAGATTCTAAACCAACACGGCAGGGTCCACCATCAATAATAACTGGAATTTTCCCGTTCAAATCATTATAGACATGTTCAGCCTCTGTGGGGCTTGGATAACCGGAAGTATTTGCACTTGGAGCAGCAATCGGCAGAGAAGCTGCTTTTATTAGAGCCAGCGCAATTTTGTTATCAGGCATTCTTACCGCAACAGTATCAAGACCAGCAGTTGTTCTATCAGGTAAAGTGCTGCTTTTCTGAAAAATCAGGGTAAGTGGGCCAGGCCAGTATTTATTGATAAGCTTTCGCGAAACTTCTGACAGTTCACCTTTAATAATCTGTTTTAGCTGTTTTAAATCTGCCACATGAACAATCAGCGGATTATCCTGTGGTCTGCCTTTAGCTGCAAAAATTTTCTTTACTGCATTAGAATTAAGTGCATCTGCACCAAGACCATAAACTGTTTCAGTTGGAAATGCTGCTAATTCTCCCCTTTTGATATATTCGGCAGCTTTTTGAATTACTTTACTTTCTGCAGCTAGTTCAATGCTGGTTTTTTGCATTATTGTGTTTTCGATTTTTAATATTTTAGTATTATACATCTTTATATCTCCATTTTTGCTTGAAATCAGCTTTTAATATTAAAATCTCGTTTGAAATATCATCTTAAATTATTATATTCACTTATTCTTTAGACTTTTATTTGCCTAATAACTTTTTAACTGTTTTTAAGATATTTCAGCTGTCTTTAAACTTTTTATCCTACAAATCTGGCACTAATTATCCTTTCTCTACCGGAATAATCTTTATACATTTTTTCTTCTTCCCATCTTTCTCCAAAAAATGACAGAACATCTTCAGCCTGTCCATCACCAATTTCGAAAAATATATGTCCATCTTTTTTTAATACTTTTTCAGCCTGTGGAATTATTTTTTTATAATAATCCAGGCCTTCTTTACCACCAGCAAGTGCAGATGTGGGCTCTTTTTTCACTTCTGGCGGTAGACTGGCCATATCTTCATCTTTTATATATGGAGGATTGGATACAATTATATCAACATTATTGATATCTCTCTTTATAAATTGTTCCAGAAGACTGCCCCTTACAATACTGACTCTTTCTTCAAGAGAGTGTTCAGCCAAATTTTTTCTGGCTACTTCTACAGATTTTTGGGATATATCTACCCCTACTGTACAAGCATCTTTCACATATTTTGCCAGACTGATGGCAACAGCTCCACTCCCGGTTCCAATATCGACAATATTTGCACTTTTTAATTTATTTTCTTTACAAAAATCAATAACTTTTTCTACCAGAAGTTCAGTTTCCGGCCTGGGAATCAGCACACCAGGTTCAACATAAAATTTCATAGACATAAATTCTTTTTTTCCCGTTATATAAGCTACCGGTATTCTTTTTGCCCGCTGTTTAACTCTTTCTCTATATTCTTTCAGTTCTTGAGAGCTAAGGGGGTAATCAAAATTTACATAAAGTTTTATCCGCTCCATATCCAGGAGATCTGCCAGAAGAACTTCGGCATCGAGTCTTGGTGAATCAAGTCCAACTTTATTGAAAAAATTATCAGTTTTAGAAAGTAATTCTTTAATATTCACGATTAAATCTTCTCCAGACGTTTAAGATTATCCTCCTCAATAAGTGGATCAATAACCTGTGAAAGTTCCCCATCAAGAATTTTATCTAGCTGATGAACAGTTAGATTAATCCTGTGGTCACTAACCCTTCCCTGAGGAAAGTTATAGGTGCGTATTTTTTCACTTCTGTCTCCCGAACCTACCTGAGACTTTCTTGCCTCATCTCGTTTTGCCTGTTTTTCCCGTTCCATTTTTTCCTGCAGTCTGGCCCGCAGTATGCGC
Source organism: Halanaerobium sp. MA284_MarDTE_T2 (assembly GCF_003337245.1). GTDB lineage: Bacteria > Bacillota > Halanaerobiia > Halanaerobiales > Halanaerobiaceae > QPJE01. The sequence continues at coordinate 42,821 of NZ_QPJE01000009.1, forward strand.
ATAGCCTTTGCTTTATTTTTGTGCTGAGATTTTTCGTCCTGACAGGAGACAGTTAAACCTGTAGGTTCGTGAGTAATTCTAACAGCTGAATCTGTGGTGTTTACACTCTGCCCACCAGGTCCGCTTGATCTGTAAACATCTATTCTGAGATCATTTGGATCTATATCTACATCAACTTCTTCCGCTTCTGGAAGTACAGCTACAGTTGCTGTCGATGTATGAATCCTGCCGCTTGATTCTGTTGATGGAACCCTCTGAACTCTGTGAACTCCACTTTCATATTTAAGCTTTTTATATATATCTTCACCTTCAATGGTAAAAATTATTTCTTTATAGCCTCCAATTCCGGAAGCATTTGCACTCATAACTTCTACCTTCCAGCCCTGTGATTCAGCATATTTGGAATACATTCTGTAAAGGTCTGCTGCAAACAGTGCTGCCTCATCTCCACCTGCTCCGGCTCTAATCTCAACTATAACATTTTTTTCATCATTTGGATCATCGGGAAGCAGCATTATAGGCAGCTCTTCTTCCAGCTTTTCTTTTACCGGCTGCAGTTCATCTATTTCCATCTCTGCCAGTTCTTTTATTTCTTCATCATCTGCCAATTCGAGCATTTCTTCTGCTTCTTCAAGTCCATTCAGAGCTTTTTTGTATTCTCTATATTTTTCAACTATTTGCTTCATTTTCGCATGCTTTTTCAGCAGTTTCTGATATTTATTACTATCACTAATCACTTTCGGATCACTTAGCTTTTTATTTAAATCCTTATATTTATTTTCCAGCTCATCGAGCTTTCTCTGTAAATCAAACATTATATTCATCTCCTCCTGACTTCATGACAGCTGCGGCAGCGTGCTTCATAAACTTCTTCTGCGCCAACAAAAATTACCGGGTCATCATATGAAGCCGGTCTGCCATCTATCAGCCGCTGAGTTCTACTGGCAGGTTCTCCACATTTAATACAGATAGCGTGAAGTTTATCTACATATTCTGCCCTGGCCAGCAGTTCAGGCATAGGCCCAAATGGTTCACCTCTAAAATCTCTGTCCAAACCAGCAATTATCACTCTCATTCCCATATCAGCCATTTTTTCACATATTTCAATGAGATCTTTATGAAAAAACTGGGCTTCGTCTACAGCAACAGCATCTGAAGAACTGTCTATCTTTTTAAAAATTTCTTCAGGATGATCTACTGGAACTGCCTGAATACTGTGCCCACTGTGTGAAACAACATTTTTTCTGCTATATCTGTCATCCAAAGCAGGCTTAAAAACCTTTACCTGCTGTTGGGCTATTTTAATTCGTTTGATCCTTCTTATTAATTCTTCGCTTTTTCCACAGTACATTGGACCAGTGATCACTTCAATCCAGCCGCTGTTAGTAATTTTGTACATCTTCTCATCCTCTCTGCAGTATTATTTAATTATGACAATTTATCTAAAAAAAAAGCAGAGCATCTAAGCCCTGCAGCAGAAAGTAAAATGATTTCCAATTGGATTTATTCAGAATCTTCTTCTGAAATTCCATATTTTTTATTGAATCTTTCGACACGACCACCTTTTTTGGCTTTACGCTGTTTACCTGTATAGAATGGATGACAGCTGGAACATACTTCAACCCGAATATCTTCTTTGGTAGATTTTGTATGATAAACCTCGCCGCAGGCACAGGTTACTGTTGTTTCCTTAACTTCCGGGTGGATTCCTTCACGCATCTATATCACCTCTCTTATATGCTAATTTTATAAAATACCAGCAAAAAAGTCTCTATTTACTGTTGGCTTTACAGCCTATTCTTAAACTAAAACATATTATAACACAGCTAAACTGGCTATGCAAGCAGATTAAAAAAGTAGTTTAGTAGAATTTATTTTTAACTTACCACAGTATTATGGTATAATGTTTTAGGTGTATATTGGCTGTACTTATTTAAAAAAGTAGTAGAGAATTTAATAGGAGGAATAAACAATGAAATTTAATTTTTTTATGTGGTTAACCGCAGCATTACCTATCATAGTTTTACTTTTTTTAATGTCCTATCTTAAACTTAATTCGAGAAAGTCAGCACTAATAAGTCTTGTACTCACAGTAATATTTTCCGTATTTATATTTAAGTTGAGCTTTAAACAGCTGCTTATTGCAGCAGGTAAAGGTACTTCTTTAAGCCTTTATGTAATATTAATTATAATTGGAGCTGTTTTTCTCTTCAATATAGTTGATATTTCTGGTGGTTTTGAAACAATTAAGAAGTTTATGAAAAATCTCGGCGGCAACAGATCTCTCCAATTTTTAGGTTTAAGCTGGGCATTTTCCGGTTTTATTCAGGGTGTAACAGGATTTGGAGTGCCAATTGCCATTGTCGGTGCCCTACTGATTGGAATTGGATTTAATCCTTTAACAGCAATTACTGCTGTTCTTGTCGGCCATTCCTGGTCCATAAGTTTTGGTTCTATGGGATCTTCTTTCTTTGCTCTCCAGCTTGTTACAGGTCTCGAAGCTGTTAAACTTGGTGTAATCCTTGCTTCATTTTTCTTTATACCTGTTTTTACAACAGGATTGGCTGTAGCTCATATTTACGGTGGTATAAAAGAAGTTAAGAAAAATTTTAAATATATTCTGCCGATGAGTTTACTAATGTCTGCTGCTCAGCTGGGTGCGGCTGCCGGAAATTTTGCGCATGTTGGATCACTGCTGGCCGGCCTTATTGGAAGTACATATTTTTTATTCATATTATTTAAAAACTCCAAAATGTCTTTTGAAGATTTTATATCATTTAAAAATGGCGGTATGTCACTAATTACCGCACTATTTCCCTACATTGTTCTCATAGGATCGGTTCTTATTTTCCAACTGCCGTTTATTAAAAATATTCTGCCTGATATAAGTTTTGCTCTTTCATTTCCTGCTTTTACAACAGGACTGGGCTATGAAGTTGCAGAAGAAATCAATTATTCGGGAATCCATCTTTTTTCACATCCGATTTTCTTTTTGCTTCTGGCATCAATTAGTGGTGGGATAATGTATTTTGCAAAAAATCAATTTAAAGTAGAATATATATCAAGTGTTTTTAGCCGCAGCTTCCAGAAGGCAAAATCATCTGTTTTGACCGTATTCCTGCTTATGGTTCTTGCACTGATTATGAATGATTCTGGCATGATATTTACTTTTGCACGCGGTATGGCGAAAGTGAGTGGACCACTATTCCCACTGTTTTCTCCTTTAATTGGAATATTGGGAGCATTTTTAACCGGAAGTAATACAAGTTCCAATGTACTGTTTGGTGCTTTTCAGATAAATACTGCTGATTTACTTGGCTTTTCTCAAAACATTATTGCATCAACACAATCAGTAGGTGGATCACTGGGATCAGCGATTGCCCCGGCAAAGATACTGCTGGGAACTTCCGTGGTAGGTATACACGGGAAAGAAGGAGAGATAATAAAGCGCTGCCTGGGTTATACACTTATAAGCGGCACAATAGTAGGTTTTACAGCTCTTATTGTTGAGCTTATAATTTAAACTATTTAAATATCAATTATTGAATTCCATATATTAAAAATATTCCAACTTAAAACAGGTCATATCTTTCGCTGAACAGATATGACCTGTTTTTTTAATTTTTCAATATTTTCTGCAGCGCCTGCAGAAGCTCTTTATTATTTTCTGTATTGTTCATCTGTTTTAAAATCGTTTCCATAATGTCATATTCATTCATATTACTTATATACTGCCTCAGCTTCCAGATCACTTCCAGCTCTTCTTTACTCATCAGCATTTCTTCTTTCCTGGTTCCCGAACGATTAATATCAACAGCAGGGAAAATTCTCTTTTCTGCCAGACGCCTGCTCAGGTGAAGCTCCATATTACCTGTGCCTTTAAATTCTTCATAAATAACATCATCCATTCTGCTCCCTGTATCAATCAGTGCGGTAGCTATAATTGTAAGGCTCCCACCTTCTTCTATATTTCTTCCACCACCAAAAAACTTTTTTGGAAAATGCATTGCCGTAGGATCAAGACCGCCAGAAAGGGTTCTGCCGCTCGGAGGAATGGTAACATTTGCTGCTCTAGCCAGTCTTGTAATACTATCCAGGAGTATTACAACATCATATTTATGTTCAACAAGTCTTTTTGCTTTTTCTAAAACAAGCTCTGCCACCTGTATATGCTCTTCCGGCGGCTCATCAAAAGTTGAACTAATAACTTCTGCGTCTACTGAACGGCGCATATCTGTAACTTCTTCCGGCCTTTCATCAATCAGCAGAATCATCATTTTTGTTTCCGGATAGTTGTGGCGTATACTGTTGGCAATTTTTTTTAGAAGAACTGTTTTCCCAGCTTTCGGTGGTGAAACAACAAGACCTCTCTGGCCTTTCCCGATAGGCGAAATTAGGTCTATAAGTCTTGACGATTTTTCATTTTTATGATATTCAAGTTTAAATCTTTCTTCAGGATAGAGCGGAGTAAGATCTTCAAAATAGGCTCTATCTCTGGCCTTTTCTGGATCCTGATAGTTGACAGCTTCAATTCTAAGCATTGCAAAATATTTTTCGTTATCTTTAGGTTCCCTCACCTGCCCTGATACAACATCACCGGTTCTCAAATCAAAACGGCGAATTTGTGAAGCTGATATATAAATATCATCACTGGACGGAATGTATTTTGATGGACGGAGAAATCCATACCCTTCATTTGCTATTATCTCAAGCACACCTTCGGCAAAGATATGCCCTCCTTTTTCTGTTCCTTTCTTTAAAATAGCAAATATGAGATCTTTTTTACGCATCTGTGAATAACCAGAAACATCCATATCTTTTGCTATCTTGTGTAGTTCGGTAATTGTTTTTTTCTCAAGTTCACTAATATTTAACACATTTAAGACCACCTTTCCTTTATTAAAAAGTTAAAATAAACTGCATAACTGATATAAATTAATATTATACTGAAAGTCCAAGCTGAAAAAGAAGATAAACTCCGATAAAATAAATAATGCTGACAAATATTGAATCCCAGCCCAGAAAAAATAGCGAGCGGCGTGAGCGGTAAAACAAACCAATTAGTATTATTGCTGACATAGAAATTCCAACCATAGCTGTAATGATATGCACTATCTTAGCATCTGCCAGCAGTATTCCGTCTCGATAAAATAAATCTGCAAAAAAAATTACGGTCATATTGAAAATATTGCTCCCAAAAACATTTCCCACTGCCATATTATATGCATTAAGTTTAATTGCCGAAATTGAAGCAACCAGTTCCGGCAGAGAAGTAGCTGCTGCAACAAGGATGGAACCGATAAAACTCTGATCAATACCTGTCATATCAGCAATTAAATTTGCTGTTACTGTAAGCCTTATTCCGCTGAGCACAATAATTAGTGCACATATACCAAATCCAATCAATGCTCTATTTAAAGTAAAATCTGAATGGAGATCTTCTCTTACTTCATCTTCTTTATCAAGCGGATTTTTCTTCTCATATCTGTATATTAATCTCATCCCAAAAATGTAAACTGACAGCAAAATTATACTGTCAATTCCAACTCCAAATATGCTTAAATCCAGGTTCATAAAATGAGAAACAATTAAACTAAAAACTACAATTACAGAAAGAAGAATACCAAACAGGCCCGAAAGAATGTGGCTGTAGTTTACCCTCAATAAAAGAGGTCCAGGGCCCTGAAGAAGGTCGGAAAAAGCGAGGATCATGAGATTAAAAGTATTGCTTCCAAAAGCATTCCCAACAGCTATATCTGGCGCACCAACAACTGCAGAGGTAATACTTGTGACCATCTCAGGTAGTGAGGTGGCCATTGCAATCAAAACACCTCCAATAAATGCCTGACCAAGCCCTGTCTTATCTGCAATTATATCACCATATCGAGATAAATATGTTCCGGATATTATTATGAGTAATGCCATTAAACAAAATTCCAGCCATATCTGTGTCAATTTTTGCTCCTTTCGTACAATTTCACAAACAAAAAGAGAGGAATTCCTAAATTAAGGAATCCCCCACTTATAGATTAAAATTATAAATTATGCTCTATCACTACTTCCTAAAATCATAATTTTTTCTTTAACTTTTTCTTTAATGGCATCCCGACCAGGTCCACAGTATTTACGGGGGTCATAGAGATCAGGATCATCAGCAAAAAGCTCTTTTATTTTTGCAGTAAATACCTGCTGAAAATCAGTATTAACATTAACTTTGTTAACACCTAATTCTACTCCCTTTTTTAAATCAGCAGCTGAAATACCAGAAGCACCGTGTAAAACAACAGGCATATCGATAAGTTTTTTAATTGTATCGAGTCTTTCAAAATCGAGTTCAGGCTCTCCTTTATATACACCATGTGCTGTCCCAATTGCAACTGCAAGGGCATCTACACCTGTAGCATCAACAAATTCTTTAGCCTGTTCTGGATCAGTGTACATTGCATCTTTTCCTTCAACTTTGTGGTCATCTTCTGTACCACCAATTGTCCCCAGTTCAGCTTCAATACTGACACCAACCGAATGTGCAGCTTCTACAACTTTTTTTGTCAGTTCAATATTTTCTGCAAAGGTCAGTTTAGAAGCATCTATCATCACTGAAGAAAACCCGTTCCTTATACACTGCATTACTTTTTCGAAACTGCTGCCGTGATCAAGATGAAGTGCCACAGGAATACTGGTATTTTTAACTGCTGCATCTACCATCCCAGCAACATAATCCATTCCCATATATCTAATTGCACCTTCGCTTGCCTGAAGTATCAATGGTGAATTAAGTTCTTCAGCAGCCCAAACTATTCCCTGAAGAAATTCCAGGTTATTAATATTAAAGCCACCTACTGCATATCCTTTTTTATGTGCATCATTAAGTATTTCTGCCATTGGTACTAGATTCATAAAATATTTTCCTCCTCAATCAAATATTTATCCAGGGATCTCTCGAATTATGAGGTTTCCCCTTTAAAGAATGCAGATGCACTCTTCCCTCTTTTTTTAGCTCTGTTAAATCATCTCTTGTCTTAACAGAAATGTCAATATATGCCTCACAATTATTACATCTCAGTTCAAGTCGATCATTAAATAATTCTATATTAATATCATGACTGCCACATTCACAATTTAATCTCCCCTCTGCAGCAATATCATGCAGATAATCTAATACTTCCAGCATCAATTCTGGATTAACAAAATCTTCAAAACCAAGTTCATCAGCCATCATATTAAGCTCTTCCTTCTGCCGCTGAAGTTCTGATTTTATCATTTCTGTTGATCCAAAATATCCAAGGTTTAATCCAGTCTCCTTACACAGCAGAGGAGTAACTCGATCTGAATGCCAGAATTTTTTTGGTGAAACTATTTTTTTATGTATACTACTGCAGAGCAGACAAAAATAGTCTATCTGAATATATCCTTTTTTTGTTCTCTTTATAGACACTTTTTTTGCTCCACAGCTGCTGCATTTTAACTGGTGGACTGTACCACCTGACAGCTGAAATATATTAATTTCGTCTGTACTCAGGCGCCCACAGGCAGAACAGCTTACAGCAATTGTGGTGGACAGTTCTAGTAACATTTTTAATCCCGGCCTGCAATATTTACGACCAGGTATTCACCTCCTTAATCTAACTATTCTTCATTACATAAAAAAATCCTTTTTTCATTTATATTTTGTATACTAAAAGCGATAAATTTAAAAATAAAATATCAATTAACTGATATATGTTTAGAATTATTCAATCAAAAAAATAATCTATTTTATATCAAAATTATTTCCTGTTTTCTGCTGAAGTTATATAATTTCCCACTAAATTAAAATAATCTCCCACTGCAAATGAGAGATTATCCCTATTAACCGTCTGCATTTTAAAATTTATATATAAGTTTAAAAATATTACTTCATAATTAAGCACTATTCATCCGTAAGGGCAAGCCCGTAAGGTTTTCTAGTGATTAACTTCTATAACTCCTTTTTAAGCATCTCTAAAAATTCCTTTAGTGAACCCCGCCAGTCTGGATTCCCGGTAGAACTCCCCCTATCGATAATATAATCTTCTATTATATATGTAGTAATACCGACCTCTGCTGCAGCCATATCTTCCTGTATGTCATTGCCAATCATTACAGTTTTATCTGCTTTTTCTCCAATTTTATTAAGTAAATCCACAAAATATTTAGGATTTGGCTTGGCAGATTCCATATTTTCATAACTGCTAATAAAATCAAAATCCCCTTCTCTTAGCCCCGCCCATCTGAGCCTTTCCACAACTGCTTCACGAGGGAAAATTGGATTTGTTGCCAGCACAAGTCTTTTATTTCTGCTTTTGAGATAATTTATTATTTGAGGTGGTGTGCTGTCATCTATATCAAGCTGTTTTTTTAATTCTGGAAAAATATTTTTATAAAAATTATTAAATTGGGAAATTATTTTATCTCTGTTGCCAGTTTTGATCTTCTCAAAAAAATTTTTCATAAAAACTTCCTGATTGCTCTTTTCCCCACTGTTCTTGATCATTTTCTCAGTAGAACTCATAAGAATTTTGATAAATTCATCTCGAGAAGAAGTTATATTTGAAAATTCCTCTGCCAGTGCATTAAAATAAAGTTTTAAAAATTTATCAAGTTCAATTGTTAAAAGAGTACCATCAAGGTCAAAAAGAAAGGTTCTTTTTTCTGCCAGCAAATTTTCTCCTCCTTGCTAATTGTCGTCATCTTTAATTATATCTTTAATCTTTTTCATTCGATCTCTGTGTTCCTGTGTATCAAAACAGATGCTGAATGCTTTAGTCTCATAGCTGCTGCCGGCTTTTGGCCCATCTATGTAAGAATGATTGATAGCTTTTTTTATCATTGATACTGCACGGGCAGAGCGCTCAGTAATTTCTATAGCCATCTCTCTGGCAGATGGAATTAATGTTCTTGGAGTAACTACCTTATTAATTAAACCCAGTTCATAAGCAAGGGTCGCATCAACAATATTTCCGGTAAAGAGCATTTCTTTAGCCTCGGCAACTCCAATCAGACGGGGAAGACGCTGAGTACTCCCAAATCCAGGTATAACTCCCAGCTTCACTTCTGGCTGCCCAAAGCGTGCCCTTGTGGTCGCAATACGTAAATCACAGGCAAGTGTAATCTCCATTCCCCCACCTAAAGCATAACCATCAACTGCAGCAATTACAACCTGATTGCTGTATTCAATTAAATCACATATTTTATGCCCTTTTAAAGAAAGTTCTTCTGCCTGTCTGCTGTTAAGTGTTTCCAGATAATCTATATCTCCTCCAACAGAAAAAGCTCTATGCCCACTTCCAGTCATAACAACAGCTTCAACCTTTTTGTTAGCAAATACCTCTTCCAAAGTATCATACAGCTCATCAAGCAGCTGCTCATTATATGCATTAAGAACTTCAGGTCGATCAAGTACAATAGTTGCCAGAGGTTCATCATATTCACATTTAACGAACTCCCTATCCATACTGCTCCTCCTTTTTGCCTATTCTAAGGCAAATATATTTGTTATATAAAAACAAATTCATTATAAATATTATTCAGATCCCTTAAAAATCCTTGGAAAAAATTACTTATTTTTTAAAACAGCCTCTACAAAACTTACAAAAAGAGGATGTGGTCTATTTGGGCGCGACTTGAATTCTGGATGGAACTGTACACCCACAAACCAGGGATGATCGGGAATTTCAATAATTTCAACCAGTTTTTCATCTGGAGAAAGCCCAGAAAAAATTATACCATTTTTTTTCATTTCACTTCGGTACTGATTATTAAACTCATAGCGGTGGCGGTGTCTTTCGTAAATTACCTCATTACTATAAGCTTTTCTGCTGATTGTACCCTCTTTTAGCTTACATGGATAAAGGCCCAGACGCATTGTACCCCCCATATTTTCAATATCATGCTGATCTGGCATAAGATCGATTACAGGATCACTGCTTTCTTCATCAAATTCTGAACTGTTGGCATCATCTAGATTAAGAATGTTTCTGGCATATTCTATCACAGCACACTGCATACCCAAACATATACCAAAATAGGGCACTTTATTTTCGCGTGCATATTTAACGGCAGCTACTTTACCTTCAATACCTCTGTCACCAAATCCTCCTGGCACGAGAATTCCATCTGTATCTTTTAAGATTTCTTCTACCTTTTCTTCTTCTTCCAGATCTTCTGCATAAACATATTTTATATTAACCCGGCAGTCATTTGCTATACCTGCATGTGTAAACGATTCTGCAATACTTATATAAGCATCCGGCAGTTCAACATATTTACCAACTATTGCTATTTCCACCTGATCAGAGCGATTTTTAATCTTTTCTATTAGATTTTCCCAATCTTCCAGCTCGGGAGCATGGACTTTTTCTTCTATTTCTAGTTTTCCTATTACATTATCAGCCAGGCCTTCATCTTCCAGCATAAGTGGCACTTCATAAATATAATCTGCATCAACAAGCTGAATTACATCTTCTTTTTCTACATTGCCAAATAGTGAAATCTTATCTTTAACATCCTGTGTAAGTTCTCTATCAGAACGACAGACAATAATATCAGGCTGAATTCCAATACTCCTCAGTTCTTTTACACTGTGCTGGGTTGGTTTTGTTTTAAGTTCACCGGCTGTAGCAAGATATGGTACAAGTGTACAGTGAAGATAAAGAATATTATTTTTGCCATAATCAGTCCTCAACTGCCTGATAGCCTCAAGAAAAGGCAAACTTTCAATATCACCAACTGTACCACCTATCTCTGTAATAACAACATCTGCATTTGTTTCCTCCCCGACCCGTGTAATTCTATATTTTATTTCATCTGTAATATGAGGAATAACCTGAACTGTAGCACCAAGATAATCTCCTCTCCTTTCTTTTTGGATAACAGAACCATATATTTTACCGGTTGTTACATTGTTGTTTTTGCTTAAATTTACATCAATAAAACGCTCATAATGCCCTAAATCAAGATCTGTTTCTGCTCCATCATCTGTAACAAAAACTTCTCCATGCTGATAAGGACTCATTGTACCAGGATCATAATTTATATAGGGATCAAATTTCTGAATACTGACCTGCAGACCTCTGCTTTTTAACAGTCTTCCCAGAGAAGCAGCTGTAATCCCTTTGCCCAGAGCAGAAACTACGCCTCCTGTCACAAAAATATATTTCGTCATTTTATCTATCTCCTCCTGAATATTTTATTATTATAAATTTTTCTATTTCTAAATAAAATTACATCTGATCGGGTGCTGTAATTCCCAGCAAACTTAGCACATTGCGCAAAACCTGACGGGCTGATTTAACCAGATAAATTCTAGCTTTACTCAGCTCTTCATCTTCTGTTAAAACCCTGCAGTTATTATAGAATCCATGGAACGCAGTTGCCAGGTCATAGGCATAACCTGTAATATGATGTGGCTGTCTTGCTTCTGCGCTTAGCTTAATTTCTTCTGGATAAGAGGCCAGTGTCTTCATCAGATCTATTTCTGTCTGATCTGTCAGAAGTGATAAATCTGCTTTATCTTCACTGAACTCTGCTGGAATATTTTCCAAAATACTGTGAATTCTAGCATGTGCATATTGTACATAATAAACCGGATTATTTGTAGATTCTTCTTTTGCCAGTTCAAGATCAAAATCAAGGTGGCTGTCCGTACTTCTCATTATATAATAATAGCGTGCTGCATCTGTACCCACTTCTTTATTTACCTCACGCATGGTTACAAAGCTGCCTGCCCTTTTTGACATAGGCATTTTTTTACCTCTGCGCAGAAGTGTTACCATCTGTACTATTATTACTTCCAGTGTATCTCTATCATATCCAAAAGCTTCTATAACTGCCTTCATTCTGGGAATATAACCGTGGTGATCTGCTCCCCAGATATTGATCAGTTTATCAAAACCCCGCTCCAGTTTATCAAGATGATATGCTATATCAGCTGCAAGATAGGTTGGAGAATTATCTGATTTAATAATTACTCTATCTTTGTCATCACCAAAAGCAGTTGATTTAAACCAGAGTGCCCCTTCTTTTTCATAAATAAATCCTTTGTCTCTCAGCATTTCTACAGCACTTTTTATTTTACCATCATGAAGGTCTCTTTCACTAAACCAGGTATCAAATTCTATTCCAAACTCTTTTAAATCCCTTTTTATATTTTTGAGCATTTTTTTATATGCAAATTCACGGCAGATTTCTATTGCTTTATTTTCATCTTTTGCTAAAAGGCTGTCACCATATTCTTCATATAACTCTTCTGCAATTTCTTTTACATATTCACCGGCATAAACATTTTCGGGCATTTCTATCTCTTCACCGAGTATTTCTCTGTACCTCAAAAGAGTAGATTTCCCAATTATATCCATTTGATTTCCCGCATCATTTATATAATATTCTTTCTCCACCTTAAAACCGGCTGTTTTGAGTATAGATGCCAGCACATCACCCACAACTGCACCCCTGCTGTGGCCAACATGAAGAGGTCCGGTCGGATTGGCACTTACAAACTCTATCTGCACCTTTTTTCCTTTACCATAATCTACTTTACCATAATCCTTTCCGAGCTTCTGAATCAGCTCAAGATTATCATAAAGCCATCTGCTGCTCATTTTGAAATTAATAAAGCCAGGGCCAGCAATAGAGACATCTTCCACCTCTGGTGCAGAAAGATTGTTAACAATAATTTCAGCCAGCTGGCGGGGATTCATACCAATTTCCCCTGCTGCTGCCAGTGCTATATTTGTTGCATAATCACCATGTTCTTTTTCTCTTGGAACCTCAACATTTACCTCAGGTATCTCTTCCAACTCTATTTCCCCATTTTTCACTGCTTTTTCTATACTTTCTTTAATGTGATTTATTAATCTATCCTCAACTTTTGCCTGTAAATTTTTAACCAAAACAAAAAACCTCCCCCATAATTTATAAATATTGATACTGCATCTTTTCCAGCAGCTAATTTTAATTATATTAAACATTTTACTCAGAATGAATATCGAATAAGTTTTATAAAATTAATCACACAGCTTACAAATTTTCTAGATAATGATCAGAACCTCATAAAACAACAGGTTTCTAATTATCGGTTCTGTACCTGATAGATAATTTATTTTCTGAAGTTAATTCTCTATTAAAATAAAGGCAGTAATCTACATTTATCTCTCCCGAATTCATATCTGCCTGTAGTGATATTTTCTCTGTATCTACAGAAATATCAAATTTTTGTTCGACCCTGCCATAATATCCATCTGTAATCTCTCCTTCAATAAATTTCTGTTTCAATGGGGCAGGATCATCCCTCATTAAAAGAAGCTGTTCAGCTTTAAGATCAATCCTTAATTTTGCTTCAGCCCCATCAACTCCTGGAGAATTATCATTATATATAAGATAATATTTATCATTTTTTAAAAAAAGTCTTCCTGTCACTACCTGTTCAATTTTATCTTTTTCGCCATTGTGAATAAACTCCTGCCTGCCCGTTATTTTAATTATAACTTCTTCTTCCATATTTCCACTCCATATTTTATCTAATAATTTCAAAAAGCCACAGCAAAATAAACTGTGGCTGCTTAAGCCGTTTATAGTTTAAGATCTCTTCCAAACTTTACTGCAGTTTTATAATCTTTAGCTTCAAAAAAAATTTTTACTGCACAACCTTCTTTTTCCAGCAGAGGCATTACATTTTTAAGGGCTTTGCCAGCAGCAAAAAATCTGGGGGCTGCAAAAGCTGCTGCTTCCTGGCCCGGTGTTAGTTTAAATTGTGAAAAAAATTTAGCCAGTGAACTGTCTATTTTACCCCTAAAAATTTCTTTTGTAGGACTTTCAGCAGCTGCTATATTAAAAGGAGCAAATGAGATACCTGTCCTATTATAGGCAGTATTGACCATGACAACCTGAAATTCTGCCTCCTCTACACCTTTTTTTAATCCCTCTGCCATTTTTTTGATATTATCATCTGGTGTATAAATTATTAATAAGCGCCGCAAGAAAATCCCTCCTCTTTTCATCAACCCTTATTTTATCATAAATATTTTATTTTTTACAGGTTTAATCATAAAAAAACGGTAAAGAGAGTGCACTCTTTACCATTAATTAAATGTTAAACCATACATTAATATCCTACTTATAGTTTATCATTTTTAAGCTGTAAACTTAAAAGCAATTTAGGAGTTTCCCCAAAATTTATTTTCAAGCTGCAAAAAGGGGGCTTTAGTCATCAACGAAATTTTTAGATTTATCTAAAACTCAATTCGGGTGTGAAATAGGACACACTAATCAATGAGTCCTCCTGACTCATGATTAGCTCACTCCATCCTGCAGTTCAACCCTATTTCTTCCTTCATTTCGTTAAGATTCATTGACTAAAAATTTCAATATTCCTGTATCTCCCCTTTTTGCAGCAGTATATAAAAAATGGGGAAAGTCCAGAAAAGCAATTGTATCTAAAAATTTAAGATTTATTTTAAGCCAATTTTACTGACAAGTTTACCTTTTGGCATATATCCAACAAGCTTGTCTTTAACTTTTCCATCTTCAAAAATCATCATGGTTGGAATACTCATAATTCCATATCTGGCTGCAGTTGACTGATTTTCGTCGACATTAAGCTTACATACTTTAATATCTTCACTATATTCTTTTGCAATTTCTTCTACAACAGGAGCCACCATTCTACATGGTCCACACCATTCTGCCCAGAAATCAACCAATACTGGTTTATCTGATTTTAATACCTCTCTGCTGAAATTTCCATCTGTTACTTTTTTTGGTTTGCTCATTTTAAAAATTTCCTCCTTGATAATTATATTGTGTCACTATACTTATACAGCAGCTTCCTGCTCAAGTATTTTTTTAATTTTTTTAAGTATTGTTTTTGCTGGTACTGCTCCAACCTGTTCTGCCGCACCGAAATTAATAACTGTTTTTGGAACTCCTGATACATTATATTTTGAAGAAAATTCCTGGAATTCTATAGCTTCCACCATTTCTCCTCTAATGTTGGGATTCAGCAGTGCCATCTGATGTGCCACCCTTACAGCACGAGGACAATAAGGACAGGTAGGTGTGATAAATACCTGAATAAGAACATTCTGATCTATTTCTTTAATCTGCTCTTTTATATCTGCAGAAAGATCGATCCTATCTCTATTTGAAGTATCCAAGATATCTTCAATTAGTGTTGTAAATTCATATCCTGAAGGAATACCGTAAAAATGTACTCCAGTATCATTACCATCTGCATCATACAAAATAGTTGCCGGAGCACGATCTATATTCATTTCTGCTGCCTTTTCACTATCAAGCATATATTTTTCCACTGTCACTCTGCTGTCCAGCTCTGTTATTTCTGTTAAAATCTGTTCTGTATCTTCACAGTACTGACAGTCTTCTTCTTTGCTGAAAAAATATAATTTAACTTCATCTTTCAGATTTTCCTGAAAAAGTTCTTTAATTTTATTTTTTTCTTCCTGATCAATTTTAGCCATTAAATATCACTCCCTAGTTTTATTCATAAAAAATACCGGATTAACTTTATTTGCAATATCCATTATATACGATATAGTATTTTTTAAAGTTAAGTAATTAACATTTTCTCAAATTATTATAAAACTAAAAAAATATAAGACACCGGAAAAAGCACCGATGTCATATATTGAGTAAGTTACAATCATAAAAATAATACTATTTTTCTAAAAATACACTGTAGCCTAGATAGGTATGATAAACATCTGCCTTACTGACAACTTCATAAGGTGAGTGCATTGACATAACAGCAGGACCACAGTCTACAACATCCATGTTGTAGTTTGCCAAAAACTGGGCTATGGTTCCACCACCACCTTCATCTACTTTACCAAGCTCTGCTATCTGCCAGTAAACTCCAGCCCCATTAAACAGGCTTCTTACTTCTCCCATAAACTCTGCACCTGCCTCAGATGCACCTGATTTTCCTCTAGATCCTGTATATTTAGAAATAACAACTCCTTTTCCTAAATATGCAGAATTATGTTCTGCATATACTTCTGCAAAATCAGGATCATAGGCTGCATTTACATCTGCAGATAAAACCTTAGAATTCTGGAGCACTCTTCTCAGCAGAAGTTCACTATAATTATCATAGTAAAGGTTAACCATTTCTGCTACCTGATCTTCAAAAAAGTGTGACTGCATACCAGTACTGCCCATACTGCCAACTTCTTCTCTATCCATCAGCAAAACTACAGCAGTATATTTAGGATCATTAATGTCAAGAACTGCCTCAAGAGCTGTATAACTGCAGACACGGTCATCATGTCCATAACCTGCCAAAAGACCTCTATCAAATCCAGCATCTCTGGTTTTAAATGCCGGAACAATCTGCAGATCTGCACTTACAAAATCTTCACCTGTAATATCATATTCTTTTTCCAGATAATCAAGTAAAGCAGTTTTTACCTTTTCTTTTGTATCTTCATCATTAACTGGAATACTGCCGATAACCACATTTAGTTTTTCTCCTGTTATTCCTTCACTCATCTTTTTTTCCATCTGTTTTTTGCCTAAATGTGGCAGTACATCACTGATAAAAAATATAGGGTCATCTTCTTTTTCCCCAATCTTTAATTCTATCTCTGAACCATCTTCCTTTACTACAACTCCATGCAGTGCAAGCGGCATTGTAACCCACTGATATTTCTTTACACCACCATAATAATGAGTTTTAAACATGGCTAGTTCGCCATCTTCATAAAGAGGATTTGGTTTTAGATCAAGACGTGGTGAATCAATATGTGAGCCAACAATTTTTAAACCTTCCTGCAGATCTTTTTGCCCTATCACTGCAGCCATTAAAGCCCTTGAACGATTAACCATGTAGACTTTATCTCCTGTTTTTAGTTCTTTATATTCGTCTATATTTTTAAATCCAGCTTTCCTTAGCTTCTCAATAGAAGCACCGGCAAACTCTCTTTCTGTTTTGTTTTCTGTCAGAAAATCAGCATATCCTCTGTTAAAGGCAAATACCTCTTCTCTTTCGTCTTCTCCCATCTCAAGCCAGGCATTTTTTGCTTCATAACCTTTCCTTTCTTTACTCATCTATCTTCCCCCTCTTATTCTTTATTAATATCTTTCTTTATTATATCAGGATAAAACATAGATTTTAAGTTATTTCACTACATTTTTTGTACCGGGTACAAATGAAAAGATTCACAGATGGTCTACATAAGTGTTATAATTCCTTTTGATCTCTTCCATGCTGTCTCCGCCAAATTTTTTGCACAGACTTTCTGCAATTACAGCTGCAGATACTGCTTCTCCCACTATACTTGCTGAAGGTACAGCACATACATCTGACCTCTCTTTTGCAGCCTGCCTTTCTTCTTTTGTAATTAAATCAGCAGTATGCAGTGGTTTAGCGAGAGTGGGAATCGGTTTCATCGCCAGCCGGAGAACAATTTCCTCCCCATTGCTGATTCCCCCTTCTACTCCACCTGCATTATTTGTTTTTCTGTAAAATCCTTTTTCTTTATCATAATAAATTTCATCATGAACTTTTGAACCTGGTCTGGCTGCTGCAGCAAATCCAGTTCCTATTTCTACACCTTTAATTGCCTGTATACTCATAAGTGCTCCAGCAAGTTTAGAATCCAGTTTGTAATCCCAGTGAACATGGCTTCCAATTCCAACTGGCATGTTTCTTATAATTATTTCAAATATCCCTCCAACAGAATCTCCCTCTGACCGCCAGGAATTTATCAGTTCTATCATTGCTTCTGTTTTATTCTCACTGCCACAGCGGAGAGGAGATTTTTCGACTTTTTTAAAATATTTTTTTATTTTTTCTGAGATCAAATTATTATCTTCAGATGATTCCATTTTAAATTTTTCTTTCTTTTTAATTTCCGCCCAGCTGTCAGATTTTATACTACCTATCTGAACAACATGACTGTAAATTTCAATATTCATTTCTTTCAAAAATTGTTTAGCAACAGCTCCAACTGCTGTTCTGGCTGCTGTTTCCCGGGCACTTGCTCTTTCCAGAATATTACGTAAATCTCTAAAATTATATTTTAAAGCTCCAGGAAGATCTGCATGCCCAGGACGCGGATTTGTCAACTTTTCTGCATCCTCATTGCTTCCATCAGGTGACATTACTTTCTGCCAATTTTTCCAGTCCTTATTTTCTATCCTCATGGTCAGCGGTGTTCCCAGTGTTAAACCTGATCTGAGCCCTGATGTTATATTAACCTTATCGCTCTCTATTTCCATTCGGCCGCCGCGACCATATCCCTGCTGACGGCGAAATAATTCATTATTTATTTTTTCGATATCTATTTTTAATCCTGCAGGAAGACTTTTTATAACTGCAGTAACTTCGGGTCCATGTGATTCACCTGCTGTAATGTATTTAAACAATCTCAATCCTTCCCTTCTCTGCTGACAAAAATTTTATTTTCAGCACCCTGTTTTAAAATCTCAAAAACTCCGTTTTTATCATTTTTACTAAGCTTTTCTTTTATATTTTCAAGATTTTTAATATATTTTCCCAGCACATCTTCTAAATTATCTCTATTTGTCCAGAAAATATCCTGCCAGAGTTCAGGACTTCCACCAGCAATTCTTGTCATATCATAAAAACCACTTCCGGCCAGTCTGTATAATTTTTCTTTTTCTCTCTCACTGCAGGCTGTATTAAGAAGAACAGCAGAAACAAGGTGGGGAAGATGACTTAATACAGCAGCACATCTATCATGTTCTTCAGCATCTATAATATAGACTCTGCAGCCAATTTTTTTTAACACATTTTTAATTTTTTCTACTATCTTCCTGTCTGTATCTGCAGCTGGAGTTAATATAAACGGTGCTTCTACAAAAAGTTCTGGATCAGCAAATTTTACACCTGATTTTTCCGAGCCGGCCATTGGATGTCCACCAATAAAAAATCTATTTTCCTGTCCTGAAAATTTATTTTCAGCTTTTTTTAAAATCTCTTTTTTGGTGCTGCCTGTATCAATTATTATTTGCCTGGTCTCTTTAGAATAAGGTAATTTATCCAGAATACCAAGTATATTAAAAATTGGAGCAGCCAGTATAATCAAATCAGAATTATTAAGATTGCTACCTATTTCAGTATATCCTTCATCTATAATGTTCATTTTTTTTGCCCTGAGCAGATTTTCTTCATCTATATCTATCCCAATAATTTTCTCTGAAATAGATTTTTTTCTAAAAGCTGCAGCAAGTGACCCTCCAATCAGTCCAACACCTAAAACTGCTGTTTCTCTGAATTCCTTCAATGTTTTTTCATCCTTTCTCTCTTTTTAAATCTTTTTAGAGATTGATGAATAACAGCTACTTCCTCCATTAAAAGTTGAAAATTCTCCGGTTTTAGGGACTGTGGACCATCTGAAAGTGCTTTTTCTGGTTCAGGATGAACTTCTACCATCAGCCCATCTGCTCCTCCAGCTACTGCTGCCCTGGCCATTGAAGTAACCAGCTGCCATCTTCCTGTACCGTGGCTTGGATCAACAATAATTGGAAGATGACTCTGCTGTTTGACAAGAGGAATAGAACTTAAATCCAGGGTATTTCTGGTTTCTTCACCAAAACTTCTAATACCTCTTTCACAGAGTATCACCTGCTGATTACCCTCAGACATAATGTATTCTGCTGCTAGAAGCCACTCTTTAATTGTGGCTGACATTCCCCGTTTCAACATTACTGCTTTATCAAGTTTTCCTACTGCTTTGAGAAGGGGGTAGTTCTGCATATTTCTGGCACCTATCTGAATGATATCCGTATATTCTCTGAGGAGATCAATATGTTCTAAATCCATTAATTCTGTCACTATCTTTAGACCTGTTTTTTCTCTGGCTTCTGCCAGGTATTTAAGACCAACCTCTCCCAATCCCTGAAAAGAATATGGTGATGTTCTCGGCTTAAATGCTCCACCCCGCAGTATACTTGCACCACCTTTTTTTACTATCTGCGCTGTTTTAATTATCTGTTCTCTGCTTTCTACTGAACATGGGCCTGCCATTACAGTTAATTCTTCTCCACCAATTTTTACTCCATCACCAAGATCAATCACTGTTTTTTTGGGCTTAAAATCCCAGCCAACAAGTTTATATGGATCCAGAATAAGTATTACTTTTTCTACACAGTCAAAAGTAAGGAGCTTATCTCGCAGATCCTCTCTATTATCTCTGTCACCAACAAGTCCTATAATTGTCTTTTCTACCCCTTTGGAAACATGAATATCATAATCTGCATCTCTTATAACCTTTTTAACTTTTTCAAAGCATTTTTTTGATTCCCCTGATTTTAAAACTGCAATCATTTAGAACCCCCCTTTTAGATTATCGCTAGTTATACTTCTCATTTTCTAATGTCAGCTTATATTTCATTATTTTGATATTTTTAACATTTATTATTAATATTTCTAATATTATTCCTGGCTTTTAGACAACTTCTTTCAGCTTTTCTATCAGTATTTTATTTTCCTCATGACAGCCAATTGTTACTCTGATCCAGCTTTCCATTCCCAGTCCACTTCCTGAGCGAACTATTACTCCTCTTTTCATCAGTTCTTTAAATACTGCATCAGAATCTTTTTCTGCATTTATCATCATAAAATTAGTTTCTGTTTCTATATAATCAAGCCCCATTTTTTCCAGTTCACTGTAAAGATATTTT
Source organism: Halanaerobium sp. MA284_MarDTE_T2 (assembly GCF_003337245.1). Taxonomy (GTDB): domain Bacteria; phylum Bacillota; class Halanaerobiia; order Halanaerobiales; family Halanaerobiaceae; genus QPJE01. The sequence goes on from NZ_QPJE01000009.1 coordinate 63,503, forward strand.
TTTTCCTTTTTATTCATATCTCTGCATCTTCCCACATGTTCCTGTGCCTCCAGAGCTGTCAGAGCTGCTTTTTGAGAAAGCAGATTTACATTAAAGGGGCTGCGCAGACGATTTAGATAATCAACTATTTCTGGACTGCCAAAACCATAACCTACTCTCATCCCGGCCATTCCATAAATTTTAGAAAATGTCCTTAATATAAAAAGGTTGGGATATTTATCCAGCAGATCAGTGCCATCAAAATAATCATCGGACTCCACATATTCATAATATGCCTGATCAACTATCAGCAATACATTTTCGGGCAGCTCATCCAGCAGTTTTTTTATTTCTGAGCTCGGCACAACTGTCCCGGTTGGATTATTAGGATTGCAGAGAAAAAAGACTTTTGTCCTTACGCCCACCTTGTTTTTCATTGCTTCTAAATCATGTTTATAATCCTCTGTCAGCGGTACTTTGACACTGATTCCATCTCTTGCTCTAACTGAAAGTTCATATTTAATAAATGACGGATCTGCCTGTACTGCTTCATCTCCTGGATTTATAAATAATGTCAGCAGAAGATCCAGTATTTCATCAGAACCATTTCCAATAAATATTTTTTCTTCTTCAATATTATAAAAATTGCTTAAGGCATTTTTTAAATCTCTGCTGTCTGAATCGGGATAAAAATTAATATTAGCTGCATTATCCTTAATTGAATTAATCACTTCTCTGGCCGGACCATAAGGATTCTCATTAGAGGCAAGTTTAATTATTCTCTCCAGCCCGTACATTTTCTTTACCTCATCTATACCTTTTCCTGCCTGATAGCGATTCATATTTTTTATCCCCTTACAGACTCCATCTGCTATTCTGCTCATTTTTTTACCTCCTGATTAAATTGATTTTAACAGTTCTGCAAAACCGGGAAATGATGTGTTTATTATTTCACTTCCATTTATAGTAACTGCAGATTCTGTTTTTAAAGCTAACACTGCCAAAGACATTGCTATTCTGTGGTCATGATGACTCTCAAGTGTTTTTCCACCTGATATGCAGGCTGGTCCATCAACTGCCATGCCATCTTCAAACTCTTCAATACTGATGCCGAGTTTTCTGAATTCATTAACTACCGCACTAATCCTATCTGTTTCTTTAACACGCAGTTCTTCAGCATCTCTGATTACTGTTTTTCCCTCTGCTGATACAGCCAGAACAGCTATAAGCGGTATTTCATCTATCAGCCGTGGTATTATATCTCCGGATATTTCTGCTGCTTTTAGCTGTGAGGATCTGACAAGAATATCTGCAGTCGGTTCTCCAGCTTCTTCTCTTACATTGAGAAGTTCTATATCTCCACCCATATCTTCTACAACTTCCAGGAATCCGCTTCTGCTGTAATTAATTCCGACATTTTTCAGCAGAAGTTCTCCTTCTTCTGCTGTCAGAGCAGCTGTTATAAAGAAAGCAGCTGATGATATATCACCCGGAATTTTTATATTAAAAGGATTAAGCTTCCTCTTTTTTGATTTTTTAAGGATGATTTTACCACTACCTATTTCTAAATCTACTCCTGTATTTTTAAGCATTCTCTCTGTATGATCTCTTGATACTGCTGGTTCAATAATTACAGTTTCTTCTTCAGATTGAAGTGCAGCAAGCAGAAGTGAAGATTTAAGCTGAGCACTTGCGACCGGAAGTTTATATTTTATTCCGCTTAATTTTTGACCCTTTATGCTCAGAGGTGCCAGTCCACCTCGACGCGAAAAAATCTCAGCTCCCATTTTTGTAAGTGGGCCTATAATCCTCTGCATAGGTCTCCTGCGCAGAGAATGATCTCCTGTCAGTACAGAATAAAAGTTCTGTGAGGAAAGAAGCCCTGTAAGCAGCCTCATAGATGTACCAGAATTCCCACAGTCAAGTACATCATCTGCTTCTTTAAGACCTTCTATTCCCTTTCCTTTTACTGTATACTCTCCTTTAGATTTCTTTATTACCTCTACTCCAAGTTTCCTCATGATATTCATTGTGCTCAGGCAGTCTTCTGCCTCAAGCAGACCTGTTATTTTACTATCCCCTTCGGCTATTGAAGCTAAAATTAATGCTCTGTGTGAGATAGATTTATCTCCCGGCACATTAACTTCTCCTTTAATTTTCTTTTTGGGTTCAATTTTTAAATCCATCTGCTTCTTTCAACCCCTTTCGCTGTCCTGTAATCTTATTATACATAAGCTATTTTTTTCTCACTGGATTCAAAGCTGTACAGTGTTTTAGAAATAGCTGCAATTTCGACCATCATAGAATAATATTTTTCTGGTTTAAGAGATTGAGGACCATCTGACAGTGCATTTTCTGGCTCAGGATGAACTTCTACCATAATTCCATCTGCTCCAACTGCAGCAGCTGCCCTTGCCACAGGAGTTACCAGCTCCCATCGTCCTGTTCCATGACTGGGATCTGCAATTACCGGCAGGTGACTTAACTGCTGTACAAGTGGTATTGAGCTCAAATCCATGGTGTTTCTTGTTTCTTCACCAAATGTTCGGACCCCTCTCTCACATAAAATCACATTATGATTACCTTCATTCATTATATATTCTGCTGCTAAAAGCCACTCTTTAATTGTGGCTGCCATTCCCCGTTTTAACATAACCGGTTTATTCAGTTTACCTATTTCCTTGAGCAGAGAATAATTCTGCATATTTCTGGCTCCTATCTGAATAATATCGGTATACTGACAGACAACATCAATATGTTCTATATCCATCAGTTCGGTTATAATCTTTAGACCAGTTTTTTCTCTGGCCTCTGACAAAATTTTTAGACCCTCTTCACCCAGCCCCTGAAAAGAATAAGGAGAAGTTCTCGGTTTAAATGCACCACCCCTCAGTATTTTTGCTCCACCAGTTTTTACAATTTCTGCAGTTTTTAAAAGCTGTTCTCTACTTTCTACTGAACAGGGCCCTGCCATAATAGTTAACTCACTTCCACCTATCTTTACATCATCTCCCAGATCAATAACTGTCTTTTCCTGTTTAAAATTCCAGCTTGTCAGCTTATATGGATCAAGTATTAAAACAACCTTTTCCACACAGCTCATTGTCATCAGTTTTTCTTTTAACTTTGTTCTATTATTTTGATTTCCCAGCACACCTATTATTGTTTTCTCCACTCCCTGTATGGGATGAACATCAAAATTCTCTTCTTTTATTACCCTAATAACTTTTTCCTTATCTTCCTGTCCAGCATTTCTCTTCAGCACTGCAATCATATATATAAACTCCTCTCATATTTTTATTATTTAAAAATCTTATAATTTAAAAGTACCTATTTGTCATTATATATTTTGGTTCTCCCACAAAAAGGTTATTATCTCTAACTCATTTTTCTCACTAAATACAAAAAATCGCCCCAATTCAGGGCGACTATATCGCGGTACCACCTGCATTAATCTCATTAATTAAAGTTTAAGCAATTAATAAAGATTATCTCTACTGGAAGCCAACACTTCCTCACCGGATAACGACGGTCTACGGCCTAGCTTACTATTATTTCAGCTGGCAACTCATGGGGTGTAATTCAGCCTGTGCTTACTTGGTCCCCATTCACTGTTTTTCTGAGATATATTATATTAAATGGTATTATAGCAGTAAAATTAGCTTTTGTCAACAATTATTTACCTGAACTTTCCCCATTTTTTATATACTGCTGCAAAAAGGGGAGATGCAGGAATATTGAAATTTTTAGTCAATGAATCTTAACGAAATGAAGGAAAAAATAGGGTTGAACTGCAGGATGGAGTGAGCTAATCATGAGTCAGGAGGACTCATTGATTAGTGTGCCCTATTTCACACCCGAATTGAGTTTTAGATAAATCTAAAAATTTCGTTGATGACTAAAGCCCCCTTTTTGCAGCTTGAAAATAAATTTTGGGGAAACTCCTGTTATTTACCATTTATCTCTGTGCCCTCATAATATTAAATTTTTATTTTATTTAACTTTGATTTTAAAATAACTATCACATCACTGCAGCACCTCAGTTTTCTTTAATTTCTTTTCTTTTTGTGAAAGTAATTTAACTACCTGATAACTTCCCAGAATACGAAAATATCCTGACTTTTTTTCTACTTCTTTAAGTGATTTTTTTAAATTTTTATCCTCCAAATTACCAGCCAGATCTATATAAAACATATATTCTCCCAGTTTTTTTCTGGTCGGTCTTGATTCAATCCTGCTTAAATCAATTTCTCTTCTGGCAAATTCCCCCAGAATATCATGAAGAACACCTGCTCTATTTTTTTTCGGTGTACATATAATAGAAGTTTTGCATCTTTTTTTCTGCCCAGCATCAGTATTATTTTGAGATGATACAAATTTTTTGCTTCTCCCGATAATTACAAATCGTGTCGTATTGGGCAGTTCTCCTTCCAGGTTGGAGGCTGTGATTTCTAAATCATATATTTCTGCCAGTCTAAATGATCCTATGGCTGCTCCTTTTTTATCTTCCGCAACTTTTTTTGCTGCCGCAGCGGTGCTTTCTGTAGAAAGCAGCTTTGCCTGAGGCATTTTACTGCTCAAAAATTTTTCGGACTGAGCAATTGCCTGTGGATGACTGTACACCGTCTTTATTTCTGTTATACTTTTCTTTTCTGGTGTAAGCAGAAAATGTTCTATTGGTAAAACCAGCTCTTTTAAAATCTCTACTCCTTCATTTTCAAAAAGTAAATCAAGACTTATGTTGACAGAACCTTCCAGTGAGTTTTCCAGAGGAAGTAATGCAATATCAACCTCATTTTTATTTACGGCTTCAACCAGCTCCCGTATGGAATCATATGGAATAATTTCTTCATCTTTACCAGTACAGTAATTAATAACTGCAAGTTCACTAAAAGTTCCCGGCGGCCCAAGATATGCACATTTTTTCTTCATTTTTTACACTCTCCTTTTAAAATGATTTAAAGTCTTTGTGATAAGCTATAATTAAATGCAAAAAACCCCCGTTCCTACTAAAGAACGAGGGTTAAAATCCCGTGGTACCAATCTTTTTGGCTAAAAAGCCCACTTATTGAGTTACAGAAATAGATTATCATCAAAATCATTTAAAGCTAAAAATAACATGCCTGAAATGAAAATTCATTTCAATAACCTGTCAGAATAACGGCAGACTACCGGGACAGCTTACTTTTTTGTTCGGCTGCCAGCTTACAGGGGAACTTCACTAAATTAATCATTACCGGACTCTCACTATCACCAGCTCGCTGAAATAAATTATTTCAGTTACTTTACCTGATCAGTGCTTTTATTTATCTTAATTTTTTATTAGTTTATATTAAAATATTCTTAATGTCAAGAAAAAACGGATAAATTCCGGTGCTTATTTTATAAATTACGCAGATATGGATCTGATACATCTCTAAGCCAGTCTCCTACCAGATTAACAGAAAGGATGGTAAAAAAGATAGAAAGACCAGAAAAAGTCGCAAGCCACCATGCATTATTAAGATAATGTCTGCCATTGGCTAGAGCAACTCCCCATGTCGGCATTTCCTGTATTCCCAGTCCTAAAAATGACAGTGCTGATTCCAGCAAAACTACACTGGCCGTTCTTAAAGTGGCAAGTATAATTAATGAATTAATAACATTGGGAGCAATATGTTTAAATATTACACCAATATCACTAACACCAATTGCTTTTGCTGCTTCCACAAACTGTGAACTTTTTATATTCAAAACTTCACTTCTGACCAGTCCACCATAATAACCTGCAAACAAACCCAAAATTCCCCCAAAAACACCTGATAAAACTACTGCTAAAAAACTGATAACAAGCGAAATCCTTGCCCCATATATCAGCCAGCTGAAGAGATCCCTGCCCAAATGATCGGTTCCAAGTGGGTATTCAAGACTTCCTCCCTCCATCCAGAACGGAGGTTTTAATCTGGTCATTAAATCCTGAGACATAGGATCATGAGGTGCTATTTGTTTGGAAAATACAGCTGATGTTATTAAAAGTATTATAAAGAGAATACTAATTATTGCAGAATAATTCCCTTTTAAGTTATGCCAAAGTTTTTCATATTTAAGATTCCCCTCCTGACCTTTAGTCATATCTAATTTGTGGATTGAGAAAAACATAAGATAAATCTGTTAAGAAATTTACTATAATAATCAGTACAGCAAAAACAATAACAGAAGCTCTTATAGTTGGGAAATCCCGATTGTAAATTGCCTGAACAACAAATCTCCCCATTCCGGGCCATGAGAATATCGTTTCTGTTAAAACCGCTCCTCCAAGCATTACTCCAATCTGCATACCAAAAACGGTAATGGCAGGAATAGCAGCATTGCGCAGAGCATGTTTAAAGATAACTATCTTATTTGTAAGGCCTTTTGCTCTGGCTGTACGAACATAATCTTTATTTAAAACTTCTAACATACTAGAACGCATTAATCTCATTAAAGGTGCTGTTGTAAAAAATCCGAGTGTAAGTCCAGGCATTATTAATTATATCTACATTCCCTGTCACTAGTTCTGCAATTCTTGTACTTGGTTCTGGAATAGATCTAAATACAAGGCGGTCAATTTCCGGTTCTCCACGCCAGTGATCAGGATTTTTTTCCATAACTATTCTTTCATCTCTATCCCATTTAACAAATTTAAATGGTCCTGTTCCCATCGGATGGCTGGCTAAATATTCTTCAGAATGTTTATTCATATAGTGTTCTGCCAGTATTTGTGTCATGGATAACCTGGCCAGCAGCAGTGGATGCGGTTCTTTAGTAATAAACCTAACTTTATAATCATCAAGAACTTCTACTTTCTCTACCATAGAATGATAGGGAGCAAACTGTGATCCAACTTCAGGATCCAGAATTCTATCAATAGTGTATTTTACATCATGTGCAGTAAACTTTATGTGCAGTAAACTTTTCTCCATCATGCCAGTAAACATCATCACGAAGATAAAAATCCCAGGTGAGTTCATCAACATTTTCCCAGTCTGTTGCAAGTGCAGGAATTAAATTAAGATCCTCGTCTCTCCAAACCAGGGTATCATACATATTTTCCAGAATATTACTGGTTGAAGTTATTGATTCCATACAGGGAATCATCGTTGTTGCGTCAACTCCCTGTGCAACAACCTCCTTTTCTTCTGCCAGTACTGATGTAGAAAAACTCATCAACAATAAAACCCCAATAATCGAACAGACAACTAAATAATTGAATTTTCTTCTCATTTCTAGCTCCTCTCCTTAGTTGAATTAATAAAATAACAAAATTACTCCACTTCTAAATATTCTTAATATTTTAATCAATCTATGTTTTGATATAATTCAATAGAAATCGTGAGATTCCTTTTTATTTAAAATATTTTTGCTGTTTTAAATAAATTTAAAAAGCCAGGGCAAAAGCCCTGACTGTATTTTTTATATTATATCGAGATAATTTTTAAATTAATTTTTAATCAATCAGTGAATTTGGCCAGTACTTCCATTAACTCATCAATAATTTCGTCTCCTTCTTCATTTTTAACTGCTCTCTGAACACACCCGTGAACATGTTTATCAAGGATTTTAAGACCAACTTTTTTGAGTCCTCCCTGAACCGCATTGATCTGATGTAAAATATCAACACAGTATTTTTCTTCATCTACCATCCGCTGCAGGCCGCGAACCTGTCCTTCTATTTTTCTTAAGCGATTTGTTAGTTCTTTTTTATCCAGTTCACATAAAGAATTCATCCAATCCCTCCTCTCACTTCTCAACACTCTCATTTGATAATTTTAATCAGCTCATAAAGCTGACTGTACCTGTATTCATTTATTTATAATCCGCCTGTACATTTTCGCGCCTTAAGAGATTGGCATTTGTAACAACACTAATTGAACTTGTAGCCATTGCCATTTCAGCAATAACAGGGTGTAACAATCCCATAATTGCAATCGGAATTGCAATCAAATTGTAAAAGAAAGCCCAGAATAAATTCTGCTTGATCTTCTTAAATGTTGCCCGGGAAAGTTTAACTGCAGTAATCACAGAAGATAAATCTCCTCGTACAAGGGTAATATCTGAAGATTCAATTGCAATATCTGTACCGGTACCAATTGCTATTCCAACATTTGCCTGAGTTAAAGCCGGTGCATCATTGATTCCATCACCAACCATAGCTATAACTCCAAATTCAGACTGTAATTCTTTTACCTTATCTACCTTACCATCAGGCATAACTTCGGCAACTACATGATCAATTCCTACTTCTTTTGCTATTGCTTCAGCTGTTCTCTGATTATCTCCAGTGATCATTGCTGTTTCCAAGCCCAGTTTTTTAAGTTCAGCAATTGCCTGAATCGAATCTTCTTTTAGAGCATCTGCCACAGCAACTATTCCCAGCATTTTACCATCAGCTGCAGCCATCATTGCAGTTTTAGCTTCATTTTCTAACCTCTTTAATTCATCTTCAAAATCCGAAGTATCTATCTCAGAAGATTCCATTAATTTTCTGCTGCCGACAAGTACTTCTTTACCATCAACTTCTGCTTTAACTCCTTTACCGGTCACAGAATTAAAGTTTTTAATTTCTTTTAATTCAATTTCTCTGTCCTTAGCTCCTCTAACTATTGCCTCTCCCAGGGGATGCTCAGAGCCTGCTTCTACACTTGCAGCCAGCTGCAGCAATTCCTGATCACTGCTGTCTGGAGCTGCAGTTATATCAGTTACCTCAGGTTTACCTTTGGTAATGGTTCCCGTTTTATCAAAAACAATTGTGTGTACATCTTTCATAGTCTGGATTGCCTCTCCTTTACGGATTAAAACTCCATTTTCAGCGCCAATTCCACTTCCAACCATCAGCGCAGTTGGCGTTGCCAGTCCCAAAGCACAGGGGCAGGCAATAACTAAAACAGCAATTGTTGCAAAAATTGCCAGGGTAAATGTTCCTAGAGTAGGATCAACCCAGGGCAGAAAAGATTGTGCCCAGAAACCAACTTCTCTTAATGCATCAGGAAAGATCAGCCATAAGACAAAGGTTGAGGCTGCTATAATTAAAACAGTTGGGACAAAGATTCCTGTTATCTTATCAGCAAATTCCTGAATGGGAACTTTAGTTCCCTGAGCTTCCTCTACCATTTTAACTACCTGTGAAAGAAAGGTGTCTTTACCAACTTTAGTGGCTTTAACTTTAATCAATCCATTCTGGTTAACTGTAGCACCAATTACCTCGTCTCCCTCTTTTCTTCTAACAGGCATTGACTCTCCAGTTGCCATTGATTCATCAACTGTCGTCTCACCTTCTACAATTTCTCCATCAGTAGGTATTTTTTCTCCTGGTTTGATCAGCATAATATCTCCAGGCTGTACATTTTCAATTGCAACTTCTTTTTCATTTCCATTTTCAATAATTGTGGCAGTTTTGGCTCCCAGTTCCAGCAGTTTTCGAATTGCCTGAGAGGCCCTACCTTTTGCTGTTTCTTCTATATAACGTCCGGTTAAATGAAAAGCCATAATCATTGCTGAAACACCTGCATAATTGGCAATTGGAGTAAAAAACACAGCCGGGCCGGTTATAAAAGCAGCTCCAGTACCCATTGCAATTAAAACATCCATATTGGCACTGCCGTGGCTGACCGCTCGATAGGCAGTAACAAAAGTTTTGCGGCCAAAAATAAAGAGCGGTGGAATAGCCAGTACAATCATTCCTAAATTAAATATCTGCATATTGGGCCAGGCAACACCAAAGAACATCTCTGGAATCATCCAGAGCATGATTGGAATTGTAAAAGCCCAGGTCCCCCACATCTTTTTCTTTGCTGCTTTAACTTTTTTCAGATCATCACTTATTTCATCCTCAGCACTCTCACTACTTTTGTCTGTTTCTTCATCTTCAAAACTGAGCAGCTCATAACCAGAATTTTTTACAATTTCTCGAAAGTCATTTTTGCTTAAAATTTCTGGATTATATTCAACACTACCCTTTTCAGTTGCAATATTAACATTTGCCTGATAAACACCGTCACTTTTATTTAAAGCCTTCTCAACTGCTGCCGAACAGCTGGCACAAGTCATTCCACCTACCTTAAAAGAAGTCTTTGCCTTTTCTTCTTTAACACCATAACCGCTGTTTTCAACAACCTCAATCAATTTATCTCTGCTGTTTTGCTGTGGATCAAAAGTGACATATGCTTTTTCAGCAGCAAAATTAACCTGTGCCTCACTTACTCCATTTGCTTTGTTTAAAGATTTTTCTACCGTTTGAGCACAGCTGGCACAGCTCATATCTGTTATTTTTAAAGTTATTTTCTTACTAGCCATTATTCTGCACCTCCATTAAAATTATATAAATTTTATCTAAAATCCAAATAATTAAATCTACTTTTTATTTTCTTTTTTTGTTTTTCCATCTCCACAACAGTCCGGAACATCATCTCCATACTGCTTTTCATTGGCGGAAGCCAGTTTGTTAACAAATTTCTGCCACCAATTTTTTTTGCTTTTATCCTGAACCATCTTATATCCTCCTCAGAGTATAAACTATATTAATTCTAAGAGTACAATTAATTTTTTATTTAAACTTCTAAAAACAATGTCGTGCAGCTTTGCTTATTATTTAATTTCGATTAATTACTCTTTTAATTCTCGGTTTAAACGAAGAAATTTTTTCAAGATAAGAATTAAACATTTTATTTATTAAAAAAGAAAGAATTAAAAAAATAAAAGTACCAGCAATACCTGCCAATTCTACTGCCGCTATACCAAATAAAGATGCCATCCAGACTCCAAAAAAATAGCCAATTATCATTAAAAATATTGGAATCACATAAACAACAACAGTAGCAAATAGGAGATTCCCTTTTTCCATTTCAACTAAAACCTGATCTCCGGCTGTAACTCCAATTTTATCTTCAACTTCTAAAACAATCTCATCCTGGTCATGACTATCACCGGCCAGACTGCAGCTTTTATCACATTTGCTGCAGGCAGAGTATCTGACTATTTTCAATTCTGCTTTATTCTTTTTACTTTTAACTACAGTAGCTAATTCTTCCATTGGAGTTTTCCTCCTCATTTTATAAGATATACCCCTACAATGTATATATAGATTAAAATTTTTTAAATTTTATACTGTTTTAATATATTTGTAACCAGCCTCTTCAACAGCAGCTTTTAACTTCGATTCTGCTACCTCTTTTCCCATTTCTACTACAGCCTGACCCTGATCAGCATCAGCTTCTGCAGAAATAACACCATCAATTTTTTCTAATTCTTCTTTAGTATGCATTTCACAGTGTTCACAGGACATTCCTTCAATAATAATTGTTTTTTTCATTTTTTAACATCTCCTTTATACATTATACATGTAGGGGGTATAAGTTATAATAACATTACTTAGTATTTATGTCAAGATTAAATTACTTTTTTAATTCAATTTCTTTAACTATATCGGACATCAGATCATTAACTTTAACCAACTTCAGTCCGGCTTTTTCTATATTCTCAATAGTTTTGCGGTTAATATTGGCTCCCCAGGTATAGAGGCTGACCCAGTTAACCCAGTCCATCATTTTGCCTACAATTTCATTCTGGCTGCGCATATGCTCCAGCATTATTATCCTGCCGTCTTCTTTGAGCACTCTTTTTAATTCTTCTAGACCTTTTATCGGATCAGGTACCGAGCAGAATACACAGCTGGTAACAATCAGATCAAAATAATTATCTTCAAAATCCAGATTCTGAATATCCATCTCCAGCAATTTTACTTCTTTATTATATTTTTTAGCTTTTTTCTCTGCTTCTTCAATCATTTTGGAACTAAAATCTATAGCAAAAATTTCAATATCATCCGGGTAGTATTCAATATTCTTGCCACTGCCAACTCCGGCTTCCAATAATTTGATCTCACTCCTGTTCAATTTAGATTGATCAATTTTTTTACTCACCTTCTGCCAGATATTCTGGCGCCAGTCTCCCATCTTTCCTTTTTCCATGATAAGTTCTAAAGAATCATAGACTGGAGCAATTCGATCATAACGTTTTTTAATTTTATTATTTTCACTCATAATAAAAACTCCTTGTTTTATTCTATATACCCCTATATGGTATCTTTAATCATAGTATAACACTCAAGATTAGTGCTGTCAAGAAAAAAAGTGCTTATCTCCAGAATGAGAAAGCACTTCTATAATATCCAATATATTTATTATTTTAATCATTTTTAATTAAAATTTTTTTCTGTCCCTGCATTGAAATAATGCCTTCTTTCTGCAGTGCTGATAATTTGCGGCTTAGTGTTTCCTGAGTTGTTCCGATCAAATTTGCCAGACCATCCCGGCTTAGAGGTAAATTTATTAAAATTCCATTTTCTTTTTTTATTCCATTTTCCTTAGCCAGCTCCAGCAGTAAACGCATTGTTTTTTCTTTTGCATCTTCCAGAGCCAGAGACTGCAGTTTATTTTCTGTTTTGGTTAAGCGGCTGGTAATTGCTGATAGCAGTTTATAGGAAAGTTCTGATGATAACTTAATTAATTTTTCCAGTTCATTTTTGGGAAGTAGACAGATACTGCAGTCACCTACCGCTTCTGCACTGCTGCTCAACTGCTCTTCTTTAAATAATACCAGTTCTCCAAAAAAATCTCCTTCTTTTAACAATCTTAATATATACTGGTTTCCCTCTTCATTACTTCTATATAATTTAACCAGGCCGGACTCAATAATATATATGTTTTTCCCAATTTCACCCTCCAGATAGATTAATTCTCCACTTTTATATTCTTTATTTTTGACCAGACTATTTAATTTAGATATTTTTTCATTATCCAGATCAGAAAAAATAGGTACCTTTCTCACACATGCCTCATGACTACAGGAATCCATAATTTGACCCTCCTCGGGGCAAGCCCACGAGGTTTGCGAGCAGACTTTCATTCTATCACCCTCAATTATAAATTTTGGATATCTGCTTTCTCCAGTTAATGCTTTTTTAATTTAGCAAATTCAAAGGAGAAAACAGATACCCTTTATTATCTATTTAGTCTTTTCTACCTGATATCCTGTTTTTGCTACTGCTTTTTTTAGACCAGCGATATCTATTTTATCAGGATCATACTCTACATTAGCCTTACTGGTTGTATAATGAACATCAGCTTTTTTGACTCCTTCTGTTTTATTTAAAACCTGTTCTATCTTATTTGCACAATCCGGACAATTCAGTTCTTCTAAATAAAGTTTAATTTTTTTCATTTTTTTCTACCTCCAAATTTTATTATTTAACTTCTTCTTTAAAAATCAGTCTAAATTTTTAGTTTTTATTCCACATCATATTTTAACAGACGCATAGCATTAAAGATTACTATTAAAACACTCAGCTCGTGAACCAGCATTCCCGAAGCCAGAAATACTTTCTGACCTAAAACACCTGCCAGCAGTGCGAAAACAATTAAAACAGCAAAAATAACATTTTGTTTTATATTTCTATTGGCTGCTTTGCTGAGTCCAATTGCATATGGTAGTTTATTTAAGTTATCTGCCATTAAAGTAATATCTGCTGTATCAATTGCAGCATCTGTACCGGCTGCTCCCATTGCAATTCCAATATCGGCTGTTACCAGGGATGGAGTATCATTTATTCCATCTCCTACCATTGCAACTTTATATCCTTCTCTTTGATATTCCTCCACTGCCTTAACCTTATCTTCTGGCAGCAGTTCGGCTTTATAACCATCAAGATGCAGCTCATCAGCAACCGATTTTGCTATCCTCTCATTATCTCCGGTTAACATTACTACTTTTTTGATGCCCACCCGCTTTAATTTTTCTACAATCTGATAGGCGTTTTCTCTTGGTCGATCTGCAATGGAAATTAAAGCTATAATCTGTTTATTTTCTGCCATTACTACAACTGTTTTACCCTGTTCTTCCAGATTGTTTTTTTGTTCTTCAATTTCTGGCTTGATATCAATTCCCTGCTCCTTAAATAACCTGCTGTTTCCAATTATAATTTCTTTACCATCAATTTGAGCAGTTATTCCTTTTCCGGTATGAGTCTCAAAACTAATTGGAGAATTGAATTTTTCTTTAAGTTCAACTTCGGCTTTCTTTTTGATGGCCCGGGCCAGATGATGTTCAGAATTAAATTCAGCGATTGCAGCCAGTCTCAAAACTTCAGCTTCACTTTTAGCAAAAGTTATTATCTGATCAACTTCTGCTTCTCCCTTACTTAGAGTTCCTGTTTTATCAAAGGCAACCATATCGATTTCTCCTGATTTTTCTAAGTATTCACCTCCCTTGATCAAAATTCCATTTTTGGCTCCATTACCGATTCCGGCCACAATAGATATCGGAGTTGAGATAACCAGTGCTCCCGGACAGCCTATAACAAGCAGTGTTAGAGAAAGTCTGATACTGCCGCTGATAAAATAAGAAATAATTGAAAGCAGAATAATTCCCGGTGTATAATATTTAGAAAAACGCTCCATCAGTTTTTGAGTAGGAGCTTTTTCTTCCTGAGCCTCTTCTACCAGCTCTATTATTTTACCAAAAGTGGTATCATCTCCAACCTTTTCAGTTTTAATTTCCAGATAGCCATTTTTATTTATAGTGCCGCTGAAGACTTCATCCCCTGTTTCTTTGCTGACCGGTACTGATTCCCCAGTAATAGCTGACTGATTAACTTCACTTTTACCTTTAATTACAGTACCATCAACGGGTATTTTTTCTCCCGGCCGCACAATTACTTTCTCCCCAATTTCTACCTCTTCAGCAGCTATTTCCTTTTCTTCTCCATCTCTAATAACTGCAGCCAGATTGGGAGCCAGATCCATTAAATCTCTTATTGCATCTCTGGCCTTTCCTACTGTTCTGCTTTCTAAGTAGGAACCAAAGGCAAAGAGAAAGGTAACAGCTGCTGCCTCCCAGTATTCTCCTATAATCACTGCTCCTACTGCTGCAATTGTTACAAGTAGATTAATACTGATCACTTTCATCTTTAGAGTGTTATAGGCACTGACTGCCACCTGATAACCGGAAACTACTGCCGCTGCCACCATTGCTGTATTAAAAATTAGTGGATTAAAATCTAATAATTTACTCAACCAGGCTATAGTAATTAAAATACCTGATATAATAACTATTTTTAATTTCTTTTTCATCTCAACCAACCTCCCTGATTCCTTTGTACTACCAGTATAACTATTTTCCAGGAGGTCAGCTATGATATAAATCATTTTTTACAAAAAAAGACCTCAGCTAACTTCAAAAAAATTTAATTTTGAAGTTAGCTGAGGTTATAATCAATAAATATTTAATTTTTGATTATCTTCGTCTGAAAACAACTAATAAATTTATCATTATATTTAAATCAAATTTAAAACTTCAACATCTTAGCATTAATTGCTACAATTACTGTACTCATCGACATTAGTACTGCACCAACTGCTGGAGAAATCATAATTCCAACACCTGCCAGCACACCTGCTGCCAGTGGAATGGCAAAGGCATTATAACCTGTAGCCCAGAATAAATTCTGAATCATCTTCTTATAGGTTAAGCTGCCAAACTCGATCAGCTTAAGAACATCAAGTGGATCACTTTCTACCAGAATAATATCTGCTGTTTCGGCTGCTACATCTGTACCTGAACCGATAGCAATACCGATATCAGCTTTTGCCAGAGCTGGTGCATCATTAACTCCATCACCGGTCATTGCTACAAAATCACCATTAGCCTGCAGTTCTTCAACTTTTTTCTGCTTCTCATCGGGTAGTACTTCGGCAAAATAATCAGTTAAACCAAGTTCATTACTTACATATTCTGCAGTTTTCTGATTATCTCCAGTCAACATAGTAACTTTTATTCCTCTATCTTTAAGTTTCTGTACTGCCTCATAGGAACTTTCTCTAATCTGATCTCCCAGTCTGATCATACCGATTAAGTTTCCAGCTTCTAAAATAAAGATTTCAGTAAATGGTCCTTCTTTTAAAGCACTATCTGGTATTTCAATCTCGTTTTCTTTCAGATAACCTGGAGAAACTGCTTTGAAATCTCTGCCATCAATTTTTCCGATAACACCCTTACCTTTAATTATTTCAAAATCATCGACTTTAATTAGTTCTACTTCGTCTTCTTCTGCTCTTTTTACAATTCCAGCTGCAATTGGATGTTCTGATTCCTGTTCTAAAGAAGCTGCTTTTTGCAGAATATCCTGCTCATTATAATCATCTACAAATGTTTCTACTGCTTCAACTCCAAATTCTCCTTCTGTCAGAGTACCTGTTTTATCAAATAATACTGTATCTATTTTGCGGGCATTCTCAAAAGCTGTACGGTTGCGGATTAAAAGTCCGTTTTTGGCAGATAGGGTGGTAGAAACCGCAACTACCAGTGGGATCGCAAGTCCTAGAGCATGAGGACAGGTAATAACCATTACTGTTGCCATTCGTTCTATAGAAAAAGCTAAATCACCAGTAATAAAATACCAGCTAAAAAGTGTAATTGTCCCTGCACTAATAGCAATTAATGTCAGCCAGAAAGCAGCTCTATCAGCAAAATTCTGAGTTTTAGACTTGGCCGCCTGAGATTCTTTAACCAACTCTATTACCTGAGATAAATAACTTTCATCTCCAGCTTTTTCTATTCTAATTTTAATTGAGCTGTCACCATTAACCGAACCACCGATTACTTCTTCATCTTTTCCTCTTTCTACTGGTTCTGACTCACCTGTCAGCATTGATTCATCTATATAAGAATCTCCTTCATAAATCACACCATCAGCAGGAACCTTTTCTCCCGGTTTTACCAGAACTTGATCACCTTTTTTAAGCTCTTTTATTTTAATTTCTATAACTTCTCCATCAACAATTTTATGAGCCTGATCCGGCATCAGCTTAGCCAGTTCTTCTAAAGCGTTAGATGCACCCATAACTGATCTCATCTCAATCCAGTGGCCTAAGAGCATAATTACAATTAAAGTTGCCAGCTCCCAGAAGAAAAATCTACCTTCCAGACCAAAGACAACTGCTGAACTGTAAAAATAGGCAACAGAAATTGCCAGAGCAATTAAGGTCATCATACCCGGGCTTTTATCAGCTAACTCATTTTTCATTCCACTCAAGAATGGCCAGCCACCATAAAAGAAAATTACTGTAGAAAGAATAAATAAAAGATATTTACTTCCTGCAAAGTCAAAACTATAGTTAAAAAAGTTCTGGATCATAGGTGAAAGAATTAAAATAGGTACTGTTATTACCAACGATATTTTAAAGCGTTTTTTAAAGTCTTCTAACATTTTTTGGTGATCCATTTTTTTACCCCCAGTATCTTCTTCTATTAATACCAATTATTAAGCCAGTTTCTCATCATAAATATCTCCTGACGCTGACTATCTCTGATATTTCTTGCAAGCAGATATACTTCCTGATGTTCATCCAAACCACGCACTATTAACTGCTGTGACATCATTACTGCACCCATATGATGAAAAATCATATCCTCAAGAAAATAAAAGTCAAGCTCTTCTCCAGTTAACCCTTCATAATTTCCCATCATTGGCTGGTATACATAATCATTTGTTCTATCTGGATACCATTTCTCTAAATATTTCTCCATTTCTTCAATTTCACTGGTCTGAACTTCTATAATATCTTCAGCAAATTCTCTCATTTCTTCTCGATTTGTATTATCTCTTAATATTTTTGCATTATAGACTGCTTCCTCATGATGAGGTATCATTTTTACTAAAAATTCATATTCACTGTCAACTGATTCCATCATGCCAGGTCCCATACCCATCATGCCGGGGCCAAACCCTGGACCTGGTTGAGCAAAAACATAATTGGCACCTGAAGCAATAATAGTTAAGATTATTAATGTAGCAATTAAATATTTTTTCATTTTATTGACCTCCTATTGTGTTATATTACTGTAATACTTAAAAGCAAAGTTCCGTAAAACCTCTTTATATACCCCTATTGGGTATCTTATTCATAGTATAACACTCAGGTTTAATTTTGTCAATAATATTATCCAGATAATTAAATTTCATCCTCAAGATTTTTATCGGCTTTAATATGTATCTACTTATCAAATTTTTTGTATTAAAAGTTTTTGAAAATGATATAAGCAAAAAATAATCATATCTTTTATAATTATTGCTGCTGCAGCTGCTTCTTTTTTCTTTATTCAGGACGGCAGCAGGGTAACACAGATGAGGTAGGTACTGGAAACTGGGTAGGTACTGAAATGAGTGAGGCAGCTCCGGACTTTTCACTACCAAATGAGAACCTCTCCACCTAAATCACAGATTTAGATGGAGTTTTCTTGACTGTTTTAGATAAAACAACAAGTGCCGTAAGCTATCAGCAGATGCTGGAACCTGCTGAACTGGATTAACTAATTTTCGTCCTCACAATCAGAACATAGATTATTTGTTTGACCATTTGCCTGACGTCCCCGCCTGTGTCTGCCGGACTGGCTTAATTTTTTTCCACATCTCCAGCAGTGTCCTGGTCGCATAAGCTTATAGTCTCCACCAGAAAAGTGCAGAGCCTTCCCACATGTCAGTGCTTCAGCAACTTTCTGCCTTGCTGAAGTTAAAACTCTCTGGAAAGTAGGACGGGATACGTTCATTTTTTCGGCTGCTTCCGCCTGAGTTAATCCTTCAACATCTTTTAAACGCAGAGATTCCACTTCTTCCATATTAAGTTCAACTATCTCCAGTTTATGGGCGGGAACACCGGCAGGTTTAAAAAACTTTACTTCTGGAAGCTGCTGTATCAATCTATCTTTGATTGGTCTAGCCATAATATTCACTCCTATTTAAACCAAATTTCTTTTATATTTATTATATCAGAAATATATTAAAACAACAAAAACCTGCCTTTCAAGGCAGGTTTTAAAATGAAAATCTTGACGCACTGCGGAGCAAGTCCGCAGCTTCTATTAAATAATAACCTCAAAGGAAGCTTTTCTGGTATTTTATATATTATTAACCAACAATCATTAAAGCTTTTAAAGTTTTTTCTCAGCAACCATTCCCAAAACTGCTGCAGAATCTTTGGGAGAAGAATATGGAGGTGCATAAGCAAGATCAATCTGAAATAGATCTTCAGCCTTTAATTCACTATAGATGGCTGTACTTAAAACATCTATCCTTTTATCAGAACCTTCACCACCAATTATTTCAGCCCCAAGAAGTCTTCTGCTTTTTTTATCGAAAACGCCCTTTATATTGAGCTTACTTACACCTGGATAATATCCGGCATGATTGCTATCTTTAATTTTAATAGTGAGAGGGTCAAAACCACTTTCTTTAGCCTCTTTTTCACTTAACCCGGTCGTTGCAGCAGTTAAGTCAAAAATCTTTGTTATTCCTGTTTTCTGTATACCTTTATGTTCATAATTTCCCCCTGCTGCATTTTCTCCAGCTACTCTTCCCTGCTTATTTGCAGTAGAACCTAGAGGTACCCAGACAGACTCCCCACTAACAATATCAGTTGATTCTGCACAGTCTCCAGCAGCATAAATATCCTTTATATTGGTTTCCATTCGATTATTTACTTTTATGGCACCTGTTTCTCCCAATTCTACACCGGATTTTTCGGCAAGTGTCACCTCAGGTTTAACGCCAATTGACAGAAGAACCATATCTGCTTTTATTTCTCGGCCGCTTTGAGTTATAACTTTTTCTACCTTTTGTCCACCTAAAAATTCTTTAACACCATCATTCAGAATTAATTCCACACCTTTTTTACGCAGATGTTCTTCCACAATTTCAGCCATTTCTCCACTAAATTGAGGCAAAACATTTGGCTGCATCTCTATTACTTTAACTTTAAGACCCAGTTTAGAAAATGATTCTGCCATCTCGAGACCTATCAGTCCTGCTCCTATAATAGCAACCTCTTTGATCTGATCTTTTTGCGCCGTTTTTTTGATTTCATCAGCACTGTCTACTGTGCGAAGTGTAAATATATTATCCAGATCTATACCGGGAATAGGAGGTTTTACAGGCCTTGCCCCTGTTGAAATAATCAGCTTATCATATCCGACAACACCCTCTTCTCCTGTATCTACATTTTTATAGTGAAGCATATTGATTATTGTATCTATTTCTGTAACTTCATGCTTAAGCCTCACATCGACATTATATTTTTCCTTAAAACTTTCAGCTGTATTTACAATAAGCTGTTCTCTCTCCGGAATTAAACCTGAAATATAATATGGAAGACCACATCCAGCATAAGAAATATCATTCCCTTTATCAAAAAGCACTATCTCTGCGTCAGGATCTACTCTTCTGGCCTTTGCAGCAGCACTAGTTCCAGCTGCAACACCTCCAACTACAGCAATTCGCATTTTTACTCCCCCTTTAATTTTCCACAAAATTGTTTTCTACAACTTTAAAAAGTGTATTGTTTACTGAATGCTCATCCGGATGAGAAATGGCTGCCAGGTTTTCAAAAGTTTTATCAAGTGAACGGCTGATAAATCCGGAAGGAAGATAACAGTCAACTCCATCCACCATCAGCTCAAAATGCCTTACAGCAAGTTCAGCAGCAGTTGCTGCCTTAAAAGCACAGCTACCTTTTGCACCATCACAGTAAACTCCACTGGTTTGACCCTCCTCGGGGCAAGCCCACAAGGATTCCTGCTTCTTAGAAGTGGTAACCCACCATCTCCACAGGCTTAAAATCCTGTTAGCCCAACAGTATATCCTCTAACTTGCCTTTTGTATT